>DASYDE010000069.1:0-13271 GCA_036499725.1 Kofleriaceae bacterium
CCAACAGTACCGTCGTGCACGCAAGCGAGCACGAGAGTGGAGAGCCCAGGACTTTGGTCCTTGGTGGAGAAACCGATAGCAGGTGGGGTGACAGATTCGCTGAACCGTTGAGGGGTGACAGATTCGCTGACCGTTGACAGCATGTCGCTTTTCGGTTGACGCATTTCGGAGAGCGGTCGATGGCGTCAACGCGAATGGAGCGTTTTTCTCGTCGGAGAACGCATGGCGACGCATCTCGGCGCTGATGCACGGATGGACAGTGAATCCGCGCGAGCGAGCGAGGAAACGACCACAGCGAGGCCGTGAGAGCGCCGAAAGAGTGCGTGCTATTGGTCGGACATGTTCGACGGAGAGAAGCGTGTGGATGACGGCGGCGGCGAGATCCCTAGCAGCGCTGGAACGCGAGCCGAGCTGCACCGGCGCCGCTACTACGAGATGGATGGGCGCAAGGACTACGGCTCGGCGGATCAGCAGGCACTGCACGCGCGCTTCGTTCGGCGCGCGAAGCAGCGCACAGCGTGGGACGCGGAAGAAGCCCGCGATCTACGCGAGGCAGTGCGCCTGCGAGTCTGGGAGGCGGTCAGCTGCGCGAACATCGTCGAATACCTGGAGCGCTACTCCGGACTGAGCCCGCGCGTCGCGCAGGATCGGCTGCGCGTGCCGGACGCGCTTGCCTCGCTGCCCAACATGGAAGCGGCGCTCGACGAGGGTCTGCTGCACTACTCGCACGTGCGCGAGCTCACGCGAGTGGCAACGCCGAAGACCGAGGAGCAGTGGCTCGACGCTGCGTGCGGCATGACCGCAGGCGAGACGATGCAAGCGGTGAGCGGTCGTGCGCGGGGTGACCGGCCGACCGATCCCAAGCGCTCCGAGTTGCAGATGCGGACTGTCAGTTGGCGCGTGCGCGAGGCGACGGCGGCGCGGATCCACGCACTGATCAGCGAGCTGCAGTCTCTGCATGGCGACGCGTTCGAGGATGATGACGAACGCTTGCTGGCCGTGTGCGACGCGGCGGAGTGCGGCGGGGGTCTCGGTGGGAGCCCAGACGAACCGGGCGATGCGATGGTGAATGAAGCGGGCGACGCCATGGACGAGACCGGCGAAGCTGAGAGCGTCGCTGGCGGCGGCGATGATCGCGCCGCTGACGGAGTGAATCGCAACAACGACGAGCAGTCCGACGCGCCGACGAGCGATGAACGCAGCCGGTCCTCGCCGAGCATCGGCGTCCGCGGTGTGGTGGCGGCGGGCACCGGCCTCCCCAACCGCACCTCAGGTAACGGCAACGCGAGCCGTGGCCGCAGAGCGAGCAAGCAACAGAGTGTTGGATGCATGTCGTGCAACTGCGGCAACAAGCCATGCAACGTCGGCTTCAGCATGCGGACACCGACGCAAGTCTGGCGCACCGACGACGGTCGTGCGTTCGCGTACGGCGTCGAGCTCGCGCCGGAAGAAGCGGAGTATCTGCTCTGCAATGCGACCGACATGGGCCGCGTCGACGATCCGCACGCACGCGCGACGTCGCGCCTGACCAAGCGCCGACGGCTGCGGCTGATGGCCCGCGACGGAAACAAGTGCACGGTTCCTGGCTGTCGCTCACGCCACAACCTGGACCTGCACCACATCCTTCCACGCGAGAAGGGCGGCGATGACAGCGATGCGAACGTGACGACGCTGTGCAGTGGTCACCACCGGCGCCTGCACGAGGGTCGGCTCGACATGAAGGGCACGGCTCCGAACGACCTGATGTTCAGTCGTCCGATCAGTGATGGCTTGGAGACGGCCGACGCCGGTCGTGCCCCCATGGGCACAACGAGTCAGCTCGACGACGCTGGGCACTGATCGAGGTTCGCGCCTACGTGCGCGCAACGCACCTGTCGGCGAGCCCGTCCACTGACAACTGAATAGCTGAACGAACATTCATCCACGCCGCGCTGTTCACGCGACGCGTTCGACAGGCGCCTTGGTCTCGAGCGCGACGGTGATCAGGCGGTGTGGGTGTTCATTTCAATACGGCGACGCATGTTCAGATTTGTGCCCACGTGGGCGCGAACGAACCACCGCTGAGACCGCTCACACCGTCGCAGCGACGCAAGGTGCCGACGCGAGACGACGCGACGTACCGACCAGAGCTGACGACGTCACGGGGCAGGTGCAAGTTGACGACGCACGATCCCGATGCGAGCTGAGCGCGACCGACAACGCCACGCACGGTGCGACGTACACTCTCCACACGGGCGGTGTGAAGTGACGACGCGAGGTGTGTCGATCGGCACGTGTTCAGAGTTGTGCCCACGTGGGCGCGAACGAACCGTCGCAGAGATCACTCGCGCCGCGGTGCGGCTCCGAGGGGCGATGTGAGGTTGCGGTGCGACGAATGCGACCGCGAACAGCGCCGCCGAACCAACGCGGCCCGCAACCGCGGTCTGCACCGACCGTCCATGCTCATCCGACCGCGCGAACCGCACTGGCCTCCGAAAGGGAATGCACCCTCGGCCGAGCGGTGGGCGGCGGGATCGCCCGAAGCGGGCCAGACGCGTCACGACCCGTGACGAGAGCGAGCACAACGCGCGCCGCATCATCTCTGCAACGAACGCGTGAGCGGGCACCGATGTCCCGGCGCTCGGCGCGTGGTCGTGCGCGGCGGACCGCCGGGCGCCCGCCGTCCACCGCGAGAGGAGCAAGCGGGTAGAGACGCGATGCAGACGAGCGACGCCTAACGAAGCGGGGAAGAATGGAACCGCAGAGTTGTTCCGTGTGAAGGAATCACTCTGGCGCTGAGCTAACCCAGGTGAGGCGGCCGAGAGCTCTCGACGGCGGTTTGTATCGCCGAGATGTCGGAGGTCCTTACGAAGACGCGCCACTCATCGTTTGGCTAGGCCCCGTTCGGTCGACCTGGCGGCCGACTCGCATGATACTGGCCGCGTGTCGGCAATCGTCAGCATCAAAGGGGTCGGAAAGACCTACAAGAACGACTTCACGGCGCTGAAGACCGTCGACCTCGAGATCGAGCGCGGCGAGATCTTCGCGCTGCTGGGGCCGAACGGCGCGGGGAAGACGACGCTCATCAACATCATCTGCGGCATCGTGAACATGAGCCGCGGCCAGATCGTCGCGGACGGTCACGACATCGTGAAAGACTTTCGGGCGGCCCGGAGCAAGATCGGATTGGTCCCGCAGGAGCTGTCGACCGATGCGTTCGAGACGGTGTGGGCGACGGTGTCGCTGTCGCGCGGGTTGTTTGGCAAGAAGCGCGACGACAAGCACATCGAGAAGGTGCTCCGCGAGCTCGCGCTGTGGGACAAGCGCAACAGCAAGATCATGACGCTGTCGGGCGGCATGAAGCGGCGCGTGCTGATCGCGAAGGCGCTGTCGCACGAGCCGAGCATCCTGTTCCTCGACGAGCCGACGGCGGGTGTCGATGTCGAGCTGCGCCACGAGATGTGGAAGATGGTGAAGGAGCTGCGCGAGAGCGGCGTCACGATCATTCTGACGACGCACTACATCGAAGAGGCGGAGCTGATGGCGGACCGCATCGGCGTCATCAACAAGGGCGAGCTGATCGTCGTCGAGGAGAAGACGAAGTTGATGCGTCGGCTCGGCAAGCGCGAGCTGCAGATCGTGCTGCGGCAGCCGCTGGAGAGGCTTCCCGACGAGCTCGCGGACAGAAAACTCACGCTCTCCAAGGATGGCGGCACGCTGACGTACTCGTTCGACGTGTCGAGCGAGGAGACGGGCATCGCGCCGCTGCTCGCGGAGCTGAGCAAGCTCGGCATCGACTTCAGAGATCTGCACTCGAAGGAGTCCTCGCTCGAGGACATCTTCGTGAACCTCGTGCACGGAGCGAAGTCGTGAACATCTACGCGGTCAAGGCGATCTATCGCTTCGAGATGGCGCGTGCGTTTCGCACGTGGATGCAAAGCATTCTCGCGCCCGTGCTGACGACGTCGCTGTACTTCGTCGTGTTCGGCGCGGGCATCGGCGGGCGGATCAAAGAGGTCGACAACATCCCGTACGGCGCGTTCATCATCCCCGGCCTCGTGATGCTGTCGCTGCTCGGCGAGAGCGTGTCGAACGCGTCGTTCGGCATCTTTCTGCCCAAGTTCAGCGGCACGATCTACGAGCTGCTCAGCTCACCGAACGCGCTGAGTGAAGTGGTCGCAGGCTACATCGGCGCCGCGGCATCCAAGTCGCTGATGCTCGGCGCGTTGATCCTCGTCACGGCGCGCGCGTTCGTGCCGTATCACATCGAGCATCCGGTCTGGATGGTCGGCTTCCTCGTGCTCACGTCGGTGTCGTTCGCGACGTTCGGCTTCATCCTCGGGTTGTGGGCGGACAACTTCCAGAAGCTGCAGATCATCCCGATCCTCGTGATCACGCCCCTGACGTTCCTCGGTGGCTCGTTCTACTCGATCAACATGCTGCCGGGCATCTGGCAGAAGATCGCGCTCGTGAACCCGATCGTCTACTTGATCAGCGGTATGCGCTGGGCGTTCTACGGCAAGGGCGATGTCGATCCGACGATCAGCTTCCTCGCGATCATCGGGTTCCTCGTCGTGTGCATGGCGATCATTGGCTGGATCTTCAGGACAGGCTGGAAGCTCAAGAGCTAGTACAATCGGGGCTTGCGCGCTGCGTACGCCCTCTTGCTCCTCGCGGCATGCGGCCGCGTGCACTTTCACCACGAGGATGCAGGTGACGTCGACGCCGAAGTGGGCGAGACGGACGTGGCGCCGCTGTATCCGGTGCATGGCGCGAGCTGGAACGACTACGTCGCGAACACGGGCGGTGGAGGAACCGCCGCAACGCGCCCGGACGCGGCGTGCGACCCGACGACGAAGAGCTACTTCAAGTGCTTGCACGGTGGCGAGCTCCGCGTGTTTACGACGAACGAGACGTCGTGTGATGGACTCACCGCGCACGACGACCTGAACGCATTCGATTGGACATGCGACGCGACGACATCGCCGGCGCGCTTCATCTCGCGCGGGCTCGCCGACGGAAAGGGCCTCCGCGATCTCGTCACGGCCGATGCGTGGCTCCCGAACAAGGTCACCGTCCTGCGCGACGGCACGCCGATCTTTGTCACGCCGAGCTCGGTGTGGTGGACGAACTCCGTGATGCCACTGCCGGCAAATCCGGCGATGGACGCCCTGCCCGTCGCGCTGACGAGCGCGGGCACGATCTACACGCAGGCGAGCAACGCGGTTACCAGCGGCTACTCGATCCAGACGGATCGGATCGCGGTCGTCACGCTCGGTGGATCCGAGCTCGCGTACTCGGGCTACTTGCAGCAATGGTGCGGCACCGACGGATCGATCGGCACGAGCGGCTATCGCTCGATGATCTGCGTCGGCACGTCGCACTTCGGGTGGATCGAGACGCAGCTGCGAGGCGGTCCATTCATGCTCGTCGACATGATCTCGCTGCGCCAGGGCGTGACGTTCACGCGCGTGCATCGCTCCGTCGCGCATGCCGACGGCATGAGTCAGAACGGCATCAACGTCGACCCGGGCGCGGTGATGGAGTCGACGTACTCGGATCTCGTCGACGAATCAGGTGCCGACGGCAACACCGGCATCGGCATCACGCTCGGCGGCGAGACGACGAACAGCGCGATGATGACGTCGAACGCGAGCAACAACGGCGAGGGCTTCTATCTGGGTCTCGACGAGCTGTGCAAGAACGTGATGGCCGGCAACGTGGCCGCGAGCAACACGGGGCCGGGTGTCGAGGTCCATCCGACGGAGCAGTACTTCTCGATCATTCAGCAGACGAGCTTCTCCAACAGCAGCATCGGCATGGGCTTGTCGGGGAACTGGGGCAACTACATCGCGGTCACGTCGGTGCAGAACGCGTCGGATCAGTTCTCGTACCACCAGGCCGGCAATCCCTATAAAGAGACGTTCACGAACTTCGCGCTCGTCGGCGTCGCGAACGTGGCGGAGGGCCTGTTTCTCGAGTCGCCCAACGCCGCGACGATCACCGACATCTTCGTCGCGAACACCAGCAAAGGCATCGACGCGATCGCGACGGCGCTCACGTTCGGCGGCGACATCCTGCTCGGCAGCAATACGATGAGCTGCGTCAATGGCGGCGCGAACGTCACGCTCGGCGCGAACTGCGCGCATGGCCCGTCGCTCACGACGCCGGCGATCACGGGCGTCGATCCGACGCAGGAGTTCATCGGTCTCGTCACGACGAACGATCCGGCGAACAACTCCGCGCAAACCAATGGCACGGCCGCGTATCCGCCAAACGATTGGACGACGTTCTCCAATCGCTTCCGCGGCTGGGGACACGGGGCGGCGATGCTGTTCTCGGCGTCCGGTGCATGCCCGCCGGGCCAGAACTGTCAGATGTACGATTGGCGACTCCGCGCGGATGCACCGACGCTGCTGAATCACTTCGGCGCGTTCCCGATGGATGGATCGTGCCCTGCTGCCGTCGACGCGCGCGTCACGACGAACGTGCTGAAGAACTTCGATGACCCGGCGCCGCGCAAGTTCCTGCGCTCCGCGATCGAGATCCTCGATCCGTGGGTGAACCCGAACGGCAATTACGACGGTCTATGCGAGTCGAACGAGGCGTGCCTCTACACGCCGAACATCGGCGCGTATCAGGGCAGTGGAGACTTCACGACGCGCACGTGCGCATTCCAGAGCGGCAACGGCATCGCCGACGTGACGATCTACGCGTACCCGATCAACGGCGAGTAGCTACGCGACGAGGACGGGCAGCTTGCCGGTCTGCATCGCGCGATAGCGGGCCGTGAGCACGGTGGCACCTTGCGCGACGGCGAGCTCGGGCTGATCGGCGCGGACGAGCTTGTCGTTGCCGAACACCTCGGCGCAGGTCTGCCGGAAGATCGGAATCATCGCTCCGCCACCGACGAGCCCGCAGATGTGCACGTCGTCGGGGGTCCAGCCGCACTTCGCGAGCAAGCGCTCGATGACGCCCTTCACGCGATCCATCTGCGCTGTCCACGCGCGCTCGGCGTACGGGCGATCGATGTTCACGCGCAGGTCCGTGCGCGCTCCTTCGTGAACGTACGCCTCGCGCATGTGCAGCAGCGTCTCCGTGTTCGTCGAGAGCTGGCGCTTCACGGACTCGCAGCGCATGACGAGCTCGGTCCACTTGGTCTTGTCGTTGGAGACATCGAACTTGGAGCGCTTGTAGATCGCGCCGCCAACGGCGGATGCGAGCGCGTCGTCGAGATCATCGCCACCGAGCCAGTGATCGCCACCGATCGCGACGGGCGTGAAGCGAAGACCGCGCTGCTCGACGGCCGAGACGTCGAACGTGCCACCGCCAAAGTCGGCGACGACGATGTTGCGGTCGATGTTCTGCGTGTGCAGATCCAGCGCGAGCGATGCAGCGACGGGCTCGGCGATCGTCTCGAGCAGCTCGAGGTGCGCGATCTTGGCCGCGCGGATGACAGCCTCGCGATAGCCCGCAGGCGCACCTGCCGACATCGTCATGACGGCTTTGGAGATGCGCGTGCCGAAGCGCTGCTCGGCGAGTCCGCGCACGTAGCCGATGATCGACGCGGCGACCTGCTCCGGCGCTTGTGGGCCACTGCGCAACTTGAACACGGGCTTGGGCGTCGAGAGCTCGAGCTTGAGCGGCGTCGAGGCGGCGTAGCGGCGCACGAGCTCGTCGGTAGAAGCGAGACCGAGCAGGCGCTTGACGGAGCGAATCACGTTGGACGGCTCGCCGATCTGTCGAGCGACAGCGCGCCGACCGACGAGCGTCTCGCCCTTGTCGGGGATGTAGACGACGGACGGAATGACGCTGTCACCCGCGTCCTGCACGAGCTCGATGCGGTCGTTGATGAGAACTCCCGCGATCGTCGAGGATGATCCGAAATCGATACCGAGGACGAGCTCGCGAGTCATACAGAAGTTCCTTGCAGCACGTCGATGGCCGAGCGCGCGTCGTTCACCAAGCCACCGACGAGCTCGCCCGAGGTCGCGAGGAGCGCGATACCACCGAGCACGAGCACACCGACCAAAGCGATCGAGAAGATGTTTGCCGCAGGAGCCGCGCGGTTGATCAGCGCGAGGCCGACGTTACCGACGAGCGATGCGAGGATGATCGGCGCAGCGAGCGCGAGCCCGTGCCCGAACGCGGCGGTGCCCTCGTGCAGCAGTTGCGGGCCGAGCACCGCGAGCTGTCCGATCGTGGCGGGCGAGGAGCTCGCCGATTGAATGATGGATTCGAGACCACCCGTTGCGAGGAAGATGAGCCCCGCGATCGACGTGATCATCATGCGGAGCGTGCCGGCGGATTCACCCGCGTTGTGATCGTACTGCGACGCGAACCCCAAGCCGAGCGAGAGGCCCATGAGCTGGCCCGCGATCGCCGCTCGCGACATCACGAACCGCGCCGTGAGGCCGGTGAGCAAACCGACCGCAAGCTCCATGATCGCCACACCGGCGACATCGGAGAGGAGGATGCCTTGGCGGTTGGGACCGACGACAAACGCGATCGCCATGACAAAGATCAACCGAGCGCGCACGGGAACACCACTGTCCCCGATGACAGGCGCTGTCACCGCCAGCCCACCCGCACGGGCAAGCACTGCGACAAAGGCGCCGATCTGCGGCTCGGTAACGGTCACGGTGTGTCCTGTTCCTGAGCGCTGTTGACGTTGGAGACGAGGCTGGTCTGGTTCGCGTCGACGTGAGCGTTGAACGCTTGCTTGGTGAATGCGCCGAGTTTGTCGAGCGCCCAGTGACCCGAGAGTGCGATCACGACGAGCGCGACACCGAGCTTGGGGAGAAACGAGAGCGTCGATTCCTGGAGCTGCGTCGCCGTCTGGATGATGGCGATCGCGAGACCGACAGCGAGGCACGCGAGGAGAAACGGAGCAGAGACTTGAACCACGACCGACAGCGCATCGCGCCAGAGGTCGAGCACTTGGTCAGGAGTCACGCGCCGGCTCCTTTGAGCAGCGACGCGACGACGAGGTGCCAACCATCGATCATGACAAACACGAGGAGCTTGAGAGGGAGGGCCACCGTCGCGGGCGGCACCATCACCATGCCGAGCGACGTGAGGACCGCGGCAGCGATGAGGTCGATGACGAGGAACGGCAGGAGGATCGTGAGGCCGATCTCGAACGCCATGCGGAGCTCCGACACGATGAACGCCGGGATGCAGATGCGCATCGGGACGTCGTCGACCGTCGTCGGGCGCGGCGCGTTTGACACGTCGTAGAACAACTGCAAGTCGGAGTCCGTCGTGCGCTGGAGGAGAAACTGGCGCAGGGTCGGAGATGCGGCGTCCCACGCCTGCGCCTCGGTCATCTCACCGGCGATGTATTGCTTGCCGCCGTTCTCGTACATCTTCATCGCAACGGGCGTCGACACGAAGATCGACATGAACAGCGCGAGACCGACGAGGACCTGGTTCGGCGGCGCGGAGGGCGTACCCATTCCGGTGCGCACGAAGCCGAGCACGACGATGAACCGAACGAAGCAGGTGCAGGAAAGGATGATGGCGGGGAGCAGCGTGACGACGGTCAGGAGGACGACCATGCCGACGGCGCCGAGGCCACCGCCGTGCTGCGCTTGCTGCGCCGCTTGCGTCGCTTGCGCGGTCAAGTCGACGGGGTTCATCGACGAGCTCCCGTGGCGGCGAGGATTTCCTTGGCCCAGATGGCATCCGCATCGGAGTCATCCGTCGCGACGTCTTCATTCACGTGCGGGACATTCGTGCGCGCGCGCAGCTTGAGCAGACCAGCGACAGCCGGGCTCGAGGACTTGCGCTCGGTCTTCTCGTTGGGCGCGATACCGAGCGCGGTCATCTCCGGCAGCGCGGCCGTGAGCGGACCGACATCGTTCTGATTCGTCGCGGACTTCTTCCAGTTACCGAGCGTGGTAACCGCGTTCGGCGTGACGGCGACGACGATGTCGCGACCACCCGCCTGCACCCACACGATCTTTGCCTTACCGCCGAGCGACTTCTGCGCGATCACTTCGATCGAGCTCGTCTTCTCGGAGGGCTTGGTCTTCTTGCGCTTCGACCAGGCGAAGCAGCCGAGGCCGGCCAGGATCACCGCGAGCATCATCGGGAAGCTCTTCATCGGCGACGGCTCGGTCGCGCCCGCGATCTTCTTGTCGTCCTTCTTCTCGGGCGTCTTCTCCGCCGGCTTTGCCTCGGCCTTGGGCGCCGCAGCGACGGTCTCGGTCTTCGGAGCGTCCGCCTTGATCGCGGTCGTTGCCGCGATCGGCGCGATTGCTTCGGGCGCCTTCGTCTCCGTCTTCGGAGCCTCGACGGCCTTCGGAGCCTCGGGCTGCTTTGGCTCGGCCACGGGATGCGTGACTTCTTCGGACTTCGTGGGCACGGGCGCGATGGCCGCTGCCTTCGCCGCGAGCTCGGGGGTGAGCGTCGGCTCCGGCAGGTCGGTCTTGGCACCGATCGCGGGGAGCACGCGGGGAACGATGATGTGGAGGTCGTTGCCGACCTGGATGACCTGCGACTGCTTCGACAGCGCGAGAACACCGTCGTGCTCGTACGCGAGCTTCACCGACAGGTTCTTCTGCGTGCCATGGCCGGTGAGCTCGATCAGCTTCACCGTCTTGTCGTTCGAGTACTGGCCCTGCGTGAGCGTTCCACCCGACACCGGAACTTCGAGGCGCGAGCGGACGGTGTTGATGTCCGTCTTGAGCGCCTTCATGTCGTGCGCGATGACTTCGACGGCGTTGCCGCGGTCGAGCACTTCGACCTTGGAGTCCGCGGCAGCGGTGCCAGCCGCCGCGAGAAGACCCACGAGAACGAGAGAGTTGGAGAAACGCATTACGCGCCTTCCTTTCCGCCGACGAGCTCGACGATGCGGATGCCACACTTCTCGCCGACCGCGATGGCTTCGGCGCGAGCGACGATGCGACCGTTGACGCGAACGTCGAGAGGCGCGCCCGTCGGGGTATCGAGAGTGATGATCGAGCCCGGGCCGAGGTGAGCGGCGAGCTCGGAGAGATTCATGCGCGAGCGACCGAGCTCGACGGTGACTTCGAGCGGAACGTCATGGAGGAGCGCCTCGATGGCGCGGGGATCGAAGCTGGCATTGTCGAGGGAATCACTCATGACTTGGTTCCTTGTCCGTGGACGATCGATTCGATCTGCACAGCGAGCACACCGCGGCACACGACCGGACGCGCCCACGCCTTGAGCACGCCTTCGCAGTAAACGGGAACGCGCGAGTCGACGAACCCGCGCAACGTGAATTGAGAACCGGGCTGCAGCGAGCGCAGCTCGTGGAGCTTCATGCGGAGCGTGCCGAGCTCTGCGACGACCTCGACGGGCACGTTGCACAGCGCGTTCGCGATCTTCTCGGCGTTCGCCTTGAACGCTGCGAGTGCGGCGGGGCGCGGCGCGAGAACCTCGGCGCGGCAGTAGACCGAGCACTTGCCGCTAACCGCGCCGCCGAACGAGAGGTTGACGCGCACGATGCTGCGCGCTTCGATGATGCGAGCGACGAGACCGAGATCCGCCGACGCCGCGAGCTTGGTACCGAACGCGTCCGACCACGCCTGGATCCAGCCTTCGCCGATCTGCTGGCCGGTCGGTTGAAACAAGCGGAGCGACACCGAGCTCGGCGCGCGATCCGGATCCGTCGTCGGAGCAGCCGCGCCGCAGCGCTTGGCAGCCGCGATCTCGATGACGCCACCGTGGGCGCTGATCACGATCTCGGCGCCATCGGCACCCTGAAGGCCCGCGACCCAACCACCGCGAAGCTCTTCCTTCGCCATCGCACCGTCGATGATCTCGGCGCCGATGACGTCGAGCGACCACTGACCGGGAAGGCCGCTCTTCAGCGTCTTCGTCATCAGGCGAGCAGCGCGGGTCGCGAGGGAGATCAGCGCGGGGCGCGCAATCTCGGCGATCCGGTCGTCGCTCAGCAACGCGAGCCGCGTGGGCTCTGCGTCGGACTGCGCTGATGTGCGACGAGGTGCACTCTCGCGCATGGCAGCCTGGATGGCTTCCATCTCCTCGGGGTTCAGCGTTGCTTCACTCACGTCCCCGGGTTTTGCAGCCGCTGTGCCGCGCTAACTTCGCGGAACTTCAGGAGCCCGAGCCGCTACCGTCGGCGGCTCTGACGATCATCGCTTGAGGTTCACGACCTCTTGGAGCATCTCGTCGGCTGTACTGACGGTCTTGCCGTTCGCCTGGAACGCGCGCTGATACGCGATCATCGTGACGAGCTCCGTCGAGATGTCGACGTTCGACTGCTCGAGCGTTCCCGACATCGTCGCACCTCGGCCACCCGTGCCGGCCTCGTCGATGACGGCCTGGCCGCTCTCGTTCGACGTCGTGTAGAGGCTGTCGCCCTGGCGCTGGAGACCATCATAGTTCTGCACGTCCGCGATCGCGAGGCGGCCGATCTCGAACGAGTCGCCGTTGTCGAACACGCCCATGATCGAGCCGTTCGGGTTGATCTTCACGTCGGTGAGGCTGCCCGCGCCGTGGCCGTCGATGTCGACGGAGTTGGTGGCCGAGTCGTTCGACGACATCTGCGCGCCGTCGCGGCCCGTGCCGCCCGCGGCCGTGCCCTGGCCGTAATCGAGCGCGACCGTCTGACCTGCCGTTGCACCGGTGAAGTCCGCCGAGATGTTCATCGGGTCCGGGTTCGTCGACGTGAGCGAGCCATCCGTACCGAACTGCAGCTGGCCCGAGCCGATCTCGACCTGCGTGCCGGCCGTGCCGCCGATGTCGCCACCGTCGACGGTCGCGTGGACGTCGAACGAGCCGCTGCCGTTGTTCACGTACTGCAGGTTCACCTGGTGCGTTTTACCGAGGGAGTCCGTGACCTGGATCGACGTCTTGTAGTCGACGGAGGTCGGGTCGTTCGGGTCGAACGAGGGATTCGTGTGCGTCGGATCCGACTTGAGGTTCATCGCGATCTTCGCCGTCGACGTCGGGAGCGCGGGGGAGAGCGTCTTGCCGAGGTTCAGGTCACCGAGACCCGACTTCGCGCCGTTCGTCATCGTGTAGCCCTGCACGTGCATGCCGTGCGCGTCGACCATCACGCCGCTCGAGTCGAGCGAGAACCGACCGTCGCGCGTCAGGTACTGCTGGTCGCGGCCGAGGTGCTGACCGCTGACGACGAACATGCCCTGCCCGTTGATGCCGACGTCCATCGGGTTGCCGGTCTGCGTCAGGGTGCCCTGCTCCCACATCGTCTGGTTGCTGCCGAGATACACGCCTCCGCCGACGCGGCTGTTGCCAAGCTCACCGCCGAGGATGTCGTTGAAGCTCGCGCGCTCGCG
>DASYDE010000070.1:0-49727 GCA_036499725.1 Kofleriaceae bacterium
TAGCTAGATTGCGGTGCAAAACCCCACCGCACGAAGGCCGAACTTCGTGGGGGGCCGTCCGCTGTGGCCGTCCAACCTCGTGGTTTCGCTCGGGCTAGCCGTGGCGCCCGATGGTCACCAGGTTGTTCGCGATGGCTGCCCAGAAGATCGTCCGCGGCGTTCCGCTCGGACCGCGATAGCGACTTCGAGCCATTCCGAAGTGGTGTTTGAGGCGCGAGTTGCGCGCTTCACCGCCAGCGCGCCACGCTCTTCCTCGACGAAACCAACGTTGATGTTCGTGAGCGATCCGTTTGGCGGATCGATGTCCCGGAAATGGGACGACTGCTCGACGAACGCCAAGAGCTTCGATCTCGCGGACGCCAGCACCTGAATAGAACCCTCGGTCTGTCGAGACCATGATGGGCGGCACGCCGAATACCTCGATGTGACGTTTTACCGACGGAACGAGCAGCTGCGAGTCGTGATTGCCGTCGACCATCGTAACGTCGGTCACGATGCCCCCCTCAGCTTCTTGAACCTTCACGAGCGAGCCAAACTCGGTCGGCTTGTGCAGCTTTCCTCGACGGAGAACTCGCGCGCCTGACTCGAAGATGCTGAGCAGTTTTCCTTCCGAGTTGGGCACACCACGAAGTACGCGAGCTCTGGTTTGCTTGATCACTTGCGTCGACTTCGGAATGAAGCGGTCCAACTGAAACACCGCTCGAGCCAGCGCTCGACGTCGCTTACCCTTCGCCTTCTTCATCGCTCGAAGTCCCGCTCGACGAGCGCGAACTGCCTGTCGGGTGATTCGAGCCGTCACCTTCAGCAACCGTCGGTATGGCTTCACCAACGCTTCCTTTGCGTCGTCGCCGCGCTTTCGGAGCGCGTACCCGATCTCCAGCGTCCGACGCGCGATGCTTCGCCGCACGTCGGTCCGGACGAAAGGGAGCTTGGCGCCCGCCTCCTCGAGCTTTTCCATCTCTCGAGAGAGGACGCGAACCGAGTCCGCGCACAGCGAGCTGTCGGTCGGATAGTGGATGGGCGCCTCGACGACCGTCGTATCGACGCGAAGTCGGCGGCCTTTGCTCACGCCTCGAACGCGCGCAACTTGCACGACGCGATCGAACACCTGCTTGAGGACCTCTCCGTCGAGCAACTGACCATAGCGAACCATCGTCTTTGCATCCGGCACGTCGCCAGCGTCGATGCGACAGAACCTGCGATAGACGTAATTTCCGGTCACTTCCCACTGAAGCTGCTCGTAGCTCCAGCTCCGGACGTGCTTGAGCACGAGCAGACGAAGGACCACCTCGGCCGGCGTGCTGGGACGACCGGTCCGAGCGCTCTGCTTGTGCCGCTTCGCGAGAGCGTCGAACACAACGTCGACCAAGCTCGCGTCGTCGAGGACGGGATCGATGCGTTTGAGCACCGGATCCATCAACGTCTCGGGACGAGGAATCCCTCCGAACGCGAACCAGTCATCAAACGAAGTCTGACCGCGTCGGCGCTTGGTCGTCATCGATCAACCTGATCACATCGAGAGATCGGTGTCGATCCGGAAACTGCACGTCTCGGTCGACGTGCTCGACCGGGACGGATCAAATTCCAGCTACTTATCGCGGCCTATCGCACCGCAATCTAGCTACGGGCGCCCATCGATCCCGGAATGATGCCGAGCTCGCCCATGCCCGCGCGCACCGCGCCCTTGCGCGTGACGTAGACGTCCTCGCCGAAGTGGTGCTCCTTCTGCACGTAGTTGTGGTGACAGTTCACGGCGGTCTCGCCCAATTCGAACGGCGGGAGCTCCGCGCGCGCAGCCTCGAGCACCGCGTGCATCATCACTTCGCGATTCGTCCGCGCATAGCGCTGCGCCCAGCCGACGGCCTGCACGTAGTCATCGAAGTGCGACGTGCCCTCGGTGAAGTACGCGAGATCCACGTCCGGCAGGTTGTTCACGTAGACGCGCATGTCCTTCTTCGCGAGCGCGATGAAGTACGTGCCGATGCGGTTGCCCACGCCGCGCGAGCCGGAGTGCAGCATGAACCAGACGTGATCCGTCTCGTCGAGACAGACCTCGATGAAGTGGTTTGAGCGTGCCGAGCGTGCCGAGGTGGTTGACGTCGTTGCCCTCGCCGAGCTTTGCGTGTCGCTCGCCGATCTCCTTGTACTCGTCGGAGAGCTTCTTCCACTGGTGCTCGACGTGCTTCGGGATCTTGTGCCACGCACCGCGATCGCCGCGTCCGCCGTTGGACGTGCGTCCATGCGGCACGGCCTTCTCGATCGCAGAACGCAGGCTCTTCAGCGAGTCCGGCAGCTGCGACGCGGGCAGCGTGGTCTGCATAGCGACGACGCCGCAACCGATATCCACGCCGACAGCGGCCGGAATGATCGCGCCCTGCGTCGGAACGACAGAGCCCACCGTCGCACCGATGCCGAAGTGCACGTCCGGCATCACCGCGACGTGGTGAAACACGATCGGCAGCTGCGAGATGTTCCGCAGCTGCTTACGCGCCTCTTCCTCCATGGCAACGCCACGCGTCCACGCCTTGATCGGAACGCGTCCCTCGCGAAATTCATCGTAGTTCGACATGACAGTTCTGCGCTGGCGCTACCAGCGTATGCCGCAAGCAAGCCCTCGGCTCGCGACGCGCTACATCTACGCGAACACCGCGCCGACCGCAATCCTTCTCTGAATTCCCCGGTTCTTCCGGCATGCTGCGTGGGCATGAGAGTGGCCTTCGGGACAGCTGTGGCGATGCTCTGCTTCGCCGCGAACTCCTTGCTGTGCCGGGCGGCGCTGCGGGAAGGCGCGATCGATCCGGCATCGTTCACGGCGATCCGGCTCGCGACCGGCGCGGTGGTCTTGCTCGCCCTCGTTGCCGCGCGCAAGGGCTCGGGAGCTCGCCGAGGGTCGTGGAGCTCGGCCGGCGCCCTCGCGGTCTACGCGATCGCGTTCTCGCTCGCGTACGTGCGGGTTCCCGCGGCCACGGGCGCACTCCTGCTGTTCGGGTGCGTGCAGCTGACGATGATGACGGGGGCGCTGCTCCGCGGCGAACGACCCTCCGTACTGCAGCTGCTGGGTTGGCTGCTCGCGCTCGGGGGCATGATCGTCATTAACGGCCCCGGGCTCGCCTCGCCTCCGATCGACGGTGCGTTGCTCATGGGCGTCGCCGGTGTCGCGTGGGGCATCTACTCGCTGCGCGGCCGCGGTGTCGAAGATCCGCTAGGGGAGACGGCGTGGAACTTCATCCGCACACTTCCCGCCGTGCTCGCTCTCGTCGGCTATGCGCTCGCACGCACGATGCACGTCTCCGTCGAGGGCGCTCTGCTTGCCGCTGCGTCAGGCGCGCTCGCGTCAGGCCTTGGCTACGCGATCTGGTACGCGGTGGTGCCGCAACTCGGTGCTGCACGCGCGGCGTCGGTGCAGCTCTCCGTTCCGCTCCTCACCGCTCTCGTCGCGTTCGGTGTGCTCGGCGAGTCACCCCACGTCCAGACGCTCGTCGGCGGCGGCGTGATCATCGTGGGGCTCGCCCTCGCCCTCCGCACGCGGCGCCAGCTGGTGTCGCGAAATGCGCCTGCCGAGTGACTGCACGCACACGCCCGCCCCGCGGAGTTCGGCAGAGGCGATCGCGAGATGTATCCTGCATGTGTGAAATGCGTCGGTGGCGTTGCTGTTTTGATAATTTCCCTCATCGGGTGCGGGGACGACGGCACGGCATCGACGCAGGACGCCGGGTCTGACGCGAATCCTCTTGGTGGCGATGCGCCTGCTATCGAGCAGAGCTGCCCTGGGAGCAAACGCTTCGATCTCGTCGGTGCCACGCCTGCGGCCGCCGCGTCCGATGGCACGACGCTGTACATCGCCCAGACGACGACGACCGGGCAAGGACAGTTGGTTTCAGTGCCCTTGAGTGGCGGCGCCCCCACAGTCGTCGCGTTGGCTGCTAGCGGCACCTTTGCGCTCGCAGCGAACGGTGACGCCGTGTTCTATGCGTCGAACCAGGCGAACGGAAGCGAGGTGCACCAGCGCGTTGGCTCGATCGACACCGTCCTTGCGACTTTGACGCTGGAAGGTGACTTCGCGATCGCGGCGAACGCGACCGATGTCTACATCGTCGATACAACGAAGGTCGTCTCGGTATCTCGAAGCGGCGCTGCCACTCAAACTCCGACGTCGATCGCCGATTCCACGGGCTCTCCGAGGGAGCTCATCGCCGGTGCGACGACCGTCTCGTGGATTCAAGGTGGTGGATTCGTGGGCACATCCACACTCGTTCCAATTGCGGCCCTCGGTCAGGCAGTAACCCTCGGTAGTGGAGCGATCCATGTCGGAGGCGACACCGCCTACCAGTATCTCGTGCAGATGGAGACCTCTCGCGCGCACCAGGATTCGCTCGCCACGATCTATCCAGCCGCAGCGCAGGTTTGGACCGGCCAAGCCTACCTGTCGAGCAACACGTTCGTGGCTGCGGATGCTGACCACATTTACTTCCTCGCGTCGATCTCGACGATGTCACCGATGAACACGTATACGACCAGCCACTCGATCTCTGCGTGGTCGCTCGACGATGCCCATCACCCGACGGTACAGACGCAACTGTGCAACTACGATCCGTTCGCGATGATGGAACAGCAGACCGGAACGCTCATGTACGCGCGTCAGGATGCTCACTTCCTCTACGCGTTCGACGCTAGCTCGGTGCTCGCGATCTCGAAACCCTAGCGATATCCCTGGGCCTGCAGCTTGAACAGCTTCGCGTAGCGACCATCCTGCGCGACGAGCTCGTCGTGCGTGCCGCGCTCCACGATGTGGCCCTTGTCGAGCACGATGATCTGATCGGCCATGCGCACGGTCGAGAACCGGTGCGAGATGACGATCGCGATCTTGTCGTCGGTGACCTCGCGGAAGCGATCGAAGATCTTCACTTCGGCCTCGGCGTCCATGGAGGCGGTCGGCTCGTCGAGCACGAGGATGTCCGCGTCCTTGCGCATGAACGAGCGAGCGAGCGCGACCTTCTGCCACTGACCGAGCGAGAGCTCGCGGCCGTCCTTGAACCACTTGCCGAGCTGCGTGTCGTACGTCTTGGGCAGCGTGTCGATGACGGGCGCCGCGAGGCCGCGATCGGCAGCGTCGGTCCAGCGATCGCGATCGGTGTACGCGCGGTCGTCACCGGCGCCGATGTTCTCGCCGACGGTGAGCTGGTAGCGCACGAAGTCCTGGAAGATGACCCCGATGCGGCGGTGGAGCGTGGCGGGATTCCACTCGCGGAGGTCCGTGCCGTCGAGCAGGATCTTGCCGCGCGTGGGCTCGTAGAGGCGCGTGAGCAGCTTGATGAGCGTGGTCTTGCCGCTGCCGTTCTCGCCGACGATCGCGAGCTTGGAGCCGGGCTTGATGTGCAGCGTGACGCCGGTGAGCGCCGGCTCGGTGGAACCCGGATACGCGAACTCGACGTCGTCGAAGCGGATGCCGTCACCGGGCGTCGCGCCGACCTCGATGACACCGGTCTTGATGGCGGTGGGCGTGTCGAGGAACTCGTAGAGGTTGGAGAGGTAGAGGTTGTCCTCGTACATGCCGCCGACATCGCCGAGCGAGCTGGAGAGCGTGGACTGCGCTTGCTTGAAGATGACGACGTACATCGTCATCGCGCCGATGGTGATGGCGCCGTCGACGGCAGCGAGCGCGATCCACCCGTACATGCCGTAGAACGCGAGCGTCGCGACGGTGCCGAGGATCATCGACCACGTCGCGCGACGGATCATGATCGTGCGATCGCCTGCGTAGAGCTTGTCGAAGATCGCCTTATAGCGCTCCAGGAAGCGCGGGCCGAGGCCGAACAGCTTCACCTCTTTGGCGTGGTCCTCGCGCGCGATGACGGTCTCTAGATAGACCTGCTCGCGCGTCTCGGGCGTGCGCCAGCGCGACAACCTGAACGCATCGCCGGAGAACTTCAGCTCCGCGATGAACGGCGGGATGGCGGCCGCGACGAGTATGCCGAGCGCGATGGGGGAGAACGCGGCGAGCAGGACGCCGAGCGAGGAGAGCGTGATGAGGCCCTGGCCTAGCTCGAACGTTTGCGAGACGAGCGAGAGAGGGCGCGAGCTGGCCTCGCGGCGGGCGCGCGTCATGGAGTCGTAGAGCTCGCTGTCCTCGAACTGCGTGAGCTCGAGCGTCAGCGCCTTCTCGAGGATGACGACGTTGATCTTCTGGCCCAGCTGCTGGCGGAGCAGGGCGCGCATCATTCCTTGGATGCGCATCGTGAGCGCGAGCGTGATGACGAGAGCGAGCTCGACGCCGATCCAGTGGAACGCGCTCGTGCGATCGACGGCCGCATGCGTGCTGGCGGCGTGCACGATCGAATCGATGAGATGTTTGCCGACCCACGCGACGGCACCGGGAAGGAGGCCCGCAATGAGACTGCCGACTGCGAGGCCGATCGTGAGCGCCTTGTTCGTGCCCCACACGAGCGAGATCGCACGGCGGGTGTACTTGAAGACACCCAGGTAGCTG
Source organism: Kofleriaceae bacterium (assembly GCA_036499725.1). GTDB lineage: Bacteria > Myxococcota_A > Polyangia > Haliangiales > Haliangiaceae > JABFXX01. Next base: position 6,488 of record DASYDE010000070.1, read on the forward strand.
CGCCACTGGACACCTTCGGCCTGAGGCGGCCCTGCGTTCTTGCGGATGTGGGCGTGCTGGACGACCCCGTCTTTGCCGCCGGTTTTGCCGGCCGCGGGCGGTGATGTGCTCGCAGTTGCCACGGGACAACTCTAACGGATTTCGAGGAGTTGGCCTCCTGGTCAGGCAGCTAGGAACGCCTGCCTGCTACCCCGGGTCGTCGAGGTCTGCCTGGGTGCGCTGTCGGGCGACTCGCGATTTGTCGGTTGTAACGTGTGGGCGCCCAACTTTTCGCAGCGATCGGTCGATTCGAAAGGCTCGATGGTTGTGAGCTCCTCCGCGATCCCCGATCCGCCTTCGCTCGCGGCTCTCGTCGAGCTGACGGCGAAGCTGGTGCGTGCGAAGGACAGCGTCGAGGTCGCGACGATTCTCCGCCGCTCCGTGAAGTGGATGCTTCCGGTAGATCAGGTGGCACTCGTGATCGCGACCACCGATGGCTATCGCCTGATGCCTGCGAACACGCCGATCATTCCGCGGTCCGCGATCGCAGACGTGTTGGTGCGGCGGTCCGCACAGGTCCTCAACGCTCCCGAGTGCGGCGCGCTGATCGGCGAACCGCAGCTCTCGACGCTGATGATGTTTCCGCTCATCGATGAAGGCAACGATGGAGTACTCGTCCTCGGTGGGCGCGACCCCGCGGCGTTGGCCGAGCTCGATCGCAGCACGTGCCACCTGCTCGCGCAGAACGTCGTGTCGGCGCTGCGCATCGTCCGTTTGCTCGAGCGCGAGCGTGACGTTCGCGAAGCCGCCGAGGCAGCGACCAAGCACCGCGATCAAATGATCCAGGCCGTGACGCATGACCTGCGCAATCCGCTCGGCGTCGTGATGGCGCTGTTCGATATGGTGAAGATCGATAACCCCCACGCGATTCCCGTCGAGGACTCCGACGCGATCTCGATCTCGCTCAAGCGGATGAAGGGGCTCATCGACGAGCTTCTCGATATCGCCAAGTCGCAATCCGGCGGCCTCCAGCTCCGCCGCACGCGTGTCGATATCCGCCCGGTCGTCAGCGAGGCTGTCGTCGCCGCGAAGTCACTCGTGCGTGGCCATGTTCTCGACGTGACGCTCGCGCCCGAGGCGATGGTCGGCAACTTCGACGAAGCTCGCATGTCTCGCGTCCTGGGAAACCTCGTGTCCAACGCGATCAAGTACAGCCCTCACGGCGGTCACATCCGTATCGCGACGACGCGGATCGCCAACTGGGCGGAGATTCGCGTGACGGACTCGGGCATCGGTATCCCCGCCGCGGATCTGCCGCGCGTGTTCGAGCGTTTTCACCGCGCCGCTAACGTCGGAAGGATCGACGGTAACGGCCTTGGCCTCGCCAGCTCTCGCGAGGTCGTGATCGCGCACGGTGGCTCGCTCGACGTGGAGAGCATCGAGGGTAGCGGCTCGACGTTCATCGTGCGGCTACCGCTCTGAGCTACTTCAGATCGCCACAGACGACAGCGCCGGTTCGCACGCGCACGTTCAGCTTGTAGCTCTGACCGTCGGCGTACTTGCGCCAGATCGGGTCCTTCACGTCGCAGTTGTCCTTACCGAAGTCGAGCGTCAACGTCTGGATGCGCTCGCCCTGACGACGGCTGCCGTACGTCTCCAACGCGGTCGTCGGCAGATCCGTCGCTGGCCACGTCGGCGACAGACCCGCACCGCTCGCCGCGAGCTTGTCGATCTGGTGCCACTCGTCCAGGCTGTACGTGCACCAGTCGTCGTAGACCGGCTCGTCGCGATACACGGTGTGGCAGTTCTGCGTCTTCTCGAACGTGCCGTCGCCGTTGTCCTTCTTGGATGTCGAGCAGCTCTGCTGACCGGTATCGACCTTGCGCGTGGAGCGCTGCTTCTGGATGCAGGACGAGCTCATCGCGCGAATAGGAACGCTGTCACGCCACGCTTCATGACGAACGGGTCCCCACTCTTCGACGCGAATGATGTCGTTCCAGCGATGCCCGGTGACCTTCACGGTCGCGATCTTGGTGCGGAAGAAGATGAACCAGATGATGAAGATGAACGCGACGCTGGCGCCGATGATGATCAGCGTTCGCTTGAGGTTCGACTTCTGCGGCGGCACCCCGAAAACGGGCTTGGGCGTGAGGAGCTGCTTGATCTGCGCGGCGCCATCCATCGGCGATCCGCAGTGCGTACACATCAACGCGCGCGCGTTCATCGGCTCGCTGCACGCCGGACACGTGCGATCCGCGCCCTCGAACTTGTGGCCCTCCGCTTTCACTTCGCTGCCCTCGGGCGGGAAGTAGCGCTTGTCGGGGTTCTGTGGCGCACCGCACTGCGGGCAGTGACGCTGTGATTTACCGAGCAGGCCTTTCTGATCGCAGTGGTCGCAGTCCCACAGCATCTCGTAGTGGCCGAGACTCGATGTGCTCTCCATCAGCGTTAGATGGTATCAGCGCTTGCGGCGGGAGGGCGTCGACTGCACCTTGCGGCGGCGCAAGCGGGTCGCGTCCTTGAGTCGGCGCTCGGTGCGCTCGATCATCTGGAGCTGGCTGTGCTTTGCGCCCATGCCGGTGCGCTGGACATAGCTACCGTCGGGCTGCATGTCCCACGCGCCGCGCTGGTCGGAGAGCTGGGTATCCAGGATGTGGCGGAGCTCGCCTTGGAGCCGCGCATCTTCGACGGGAATGAGCACCTCGACGCGCTTCTCGAGGTTGCGCTGCATCGCGTCCGCGCTGCCCAGGTAGTACTCGGGCTTCCCGTTGTTGTGGAAGTAGTAGATGCGACCGTGCTCGAGGAAGCGGCCGATCACGCTGACGACCTTGATCGTCGAGGAGTAGCCTTCGACGCCGGGGCGCAGGCGGCACGTGTCACGCACGATCAGGTCGATCGCGACGCCGCGCTGCGATGCGCGATAGAGCGCGCGCGTGATGTCGACATCCTCGAGCGCGTTGAGCTTCCACTGGATGTGGCCGCGTCCACCGCCGCCCTGGATCGCGATCTCGCGCTCGATCTTCTCGAGCAGCGCCTGCTTCAACAGCTTGGGCGCGACGAGCAGCTTCTGGTACTTGCGGCGCGGCTTGTAGCCGGTCGTCAGATAGTTGAACAGCTCGGTGAGGTCGCGGCCGATCGCGTCGTCACACGTGAACAGGCCCAGGTCCGTGTACAGGCGCGCGGTGCCCGCGTGGTAGTTGCCCGTCGCGAGGTGCGCGTAGCGGCGCAGACCGTCGAAGTCCTGACGAACGATCAGGATGATCTTGGTGTGCGTCTTGAGACCGACGACGCCGTACGTGACGTGAATGCCCGCGCGCTCCATGCGCGATGCCCACTTGATGTTCGCTTCCTCGTCGAACCGCGCCTTGAGCTCGAGCACCACGGCGACCTGTTTGCCGTTGCGAGCAGCGCGCACGAGATGCTTGATGACCTCCGAGTCCTTGGACGTCCGGTACAGCGTCATCTTGATCGCGCGAACCTTGGGATCATCCGCTGCTTCCTTGAGGAAGCGCTCGACGCTCTGCTGGAACGACTCGAACGGATGCTGGACGAGCAGCGACTTCGCATCGCGGATCGCGTGGAAGATGTTGCCGTCGGTGAGTAGGTCGACGGGAGCGCACGGCGCGTGCGGCGGATCGCGCATCTCGGGGATGTCGAGCGTCGCGATCTCCATCAGATCGCGCTGACCGAGCAAGCCCTCGGCTTCGAACACGTCCATGCCCTCGTCGAGTCCAAGCTCCGACGCGAGACGACCGCGCAGCACGGGCGTCATGTTGCGATCGACCTGCAGGCGCACGACGGGCGCGAACTTGCGATCGCGCATCTCGATCTCAATCAGCTCGAGGAGATCCTCGGCCTCTTCTTCGTCGCGCTCGGTGATCGCGTTGCGTGTCACGCGGAACAGCGAGTGCGACTCGATCTCCATGCCGGGGAACAGCATGTCGAGGTTGTTCGCGATGATGTCCGCGAGATCGACGAACACACGCGACGTGCCGATGCGCAGAAAGCGCGTGGTACCGCCGCCGATGGGAATCTTCACGCGCGCGAGCAACGACTCGCTGTCGTTCTCGTAACGCAGCGACACCAACAAGTTCAGCGACAGGTTGGAGACGAACGGAAACGGGTGCGCCGGATCCATCGCCTGCGGCGTCACGAGCGGGAAGATGTTGCGGACGTAGTACTCGCGCACCCACGCCTGCTGCTGCGGATCGAGCTCCTTGAACGGCGCGAGCCAGACGCCCGCGGTCTTGAGCTCGCCGAGCACCTTGTCGAGGACGGAGATCTTCTTCTTCTCGAGCGCGTTGATGAGATCGAGGCAGTCATTGATCTGCTGCTGCGGTGTGCGTCCGTCGGGCGTGACGGTGTGCACCTGCGCGCCGACCATTTGCTTGAGACCGCCAATGCGCTTCTGGAAGAACTCGTCGACGTTGGAGGAGATGATCGCGATGAACTTCATCCGCTCGAGGAGCGGCGTGCGCTCGTCCTCCGACTCCTGCAGCACGCGCCAGCAGAAGTTGAGATAGGTGAGCTCGCGGTTGAGGTAGAGCTCGGGCGCCGCGAGATCAACGGGCGGAACATCCGTGATGCCGGGTGCGGGCGGCGTTTTCCCCGCTTGTTCCACGAGGCGCAGCGACGGTCGATCGCGCGGCTCGGTTACCTCGAGCACCTCCGCGATGCGATGCACGCCCGAGACTTCCCCTGAAAATGCCGGTCTCTCGACGCTCACATTTTAATTGTACTAGAGAGCCTCGGTTCCACCCCAGGGAGTCGTACCGGTCGTCTCGAATGAAGTGTCCTCTTTGCCAGTAAACACGTTGAACCAGCGGGACTTACCCGCGTGCTCGATCACCAGATTGCCGCCCTCCACACGCACCGAGGTCGCGGCGGGAGCGGGGAAATCGCGCTTCCATAAGGCCTTTCCCGTCTGCATGTCGATCGTCATGACTTGATTCCAGGTGTCGCCTGCGACGATTTCGTAACATCGCTTGCCGTCGGTGACAGAGAACTGCCCAGCGAAGCCGGGCTTGATCGCGCCGTGATCGACGCCGAGATTCACGCCGCCGAGCTTGGTGCCGTCCGCGCGCGAGAGCGCAAAGATCTCCGCCTTGCCGCCGCGGATCACGCGCGTCGCGATCGCGATCTCGCCCCACGTGATCGCTCGGTGCGTCGCATCGCCGGCGTACGTGGGAATCATCGACTCCCACTTCAGCTGACCCTTCTCGTACATCTCGAGGAAGTTGCGGTCGCCTCCGTCCTCTTTCCGGATGGCGAGCTCCTGTCCTTTGCCGATGTCGATCCTCTCGATCACCGCGCCCACGTGCGGCTTGTTCTTGATGACGATCCAGATACCGACCGCGCCGATCGCGAGACCGGCGATCACGATCGCGGGTCCAAGCCAGCCGAGTCGGATACGAGCCATGCGCGAACGCTAGCCGATGTGCTGCATGGGCACTAGCGGCACATCGCCGCGGCTTCACGGGCCGTCGCGCACGTCACTGCACGATTGACGCGCGGCGTGGCGACTCCGGTAGCCGCCGCGAGCAACTTCGAACGCCTGGGAATTCTCCTCCCACCACCTCCACTTGGATCCACTGGTAACTCGAGTAGCCCCGTAGTTCGATCGCGCACATAGCGCGTTGTCGTATGCAGACCCCACCTGATCTGGCCTCTGCGCACGTGCACGATCCAGTTCGCAGTCGTCGATCTCGCGCTGGCCACGCTCTTGCGTAGAGCGCTGTTCATGAAGAAGTCGGTCTTCCTGATCTGCGCGCTGTTCGCGACGGCCTGTGCTCCGAGCGCCGACGAACCCGAAGGATCAGACGAGGCTTCCGACTACGACGTGGATCCCGCGGACGGCAAAGCGGATGGCGTCCCGGCGGTGTTCGACCAGAACAACGTTGTCGCCGACGATATTTTCCTGGACGACGGCCAGTTCACGGCCCCCGAAATTCAGAAGTTCCTCGAAGAGTCGCCGTACCACAATCGCTCGTGGCTCGCCGACTACACGACGCCCGGCGGCAAGACGGCCGCGCAGGCCATCTTCGACGCAGCGACGGCGGAAGGCATCAATCCGATGATGCTCGTCGCGCGTCTTCAGGGCGAGATGTCGCTCGTCTCCAAGACGGCGCGCCCGTCCGCGAGCCGCATCAACGCCGCGACCGGTTGCGGTTGCCCTGACGGCGGTGGCTGCTCGGCGTCCTACCGCGGCTTCGAGCCTCAGCTCACGTGCAGCGCGAAGACGATGCGCAAGTGGTACGACGCGTCCGAGGACGGCACGGCGCAGTGGCGCGTCGGCAAGACGACGACCTCGCTCGACAACAAGCACGTCTCGCCGAAGAACTCCGCGACCGCGTCGCTCTACTCGTACACGCCGTGGGTGCTGCCGAACCGCGGTGGCGCATGGCTGACGTGGAACGTGACCCGCAAGTACGTCCGCTTCGCGGAGTCGGCTGGCTATATCGATACGACCGGCATGGGCGGCGGCAGCGCTGTCACGCCCACGCCGGATCCGCAGCCGGCTCCCGACGACGGTGTCGGCTGGAGCACCGGAAACGGTCACCCGGTCAACTGATACACATCCGGGCCGCAGAACCCGAGAGCGAGCTCTCGTTAGCTGGCTAGGCCGTGAGGCCGTGGCACTTCTTGTACTTCTTGCCCGAGCCGCAGTTGCACGGATCGTTGCGACCCGGCTTGTCCTCGGCGACGACCGTTCCCTGCTTGTCGCCCATGCGGCGACCCGTCATCGCGGCGTCGAACGCCTCGATCACGACCTGCGTCGGCTTGATGATCGTCGTGCCGGTCTGCTCCGTCATCGCCGCTTCTTTGATGTCTTCGGCGAGGAGCTCCGCGAGCTTCTTGTAAATGTTCGGCTGCGTCTCGGCGAGGTTCGGCGCGACGCGCTCGTGCACCGGCTTCGCGTCGAGGCCAGGAACAGCGGCGAGCGCAGCGGTGACGACCTTGTCGGCATCGGCGAGGTTCTGCCCGGTGACGCGCGGGAGCGTTCCGTCCTGCGACTTGTCGAACATCGCCCACACGAGCGTCGCGTAGAACACGGCTGCTTCACCGACGGCGTCGCCGTGCTCGGTGCGAACCGCTGCCGCGAACTGGAGCAGGTTGGGCTGCTCCTTCTGCAGGCGCAGGGCGAGCTTGTTCATCGCCTTCTTGTCACCGCGCTGATCCAGCTTGGTGAACGTGTTGATCGTGCGCTCGACGGTGTCTTGCGAAATTACGTAGCCCATTAGTGACGCGTCCCATCGCTGCCGACTTCCCAGGTCATCCCCGAGAGCATCAGCTTGCTAAGGTCACCGGCGCCCTGCTTGGCGATGGCGTCGGCGACCTGGTCATTGGCGAGCTTGTCGTACGTCGGCTTGCTCGCACGGTGGAGAATGCCCATCGGCATCGGGAAATCAGGCTGCACCAGCTGCGCGAGCAGGTGAGCGTAGAGCGGAGAACCCTCTTCGCTGTGAACGACGAGGTCGTCGACAGAGACCTTGCCCTCGCCAACCTCGACGATCTCCGGGCGGAGATCCTTGGTCAGGCGAATGCCCTTGGTGCCGTTCGAGAACAGGAGCGGCTTGCCGTCGGCCAGGATGATCTGCTTGTCGGCGGGGTTGTCCTTGACGCCTTCCCACACGCCGTCGTTGAAGACGGGGCAGTTCTGCAGCATCTCGATCAGCACGGCGCCCTTGTGGCGATATGCGGCCTCGAGGATCGCGCCCGTGAGCTTCGCGTCGGTGTCCGCCGCGCGAGCAACGAACGTCGCGCCCGCACCGAGCACGAGCGAGATCGGGTTGAGCGGGTGATCGATCGAGCCGGTCGGCGTCGACGGAGCGCGCGTTCCGACCTGCGACGTCGGCGAGTACTGACCCTTGGTGAGGCCGTAGATCTGGTTGTTGAACAGGATGATCTTCAGATCCATGTTGCGGCGGAGCGCGTGGATCATGTGATTGCCGCCGATCGACAGGCCGTCGCCGTCGCCGGTGATCACCCAGATATCGAGCTCGGGGCGCGTGATCTTGAGGCCGCTCGCGATCGCCGGCGCGCGGCCGTGGATCGTGTGAAAGCCGTACGTGTTCATGTAGTACGGGAAGCGGCTCGAGCAACCGATGCCCGAGATGAACACGGTGTCCTCGCGCTTGATGCCGAGGTTCGCGAGCGTGCGTTGGACCGTCGCGAGGATCGCGTAGTCACCGCAGCCCGGGCACCAGCGGACATCTTGATCCGTTTCCAGATCCTTCTTGGAGAGCTTCAGTTTGACGGTTTCGCTCATATGTCCTTACGCGTTCGCCGTGGGCTGGTGAGCCGACGTGGTGGGAATGGATTTGGCGTTGCCGAGCTCTTTCTCGACGGCGTCGACGACTTCGGAGACCTTGAACGGCATGCCCTGGATCTTGTTGAGGCCGATCGCGTCGACGAGGAACGTCGAGCGAATCACGGCGCGGAGCTGACCCATGTTGAGCTCGGCGACGATCACGCGCTTGTAGTTGCGGATGATCTTGGCGAGACCCGGCTCGAGCGGTGACAGCCAGCGCAGGTGCGCGTGCGAGACGCTCTTGCCCTCTTTGGCCATCTGCTGCTGCGCCTGACGGAGCGAGCCGTATGTACCGCCCCAACCGATGACGAGCACATCGCCCGACGAGGCACCGGCGAGATCGAGCTCGCCGATGTCCTGCGCGACGCGATCGACTTTCTCCTGACGCACGTGCGTCTGCTTCTCGTGGTTCTCCGGTGCGTACGAGATGTTGCCGGTGAGCGCGTCCTTCTCGATGCCGCCGATGCGGTGCTCGAGGCCCGGCGTGCCCGGGATGACCCACGCGCGCGCGAGCGTCTTGGGATCGCGCTCGTAGACAAAGTAGTCCTTGGGGTCGGTGCGGTGCTTCACGTCGAAGCGCGGCAGCGCCGAGAGGTTCGGCAGCATCCACGGCTCGGAGCCGTTCGCGAGATAGCCGTCGCTCAACAGAATCACGGGCGTCATGTAGCGCGTCGCGATCTTCACGGCTTCGATCGCGCAGTAGAACGTATCGCCAGGCGACTTGGCCGCGAGCACCGGCAGCGGCGACTCGCCATTGCGGCCGAACAGCGACTGCGAAAGATCGCTCTGCTCGGTCTTCGTCGGCAGGCCCGTCGAGGGACCGCCGCGCTGGATGTTGAGGATGACGACTGGCAGCTCGGTCATCACGCCGAGGCCCATCGCTTCGCCCTTGAGCGCGATGCCGGGACCCGACGACGCGGTGACCGCGATCGATCCACCGAACGCCGCACCGAGCGCCGCGCCCATGGCCGCGATCTCGTCCTCGGCCTGGAACGTCATCGTGCCGAAGTTCTTGTACTTGGCGAGCGAGTGCAAAATGCTCGACGCGGGCGTGATGGGATAGCCGCTGTAGAACAGCTTCTTGCCGGCGAGCTCTGCACCGACGACGAGGCCGAGCGCGATCGCTTCGTTGCCCGTGATGTTGCGGTACATGCCCGGCGAGAAGTGCGCGGGCGGGACCTTGTACTGGGTCTGGAAGACCTCCGCCGTCTCGCCGAAGTGGTAGCCGGCCTTGAGCACGAGGACGTTCGCCTCGCCGAACTCCGGCTTCTTCGCGAACTGCTGGCGGATGCGCACGATCTCGCTGTCGAGCTCGCGGCCGTACATCCAGAACACGAGGCCGAGAGCGAAGAAGTTCTTCGCGCGCGCCTTCTCCTTGTTGGAGAGCGGGCCGCCTTCGAGCGCGACGTTCGTCAGGTGGCTGATGTCGACGGAGTGGACCTTCCACTTGTCGAGCGAGCCGTCCTCCAGCGGGTTCGTCTTGTAGGCGGCCTTCTTGAGGTTCGCTTCCGTGAACGCGCCGGTGTTGACGATGAGAGTTCCACCGAGGACGAGGTCCTTGACGTTCGTCTTGAGACCGGCCGGGTTCATCGCGACGAGAACGTCGGGCGCATCGCCAGGCGTATGGATCTCGGTCGACGAGAAGTGCAGCTGAAATCCCGAGACGCCGAACAGCGATCCGGCAGGGGCGCGAATTTCGGCCGGGAAGTCGGGGAACGTCGAGATGTCGTTCCCTGCCTCTGCGGCGGACTTGGTGAATTCGCTACCGGTGAGCTGCATGCCGTCGCCGGAATCGCCGACGAAGCGGATCACGACGCGGTCCAGTTGCTTGGTTTCCATAACGGGCGGCGACCTTACCAGCGCACCACGGTGATCCCAAGGATTCCTGAGCGCATCCGCGCGTCTGCGATGTTGCGGATATTACTGATAATTCATTCCTTCCATGAGGGCAACGAGAGCGCCACCTACTCGTCACATGCGTCACTCGTGAAATGGGGTAAATCGGCGCGCATGAAGCGCCTCCTTTGCCTCGCGATCGCACTCGCTGCATGTGGTGATGATGGAAGTCCGTCTGGTGTCGTCGACGCGCATGTCGACTCGCGCCCGCCCGTCGATTCGGCGACCGATGGTCCGACGATCGACACACTGCCTATCGACGCGGCGCCGGACGCGATGCTCACGCCCGCGGAGTCGATCATGTCCGTGCGCGCGGCCACCGACGGCACGGTTGCCCTCGACGTCGTCGGCGTGACGGTCACGTACATCAAGCCGCAGATCGGTTCGCTGACGAACGATCCAGCCGGCTTCACGGTGCAAGCGACGCAGGATGGCCCTGCGCTGTTCGTGTCCGTCGATCCCACGACGCTCACGTCGCTGACGCCCGCGCTCGCCGTCGGCGATGTCATCGCGTTCACCGTGACGACCAAGGCCACCACGGGTGCGCAGCCCCGCGCGACCGCGATCAGCGACGTCACACGCACGGCGACAGCGACCGACGTCAACCCGCTCGCCAAGAACGTCTCTGCGTCGACGGATCTCGTCACCGCCGTCGACAACTACGACAGCGAGCTCGTCTCGTTCAGCGGCACCGTCGGTAGCGCCTTCACGTCGAGCGGATCGATGTGGGTGAAGGCGTCGATCACGACGGCCGGCATCACCGTCATCGATCCCAACTTCCAGCTCCGCTTGCCGGCAACGCTGCAGGCAGCCAAGCAGATCGATAACGGCTGCACGTTCACGGTGACCAACACGCCGGTCGGTCGCTTCACGTCCGGCGTCAATTCCCAGACGCAGCTCACCGCGATCGTGACGGGTGACATCGTCGTCAACACGTGCCCCGCTCCGACGGTCACGATGGCTGTCGCGACGGATGCGACGACGGTGAAGGTCACGTTCTCACGCCCACTCGACACGACGACGGTCGACATGTCGAAGTTCACGATCGCCGACGCGGCGTCAGCTCCTCTCGGCGTGACGGCGGCGGTGCTCGCTGCCGATAAGCTCTCGGTCACGCTGACCACCGCTGCGCAGACGCCGGCGACCGTCTACACCGTCACCGTCGCGAACACGGTGGCGGACACGTTTGGCACCGCGCTCGGCACGCCAGCGACGGCGACGTTCACGGGCTTCATGCCGGCCGTCGCCGCGAACCATCTCGTGATCAACGAGATCGACTACGACAACGACGGCACTGACTCGAATGAGTTCATCGAGATCTACAACCCGACGGCTGCTGCCATCTCCGTCGCGAACATGCAGATCGTCCTCGTCAACGGCAACACGACGGCGACACCGGCCTTGTACAGCACGCACGCCACCTACGACCTCACCACCGTCGACACGCTCGCATCGCACCAGTACCTGGTCATCGGGTCCTCGACGCTCATTGCCGGTCTCGACACCACGACGCCCGACCCGGACATCAAGACCCTCGCGCTCGCCGTGGCTGCTGACAACATCCAGAACGGCGCGCGCGACGCGGTGTTCCTGGTCGAGAAGGGCAACATGGCGATGTCCATCGCGCCGACGGTCGTCGACAGCATCACCTACGCGGGCAACACCACCGGCAACCTCACCTACACGGTCGGTGGCCAGATGATCACGTTCGCGCCCGAAGGCACCTCGTCTGCATCCGTCGACGCCTCGACCGGCAACGGCTCGATCTGCCGCGCGCCGAACGCCGTCGACACGGACAACAACAGCAACGACATCAAGTTCTGCTCGATGCAGACGCCCGGCGCTGACAACACGCTGTAGGTCACAGCAATCGGGCGTCGCATTGTCGCCGGAGAGATCCTCGCGGAGCTCGAGTACCGATCGTCACTTCACGACGTGAAGCGGTGGGTTCTTGCCCTCGCTCGTCGTGAAGTAGCTCGCACCGTCGGCGGCGTACGCGATCGACTCGCCCTGATCCTCGGCGGCGATCGGCAAGCTCGCGAGAGGAGATGAGAGTAGCGTCGTGATGGACGCGTCCGCCGTCCCGCGCAGCTCGTGCAGCGACCAGTGCGTGCGGATCGCGAGGCGCGTGTTGCAGGCGTCGACGAAGATGTCGGCTGCCGTGACGCGTGGATCGGAATCGGAGAGCGTCAGCGTGCCGCTCTGCTCGGCCGTGCCACCGAGCACGAGGTGATAAACGCGCACTTGGTTCGCGGCGACCTTCTCGATCGCGTAGACCGCGTGGTCGCGCGGGTCGACGAAGATCGCCTCTACGTCAGCGCGCCGCGCGAGACGCCTGTCGTGGACTCGATGCCCCACAGCGTCGCCGGATTGCCCGCGTCGCCGTGCGTCCACAAGACGTTGTCGAGCGTGTGGCTCGCTGCGAGACCGGAGAGCTCGTCGGAGCCCACGCCGGTGATGGTGCCGACGATGGACTGATCACCGGTGGGGCGAGCGCACGATGCGGCGCCGTCGATGGGTTTGTCGTCGGAACCGCCGCAGGCAGCGAGCAGCACGAGCGTGGCGAGCTTCACCGGTCGACACGATACGCGCGAACCCTCGTACAGGGGGCTTCTTGCGTGGGTACTCACGGTGCTGAAGCTGCGATCTCGCGAGAGGCGCCTCGCCACCGCGCTCGCCGACTCGCAGCAAGCGCAGACCGCACTTCGCGAGGCGATGAGCGCTCTGGAGACGATGCACGAGGAGCTCGTCGCCAATGAAAAGCTGTCGAGCCTCGGCATGATCGCGGCGGGCGTCGCGCACGAGATCAACAATCCGATGGCGTACGTGACGATGAACGTTCACACGCTGCTCGAGGACTTGCGCGACACGCCGAATCTGCCGGAGGCGCTGCGAGGCTACGTGGACGATCTTCTCCCCTCGACGATCGACGGCATCTCGCGCGTGAATACGATCGTGCGCGACCTCCAGCAGTTCGCGCGCGGTGACACCGACGTGCAGGCAGACTTCGAGCTCAACAACGAGATCGAGGCTGCCGCGCGCATCTCCAAGAACCAGCTCAAGGGGCGCGTGAAGCTGAACCTCGCGCTCGAACCTCTCCCGTCACTCCATGGCAAGCCGCGGCAGCTGACGCAGGTGATGGTGAACCTCATCGTTAACGCAGTGCACGCGATCGGCGATCGCATCGACGGACGCATCGATGTCGCGAGCGGCGTCGCACCGGACGGCAGTGTGCTCGTGACGATCCGCGACAACGGCTGCGGCATGAGCGACGACGTGAAGGCGCGCGTGTTCCAGCCGTTCTTCACGACCAAGGAGGTCGGTCGCGGAACGGGCCTAGGCCTCTCCGTCGTCTTCGGCATCGTCGAGGCACACGGCGGGACCATCGAGCTGTCATCCACCGTCGACGTCGGCACGACGTTCACGCTGCGGTTTCCCGTCGGGCGTGCCGAAACGAAAAACGGCGCCCCAGAGGACGCCGTCATCGCAGCCTAGATCCTCAGCTCACTGCGGCTTGGGATCCATCTTCGAGCGGAACTGCTTCTCGCCCTTACCCATGATCTCCTGGTCGTAATACTTGTCGCCGGCAACGCCCGACGCCTCGGCGATCTTGAGGCGCTCGTCGATGACCTTCTTGAAGCCAGCCTTGTCCAAGGCGCCGCCGATGAAGATGCCGTTGATGAAGAAGCCCGGGGTCGCGTTGACCTTGAACTTCTGCAGCTCGTTCATGTCGTCCTGGACGACCTTCTTGCACTCGTCAGACGCCATATCCTTGGTCATCTGGTCGACGTTGAGGCCCGTGTCCTTCGCGATGGCGAGGAGGTTGTCCTTGCCGAGCTTCGACGGGTCACGCGCCGAGGCGTACGCCTGGAAGCCCTTCTCCCAGATCGCGTCCTTGAACACCTTGTACTTGTTTTGCTTGGCCGCCGCGCAGGCCGCCATGTGCGCGTCCGTCGCGACTTGCGGGTGAACGATGAGGTCCTTGAACACCACGCGGACCTTGCCCTGATACTCGTCGACGAGCTCGTTCATCGTCGCCGCGGTGCGCTGGCAGTACGGGCACGCGAAGTCGAACGCCTTGACGATCGTGACGGGCGCCGTCGCCGGACCCTCGACCTTGCCGAGCTTGATGTCGTCCGCGATGTTGACCGCGAAGACGGCGTCGGGCGCGGGCTCGCTGCGCTCCTGATCGTCCTGCTGCTGCTTCTGCTGCGCGTACACCTTCGCGAGGAAGTCGAGCGCTTCTGCGTTCTTCGCCTGGTAGTCCTCGAGGCGGCGGAGGCGCGCCTCGGTGTCTCCACTGTGATCAGCGGCCGCAGCGGCGGCGGCGGGCATTGGCGCCTCGGCCGTCGTCGGGGCCTTGCTGTCCTTCATGGCAGCGTTCGGCACGTCGTCGAGCTTGGAGTGAGCGTTTTCACAACCGGCGCCGACAACCGTTGCGAGGGCAAGGACTAGCGAGACCCGAAGAGCTCTCATATCGACGGTATGTTGCACGACCCTCGGCGGCTGCCAAGACAATTTAGGCCCGCTTTCGGGAATGTCCGGTGCACGGGTCCAGTTCTGTCAACGCATCGTCTGCGCTATGCTTTTTCGCATGAGTGCTGCTGTTGGAGCCGACGTCGAATCCCTTTGCTCCAAGTGCGGTGACGTCTGGCACGTCGTCGTCGCAAAAGAGGGCGACAAGATCGTCAAGGTTCAGTGCAAGCAGTGCGGCGGATACCACCGCTACAAGTCGGTGCATGGCGCGACCGCTGCCCAGAAACTGCCGTCCAACAAGCGTCCTCCCAAGGAGCCGCGCGCGACGCCGGCCGAGCGCATCGAGCGCGCCTCTGTTGCCGCTGATCTGAGCCGTCCGTCACAGCCGTACCGCGCGAGCGGCAAGTTCGAGGTCGGCGATCGCGTCGACCACCCGACGTTTGGCCAAGGCATCATCGAGCTCTCGGAGCCGGGCAAGATCACCGTGTTCTTTGCGACCGGCCGCCGTCTTCTCGCGCAGGCCAAGGATGGCGGCGCCGTGAACACGACGAGCGCGGGTGGTGACAAGCTCGGGCGCCCCAAGCCGTTCGATCACGCGAATCCTCCCGCGGGCGGCAAGCCCGTCGGTCAGAACCGCTAGCGCGTAGCTCAGGGGCGCGAGGAGAAGCGCGTGTCGCCGGGGAACGGATCCGCCGTCTCGCGCGTCATGATCTCGCCCTGGTCGGGGAGCGGCTGCACGTTGATGCCGAGCGCCTGGAGGCCCGATGCGTCGTTGTAGCGGAGCTCCGCGATCGCGATCGGGCGGTCCGTAGCGCGCTCGAACTTGGTGTACGACGCGGCCGAGTTGCGCTGCTCACCGAACTCGGTGCCGAGGCCGAGGCGCTCCGTCTTCGGGGCATCCTGCTGCATCGGCGGCTCGTACTCGGTTTCGGCGGCCGATTCGTCGAGAGCGCGGCGCGAGTTGCCGACGGCGCCCGCGGGGGCCGGCGACGGGCGCGATGCGGTCACCGTGCGCGGAGCTTCGGCCGCCTTCTTCTCGGCCTTGGCTGGCGCACCACCACCTGCGCGACCAGAATCGCGAGATGCAGTGGTCGGCGGGGCGGGAGGCGCCATGTCGTCCTCGTAGTCGTACGGCGAGCGGAAGCCGCCCGTGTTCTTGTCCTTGTCGCCACCCTTGCTGCCGATGATGATCTGCTGCTCTGCCGGTGCGGCCTGCTCCTCGAAGAGCGCGACGGCGATCACGCCGACGTTGCGCGCCTTGCCCTTCTTGCCGGCGTACGAGCCGTCGACCGACGAGAAGCGGAACGTCGCGACGTCATCTGTCGACGTGCGGAAACCTTCGATGCGCGTCTCGCCGTAGGGCGGGACCACGTAGCCGCGCTTGTGCAGATCACCGTCTTCGCCATCGACAACATCGAGGCCGTCGATCGAGACGACCGCTTCGATCCGATTGCCAGTCGGGTTCACGACGCGAACGACGTAGCGCTCGCCCGCGTTGCCCTGAACGTAGAAGCGACCGCGCTGCGAGTAGGTCGGCAGCGTCTCGCCGTTCTCGCGGATGATCTGGACGTCATACGGAGCGCGGATCTTGGCGTCCGCGATCGCGAGCGCCGTGCGCGGGCCACTCATCGCGATCGCCGGCTGCGGCGGGTTCGGGCCGACCTGGTCCGCTTGCGCGGGGATGGAGCAAGCGGCGCCGAGGAGGAGAGTGGCGAACATGAAGCTGCGCATGGGTGAATGAGACGCATGGCCCCCCGGGCGCGATCTAATCTGCGTGTATAGTCGCCGGCATGGCGTCTGCGAAGAAAGCCGTGAAGGCCAAACCGGTGAAAGCTAAGGCAAAATCAGCCAAGGCCAAGCCGGCTGGCAAGGCCAGTAAAGGTAGGCAATCGCCCGACGTCGCGGACGCGGAGCCGGCATTGTTCGACCCGCTGACCCCTGGTGAGGCCGCCGACGCCCTCCGGACCCTGACCGAGGACAAGCGCCTCGGCTCGATGGCAAAGGTCGGTCGCTATCGCGTGATCTGCACCGAGCCGCTCGTGGTCAAGCCGCCGCACTGGATGGCCGGTCATCGCCTCGCGCGCGTGGTCGCCTACGACTACTCCAGCGATCGCTGCATCGACGCATGTGTCGATCTCGATGCGGGTGTCGTCGCGCATCTCGAGCTGACCAAGAGCCAGCCGATGCTGTCGCCGGACGAAGAGTCGCTCGCGACGTCTATCGCGTTGAGCGATGACCGCGTGCGCAGCAAGCTCGCCATGGGCGAGGGCCCGATGACGACGATGCACTACTGGGGACGCACGCAAACGGACATGGCGTTCTCGCGCCGCTCCGCTGCCGTGATCTTTGGACGCAGCGGCGGGCACTCGACGCTCGTCGCGGTGGTTGACCTCCTCGACAACACCGTGACGCAGGTCGTCCCGGCGGAGCTCTGGTGATGAGCAACGTAATCGAACACGCGAACTGGAAGTTCCACTGGCGGCTCACCGAGTCCGCCGGAATCATGATCTACCTCGCGGACTACAAAGGTCACCGCGTGCTGTGGGAGGGCTCGCTGCCCTACGTCACGATCGATCATCAGCGCTCGGAGCTGAACGTCGACTCGGACGCCTCCGAAACGCACGGTCCGTGGTGGGTGCCACTCGGTACGCGCTCGCTCCAGGGACCGGTGCGCGTGCAAACGTTCCGCGGCGGTATCGAGCTGTCGGCGGCGTTCCAAGCGGGTCCGTATCAATACAACCAGCTGTGGCGCTTCCACGAGGACGGTCGCCTCTGCCCGTGGCTCACGATCTACGGCCCCGGCGTCCACGATCAGCACACGTATCACCCGCACTGGCGCTTCGACTTCGATCTCGACGGTGCGCGCAACGACGGCTTCGAGCGCTTCGAAGAAGGTCGCTGGCAGCGCGTCGCGCACGAGGGCTGGTTCCCGTACTCGGGCGAGGCCGACACGGACGGCACCGTGTGGCGTCAAGTCGACTTCGACTCGCGTGGCGCGATCAACATTCGTCCGCACAGCTGGGACGACGCCGAGGTGTTCGCGGTCCGGTACCACGACGGCGAGTGGGCTCCGTACTCACCGCGCTCGGCCGCCGGTAGCCAACCGTATCCGGCGGCGTACGTCGGTCACGAGGAGCTCGACGGCGATGACGTGACGCTCTGGTACGTCGCGCACGTGCACTTCGATCAATCGTTCCCGTACACCGCGGGACCGTGGATCAAGATCGTCGGCCTGGACTAGCCGCTCGCCACGGTTTGTTCGCGCTGTCAGAGGA
This sequence comes from Kofleriaceae bacterium, assembly GCA_036499725.1. Taxonomy (GTDB): domain Bacteria; phylum Myxococcota_A; class Polyangia; order Haliangiales; family Haliangiaceae; genus JABFXX01. The sequence continues at coordinate 24,425 of DASYDE010000070.1, forward strand.
GAAACTGTTGGGGCCGCGCCCCTCGCCCGGCGAGGTTGATTCGTTCCTTTGGCCGAATCAGAGAACCGCAAAGACGCGGAGACGCGAAGACGGACCCTTAGGGAGCGCAATTATTGGTCGGTGCAATGAGCCGCGCGCCTCGCCCGGCGAGGTTGATTCGTTTTTTTTGGCGTCCTCGCGTCTTTGCGGTTCTCTGCTTCTTCGACGGAGAACCTCTAAAACTCCAACGCCTCTAAGGCGGGCGAAGGCCCGTCAGGGCGTCGCCGGCGACGGCTGCGGGCAGTCGTCGTACGGGTTGTGGATGTTGTCGAGGCAGCGCTTGATGCGCGTCAGCGGACAGATCTCGTACTCGCTGCTGCCGTCGAAGTTCAGGTGCGCGATGCCGTCGGTGTAGCCGATGAGATGGCAGCGCACGTCGATCTTGGTGCCGCGCGGGTACTCCATCGTCGTGCCACTCGGGCCGTGATACTCGGTGCCGACGTAGAGCGTGGCGCCCTCGGGCTTGGTGATGACCTGGATCATGATCGTGCCGCGGCCGTTCGGCGTTTCGATCGGCGTGGTCACGCCTGCGTCGTGCCTCGGCATGTGCACGATCGGAACACCCGCATCGCGATGATGCTCCGTCGTGATGATCGTCGGCGTGCTCGCGTCGACGGGGGACGGGGAGGCATCGTCGGGAACGGCCGCATCGATCGGGCCCGCATCGATCTCGGCAACGGGAACGACGACGGCCGCGTCGAGAGGCGTCTCGCGAATCGCGATCGGAACCGATGCATCGCGCGCCGTTGGACCGTCGGTCTTCTTGCCGATGAATAACGCGACAGCCGTGGCGATCGCGCCCATCGCGAACAAGCCGAGGATGATCACGAGCGGCCACTTGCTCTTGGGCCGCGGCAGCTCCGTCTCCGTCCAGAGATGCTCGAACGTCCTGGGCTTGTCGGACTCGGTGAACTGCGGCTCGTGGCGCTTTGTCGTCGGGCGACTGCGGCGCGGCTGACCGTGACCTTGCGGCGCAGCGCCCTGCGGAATGACAGGCGGAGTCGGGGAGTGAAGCGCTGCCACGGATGCGGCATCGGCGCCGGGCGGAAGGGCAGAGAGCGCGTAGACCGGCGAACCGGTGATGCTCTGCCCGACGAGCGGCAGCACCTTGTCGAGCGATGCGACGAGCTCGCCCATCGTCTGGAAGCGCTGCTCTCGCTTCTTCGCGAGCGCCTGCATGATCGTCGCTTCGAGCTCGGGCGGAATCGCGAGATCGGGGCGCACTTTGCTCGGCGGCTCGGGGTGATCGAGCATCACCATCGCGAGCGTACGGACCGTCGAGTCGCCGCGCAGTGGAACGCGGCCCGTGATCATCTCGTAGAGGAGCACGCCGAGCGCGTAGATATCGACGCGACCGTCAGTGTCGTTGCGACCCGCCGCTTGCTCCGGCGCCATGTACTCGGGCGTGCCGAACACGGAGCCGGCACGGGTCAGGCGCGGCTCGAGTGGATTCGTCGGCGCCTCCGGCGTGGAGAGAACTTTCGCGATGCCGAAGTCGACGATCTTCACGAAGTCCACGCGGCCCTCGCGGTTCGCGAGGAACACGTTCTCCGGTTTGAGATCGCGGTGAACGACGCCCTTGTCGTGCGCAGCGCCGAGCGCCCGGGCGATCTGGGCGGCGATCTTGATCGCGCGCGCCGGGGGGAACGGGCCGGCCTTGCGCATCGCGAGACCGAGCGTGTCGCCGTCGACAAACTCCATCACGGAGTACGTCATGCCGTCGGGCGTCGTCCCGAAATCGGTGACGTCGACGATGTTCGGGTGGCCGATGCGAGAGGCCGCCTTCGCTTCGCGAACGAAGCGCTGGATCGTGCCGGTGTCGCGCATCACCTCGCGCTTCAACACCTTGATCGCGAGCGGTCGCTCGATCACCGCGTGTCGCGCGGCGAACACGACCCCCATGCCGCCCTCGCCGAGCTTCTGCTCCACGAAGTAGCGACCGTCGAGCGTCGTGCCGACGAGCCTGGAGTACTCGTCCTGCGGTTGTCCGCGCCGCATGAGCTCGAGCGCGTCCGCTTCGCTCGTGCTCGCCGAGATCACGCGCCGCACGTTCGTCGACTCCATCGACTGGGACGCGGACGGCATCGACTGAGACGCCGACGGCGGGGCCGGCGTGAGCGGGAACGTCTCGCGACGCTGCTCCATCGTCGGAGATCCCGTCGCCGAGGGCGGCGGTTGAACGCTCATGCCTCGCGACAAGAGCGTCTGCCGCTCGGAGACCGTCGCCTCCCGGAGCTGGGTGCGATCAAATGGACAGTAACCGGATTCGTCGAACGTCCGTTGGCACGTAGGGCAAACGAACAGAGCGCTCACTTCGTGCGGGCGTCCGAATACAGTTCGGTCGTGAAGTACGTGTAGACGTGATTCACTTCGCCGATCGCGACGACCTGCTGTCCGTTGAACGCGAACGAGGTCACGGCGCGACCGAAGTTGTTGTTCGAGCCGGGCGACGGTGGATTGATCGTCTCCATCGGCGTCACATCCACACCGGTCGCCGAGAGCGCGAAGATCTGGACGAGGCCCGCGTCCTTGGTGCCGTCGACATCGGTGAACGGATAGCCAGCGACGAGGAAGTCACCCGAGGTCGTCGTCAGCACCGACGCCGTCTTCAAACCTTCCATGTTGATCGGCGTACCGACAACCGTGGGAGCGCCTGTCCCGGAGAGATCGAACATCTGGATGAAGCTCGCCTTGTCGGCGGCCGCATCCTTGTGACCGATCGCGATGACGTAGTGATCCTTGTAGCGGATCAGCTGCGAACCAAGTCCCGGCTGGTAGCCGGTGTCGAGCGCCGGTCGCGTCGCGATCGGATGCCCCTGGCCTTGATTGGGTGTCGCGCCGACCGGGCACTGCGTGTCCGTGTTGACGCCGTTCTGCACCTGCCCCTTGAGGATGAGGCCGTCGTAGACCAGAAGCTTTCCGGTCGTCGACCACACGACGACGTCGTCGTACTTGGCCGCGCCGGTGTCGGCCGCGTGGCTGACCATCACACCGGAGAGTCCGCGCACGGCAACGGGACTCGTGCCGTCGTCGATCACGCACTTGGGCGTCACGGCTTCGGCCTGGTTGATCTGGCGCTCGATCACGCTCTGCGCATCGGAGTTGGATCCAGCCACGATCGGCTGATACGAGGGCATTTCCGCTGCCGCGATGCCGGGCGTGAGGATGTACGCCGCCGCGTTCACATTCGCGAGGTCGAAGATCTGTCCGTTCGTGACGGAGTCCGACAGATCGTTCTTCAGAATGCCGATCTGATCCGCGAGCGTCTTGGTCACGAGCGCGACTTCATCCGAGATTGGATTCGCGATCGTGATCGGCGACGCTTCGATGTTCGCGAGACCGAACAGCTCGGTCAGATCGACCTGGCTCTTGTACTTGAGGTCGCCCGTCTCGGTGACGGTCACGCGATACATGAACGGCTTGTTGGTGCCGTACGTGACGAACGAGCCCCCCTCGCCAGCCGCCGCCGTTTGCTGACCGCGCACGAGCGCGACGCCAACGTCAGAGGACTTGCTGCTGCCGGGTTTGCCGATGACGTTGACCGATGTCGTGCCCTTGAGGTCGTCGAACTCGGTCCAATTGCACGCGCCCTGAACGAGAAGCCCGAGGGAGCAGACGAAGAGTGTCTTGCTGATGTTGCGCATTAGAAGTGCACCTCCGCGCCCATGCCTGCGTACTGCGACCCGATCTGGGGCGTGAGAGCGATCGAGTTGACCTCGATCAACGCCGTCGAGGGATCGCCCTTCTCGCGGAACGTGTAGTAGAGCGCCGTGCCGAGCGTGATGGCCGAGATGGCGAACGCGGCGTCGGCGCCCCACGCGTAGTACTTGCCGTGATCGAAGCGCGAGTCATTGGGCGCGACGGGCGTCCCCTTCTTGATGTCGGCCTTGAGGTCGTCCTTGATGCTGTTGGACTTGGTGCCGAGGTAGATGCCGCCGCCGGCGAACACGCCCGTGAACACGTACGCGATGACCGCGTCGCTGCGGCTCGCTTCGCGCTGCAGCACGACCTTGACCTTCATCTCGGTCTTGCTCTGGATCGTGATCGTCTTGACGTAGGGCTTGTAGCCTTCGCGCGAGACGAGCAGGCGGTGATCGCCCATCGGCACGTTCTTCACGCACACGCCGCGCTCGCACAGGATCTTTCCGTCGAGAACGATCTGCGCGTCCTCGATGCCGGGACCCGAGATGTTCAAGCGACCGACCGGGTTGCCCTTGAGCTGCGCCGCGATCTCTTTGGTCTCGCCGGCGATGATCTCGGTCTCTTCCTTGTACTCGTCGTAGCCCTCGGAGCTGATCCAGAACGTGTGCTTGCCCGGCTTCACGTTCTGCGAGAACGGCGTCTTGCCGATCGCACCGATCGACTTGTCATCCATGAAGATCTCGGCGCCGGGAACGTTCGACTTGAAGTCGACCCAGCCGAGGTAGCTCGCCGGAGCCATCGATGCGGAGTAGGTGAACAGCTTCTGCGGATCGGCGGCGATCGTGCCTTCGTTGATCACGTAGCCGCGGCGCTCGATGATGACCTTGTGCTCGCCCTCGAGCGTGCCGGACCACGGCGTCTTCGCGAACTCGCCCTTGCGCTTGTCGTCGATGTAGATGGAGGCGTTCGGCGGATCGGAGATGATGACGACGAGGCCGCGGACCTTCACGTCACCGAGCGACTGCACTTCGGCAGACGGTGCGGCAGGCGCAGATCCCGTCGGAGCGGTGCCCGCTGCCTTGAGGCGCGCGACTTCGGCTTCGAGCACGCCGATCGCCTTCTCGACCTTCGCCTTGTCGGGCGCGGTCGGATCCTTCTCGAGATACTTCTTGTAGAACTCGACGGCCTTTTCGTACGCGGCACCGTCGGAGTTCTTCTTCCCCTTCATGTGGTACGCGGCGCCGATGTTGTAGAGGAACTGCGGGAAGTCGCGCGCCTCGTAGGCGTCTTGGAAGCCCGTCGCCGCATCGTCAAATCGACCTTCGACGTAGGCCTGCTGCGCGGCGTCGAACGCCTTTTGCGCTTTCGCCAGCGCCTCTGCTGTTTGGGCGTTTGCGACAGGGCTCCACAGCGCTAACGCGAGCGCGCAGAACCCAGCCCAAACCACGAACATGACGCGTGATTTCATAAGCTCTCCCCGAGGCTGGAAATTGTAACAGCTCATCGCTCGCGATGCGCCAAAACGCGGAACCGGAAGATACCGGTCGTGTGTCCGTCACTGAAGTGAATGCCGACGCCGTAGTTACCGACGAGGTGCATGTCCTTCACCGTCAGGTCCATCGGGACCGTCTTGGGATCCAAGATGCGCTCGCCCGTCGACTCGCTCTGGCAGTGCGCGCACGTGCAGGCGAGGCGGATATCGCGCGTCGTCCACGTGTTCTCGGTTCCGTCGTCCCAGACGAATCGGACCTCGGGCTTGCCGAGACCGATGATCTCGAGGGGCTGGGGCATGGCGTCTTGTACCAGCGCGCGCGCACGTTCGCGCCCCGTGCGTGCACGTTCGTGCGCTTATCTAACACCTCGAAATCCTATATTTCTCGGTCCGAACCTGCGGCCCGCGTTCCACGAAACCAACAGCCCGAAGATCGCGCTGGTCGAGACGGTCGAGTAATGTGAGCCGTGGCTGAACCGCGTCGTCCGAGTCGCTCACGAGGATCCGTGGGCAAGCCGGCAGACGGCGCGAAGCCAACCAACAAGCGACGGTCGTTCTCCATGCCGAGGGCGCCGGGTCGCATCTTCAGCGATGGCGACAAAGGCCTCGCCGAAGTGTGCGTGCAGGCCCTGCGCGCGCCGAACGAGCAGCACGAGATCTCCGAAACGCTGACGCATCCGTTCCACACGTATCCCGCACGACTGCATCCCGCGACGGCGCGCGTGCTCGCCGATCTGATCGCGGCGCGCAGCAAGCCCGACGCTCTCATCGTCGATCCGTTCTGCGGATCGGGCACCACGCTCGTCGAAGCGCGCGCGGCCGGCCTGCGCGCTGTCGGCTCCGATCTAAACCCGCTCGCCATTCTGATCGCGCGCGCCAAGACGTGGACCGTCGCGCAGCGCCGTCGGAACGAGATGCGCGACACCGCTCATCAGATCGCAGGCGAAGTTCTCGAGGCGGGCAAGGCAGCGCGTCGCTCGGGTGCAGCCTCCGGCGCGAAGCGCAAACCCAAGGGCTTCGATCCCAACGCGCGCGATCGCCGGCTCGCGAGCTGGTTCGCTCCGCACGTGCGCCGCGAGCTCGAGCTGATCGCCGGCATGCTCGACGACATGCGCGACGACGATCCGGAGATGGCGGACATCCTCACCGCGTGCCTCTCCGCGATCCTCTACAAGGTCGCGTCGCGCGCGAGTGATACGGACGCGACGTGGGTCGACAAGCAAGTCGGTCGCGGCGCCGCCGTTCGGCACTTCGCGCAGCGTGCGCTCCTGTTGCACGCGGGCCTCGCGGATCTCGCCAAGGCGGGCGGTCCGCCGGATGTCGTTCAACGCGACGCGCGCACGCTCGGTGACCTCGTCCCCGACGGGATGGCCGCCGGTGTGATCACGTCACCGCCGTACGCTGGCACGTACGACTATGCGGAGCATCAGCGTCTGCGCTTCGACTTTCTCGGCCTCAAGCACAAGGAGATGGACGCTGGCGAGATCGGTTCGCGGCGCAGCTTCCAGGCGAACTCGCTCGAAGCGGACCGCGCGTGGCGCTCTGCGCTCGGTGACTCGCTGAACGCGATCGGCAACGTGCTCGCGCCGGGCGGCATGGCCGCGATCGTCATCGGCGATTCGTGGGCCGGCGGCCGGGCGATGTACGCGATGGATGATATCCGCGCCGCGATCACGTCCGACTTCACCGTGGCCGCGTGGGCATCGCAGCTGCGCCCGATGCTCGGCATCGGCGAGCGCCGCTCGTTTGAAGGCCGGGCAAAGGCCGAGCACGTGATCCTGCTCGAGAAGCGCTGACGGTCCTCGCCAGGCTCTGCCACGCAGTGCTGTTGATCAGCGCGGTAGCACAGACTATTCAGAGTCCATGAACCTGCGGATGGCGGCGTTTCTCGGTGTGCTGTCTCTCTCGGCCTGCGGCGGTGGAGACAGCCGCTCGGCGACCGCGCCTCCGTTGCCGACGCCGTACTACGGCACGCCGTGCAGCGAGTACGACATGGGCGCCGATGGAACGGTCGACACCGTCTACATGTACACGTACGACGCGGATGGATTTCTGACTCACCTGACCGACTCGGACGGCTACGTCACCGACTACACGTACGACGACGACCATTTCTACCTCCATGGCATCACGACCAAGGATGGCGCCACCTCCTACGAGGAGACGTACACGCGCGATCCGGACGGGCGAGTCCTGACGTCCACGCAGACCGACACCGAGACCTCGTCCACCGCGTACACGTACGACGCGATGGGCCGGGCCGTTTCCATGTCGACGACCGATAGCACCGGCGTGACGACCACGACGTTCACCTACGCAGGCGAGCATCTGAACCCGGCGACGGGGCGAACCGTGCGTGCAGGCTCCGCGACGAGCTTCGTCTACACGACCTCTGCCGACGATCGAACGCTTCACGCGGACACGGATGCGGGTGAGGACGGGACGATCGACGGGACGAGCGATATTACTTACGACGCCAAACATCGTGTTCTCACGCAAACGACGAGGTCACAGGGCGCGCTCATCAGCAGCCAGATCACGACGTACGCGTCGAACGGCTTCGAAGCGACGTACACGCGGGACGACACGGAAGGTGCCCCCGCCGACTACGCGTACGTGGCGACATTCGATAGCAAGGGCCACATGGCGACGAACGAAGCGTCGACTCCGAGCGGCGACTTCGCGGGATCCGAGTATCGCGAGATCGCAAAGCAGACGTGCGCGACACCGCGGCGCGTTGGTGGTCACTCGGGCGTGCGCCATCCGCCCATGCGCGACGACCGTCCCGTGCTGCCGCTCGTTCTTCGCTAACTACCGACGAGCTTCAAGTGGCGACCGCTCGTCGGCATGGAGCGCGTCGCGGGCGCATCTGCGATCAGCTGTAGATCCTGCACGATGTCGCGGATCCGCATCACGCCCGCGACGTTATCGCGCGCCGTTTGACACACCTCCTCCATGAGTCCTGGCTCGTGTGCCTCGCCGTTCATCAGATCGGTGAGGACGTCGAGCAGGAACGAATGGTTGTGCAGGATGAACGTGAGTGGGTTGTTGATCTCGTGCGCGACGGCAGCAGCGAGACGACCGAGAGCCGCGAGCGCGACGGTGCGTTCGCGAACACGCTCTTCCAGAGCCGCGTTGAGGTTCGCGCGCTCGACGGACGTCGCGACGTGCTTGGCGACGACATCGAGAAACGGTACGTCGACCTCGGTCGGGAGACCCGTGTTGATCGCGGAGCCTGCCGTCGTGCGCGACGCGCGAAGGGCGATGTAGCCGCTGCCGAACGAAAGTACGGCGTCCGCCGACTCGTAGGTCGGGTGATCGCGCAGGATCCCCTCTGCATCGTCGGTCAGCGTGTCAAGCCACTCGCGGAGCGGCCCCACGCGCTGACACGTGCCGAGGAGCTTGGTGCTCTCCGGGAGCGGCAGCGCCGCTAGATCCGCAGGCACCTCGCAGCGCGTGAGAGTGCGCCCACGCACACGGACGAGGGCAACCGGCGGCTCGTTGTCGGCAGTGGCCACCATGACGATGACGGCCTGCGTCGCATACAGGTCGTACAAGGCATCGATCGCCAGCAAAAACACGGCATCGCGCGACGTTGCCCGCATCGCCCCGAGCGCGAAGTCGTTGAGCCTGCGGATACGCCCGAGCTGGGCCGCGAGCTCGCTCTGAAGATCTAGCGGCTGGATACTAGGAGAGTCGGACGTTCTTGGCGGACGTGTCTCGGGGGCCTGTGGTATTTGGCGGTTATGCGCACGCTCCCGCTATTCCTCGGTATTTCCTCGCTGTTGCTCGCCGCGTGCGGTGATGACGGCGGCAAGGCGCAGGACGCGGGTCCGCAGGACGGGATCTCGATTCACGACACGTTCGAGCCGCCGCCGGACTCGCCGCCTGTCGATGCAGATCCGAGCCTGTCGTTCAGCTGCTATCAGAACGCCGCGCCCACGACGGCGGAAGCGAATGTCTCGATCTCCGGCAGCGTGCAAACGTTCGGTACGAGCGGCGGCGATCCGATCGTCGGCGCACCGGTAAAGGCGTGCAAAGGCGATTGCGTCGGTCCGAATCAGCTCGCGTCGGTGCTGTCGGGAGCTGCCGGCGTATTCACGACTGGCGATCTCGCGACAAATGGAGCGCCGGTCGCCGGCTATCTGGTCGCGACCAAGCCGGCGGATCCGCAGCCGCCCGCTCAACCGGGGCCGAACTACTTCAAGACGTTCGTGTTCCCGGCGACTCCGCTCGCGGCGAGCTTGTCGAACATCCCGGTCCCGATGATCACGCAAGCGAACCTGGACCAGATCGCGCTCTTCGTCGGTACGCAGGACGCGGACAAGGGTGTCCTCGCGCTCCTCGTGACGGATTGTTCGTCGCCGTACAAGGGTGTGATTGGCGCGACGGTCTCCGTGAAAGAGGGCGGCGCCGAAGTTGGCGGAGACCCGTTCGACGTCGGTGGCATTGTCGGCGACCAAGCCGCCGGCACGTACCTGATGACGAACGTTCCGCCGGGCAACGCGACGATCACCGTGACCTACGCAGGCATGACGTTCCTGACGAACACCGTGATCATCGAGGCACAAGCGGCGACCGCCGCCCAGATCCGTCCCGGCTACTAAGCGAGTGTCGACGGTCTTCTTCGAGGCGACGAACGATCGCCACGGCACGATCGTCAGTGGAGTCTCTGCTCTCGAGCGCCGCGTCCGCGAGGTAGCCAAACACGGCGCGACGCGCGCGATCATGGCCGGCGCCGAGATCTCGCTGCCGCGCCCGCTGCCGATCGCGGTGGAGTTTGTTCCCGTGGGGAGCGAACCACCCGCGGGTGCGACGCGCGAGCGCGCGGATGTGATCGCAGGCATCGAGCTCGTCGACGACGATGCACGCAAGCGCGCCGAGTGGACGCTGATCCGCACGATGAACAAGAGCTGGCAGGGGCCTGTCGACGCGCTGATCAACTGGCGCTTCTCGATGCCGATCACGCGCATGCTCTCGCGCCGCTCGCTCGCGATCACGCCGAATCAAGTCACGGTGCTCTCGATCCTTGTCGCGCTGTTCGGCGCCGCGATCGCGACAGGTCGTCTCGGCGTGCACGGCTGGCTCGCGTTCGCGCTCGGCGGCGTGATGATGGAAGTGCAGTCGATCCTCGACTCCGTCGATGGCGAGCTCGCGCGACTGCGCTTCCAGTACAGCAAGTTCGGGCAGTGGCTCGACAACGTCTCCGACGACGTCGTGGACAACGCGTTCGTCGCCGGTGTCGGCATGGGACTCGGCGGCGGCTGGCAAACGCTCGGCTTTGTCGTCGCTGGCGTGCGCTTGGTCGTCGCGCTCGTGCAGTACATCAGCGTCTACGCGAGCACAGGTACCGGCGACGTCTACTCGTTCCGCTGGTTCTTCGAGACCGGCGCAGCGACGAGCAACGACGTCTACGACCCCAAGAAGATCTCGACGTGGCTGCGGTCGCTCGGCCGCCGCGACACGTATCTGTTCATCTGGATGGTCGCGTGTCTCGCCGGATTTCCCTACTGGGTCCTCGGCCACGCCGCGATCATCACGGCCGTGTACTCCGTTCTACTCGTTCTTCACTTCGTGATTTTCCGTAAGCGCCACATGTAGTGGTACGGGTTCTCGGGGATGAAGCCGCGCCCGATGACATCGAAGTGCGTCTCGATCCGCTTGGTGATCTTCTTCGCCGTGATCGGATAGCCGAGCTCCCAGTAGTGCTCGGGGATCGGCTTGTGGCGCCACGGCAGCATGAACTTGTGGCCGAGCGTGAAGAAGTGATCGCCCCACCAGAATGCCCAGCGCACGCGGAGTCCGCGGTACGGCAGCGAGATGAAGGCGGCGCCAGTGCATCGCTTCGCGATGCCTGCGAGGCACGCGTCGAAGACGTCGAGCGGTAGGTGCTCGAGCACCTGGAACGCGCAGATCGCGTCGAACGACACGCCCGCCGGGAGCGTCTCGTCGAGCCGCGTGAGATCGGCGACGTAGTCCGCGCCGCGCGTCGCATCGATATCGAGCGTCTTCACGTCGATGCCCTTGCTGCGCAGATAGCCGCTGAACACACCGGAGCCCGGCCCGATCTCGAGCACGGTGCGCGGCTTCACCTCGAGCACGGCGCGGATCTGGTGCCAGTACGACATCCAGCGCTCTTTGTCGTCGTAGCGCTCGAAGTCGTAGTGCTCGGGCGCGACCTGCACGCCGCGCTCGGCGTTCGCCGGCTCTGTCATCGCCGCGGACGCTATCAGGGATCGAACAAGATGTCGTCGAGGTCGAAGGTCTGCGCGGGTAGCGGCGGCGCACCGTACGCGGGCAGCGTCTCGACGGACGGCGCCTTTGCGGCGGGATACGTCAGCAACGACAGCGAGCACGCTTTGATCGCCACCCCCTTGGGCGCGAACGGCTTGAACGCCCAATCGTCGGTCGCTTTTTCGAACGCGGCCGCGACGCGCGCGTTGGGCGCATCGAACGGCGTGCGCACGGTGACAGCGCCTTTCTCGTCGATGCACGTCTTCATCCACGTGCTCTCGCCCTGCGCGCCTGCAATCCCCGCGAGGTCGCCGCGCACCTTGGCGTCCAGCAGTGTCGTACCGCTCGTGCGCAGCGCTTCGAACGTCTGCGCCGTCAGTAGCGGTTCTCCTGTGTCGGTCGCGCGCGCGCCGACAGGACCGACCCAGCGCAGTGACAAGCCGTTGAAGGCGAGCTCGAGCTCCACGCCTGGCTCGATGGTGAGGACGATCGCATCGAGCTCGGGCGCGCGCCGCGTGGACAGCATCGGCGACAGCTTCACCAGGCACTTCGCGAATGCGTCCTTGTCCTTGGTCTGAACGACGCCGCCCTTCACGAACTTCTTGCAGGCCGCGTCCGCGCTCCACACGCCGCCGAACTGCATCGGCGTCTGCAGCATCGCCGCGATCGCTGCCGCGTCATGCTTCTTGATCGCGTGCATGAGCTCCGCTGCACCGACCTCTGCGTCGCGATCGGTATTCGCGACGGCCGTCGCGGACCCGAAAACGCAAAACAGGATGAGGAGCTTCCTCATCCTGCAAGAGTACCGCGAGTTTCGCGGAAGACGACTTAGAGCTTACGACCCGTGAGCTTCCACTTCGACGAGGTCGCGTAACCCTTCACCTGGACGAACACCGCAGACGGCTGACCGAGCTCGACCTGGCAGGTCTCGTTCGAGCCGGTCTTGTAGGGGCGGCAGTCGTACTTGGTCGCCGTCGGCGCGCTACCGATGCGGACGTACAGGTCGGCATCGCCGCCCGAGGAGCCGTTCGGCGTCATCGCGAACTCGTACTTGCCAGCGGCGAGCGTCGGCGTGGTCCAGCTCTTCGACGCGCCCTTCGCGATGGTGCCGGTTTCGGAGATGCCGGCCCACACCTGCGGCTGGCCACCGCCACCGGGGGTGAACACGTTGTCCTGCTCGCCGGTGACCATGACGACCTGCGAGGAGTCGACGTTCTTGAACATCTGCTCGTACGTGACCGGCGCGTCGTAGGACATCAGGCCGCGGAACACGGCCATCGTGGCGCCCGACATCGAGGCGAAGAACGCCGGCATCGAGTTGTTGATCATGTCCATGTACTTGAAGCCGGTCGTGTCGTCCGGGTTCACGGCGCGGTGCGCGCTCGAGAGAGAATCGTCGACGTACGCGAACGTGTCGCAGCCGTTCATGTAGACGACCACGTACTGGCCCTGCGTCCACTTGCCCTTGGAGGCGAGCGAGCGAATGTTGGAGCCGAGTCCTGCGTGACCGTTGTAGACGATGAAGTCAGCGCGCGTGGAGAGCGACTCGTAGCGGTCGCGGAACGCCGGCTCGGCGAGACCCTTGTCGACGTTGTCGGTCAGCATCGCGACGACGTGAACCTTCTTGCCATCGGCGAGCGTGGCGCTGAACTCGATGTCGGGCGACGCGACGCCCGGGTTGTTCGGGACGTTCGCGGGAATCGTGACGAGGTTGTGCGAGCCGAGCTCGGTCTTCATCGCTCCGACGAACTCGTTGAAGCCGGCGATGCCGACGTCACCCGTGGTCGCGCCGTCCTCGAACTTGCCGAAGATCGCGACGACGTTGAGGGTGCCGTCCTCCCAGACCTTGTTCATCTCGGGGAACTTGCCGGTCGTCGAGTTCGCCGACGGCGAGATCGTCGCGGTCGTCACCGACGCGTCCGTCGTGCTGATCGTGCAGCCCGACTGCTTCGGGCGGTAGTAGTAGAACATCGAGCCGACATCGAGGTCGTGCGCGCCGTAGTCGACGCACTTGTCCTTGAACTTGTCCATGAACGCCTGCTGGCCCGTGTCGCTCATGTCGAGCGGGAGCTTCATCTCGTAGGTGTTCGGGATGCTGTTCCGATTGCCCCACGAGACGGGCAGCTTCGCGTGATACGAGATCTCGGTCTTGCCGCCGACCGTGGTCTTGCGGATGTTGGTGAGTGCGACCTTGTCGACGCGGCCGACAGCGGTGCTGCCGTTGAACATGCCGACCGTGAACATCAGCTGGTCCTGAATCGTCTGCTTGTCGTCCCAGCTCGAATCCACGCGGACCTTGCCGTCGAACTCGAAGTCGAGGAACACGGCGAGCGCGGACGAGTCAGCCTTGCCGTCCTCCGACTTGACCGCTTCGTCATCGTAGACGTCGCTCTCGGTCGTGCAGGCGGAGACCGCGGGTACAGCGAGGGCGGCGGTGAGGAGAGAGGCGAGGGCGGCTGGACGCTTCATGCCCCCGTGAGGAGCACGGCGTGTGCCGAATATATCGGGTCGGGGTCGTTCTCAACCCACTGGGATCACAGGCCCCACGATCGGCGTCGGAAGACGCCAGCGCCGCGGGCTACCGGCTAGCGCAGTGGTCACCAAGAGCCCGGATCGTGGCCCAGGCCGGTACCGCCTACTCCCAGGCGACGTCCATGCGGTCGTCGTCGCCGAGGCCCTTCTCGAGAAGGGCGAGGAGCTCGGGGTCGGCACCGTTGTCGCTCAGGAGCTCGAGAGTGTCCTGATCGATCACGATGTGATCCTCGTCAGCTTCACGATCCTCCTGCAACTGGTCAGTGAGAAACTTGAGCTGCTTCTCGTTGATCGTGCCGATGTCGTCTTCAGTGTCGATGCGGGTCAGCTTCGGCATAGCGCGACGAGAAGTTTGCCATGCTACAAGGCGCCGGTGGCAGAGCTTCCCGCACGGATCGACGTCGCCATCGTCGGCGGCGGATTCGCAGGCTGCGCGACGGCGTGGGCACTTGCCAAGCGTGGCATTCGCGCGATCGTTCTGGAGCGCGAGCCGCAACTCGGTCGATTTGCGAGCGGGCGCGGCGCGGGCCTCGGTCGCCAGCTCGCGGAGGATGACGCGACCACCGCGTTGACGGTCCGGGGCGCCGAGATCCTCCGGACCGAGCTCTCGAGCGTGTGGGCCCCGACGGGCGGCATCCTCGGCTTCGACGATCCCGCGCGCGCGGCCACCTACGTCGCTCGCGCCGAGCGGTTCGGCATCGGTGCGGGCGTCCTCGATCGTACCGCGATCCTCGGCGAGTGGCCTGCGCTCGACGGCATTGCATTCTCGAGCGGTCTCGCAGTTCCCACCGACGGCGTCATCGATATCCACACGCTGCTCGCGCGCTACGCGTCCGACATCGACGTGTCGCTCTCCACGCCCGTCGAGCGCATCGAGCCCGGCGGCGCAGGCGCCTCTGTCGTCACCGCCCGCGGCGCGATCGAAGCGCGCATCGTCGTCGACGCATCGGGCGCGTGGGCTGGCTCGCTCGTCGACACGCCGCCGCTCGACGTGTTCAAGCGCCACCTGTTTGTCCTCGAAGCAACCGCGGGCCCGCGCGCGCCGTTCATGTGGTTCCTCGGACGCGAGGAGCTCTACGTGCGTCCCGATGGCGACGGGATTCTCGTCAGCGTCTGCGACGCGTCACGTGAACCTGCGGGCGATGCGCAACCGGATCAGGTCGGCTCGTACGCACTGCGCACGTTGCTCGGCCGCGCTGCTCCCGAGTGGGCCGACGCCGCCGTCGAGCGCGTCTGGGCGTGTCAGCGCGCGTTCACGCCGGAGCGCACGATGCGCCTCGGTCGCGATCCGGAGCGCCCGTGGCTCGTCTGGGCCGTGGGCCTCGGTGGTCACGGTGCGACTGCGTCCGCCGCGATCGGCGAGACCGTCGCCGCGTCGATCTAGCGTCACCACGTACCCATGTCGATCTCGCCGCGGCCCCAGGTATGCGTCTCCTCGCATGTCTCGGTGTTCAGCAGGAGCGCTTGGAACCACGTCAAGCGCGCTCCGTTGATCTCGGAGTGAGCGGTGAGCTCGACGAGCAGGCGGTTACCGATCCTTCGCACAGCCGCGCCGTGCTCGATGCCTTGCGCCTCCCACTTGTCCTTGTCCTTATAGATCTGGCGCGTCGTCGTTCCGCACGTCGCGACGAGCGTTGTCGTGAACGTCGCGGCGACAGCGTTATCGGGATGAGTCTCCTCGGAGGTGAACAGGACCGTGGCCGCCCCGACGGTCAACTTCAGCCCCGACACGAGCGGGGTCGGTGCATGCGTGAACGTCATGTACCCGAGCTGACCGATCTTCGCGTTCAAGCGGGCCACGTCCTCCGCCAGGATCTGGCCGTCGAGATCGATGTAGAGAAACTCCTTGCCGGTATCGAGGACCGCGAGCTCGTTCTCCTGCTGCGCTCCGCTGACGCCGCTGAGACACAGGACCTGCATCAACGTCGCTGACCAGCCGAGACACCCGAAGCTCGGCACCCCCGCTTTCACGACGACAGGTTCGGACGGCGTCGTCGCGACCGGAGCGTTCACCGACGGAGAAGGCGGCCTCGTCGTCGTCGTCGCCGGTTCTGGCGCGCTCGCACATGACGCGAGCAAGCACACCACCCCCAGACGCACACGCACGGCGTTGAACGCGCGAGACCGCAGGAATATTCCGTATCTCTGCGGGTTGCCGGCGAGACTGGGCTGCGTGGCGCTCAAGGCGGCGGAGCGGGCGGCGGCGAAGAAGGCGCCGCGCCTGCCGACGATTCGAACGTGCAGGTCGTCGGATCGAGCAGGAACGCCTCGAAACCGGAGCCGTACTCGCCTTCGCGCGCGAGGCTCGACGTGACCTCGACGAGCACACGCGCACCGAGCGTGCGCACGGCTGCCTGATACGCGCGACCTTCCTCCTTCTCGGAGAGCAGAACGTCGCGTTGGCTGCCGCACGTCGCGGTGATCACCGTCTCGACCGTCGGCGCGGTGTTCTCCGTGTGGGCGTCGGTCTCGACGACATCGATCTGGAGGTCCGCGCCGCCGATCCGCGTCTTCGCGCCGGGATCGAGGGAGACGGAATCCTGCGTCAACCCGACGAAGTGGGCGGCCGTGATCTCCGTTGCGATGCGAGTCGCCGTCGCGTCGTCGAGGTTGTTGGTCAGCTCGGTTCCGAGTGCGGCATCGGTCGGCCCGAGTGTCTCGAGGAAGTACGACTCGTTTCCCCACTCGCGAGCACCGGTGATGCAGACGACCGCGTTCTCCGCTGGTGACCAGCCGATGCAGCCGAACTGCGGCGGGCCGGGCTCGACGACGATCGGCGCAGCCTTGCACACGCCCGAGACCTTCGCGGCGCCATCTGGATCGTGTGGCAACGCGTCGATGTCCGCGAGCGAGAGCTCCCTGGCAGCGTTGCCATCACTCGA
The DNA here is from genome assembly GCA_036499725.1 of Kofleriaceae bacterium. Lineage (GTDB taxonomy): Bacteria > Myxococcota_A > Polyangia > Haliangiales > Haliangiaceae > JABFXX01. Next base: position 41,246 of record DASYDE010000070.1, read on the forward strand.
GATCCGAACGATGGGATAGGTGCTCGGATCGTGGACGTTGGACTGATGCCCGGCGCGCTCGGAGTAGCCACCGTCCATCGACGGAACGTCGATCCGTGCACGAGCATCGGCGAGCACGACCGGCTCGAAGCCCTTCTCGGTCGCGTGTTCGATGACGAGCGAAGCGGCGCATGGATCGGTGAAGTGCAGGCGCACCGTCGTGGGGCGGCTCGCCGTCTCGACGATCTTGGTGCAGCCAGCGACCGCAACGAGCACGAGCCACCGCACCTCGTGGCAACGCGCGAACGTCTGGTTCTATTCCCTCAGCGGTCTTTGATCGCGGCGAGGATCTCGGCCGCTTCTGCTTGGCGATACGAACCGGCGGTGGAGCTCGCGAACGGTTGGAGCGCAGCCCGCGCGTCCTTGTAGCGGCCCATCTTCACGAGGAGGATCGCACGATCGTAGCGAGCATCGGGCGCGAGCGATCCGTTCGGATACGTATTCAAGTAGTCGTCCCACGCGGTGAGCGCGGCCTTGGGATCGCTGCCGCGGAAGTGCAGCTCGTGCGCGTGGCGATACGCGGCGAGCTCGCCGTTCGGCGCGACTTCGACCTTCGGTGCTTCCTTCGCGACCTGCTGCGGCTCGGGAGCTTTCTCGACAGGCGCTTTCTCGACGGGCGCAGGCGGATTCGGGACTTCGGCCGTGATGGCGGGACGCGGCGTGTTCAGGAGATCGGGCCGCGGAGCCTGATCGACATGCGGCGCGTGCTCGACATGCGGTGTCTTCACGACGACTGGTGCCTTCACGACGACTGGTGCCTTCGCGACGACAACAGGAGCCTGCGCGACCGCGACGGGCGCGACGGGCACAGCGGCAACCGGCGCCTTCGGAACTTCGACCGGCGTGCTCTGGTCCGTCGCCGCGACGCCGAGGCTCGCATCGACAGTGGTCGCCGTCGGCGCTTCCATCGTCGTCGAGCCGATGACATCCGCAGAGGGAACGTCCGGGACTGCCGCGTGCTTCACCGCGATCTTCTCGGGCGGCGGTGCAGGCGCGACGATGGGCGCCGGATCGTCGTGGTGAAACGGCGACGCGACCCAGCCCGCCTTGACGGCAGCGACGTAGGCAAAGGCCGTCGAGCCGAACATCGTCGCGAGCACGGCGGCGATGATCGTGAAGCGGCGGCGCGGGGCAGGGCGCGTCAACGACTCGCGGATGCGCAGGCGCGTGGCCGCACCGTCGTCGACTCCATCGGCCGCACGATCGCGAGCGGCGGACGTCGCGTCGCGCATGAAGGCATCGAGGGGATCCATCTCCGACATCAGCGGACCTCCTCAGATAGTAGAGCGCGGAGCTTCTTTCGCGCGTGAAATAGACGAGTGCGCATGGTGGCCTCGGGGGCCCCGGCAATGACAGCGGCGTCGCCGGCGGTGAGTTGATCGATCTCGCAGAGCACGAACGCGGTGCGCTGATCATCGGGAAGTTTGTCGAGCGCGCGGTAGAGCGTCTCGGCTGCCTGTTGTTGTTGGAGCGCGCGATCGGGGGTGGGTGCAGGAGCGGTGGGTTGGTCTCCGAAGCGCGTCATGGCGGCGCGGCGGCGGGACGCGGAGCGGATGAACTTCTGACCGCGGCGCACCGCGATCGCGAACAAGAACGTACGAAGAGTGGACTCACCGCGGAAGCGACGGATCGCATCGGGCAGCGCGATGAAGACGTCGTGGACGAGGTCCTCGGCGGTCTCGTTGTCGCCGACCAGGCGCCGCGAGAAGCCGCGGAGTGCCGCGTGGTGCTCTCGATAGAGCTCGTCGATCGCGGACGGCTCGCGCTCGGCGATCCGCTCCTCGATCGTTAACACCGGCGCAGTCTCCGGCTGCCGCGCCGCGATGGCAAACGAGATAGACAACGCAATGAGTACCCGGTCGGGAGGTGTTCGTTCAAAGAAACTTCTTTTCTCTAAATCCGCGATCGGATTGAATGATTCGGCGGGGCCGGGAACAGAGCGACATGATTTCGATGCAAGCCTTCCGTCGCTTCCTGGCGCTCCTCGCGCTGGTTCCCGTTGCCGCTCCGGCGATCGTCTTGGCGCAGCCAGTGACGGCTCCTCGCCAGGTCGAAGAGCCCTCCGTCAGCATCTCGATCCTCGATCCGGACCACGCACTCGACGCAGCTGCGGTCCAGAGCGCGCTCGCCGCGGAGCTCGGCGTGAAGGTCGTCTCGCAGGGCGAGTTCTCTCCGTCGCTCGGTCGCCTGGAGGTCGCGGTCGAGCAGGGCGAGTTGCGCATCGCGTATCACCCCGCTGCCGGCACGATGATCGAGCGCACGATGGCGCTCCCGATCGCGCCGGACGATCGCCTTCAATTGATCACGTTCGTCACGTCGAACCTCGTCAAAGATCAGGCGTCCGAAGTGATCAACGGGCTGCCCGAGATTCCGCCGCCCGCCGCGCCGGTGCTCTTGCCGCGTGACACGGCGGGCGTTCGCCACATGCCGTTCTCGATCGGGCTCGTGTGGCCGATCTCGCTCGATCGCATTGCTGGCGAACGCGTGATCATCGACGTCGGTCTCTACGGCATCGCGGGCTACGCGGATTCGTCCACGGTGGCATCCATCAGCGGTGTCGCCGATGTGAAGCGCAACACGGCGGGCGGTGCGCAGCTCGCCGGTGTGGCGTCGATCGCAGGCAACGTGGAGGGAGCGCAGATCGGCGGCGTCCTCGCGCTGTCCAAGACGGACTTGAACGGCATGCAGATCGCGGGCGTCGCTTCATTCGCCGGTCGCAACGTCGACGGTCTGCAGCTCAGCGGCGTTAGCAGCGTTTCGCGCGGACATGTCCACGGCGGTCAGATCGCCGGCGTCGCGAACATCGCGGAGAGCATCGACGGTGCGCAACTCGGCACGGTGAACATCGGCGGTGACGTGAGCGGCGCGCAGATCGGCGTCGTGAACGTCGCGCGCAAGATGAAGGGCCTGCAGCTCGGTGTAGTCAACGTCAGCGATGACGGCGACGATTCGTATCCGATCGGCCTCATCAATTATTCGCGCAATGGCGGCATCGCGATCGATGTGACGGCCGATTCATCGCGCGTCGAGTCGCTCTCGCTGCGCCACGGCACCAAGCACATCCACAACGTCTGGAGCGTCGGTTGGTCACCGGACTACGACCATATCCTCGTCGGAGCGGGCCTCGGATTTCGCGTGAAGCTCGCAGAGGCTATCGGCGTGGATATCGACGCGATGCACTGGCTCACGAACGTGTCGAGCGCGAACGTGATCCCGGGCGCCGCGCAGATCGACCAGCTCAAGGCGACGGTCGGGTTTCCCGTCGCGAAGAACCTCGAGGTCTTTGGTGGCGTCGCCGCGAATGTCTACGTCACGGATGGCATGGACGAGAGCGACAAGTTCCACGCGACGGGCGGTCGCAAGTGGCTCACCAACGGCGGCACGACCGTCGCGCTGTGGCCGAGCGCGTTCGCCGGCATCCGCGTGAGGGCGCTATGATCGAGGGCGCTGTCATCGCCATCGTCGCCGCCGCGTTCGCCATGCGCCGCGCCTACTCCCAGGCGAATTCGAACTGGCAGTACTCGTCGCCGTTGCTGCGGCACTTCACTTCGGAGGACTTGAGCTTCTCCGCGCCGCTCAGCTCGATGGAGCGCGCGGCCCACCCGTGGACCGACCGGCAGTGAACGGGGTGCGGCTCGTCGAAGTCGCGGATGCGTAGAACGGCGGTCTTGGGGCCGCGCGTGAGCACCTCGAGAAAGCCGCTGTCATAGTGAGCGCTCCACAGCCGCACAGCGCGGCCGAGGATCCAGTGCGTCGTGCCGACCTTGAAGAACAGTCGGTAAATCGTCGTCAGATTCGCTTCCGCGCCGTGGCGGGCGAGCTCGTCGACGAGCTTGCCGTCGCCCGTTCCGAACAGGCGGTCGATCGTGGTCACCAGCTCGATGAGGTGAGAGAGGGGATACCAGGTGGCTTTGTTGATGCCGCGCTCGATATCCGCGCGCAGCACTGGCGAGAGCTGGGGCAGGAGGCGCGCCATTCCGGCCGCTCCGGAATTGAGCTCTATCCACAGGACGCGCGACGAGAGCGCGCTTCCCTTGACGTTCGCCACAGCTAATTATACGCCGCCAACGTGACTAACCGTCCAGATACCGGCCCCGTCGATCCGATCCGCCGCCTCGAAGAGATGGAGGCGACCGCCCAGCTGGCTGGCGGGCAGGCGCGCATCGACAAACAACACGAGGCAGGCAAGCTGACAGCCCGCGAGCGCATCGCCGCGCTCCTCGACGAGGGCAGCTTCGTCGAGCTGGACAGGTTCGTGACGCATCGCTGCGCCGATTTCGGCATGCAGGAGCAAAAGATCCTCGGAGACGGCGTTGTCACCGGCCACGGCACTGTGGATGGCCGCCCCGTCTGCGTGTTCGCTCAGGACTTTACCGTCTTCGGCGGATCACTCTCCGGCGCGTACGCTCAGAAGATCTGCAAGGTGATGGACCTCGCGACCAAGATCGGTTGCCCCGTCGTCGGCCTGAATGACTCGGGTGGTGCGCGCATCCAGGAGGGCGTCGAGTCGCTCGCTGGCTACGCCGACATCTTCCTGCGCAACGTGCTTTCGAGCGGCGTCGTCCCGCAGCTATCCGCGATCATGGGCCCGTGCGCTGGTGGCGCCGTCTACTCCCCGGCGATCACCGACTTCATTCTCATGGTCGATCGCACGAGCTACATGTTCATCACGGGCCCCGAGGTCATCAAGACGGTGACGCACGAGGAGGTCACCAAGGAGCAGCTCGGTGGCGCGATGACCCACGCATCGCGCTCGGGTGTGTCGCACTTCACCGAGGACGACGAGCTGTCCTGTATCGCGCGACTCCGCGAGTTGCTCTCGTTCATGCCGAGCAACAACCACGAGGATCCGCCGGTCCGCGCGACCCAGGATCCCGCCGACCGCGAGGAGATGTCGCTCGACACCGTCGTTCCGGCTGAGTCGAACAAGCCGTACGACATCAAGAAGATCATCTCCGCTGTCGTCGACGACAAGCACTTCGTCGAGGTCCAGAAGGACTACGCCAAGAACATCGTCGTCGGCTTCGCGCGCTTCGAGGGCCGCCCGGCCGGCATCGTCGCGAACCAGCCGAACCACCTCGCGGGCTGCCTCGATATCGACGCGTCCACCAAGGCCGCGCGCTTCGTGCGGTTCTGCGATGCGTTCAACATCCCGATCGTCACGTTCGTCGACGTGCCGGGCTTTCTCCCGGGCACCACGCAGGAGTACGGCGGCATCATCAAGCACGGCGCGAAGCTGCTCTACGCATTCGCCGAAGCGACGGTGCCCAAGATCACCGTGATCACGCGCAAGGCATACGGCGGTGCGTACGACGTCATGGCGTCCAAGCACATCCGCGCCGACGTGAACGTCAGCTATCCCGCTGCCGAGATCGCGGTGATGGGCCCCGACGGCGCGGTCAACATCATCTTCCGCACCGAGCTCGACAAGATCAAAGACCCGGCGGAGCGCGCCGCGGCGAAGACCAAGTTCACGGACGAGTACCGCAACAACTTCGCTAACCCGTACAAGGCTGCGTCACTCGGCTACATCGACGAGATCATCCGCCCGCGCGAAACGCGCTGGACCATCTGCCGGTCGCTGCGCATGTTGAAGAACAAGCGCCAATCGAACCTCCCGCGCAAGCACGGCAACATTCCGCTCTGATCTCTACGGCAGCATGGCGACGGTAGCGCGGAAGAGCGGGCCGGTCGGTCGCTGATCACACTCGCAGAGCGCGTTCGATGGCTCGGTCAGGTAGTCGGCTACGCGGGGGTAGGTCTGGTGCAGGATGCCCGTGCGCTCTTCGCCGAGCGCATCATTCGGTTCACCGGGGCCCCATAGCAGCATGTCGAATGGCCGATCGAAAGCGTCGACCCAGTTCGCATCGACCACGCTCGGGTCGGTCTGCACGACGCCGAGAAAGATGAATACATCGGAGCCTCGCGACGGCGGCAGCGCGACCATGTCGATGGCAGCGGAGAGCTCGACGAGCTCTGCTGGGGCATCGAGGACCGCGAGGTGCGCGCCATCCGCGGTACACGAGGCTTCCGCTTCGCGGAACGTGTGCAGCTCCGGGATCAGCCGGTAGGTAAACGTACCGCTGGGAATTGCGAGGTCGTAATCCTGGGTCAGGCACGTCGCGGGACCCGAGTCGAGCGTGGGGGCGTCGACGACGGAGTCGAAGTCCCGCCGTCCGCATGCGGTCAGCAGGATCGCCACCCAGCAGACGCTTCTCATCCAGGAAGTATATCGACGACGCACGCGGTAGGCTCCGCGGATGGGTCGCTTCACGTGCCTGCTCCTCGCAGTCGCGGTGGCGGCGTGTCATCCCGCGAAGGCGCCGGAGCGGCCATTGCCGCCGATCGCATCGCCTGTCTACGCCGCATATATGCAGGGCAAGCTCGCCGGGTATCGCGGTGATTGGCAAGCGGCTGTCGCGTCGCTACGCGTGGCCGCAAGAGCAGCTCCGGATCAACCGATGATCGCGGTGGAGCTCGCGCGGTCACTCGTGAAGGCGAAGCGCGACAACGAAGCTCGCGCGACGCTCGAGAGTGCGCGCAAGACGTGGCCCGATCACTCCGAGGTCTGGCGCGTCTCGGGCGATCTCCTCGCGACGACGAACAAGTCCCAGGCGATGGCCGCGTATCAGCGCGCGATCGAGCTCTCGCCCGACGACGAGGACGCGTACCTCGGCCTCGCGAAGCTGCAGGAGCCAGCCGATGCAGAGGTGACGCTGCGCGCGCTCGTCGAGAAAGTGCCGACCTCCGTCGAGGGCCAGTACCGGCTCGCGGTGCGGCAATCGGATCTGGGCCAGACCGCAAAGGCGATGACATCGCTGCGGCATGTGCTGGAGCTGGATCCCGATCATCTGGATGCGCGTCTCGATCTGGCGCGTGCGCTTCGCCGGACCGGCAAGATGACCGAAGCGATCGCGCAGACGCGCAGCGCGTTCGATCGCAGTGGGCAAGCGCTCGACATCGCCGAGGAGCTGTACTGGTTGCTGTGCGAAGCCGACGATCGGCAGGCAGCGATCGATCTGCTCACGCTGCTCGACGACGATCGGAGCGATCTGGATGCACTCTCCGCTGTCGCCCGCTTCGAACGCGGCTTGGGGCGGCTCGCCGAGGCAAAGGAGATCGTGGGGCGGATCGCCGTCGTCGACGCCGAGGTCGCCGCGGTGCTGCAGGCGGAGATCATCTCCGCGACGGATCCCGCTCAAGCAGCGGCGTCGATGTTGAACGTTCCCGCCGATTCATCGCACTACGTCGAGGCGCGCAAGCTCGCGGCGACGGCGTTGCTCGCGACGGGCGATACGGTCGGCGCCTCCGATGCGATCGCGCCCATTCGCGCCGCCAAGCCCGACGATACCGAAGCCGCACTCCTCGATGCGTACGCGCACGCCGACGCTGGCGATCGCGCGGCGGGCCAGAAGATCGTCGATGCGCTCGGGGCGGAGCCCGCGGCGATCCTCGTGCGCGCTCGCTACGCGGATCACGTGAGCGACACGGCGGCCGCGCTCGCGTTGCTCGATCCGTTCATCATCAAGCACCCGGATTCGATCACCGCGCTCAACCTCGGGGGGTACTTGCTCGCGGACGGCAATCAGCGCCTGCCGGATGCCGAGAAGTGGCTGCACCACGCGCGCGACATCTCGCCCGGCGATCCGGCCATTCTCGATAGCTGGGGCTGGCTCCTCTACCGCAAGGGCGACCACCGGGAGGCCGTCCGTATCCTCGACCGCGCCGCCCGGTTCGCCCCGACGGAGGCCGAGATTCTGTACCACCTCGCCGCTGCCTGGGCCGCCGACGGTGCGCCGCGCACAGCGCTCGCCGTCCTCGACCAGGCCACCGCTCTCCGCCCTCCTGCGGCCGTGCTCAAGCGGATCGAGACCTTGCGCTCGACCCTCGTCGCGACGCGGTGATACGATGCCAGGCATGAAGCGCTTGTTCGTCGTCGGGCTGCTGTTCGCCGTTGGCTGCAAGAACGCCCCGTCCGAGGATCAATGCAAGCAGCTGCTCGATCACCTCGTCGATCTCGAGTTCAAGAAGGGCGGCGCCGACAAGGTCGAGGGCGCGAACAAGGAGGACGTCGCCAAGAAGAAGGCGGAAGTCGCGGCGGCCAAGCCCGAGTTCCTCGACGTCTGCGTGAACAAGACCGCCAAGGAGCGCGTTGCGTGCGCGCTCGCCGCGACGACTCTCGAAGCCGTCAGCAAGTGCGACGAAGCTAAGTAGTACTCACGCACAGAGGTTTGATCGGGTGATCCGGAGACGAGCCCGAGCCCGAGCCCGCGATTCTGAAAACGTCCGACTCGCGCTATCGACGACTAGAACGCGTCCCATAACCTGATGGTGCAAGTGCCCGTTCCGAAACGGGTCTTCAACGAGGGGATCGACGCCGGATTCAATTTCTGATCTAAGGCTGAGGGTGGACCTCACCGACGAGCAGTGGGAAGCGATCAAG
>DASYDE010000071.1:0-22084 GCA_036499725.1 Kofleriaceae bacterium
GGGCAGCCATCGCGAACAACCTGGTGACCATCGGGCGCCACGGCTAGCCCGAGCGAAACCACGAGGTTGGACGGCCACAGCGGACGGCCCCCCACGAAGTTCGGCCTTCGTGCGGTGGGGTTTTGCACCGCAATCTAGCTATCGGTCGGATTCGAGCTGCGCGATGCGCTTATCGGTGCGGCGGCCCAGATTTCCGACGAACGTGGTCAAGCCACGCTGTTGCGTCGAAAGTTGATGCAGAGCGTGGTCGACGACAGTGAACCGGGCATCGATCGCAGCAAACCGCGCGTCCACGCCGTCGAACCGCCGCTCGACGTTCGCCTGGAACTCGCGCATCTCATCGCGGAACTCGCGATGGTCCTCGCGCATCTCGCGCAGAAGTCGAATCGTCAGGTCGGGTAGCGACTCATCCGCCATTGGCTCCTCCTAGGTTACGCCCCTCGACGAGCAAGTCGAGCGCCGACGTAACGCCGCAGGATCGCAGCGGACAAATGCCGGACTAATCGTCGGGGCCGGAGACTTCGAGGCGCTTGAGCTTCGCGAAGTCGATCAGCAGCTCGCGCGTGTTCTGCGTTGGATCAGTCAGCACGTGCTCGACCATCTCTTCGACGAGCCGCCCGACGATGCGGCCGGGCTTGAGCGACAACGCCTCGATCAACATCTTGCCGCTGACGACGAGATCCTTCGCAGACAGCGGCTCCTTCGCGGCGAGGATGCGCTCCGCCTCTGCGCAGACGCTCGGGTCGTGCGATGCATCGGCGCGCCACAGCGCGATCGCGAGCGGCGCGAGGTCGCGACCGACGGCGGCGAGCAGCCGACGGATCTGCGGCGGAGTCAGCGCGATCTGCGCGGCGCGGCCGACGGATGCGAGTTGCGCGGCGGTGCGGGCCTCGGCGTTGGAGAACTTCAGATCCTTGAGCAGCTGCTCGGTGCGCTCGAGCGTCTCGAGATCTTGGCGCTCGGCGTTCGTGTCGGGGTCGCCCAGCTCGACGAGGAATGCGGCGAGGCGCACGTCGCGCGGCGCGGCGTCGATGCGCGAGAGCCAGCGCGAAAGCACGTCGGCCCGCTCGGGGGCACCGGCGCGATCGCCGATGGAGGCCCAGCGATCGAAAGCGGCGGCCAGCGCGGGGAGGATCAGCGCGATGATGCCCGTACGTTCGGCAGCGGCGAGGCCGAGCGAGGGGATGCGCGTGCGCAGGAGCTTCTCGAGCTCGTCGGAGATGCGCTCCTTGGAGACCTTCGCGAGCGCGGGCAGCGCCGGAGCGAGGCCGCGCTCCGTGTCGGGGTGGAGCGGAATCTCGAGCTGGGCCGCGAAGCGCACGGCGCGCATGACGCGGAGGCCGTCCTCGGTGAAGCGCCCGACAGCGTCGGTGTAGATGTCCCCGGTGGGACCGACGGCGCGCAGCGTGTGATCGGTGATGTCCTGCTGGCCGTTGTACGGATCGATGAGGCGATCCGTTATCGGGTCGTACGCGATCGCGTTCACGCGCAGGTCGCGGCGCGCGAGATCCTCGACGAGAGGAACGCCGAAACGCACGTGATCGGGGCGACGCGAGTCGGTGTACGCGCCTTCGCCGCGATAGGTGGTGACCTCGACGTGGGAGGCGGCGCCTTTGCCAGTCACGATGGTGACGGTGCCGTGCTGGACGCCGGTCGGGATGGTGCGCGGGAACAGCGCCATCACCTGGTCGGGCGTGGCGGAGGATGCGATGTCCCAGTCGCCCGGTTCGACGCCGAGGATCGCGTCGCGAACGGCGCCACCGACGGTGACGGCCTCGTAGCCCGCGGCGTTCAGTCGAGAACAGACCTCGCGCACGTTGGGCGGAACTGCGGCAGCGAGCCGCGCGCGAGCAGCATCGTCGGACACGGCTACTCCATCGCAGCGGCGCCGCGGAGGCGGTTGAAGATATCGACAGCGCGCGTGCGGAGCTTCTGCGCTTCGGCGAGGGCACCGATGCGCTCTTTGAGCGTGGCGAGGCCTTGGTATGCGCGCGCGAGCTCGACCTCGTGCTTCACGGCGGAGAGGATGTCGATCGCGCGACGGAAGTCTTCCTCGGCGACCTGCGTCTGGCCGAGCGCGGCGGCGACCTCGGCTTTGACGCGATAGCCACTGCCGATGTGAACGCGCAGGCCAACGGCTTCGCTGACGGCGACGGCGGCGTGGGCTTCGACGTCCGCGGCTTCGAGGTGGCCGAGCTGGAGCTGCACGGCCGCGAGGCGCTGGTGGGTGACAGCGAGTGCGACGCGATCACCGAGTCCGCTCGCGATGGCCTTCGCTTCGGAGAGGTCCTTCACGGCTTCTTCGCCGCGGCCCATCGCAGACTTCACCTCGCCCGAGCGCGAGAGGACGTCTGCGAGCGCGAGCTTGTCGCCGATGTCTTGCGCCATCGTGCGCGCTTCGTTCAGCATCTGGAGCGCGAGCTCGTGGTTGCCGTCCTCGGCGTGGACACCGCCGAGATCGCACAGCGACTGCACGATACCTACGAGGTCGCCGATGTCGCGGCGCAGATCGAGCGCTTCGCGGAACTGGTTGATGGCGGCTTTGAAGTTGCCGGTGTCGTGGTGAACGCGACCGATGTTCGCGAGCGAGAGCGCGATGGAGCGGCGATCACCGAGCGCGCGGCGGATCGTGAGGGCTTGGCGGTGGAAGTCGAGGGCTTGGCCAAACGCACCGCGCAGCCAGTTCACGCGGCCCATCTCGTCGAGCGTGGAGGCGATGCCGCGATCGTCGCGCGAGCGCTCGAACAGCTCGTGCGCGCGGCGGAGGTGGTCCATCGCGACGTCGTACTTACCGAGGCGACGCTGGCCGCGCGCGAGGCGTGAGTAGGCGGCGCCCGCTTTAGCGAGGTTGTCGTAGCGCCACGCGAGATTGAGCATCTCGGTGAACGTCGTCATCGCTTCGTCGGTGCGGCCCGTCTGCTCGAGGACGTCGCCGAGGTTGTGAAGCGCGTCGATGCGAGCGGGCGCGTCTTGCTCGCCGACCATCTTGAGGCCCTTCTCGTAGAGAGCGCGGGCTTCTTCGGGAGCGTAACGAACGCGCGCGCGATCGCCGCCTTGGAGGTAGCAACGCGCAGCGCGCTCGGCGTCACCACCACGTTCGTAGAGGCCCGCGAGGAACTCGAGCTGCTCGTCGCTCCGCTGCGTGGTCTTGGCTTCGAGCCATTGCGCAGCGGAGAGGTGCAAGCGCTCCAGGCGCGTCAGCTCTGTCGAGCGAACGATCAGCTCGCGCTCGAGATTGTGCTTGAACACGATCTCGGTCTCGCCGGGGATGGATGAATCATCGGCGTCGAGAGGAAGGAGATAGTCCTGATCCGCGAGGCCTGCGATCAGATCGCTGACGCGGCGACGCACTTCCTCGCCATTGCCCCACTCGATCTCGAGGGGACGCGGCGTGTTGGCGGGCGGCGGCTGCTCGAGGCGCGTCAGCGCGATGACCGCGGAGACCCAGAACACGTTGCCGAACACGGCGGCCTTCTCGAGGAGCTCGCGCTCGTCATTCTCGAGCGCCGCGATGCGCGCTTCGATCGCTTCTTCGATGCTGATCGGCAGCTCGGTCTCGGCGGCCTTGTCGGGATCGAGTCGCCACACGGCGCCGCGCGCGTCGATGGTGCCGTTGTCGAGGAACAGGCGCACCAGCTGCTCGAGGAACGCGGGGTTGCCGCCCGTCATCTCGATGGCGAGCTCGGCGGTGTCCTCGGGAATCTCGGCGACGCGCGAGAGCAGATTGCGGAACATCTGTTCGGCGACGTCGCTCTCGAGATTGCGCAGGTCGATGCGCTCGTGATCGATCGCGCCCTCGCCCCACCCCGTCGCGTGCACGAGCATCTCGGGACGCGCAGCAGCGATGAGCACCACGCGCGATCCACCGAGGCCGTTCGCGAGATCCTTCACGAGAGAGAGCGTCTCGCCGTCGGCCCACTGCATGTCGTCGAGGACGATGACGAGCGGCGTGGCGGCCGCGTCCAGCTCGATGAAGCGACGCAGCACCGTGCGCGCGATGTCGTGGCTCTGCTTCGGGCTCTCCGCGACGGCGCGCAGGAACGGCGTCGGCGGAAAGTCGAGCGCGACGTAGCCGCCGAGGAAGTGCAGCATCTCCGCGACTTGTTCCGAGCCCATCACGGTCCGGACTTCGTGCGCGAAGCGGAGGCGCGAGGTGTCGTCAGCGTTGGGCGTGAGCTCGAAGCGATCGCGCAGCAGCGATGCGAGGGCCGCGAGACGCACGGGCTTGCCCGTCGAATCTCTCTCCGCCGATCCGTGGATGACACGCGCCGTCTTGCTCGTATGCAGTGATGTAATCAGCTCGCTGAGTAGGCGCGACTTGCCCGTGCCTTGGTTTCCCACCACGGTGACGAGCTGCGGCGCCTGGAAGTCGATCGCGCGAGCGACGACGTCATTCAGCGTGGTGAGCTGCTGTTCGCGCCCTACGAGCGGGCTTCGCACGACTCGCTGCGCCTCGCCCTCGGGAACGATGCGCACCAAACTGCGGTTGCGATCAGGGATCGGGGGTGGAACTGGCGTGGGGAGAGGTTACCCAACCGAGTAGATCCGTCGCAAGCGTAGCGACCGACACGAAATCAGGTGTACCCTGATCGCAGGGATGGGAACCCACCGGTCACAGACCGCGGGTCGGGCGGCACTGCCCGCTTTGGCCGCTACGCTGGCGCTGGTCCTCGGCAGCTCCGTGCTGTTGACGGGCTGTCCCACGGTTGATCTGGGCGATACGCCCACCGACATCGGCCTCTGTAACCCGACTGGCGGCGTGGACTACTTCACTAACCAGATCTGGCCCAACTACATCCAGCCCACGAATACGACGCGCGGATGCACCAAGAGCGGTGGCTGCCACAGTGAAGCGGGCGGCAACGCGCTCAACTTCCGCACCCAGCCGCAGGACGACGCCTTCAATTATCGCCAGACGCAGATCTATTTGAACTGCGGCCAGCCCGACATGAGCCCGCTGCTCACGCGACCCGAGGCGGGCATCGACTCGCACGGCGGCGGAGATCTCATCCCGATGGGAGATCCGAGCATCGACATCTTCCTGGCGTGGTTTACCCAATGACGCGCTCTCACCTGCTCACAGCGCTCGCCGTGGTGGTCGCCACTGCGGGCGTTGCGGCGGCGGACTCGTACGTCCGTGTCATCGCGCAGAAGGCGCCGGTGTATTCGGGCCCCGGTGGCAACTACCGCGTCGTGTTCAACGCCGAACGCGGCGAGGTCTTCCAGGTCCTCGAACGCGCCAACCACGAGTACTGGTTCAAGGTCGAGCTCGAGGATGGAACCTCTGGCTGGATCCTCGGTGACGTCGTGTTCCCGTTCGAGGTCGGCCCCGACGACGCCGGTGTGTTCACGCGGATGGGCAGCGCGATCAAAGGCACGTTCCTGGGCCCCTCGCCCGTCACGTACGCGAACGTTGGTCTCTCGTTCTCGGCGGGTCTCCTCGATAACGAGGGCGTCTTCATCTTCCGTCCGTCCGTGTTCCTCGATCCCTACTGGGCGCTCGAAGGCTTCGCGGGCCTCTCTCCGCGCAGCGAGAAGGACGTGTTCCTGTCCGGGCTCGCGTTCGTGCTGCGCCTCGCGCCGGGTGCGGTCGTCGGCCCCTACGCGAGCATCGGTCTCGGAGCGGCATACATCCGTCCCAAGGCCGATAACTTCGTCGATCAGAAGGAGACGCTGATGGCGCTCTCCGCCGGCGGCGGCTTCGAGATCACGTTCAAGAAGCAGATCACGCTGCGCCTCGACGCGCGCAACTGGTCCCTCTTCAACGAGAATCACTCCAGCAACGGCCAGGAGTACTCCGGCGGGTTGGCGATCTTCTTCTAGGAAGGACACAGCATGAAGACCACGTTCAAGCTCATCGCGTCCGTCCTCCTCCTCGCCTCCTTCACGGGCTGCGGTCGGACCGCCGTTCGCGCTTCGGAGAAGCAGTTCCTCGCCGATCAAGTCATGACTTTCGACGACGATCCGCAGCAGGCGGCGGCGACGGAGCACATCCGCACCAACCGTGAAGGCGCAGCCGGTGGCCAGGGAGCCGGCGGCGGAGGATGCGGTTGCAACTAGGCGTTTCCAGATTCGCTGCGATCGCGCTCCTGACTGTTGCGACCGCTGCCCCTGCGCTTGCGGATGATCGCGCGGAGATCTCGACGCTCGTGTTCGCGGAGAAGCGCGAAGGTGGCAAGGGCGGTCTGATCGTCGTCCATCCGCAGGCGGACTTCGGCGTCGACCTCGGTCGCTTTGTCGATCTCTCCGCGAGCTACACGGCTGACGCTGTCTCCGGAGCGACGTCGACGGTCTATCAAGCCGACGCGATCTCGTCGGCGACCAAGTTCTCGGACTTCCGCAACCAGGGCTCGCTCGGGCTCGGATTCCGCGGCAAGCGTTCGCGCATCACGTTCGGCGGCACGGTCGGAACCGAGCGCGACTACCTCTCTCGTCAGTTCGGCGGAACGGCCTCGGTCGATCTGCCGGGTCGCAACACGACCGTCTCTCTCGCCTACTCGCACAGCTGGGATCAGGTCTGCGACAGGGACAACGCCGCGAACAAGCCGCTCGAGGCGAAGGCGCTCGTCGGTAGCGACCCGTGCAAGAAGAGCGGCGCGATCATCGGCAAAGACACGCCGGGCATGACCGTCTGGCGCGATATCTCGATCGACACCGCGCAAGTCACGCTCACGCAGAACCTGACGCCGACCGCGAACATGCAGCTCGCGCTGTACGGCCAGGTCATCGACGGATTTCAGTCCAATCCGTACCGCCGCGTCCGCATCGGCCCCAACGCACCGCAGGAGCACATTCCTAACGTGCGCGATCGCTGGTCGCTCTCGGCGCGGTTCAACAAGTACCTTCCCAACCTCACGTCGGCCGTGCACCTCGATGCGCGCTTCTATGACGACACCTGGGGCGTCGTCGCCGGTGACTTGCAGGTGAGCTACTCGCAGTACATTGGCAAGAGCCTGCTCGCGACGTTCTACATCCGCGCCTACCAGCAGCAGGCGGCCAAGTTCTTCAAGGACGCGTTCTATTACGAGACCGAGTCCACGGCCGGCGAGTACTTCACGGGCGACCGCGAGCTCTCCGCCGTTCGCACCGAGACCGTCGGCGCCAAGCTCGACCTGATCACGATCGGTGGCGACAAGCCGGTGCTCGGCCTCTTCGACAAGCTGCAGTTCGTCGTTCGCGGCGACGTCATGCTGCTCGATGTTCTTGCGACGAACAGCCTCGCGGACAACACCGAAGGCATCGACCACCAGTTCCTCTACGGCAACAGCCTCATCGATGCTGTGACGCTGCAGCTCGCCCTCATGGGCAACTATTGATCGTCGCCTAGGCGTCAATTAGGCGCCCTCACGCGCCTAAATGGGACGGTGCGTTTGGGGGTGTTATGATCCCCGCATGTACCGCTATGGGGATGGCACGCCGTTTCCTCTCGATGAGAACTTCATCGAGACGCTCACGTCGGCCGTGGAGACTTGCACCAACGCGTTCATCCCGCTGAGCGAGCTCGATCAGCGCCGTGTTCGCGCCAAGGAAGCGCGCCGCGAGGGCGAGCAGGAGTCCGCGCGGCTCAGCGAGCTCGAAAAGGAGATGGTGGCCGCGCTCGCCTCGTTCGTGCAGCCGTCCAAGAAGGCGTCGATCACGGAGACCGTCGCCCAAAAGATCCAGGCGCAGGTGAAGCAGACCATCGTCGAGACGAAGCGTCAGATCGACGCGCGCGTCGCCACCGTCGAAGCGCAGGCCGCGGGCAAGACGTCCGCCGATGCCGTCGTGAAAGCGCTCCGTCCGTTCTTCGACTCGCACGCGCTCCCCAAGTCCGCGTGGATCATGTCGTGGGACGTCCGCGGCAACGAACCTCACGCAGATGCGGTGTCCACGGCCGGTACCATCACCGCCGCGTTCACGCTGTCGCCCGAGCAGTACCGCGGCCCGATCCGCGTCGGCGAGCTGGCCGAAGGCGTCATCGTCCACATGATGAAGAAGGGCGTGTTCGGCAAGGCGAAGCCCGCCCCCGTCGATCTCGGCCGCTACGTTGTCGTCGCGTTCGAGAAGAACGCCACCGAGCTCGTCGTGACTCTCAAGGAGAGCGCGACCAAAGCGTCGACGGGCCTGCGCTTCGCGATCAAGGGCAACGACGCGACGTGGGTGAGCATCAACATCGCCGGAGACTCCGAGGGTGAGCAGAACGACCTCGATTCCGAGGACGTCGCGCCGGTGAAGAACCTCGCCGAGCGCGCGTACAACGTTCTCAAGCAGCTGACGAACCGCCGCACGCTCGTCGATCTACACCTCGGCGCTCGCGCGATCGCGGACCTCGACGATCCGCGCGCGATTCCGATGGAGCTCCTCGCGCAGCTCACGCCTCTCGCGCGCTCCATCCGCGACAAGAGCCGCATGAGTGGCGAGCTGGTGCTCAAGCGCGACATGGGCGACGGTCGTCGCGAAGAGCTGTTCGTTCCGCGCGCGACGCTCGCGCAGCACTTCGCGCGCCTGCCGTTCGAGTACCGCAAGCCGTTCGAGGACATGGGCATCACGGCGGAAGAGACGCAGCCGTCCATCCAGCTGCCCGTGCGCCCGCCCGGTGCGCCGACGCTGCGCGTGGAGGACAAGGTCCAGGTCGCACGCGACTACGGCGAGGACGATGGCGGCAAGACGATCGTCGGTCCGCCGATCATCCCGGATGACAAGGTCATCCCGCCTCCCCCGCCGGCCAAGAAGGTCTGAGCACCGAGCTCGCCGGGCTACGACCGCGCGGCGAGCGAGACGATGCCGCCGACGACCTGCTCGAGCATGACGCGCTCACCGAGCTCGCGGCCGAGCGCTTTCATCTGCGGGCCCGTCCACGGAGTGCCGCCGGCGCCAAATCCATCCGGCGTGCTGCTCAGCGTGATGTCGCCCTTGAGTGCGCGATCGACCGTGGCCAAGCGCTGCGTCGCGAGTGCGAGTGATGACGAGGAGTAGTTGCGCGCCTGCGCGACGAGCTTATCGACGACGAACGGCGGCACGCCGAGGGACTGCGCCCACTGCGGGCGAGGAACGTTGTCCTGGCGCAGCCGGTGCGCGAGCGACATCTGCCGCACGTGACGCGCGAGCATGACGACAACACCGACGGCGCTCTCGCGCTGATCGCAGAGCGACGACACGGCGGCGAGAGCGCGGGATTTATCTGCAGCGCCGATCGCATCTGTCAGCTCGAACACGCTGCGCTCGCGCGTATCGGCGATCAGCTCGTCGACATCGTCGGAGGTAACGGGGCGCGCTTTGTTATCTTCCAGGACGAACAAGCCGAGCTGCTCGATCGCGAGCGCGAGGCGCGACAGATCATCGCCGACCGCTTCGACGAGGCGATCCACCGCTTTGCCGTCGAGCGCGACGCCCTTGGCCTTGGCCTCCGCGCGCACCCAGCCGTGGAGCTGGCGCGGCGCCTCGAGCGTGTGCACGAAGCCCTTCTTGGACAGCTGCGCGAACACCTTGAGCCGCTTGTCGATCTTGCTCGCGACCGCCACGACCACCGTCGACGGGTTGGGCTTTGCGACGTACGCGAGCAGCGCTTCACCGTCATCCGACGGCATGAGCGCGAGATCGCGCACGTAGACCATGCGGCGCGCGGCCATCATGGGGAGCGTTTGCGCGAGCGAGACGATGCGCTGTGCGCTCGGCTTGCCCTCGACGACGTCGTAATTGAAGCCGCGCGCGGCCGGCGGAACCACCGCATCGCGGAGTGCGTTCAGAACGCGCTCGAGAAGGATCGGGTGCTCGGAGTGCAGGACGTAGAACGGCTCCAACCGTCCGGCGTCGATGTCAGCGAGCAACTCGTCCACGCCCCGGTCTTAGCACGGCCGCGCCCTGCGTCACCTCGGTGTAAGGTCCGGTCGATGTCCGCGCTCGTCGTCACCGCCGATAAAATGCTAACCGGCGTCCCCGGGGAACCGGTGCGCGGCCCGACGGCCGTGCTCGCGATCGATGGAGAGATCGTCCTCGTCGCGGCCCCCGCCACGGTGCTCGCGGATCCACGCGCCGCACAGGCAACGCGTCTCGACTACAGCCGCCGCGCCGTCGTGCCCGGCACGGTCAACACGCACAACCACAGCTTCCAGTCGCTGTTGCGCGGCATCGGCGATGACCTGCCGTTCCTCGAGTGGCGCGACAAGGCGCTGTATCGCTACTCGCCGCGCCTCGACGCCGACGGGATGGCGACCGCCGCGCTGTTCGCGTTTGGCGAGATGCTGCTCCACGGCGTCACGACGGTCTGCGACTTCTACTATCTGAACGCGCAGGGCAACGAGCACGCGTCGGCGACGATCGAGGCCGCGCGACGGCTCGGCATGCGCATCGTGATGGCCCGTTGCTTCTACGATTGGGACGGCGCACCGGCGAGCTATCGCGAGACCATCCCGCAGGCCGTCGCGAACTTCGAGTCGCTCGCGAAGCGCTACTCCGACAAGCAGCGGTTCCTCACGACGGTGCAGCCGGCGCCGCACAGTCAGCACGGCGCGACACCGGCGATGATCGAAGCGGGTGCGGGGTGCGCGCGCGATGCGGGCGTGCCGTGGCACATCCATCTCGCCGAGGAGCAATACCAGGTCGAGCAGTCGCTGCAGCGCTTTGGCAAACGGCCGCTCCATGCCGTCGCGGCACTGCCAGTCGACATGTCGCAGATGATCGCGGTGCACGGCTGCTGGTTCGATGCATCCGAGCGCGCACTGCTCGCGGACCGAGGCGGCTCCCTCGCCTACTGCCCCGGCTCCAACATGTTCCTCGGCGACGGCGTTACCGACATCGTCGATCTCGTGGGCAAGAAGGTTCGCATCGGCCTCGGCACCGACGGCGGCTGCAGCAATAACCGCGTCAGCGTGTTCGACGAGATGCGCATGGCCGCGCTGCTCCAGAAGGTCCACAAGATCGACGGTCAGGCCATCGACGCGGAGACGTGCTTCGCCCTGGGGACGCGGACTGCCGGCGAGGTTCTACGGTTGCCTGTCGGAGTGATCGCCCCCGGATATCGGTGCGACCTCGTCGCGCTGGATCTCGACGATCCATCGCTGTGGCCGGTCCAGGCCCTCGAAAAGAACGTCGTGTACGCGTTGTCGTCTCGCGCCATCACCGACGTCGTGGTAGATGGTTCAGAAGTAGTTTCGAATCGCCGACTTGCACATGTCGACCTCGCAGAAATCCAATCCCGAGTCGGGCGACTCACCGCCGACTGGCAGCGAGGATAAGGACGGCTCAGCCGAGCCCGTCGAGGCGAAGGCCGAGTCCGACGACAAGGGCGACAAGCCGGCGAAGGCGGCCAAGCCGCTCCGCATCGAGCTCGAAGTCTCTCGCCAGCGCTCCGTCGGCTGGACCGTCTTTAGCGTCCTGTTCGGCCTGTTGCTCGTCTGGAAGCTCGGCACCGTCGGAGTCTGGGTCGGCATCCTGATGGTCGTGCTCGGCATCTTCCGCGCATTCGAGCTGTTCCAGACCTATCGGCACGCGCCAGGTACGTTCGAGGTCACCGACTCCAAGGTCGTCGTTCCTCGCGGCCTTTGCATCGGCAAGCCTGTCGTGTGCACGCCGGCCGACGTGACCGCTGTCTACTTCCTGCGCCGCAGCGTTCCCTGGAATCGCTCCGCACCGGTGCTCGTCGTCGAGATCGGCAAGGCAGCATTTGCGTTCCCGCGCGACTGGTTCGCATCGGAAGCAGATCAGCGCCACATCGTTCACGCGCTACTGCGCGGCGCATCCACCGACGGCAAGGTCCCGCCCAAGTCGACGCCTCACCACGACGACAACTCTACGATCATGTGGGCCCAGCTCGTCGGCGGTATCGCGCTCCTCGGCGCAGGCCTCGCCGCATGGAGCATGGCCTCCACACCGATCACGAACGTGCAGTACGCGATGTTCCTCACACCGGCCATCACGGGGTGGATGTTCGCGTGGCGCGGCTTGATGCGCTGGTAATTGTCATCGCGCTCGCCGCACCGGCGATGGCGGATCCGATCGCGTTGCCCGACACGCGCGCGACGCTCGAGCTGGATCTGCACGAGTGGACCGCCGCGAAGGCGGATCCTGCTCACGGTCTCGTCGCCGTCTACACGTCCAAGATAGGCTCGCTCGCGATCACGCGCGCGCCGATTCCCAACCCCGATGCATGGCGCGCCAAGACGCGCGACACCTACGTCGACGAGCTCGAGCGCGGCCTCGCTGCTGCTCTCCCCGCCTACAAGCGCACGGCGCGTACGGTCGGCGATTCCAACGGCGTGCCCATCGTCGACATCGAGGCGCGCACGAAGTACGGGACCGCGGTGTTTCGCTTTCTCCTGTTCCGTACATATTCGCTAACGCTCGCGCTAGAGCCCAAGGATCTCGCGCATGGACGTGCGATCGCGCACTCGTTCACAATCCCGCCCGAGCAAACCCCGCGTTGACTTGCGCTCCCACCTGGGCGTTACTCGACCCGTGCAGTTCCGATGGTTGGCTCGCGCGCGTTCGATCGACCTTCGCGTCGCTCGTCGCGCCGCTGCGTGGCAGGCGTTCGCCTGCCGTGCCGCCATCGCGATCGCCGTCGTGTTCGCGCTGCCTCTCGCGAATGTCCACACGTCGCTCGCCGCACCGGCCTGCTGCTGTCCCAACCCGGCCAGCTGCAAGTGCCCCAAGCACGGACCCAACACGCCCTGCAGCTTCAACCGGTGCCACCGCGATGGCCCCAAGGCCGTCAGTGCCGAGCTGACTGTCTCCGTGCCCCAGCGCTCCGCTGCCGTGGCAGCTCCGATGCTGCCCGCCATCCCCGTGATCCTGCTGGTTTCCCAGCCCAGGCCGGCGCCGGTCCCCGCGCGCCCTGACGCACCGTCCTAGCGGTCCGCGGCCTTCGCGCCGCACCTGCCAGTGATTGTTGCTCCGGCCTCCCCAGGCACGCCGTGCGTTTGCGTTCGGCCGTGCTGTCTTTCCAATCGTACTCAAAGGACTCCGCTATGCGTTACCTGCTCACCCTCTCGCTCGTCTTTGGCGCCACCGCGCTCGGCACCCAGCTCTCCGCCTGCGGCGGTGGCGGCGGCGGCGACAGCGACCCGTTCGACAACTTCCAGGATTGCTGGGACGACCACACCGGCGCGAACGGTGGCGACGAGCACCTCCCTGCTGATCAAGCGATCGTCATCTGCTGCATCGACCATCCGATCGCCGGAATGGATGCAAACGTCGTTTGTGGTGATACCGCCGCCTCGTGCGAGACGTATGTCGGAGCGAACCTCGCCGGCTCCGACGCTTCTGGCGATGTGATCAATGCAGCCTGCGCCGACTACGTGACCAAGAGGAACGAATAATCATGCGCAACGGAACGACCGCGCTCGTGGGGATGGTGCTGGGGCTCGCGCTTGCTGCGTGTGATCCGGGGCCGTCCCCGACCGGCGCGGTCTGTCCGTCGCCTGATGACATGTCGCTGACCTACGAGAGCTTCGGCAAGCCGTTCATGACCAAGTACTGCACGTGGTGTCACGACAGTGCTCTGCCTCGCTCCAAGCGCAACGATGCCCCCGTCTATCACGACTACAACACGCTCCTCGGCGTGCGTGACACGGAGGGCCACGTCGACGAGCAAACGGGTATCGGCCCCGATGCGACGAACCGCTTCATGCCGCCCGACAAGTGCCCGACCGTTCCGGGCGAGAAGGCGACGGTCGATTGTGCGCAGCCGACCGACGAGGAGCGCAAGCAACTCGCGATCTGGATCGCATGCGAGGAGATCCGCCCGTACTCGGGAGAGCCTCCTCCCGACGGCGGCCTGCCCGACGCCCCACCCGTCGATGGCGGGCAAACGGCCGAGTAGTCGTCAGGCGCGCTCGAGGCGCAGAACGACTTCCACATGCGAGGTCTGCGGCATCAAGTCGACCGGCCACGCATCTGTCGCGCGATATCCCGCTGCGACGAGCCGCTCCGCATCGCGCGCGAGCGTCGCCGGATCGCACGACACGTAAACGATCACGCGCGGTGAGATCGCGATGATGCCGTCGATGGCTTCTGCAGCGCCCGCGCGGGGCGGATCGAGCACGACGCCATCGAACGCGCGCTGCTCGCCGACCACGCGCTGCACGATGTCTGCTGCCGCACCCGTTCGGTACTCGAGCTGCTTCGCGTCGACGTCGGGTGCCCTCTGCGGCGCGACGACATCCGACGCGAGCACGCTCCATCCGTCGGCAATGAACCCGCGCGTCAGGTTGCCCGCGCCCGCGTAGAGCTCGAGCAGCTGCGCCCCGCTCCCGGGTCCGAGTGCAGCACGCGCGATCTCGATCAGCTTCGCATTGCCCGCCTCGCTCGCCTGCGCGAAGTCCCACGCGGTGCCCCACAGGCCCGGCTCGATCTCGATCACTGGGTCGTCGGCCTTCCGTGCGCCGAACCCGACGACGACGTCACCGCGATATCCGCGCAGCATCACGACCTCGCTCTCGCCACGCCCCACGTCGCCCTTCGAGACCTCGCGCAGCTTCTCGTCGAGCACGGGCTCGAGCTGCGGGCACGCATCGATCGCGAGGACGTCATTGGAATTCTCGCGATAGAGGCCCACGCGCCCGCCCTGCACATGAAACCGCGCGCGTCGGCGCCATCCCAACGCCGGTGCCGGATCCGCGATCGGATGGAGCGTCGCACCGACGAGCTTGCGGAGCGCGCCGGCGACGACGGCCTGCTTCGCCGCGAGTTGTTCTGCGCGCGACACGTGCATCCACGCGCAGCCGCCGCACCCGCGCTCGAACGCCGGGCACGGCGGAGCCACGCGCGCCGACGACGGAGTCACGATCTCCACGAGCTGCCCGCGCGCGAACGACTTGGTCTGCTGGACGAGCCGCACGCGCACCACATCACCGGGCGCCGTTCGCGGGACGAACGTCACGCGGCCGTCGTCGCGCGCAACTCCATCGCCGCCCGCCGCGAGCGCCGTCACGGTGAGTGTCCGGATCTCGTTCGATAGAAGGGACGGTTCCCGTTTGGGCGCGCTCATCGGTACGGCACCGCGCGCTCGCCGGGCAGCACTTGCGTCCCGCGCTCGACACCGAGGCGCTCGTCGGCGCGGCCGTCTCGCACCGCCACTTCGATGGTCTTCGCCGAGCCGATATAGGCGAGCAACTCGCCCTCCTTGACGTCGGCGTACGTGCTGACGACGGGAATCTTGTGGCCCGCAACGGACACCGACTTGCCCGCCTCGAGCGGCGGCAGATCGGTCACGAGATTGCCGAACCGATCGATGTGGATGACGCGCCCGGTGCCTCGAGCTCGCGGTCCCCACGGCAGCGTGCCGGTCAAGCGAACCTCGGAGCCAACCTTGCGCGGCGATGCGCCCGAAGCGATCCGCGCCGCTGCGACGGCGAAGATGTCGCGGCCGTGGAATGTCTTGCTGACGTGGGTGGCGCGGAACACCGAGTACGTGGAGTCCTCGATCTCGTAGGCGTCCCAGTTGGGCTGAAACACGTACGTGAAGACGCCGTTGTCGGGCCCGATGTAGATCTGTCCATCGCCGAGCGCGACCACCTCACGGCGCTCGCCGCCGACGCCAGGATCGACGACGCAGACGTGGATCGTGCCGTGCGGGAACTCCCGGCACGAGGTCGCCAGGACCCAGGCGGCGTGGGCAATGTCGCCGCGCGGGATGTCGTGCGCGATGTCGATGATCTGCGTCTCCCGCTCGACGAGGCGCGCGATGACGCCTTTCATCGCGCCAACGTAGCCGTCGCGCGTACCAAAGTCGGTCGTGAGAGTGATGATCGCCATCGCCCTGCGGTAAGCATACAGCGATGAACAAGGTCTACGCGGATGCTCGCGCCGCGCTCCACGATGTTACCGACGGGGTGACTATCCTCGCCGGCGGCTTCGGACTGAGCGGAAACCCCGAGAACTGCATCACCGAGCTGGCTCGCAAGAGGGTCAACGGGCTCACCATCGTGTCCAACAACTGCGGCACGACGGAGAAAGGGCTCGGCGTCCTCTTGGCCCAGGGCCAGGTGAAGAAGATGGTCTCGAGCTACGTCGGCGAGAACAAAGTGTTCGAACAGCAGTTCCTCTCGGGCCAGCTCGAGGTCGAGCTCTGCCCGCAGGGCACGCTCGCGGAGCGGCTACGCGCCGGCGGCGCGGGGATCGAGGCGTTCTATACGCCGACGGGCTACGGCACCAAGGTCGCCGACGGCAAGGAGACGCGCGAGGTGGGCGGCCGGCACTGCGTGCTCGAGCACGCGATCCGCGGCGACTTCGCGATCGTGAAGGCATGGAAGGGCGACCGCTGGGGCAACCTCGTGTTCAACAAGACGAGCCGGAACTTCAACCCGCTCTGCGCGCAGGCGGGAAAGATCACGATCGTCGAGGTCGAGGAGCTCGTCGAGGTCGGCGAGATCGAGCCCGATCAGGTCCACCTGCCGTCGATCTACGTGCAGCGCATCTTCAAGGGCAGCAACTACGAGAAGCCCATCGAACAGCGCACCACCCGGAAGCGGAGCTAAGTCATGAAGCGCCTCGATCGAGATCAGATGGCCCGCCGTGTCGCCGCAGAGCTGCGCGACGGTTTCTACGTGAACCTTGGCATCGGGATGCCGACGCTCGTCGCGAACCACGTCCCCGCAGGGATGGACGTCGTCCTGCAGAGCGAGAACGGATTACTCGGTATCGGCCCGTTCCCGTACGAGGGCGACGAGGATCCGGACCTCATCAACGCCGGCAAGCAGACGGTGACGACGATCGCCGGCTCCGCGTTCTTCGATTCGGCGCAGTCGTTCGCGATGATTCGCGGCGGCCATGTCGACGTGAGCGTCCTCGGCGCGATGGAGGTCTCGGGCACCGGTGACCTCGCGAACTGGATGATCCCCGGCAAGATGATCAAGGGCATGGGTGGCGCGATGGACCTCGTCGCCGGCAGCCGCCGCGTCATCGTGATGATGGATCACACGGCGAAGGACGGCTCGTCGAAGATCCTCCCCGAGTGCACCCTGCCCCTCACGGGCGTCGCCTGCGTGAACATGATCATCACCGACCTCGCGGTGATCGACGTCGTCGACGGCGGCCTGGTGCTGCGCGAGCGCGCGCCTGGCGTGAGCGTGGAGGAGATCGTGAAGGCGACCGCCGCGCCGATGAAGGCCGCCGCGAACGTCCCCGAGATGAGCGTCTAGCTCTACTGCTTGCAGGGCGGGCGCTGATCGAACGGATCAGACATCCCCGGCGGCTGACACGGCGCCTTCTTCGGATCCGCCTTGGGCGTCGTCGGAGGCGTCGCGGTCGTCGTCTTGGGTGAGGTCTTGGTCGTCGTGGTCTTGGTCGTCGGCGACCTGTCGTCAGCGACCTTCTTCAGCGCGACTTCGCTCGAGAAGTCTTCGCGCAGATCGATCTCCTTGACGTTGTCGACGAAGCCCGCCTTGTGGACGGTGATCATCTTGGAGCCCGTGCCGCGCGGCACGTTCGTCTTGAGCGGCGTCGTGCCCAACGGCTTGCCGGCGAGCAGCACGTCAGCACCGCTCGGCGTGGACTGGATATCGATCTCGATCGACGCGTCTTCGACAGGCGCAGCGACGTGCGCCTCCGTCGGCGTGGGATCCTTGTCGGGCGTCGCCGCAACGGGCGCCGTCTCCGGCTTGGTCTCTGCCGTCGGCTCCGGCTTCACGTCGGGTGTCGTCTCGGGCTTGGTCTCCGCCTTCGTCTCGGGCTTGATAACTGCCTTCTCGGGCGGCGCAGGCGCTTCGACCTTCTGCGGCGTTCCCTGATCCATCTTCTGGATGGGCTCGGTGGGCGGCGTGTCTTCGCTGCCGTGGTCGATCACGACGGACTTTTCGTTACCACCACCCGCGAGCATGATCACGAGCAGAACAACGAGACCGACAGCGGCGAGACCGAGCCCGATGAACAGCGGCCGACGGTTCGGCTTGAGCTGGACGTCGTCGTTGTACGCCTCGGCTCCCGACTCGTAGCGCGGATACGACATGTCGTTCGTCGGGTTGCCGGCGGCGCTCGCGTACCCGTGGCGCGTGGTGACGGGCTGCGTGGGGATTTGCAGCGCAGGATGCGACGGATGCGACGGACCGGAACCCGAACCGGGTGTGCCGAACTGGCCGGCGGGCACCGACGCACGCGAGGCCTGCGGTAGCCCACCCTGCGTCGCGGCGGGCGCCGGCATCAGCATCGGACCGGTCTGGTTGTGCTGCGGAGTCTGCGCGACCACGAGGCGACCGCTGCGATCATTGGGATCGAGACGCGGAGTTCCGCGCGGGGGCGTCTGCGACGGCGCCTGAAGCGGCAATGTCGACGGGTGCCGCACCGGCTGCAGCGCTGGTTGCGACGCGCGCACCACGTCCGGCGCGCTCGAGCCCTTGTGCAGCGTCGGATACGACTTGGCGTTCCACGCATCTTCGTTCGCTGCGTCGTCGTCGGGCGTCTGGAGAATCGTCGCCGCCTCCATATCGAGCGACCCGCTCGCCCCCGGACCGGAGAAATCGTTGCTGCGCGACGTGGCCTGCGGAATCGCGGTGCTCGCGTCGAGCCCCTCGGCGCTGCCCGTGCCGTTGGTATTCGAGACGGTGGTCTCCTTGGGCACCACCGCTTCTTGGTTCATCAGCGCCGCGTTCAGCCACGGCTCCGGCTGGTCGCCGAACATGTCGCGCATGAAGCGACCGAGCGACATCGTCGAGAGGCTCATGCGCGACGAGACAGCAAAGCTCTCCATCGCCTCGAGCAGTAGACCGGCGCTCTGGTAGCGCTGGTTCGCGTCGACGGCGAGCGCCTTGAGCACGATCGCTTCGAGCGCCTGCGGATAGTTCTGCACCAACCGCGACGGCCGCACGACATCGCCCGTGACGATACGGTGCATGGTGTCGAAGTCGCTGTCGGCGCGGAAGCACCGGTGCTGCGTCGTGATCTCGTACAGGATGATGCCGAGCGAGAACACATCGCTGCGGCGATCGACTTCGCGCCCGCGGCACTGCTCGGGCGACATGTACGCGAACTTGCCCTTGATGATTCCAGACTGCGTCTCGACGGATCGCGCGGTCGCCTTCGCGATGCCGAAATCGAGCAGCTTCACGGAGCCGTCGTAGCCAATCATGATGTTCGACGGAGAGACGTCGCGGTGAACGATGCCGAGCGGCGTACCGTCGGGTCCTCGACGCTCGTGCGCGTGGTTGAGACCAGCCGCCGCTCCGGCGGTGACGGTCAGCGCGAGCTCGAGCGGAACACGCGTTCCCTCGCTGCCAGCCTTGGCGAGGAGAGCGCGCAGGTCTTGCCCGTGCACGTACTCCATCGCGAGGTAGTGGATGCCGGCATCGGCGCCGACCTCGAACACCTGGCCGACGTTCTGATGATTCAACGACGCCGCGAGCCGCGCTTCGTCGAGAAACATCTGGACCGCGATCGTGTCCTTCTCGCGCTCCGGTGTGATCAGCTTGAGAACGACGTGACGTTCGAAGCTTCCAATGCCCGTAGTACGGCCGATGTAAATACGAGCCATGCCACCCGCAGCGAGCGGCATGAGGATCTCGTACTTGCCGAGACGCTGGGGTAGCCCCCCAGACGTGGCTACAGCGGGCACGATTTAGATCGTTCCATTCGCTCTAGTGGGTGTCAAGCAAACGTCGCGGAACCATGTGAGAAATGCCGCGGGTAGGACGATGTCGGCGGAGGGCAAACTGTTACGTGTCGGCAGCAGGTCTGTGCGGCTCGCGATCTACTTCGATAGGCCCGCGAGCGTCATGTGGGACACCCGGAATGAAGGTGCGACGGTGGACGTCCGCAGGTCCACGTCATCTGCAACTGCGTCGATCCGCTTGAGGATCTCGTCGAAGTTCGCAGCGATGGTGACCTCGCTGACGGGGAACGTCAGCTCGCCGTTCTCGATCCAGAAGCCTGCCGCACCGCGCGAAAAGTCGCCGGTGATGGGGTTGAAGCCAAAACCCATCATGGACGTCACGTACAGCCCCCGCTTGGTGTCCTTGACCAGGGCGTCGTGGGTGAGGGATCCCTTGGCCATGATCACGTTGGACGTGGTCACCCCTGGGTTTCCACCCACCGCGCGAGATCCGGTCGACTCGCGGCCCATCTTGCGGGCCGAGTAGGTATCGAAGAGGACGGTCTTGAGCACGCCGTTCTCGACGATCACGTTCTTGCGCGTCGCGAGGCCATCGCCATCGAACGGGCGGCTGCCCGGTGCGCGCGGAATGTGCGGATCGTCGACGATCGAGATCAGCTTCGACGCGACCTCGGTGCCCTCGCGGCCGACGAAGTACGTCTGCTTGCGCCAGAACGATCCGCCGTTCGCGAGACCGACGAGCGTGCCGATGATCGAGCGCGCGACTTCGTTGTTGAAGATGATCGCGCACTCCTGCGTCTCGACCTTGCGCGAGCCGATCGTCGCGATGGTGCGGCGCGCGGCTTCCTTGCCGATCAGCTCGGGATCCTCCAGCTCGTGAAGGAACCGACCACCGGTCCACCAGTAGCCGTTGCGCTTCTTGGGCGTGGCTTCGGTCATGTCGTCGCACAGCGGCTCGACGACGAGCGACGCGTAGCTCGAGCGATAACCGCCGACGAACCCACCGCTCGTTGCCATCGCCGATGCACCGAGCGATCGCGACCATGTCGCGCCCTCGGAGTTGGTGACCTTGTCGCTGTAGCCGCGCGCGGCCTTCTCGCCAGCGATCGCTTGCTTGAGCGCCCACGCTGCATCCACTTCGGCGATCTTGCCGTCGTAGAGATCGAGCTCGGGATACGACTTGGTGAGCGTCGACGGATCCGGCGGCGCGCTGAACTCGTCGGGTTCCGCGAAGCCCGCGAGCGTCACGGTCTCCGCACACAGCGCTTCGAGCGACTCGCGCCGAAGATCACTCGTGTGGGTCGTCGCGCGCCGACCACCCTTGATCACCCGCAGGCCGAGCCCACGGCTACCGGCCTCTTGCACGAGCTCCGGCTCGCCCATGCGAATCTTCGTCGTCAGCTCGCTGCCATCGCGCACGACGACTTCGACGTCGTCGGCCCCTGCCCGCCTCGCGATCTCCACGCACAGCTGCGCCACATCGCACAGCTCTTTGACTGTCTTCTCCGTGATCTGAACACCGTCGCTCATGCTTGTGTGCCTCCGACCGTGATCGACGAGATGCGAACCGTTGGCGTGCCGACATTCACGGGCACGGATTGACCGTCCTTGCCGCACGTCCAGATGCCATCGGAGAGCTCGAAGTCCGAGCCGAGCATGTCCACGCGGCGCAGTACCTCCGGCCCGTTGCCGATGAGGTTGACGCCCTTGAGCGGCGCCGTGAGCTTGCCGTCCTCGATCAGGTAGCTCTCCGTCAGCGAGAACAAGAAGTCTCCGTTGGAGATGTTCACCTGACCGCCCGAGAAGCGCTTCGCGTAGATGCCGCGCTTCACGCTCTTGATGATGTCCTCGGGGTTGTCCTTGCCGCCGAGCAGCGACGTGTTCGTCATGCGCGGCAGCGGCATCGAGCGGAACGATTCGCGGCGGCCGTTGCCCGTCGGCTTGATCCCGAAGTGCTTCGCGGACAGGCGATCGTGCATGTAACCGACGAGAACGCCGTTCTCGATCAGCACGTTGTTCTGGCCCGCGTAGCCCTCGTCGTCGACGTTGATCGCGCCGCGCGAGCTCAGGATGGTGCCGTCGTCGACGACCGTGCAGAGCGGTGACGCGACCTGCTTGCCGATCTGACCGGAGTAGTTGGACGTCTCCTTGCGGTTGAAGTCCGCCTCCAGGCCGTGGCCAACAGCCTCGTGCAGCAAGATGCCCGAGTCAGCGGGGCCCAGGACGACCGGCATCTCGCCCGCCGGCGCTTCGCGCGCATCGAGCATCGCGATCGCGACGCGCGCTGCTTCGCGACCGTGCGCCGCTGCATCGCGCTTCGCCTCCGCGAAGTAGTCCATGCCGTATCGACCGCCACCGCCGCCGGATCCGGACTGGCGCTTGGCCCAATCCTCCGCGACCGCGCCGACCGAGAAGCGCAGCATCGGCTGCACGTCCGTCGCCGTGCGACCGTCCGACGTGAACAGGAGCACCTCTTTGATCTGTTCCACGAAGCCCGCCTGCACCTTCACGATGCGCGGGTCGTACGCGTGCGCCGCTTTGTCCGCAGCGCGCAGCAACGCGAGT
>DASYDE010000072.1:0-52406 GCA_036499725.1 Kofleriaceae bacterium
CTACGCGGACGCGATGGCCAAGCTCGGCGCGTGCGACAAGATGCCGAAGGAGTCGAAGGACGCGATGAAGCAGGGCTTCGACGCGATGAAGACCGGCTGGGCGGGCTTCGACAAGATGCCGGCCGAGGCGCAGAAGGCGGCCGCGGACGCGTGCAAGCAGGGTACGGACGCGATGAAGCAGTCCGCGTCGGCGCTCGGCTGCTAAGCAACCAAGCACGTTCATCTCTTAGCTAGACTAAGGAGGGCTCGCCGATTTGATTCGGGCGGGCCTTTCGCTTTTTCGGCTCTGCTATCGTTCCGCGCAATGAACAAGGTCGCCCTCCTCGCAGCGCTGTTCGCGATCGCGTGCGGCAAGAAGAGCGACCACGCCGAAGCGGCTGGCAGTGGTGTCGACGCGCTCGCGAAGGTGACGGAGCTCAAGGACCGTGTCTGCGCGTGCAAGGACAAGGACTGCGCGACCAAGGTGCACGACGAGTACGTCGCGTGGGGCATCGAGCTCTCCAAGACTGGCGGCAGCGAGCGGCCGGATGAAGCGATGGCAAAGAAGATGACCGAGGTCGCGACGACCTACGGTGACTGCTTCACCAAAGCGATGGCCTCGGCCCCGGTCGCCCCGTCTCCACCCTTGCCCGCGGAAGCAATGCAGCAAGCGCAGCCCATTCCGTTCTCCGGCACGACGGGGATCCCGGAATGCGATGACTACAAGGCGGCGGTCGACAAGATCGTCGCGTGCGACAAGATGCCGGCCGCGTCTCGCTCCGTGCTGAAGGATGCGCTGGGCCAGGCGCTGCTCTCGATCAGGAGCCTGCCCGCCGACGGAAGGAAGGCCGCGGCGACCGCGTGCACGATGGGACTCGACGCGATCAAGCAAGCCGCGTCGGCCGTCGGGTGCCAGTAGCAGCGAACATCGGGCGGGCGTATGGTCCGGCCATGAAGAAGCTCCTGTTCCTCTCCGTCATTGCACTCGCAGCCTGTAGCAAGTCCGGTGGTGGTGGTGGCGGTGGGAGCTCGTGCGCGACGGCGATCGACAGCGCGCTCAACAACATGGCGAGCGGCGCGACGGGCCCGATGGCCGAGATGAAGGACAAGCTCCGCGGCGTCTATCTGAAGCACTGCGAAGCCGACAAGTGGCCCGCCGCAGTGATCGACTGCTTCTCCAACGCGAAGGCCCAGCCCGACATCCGCAAGTGTCGCCAGTCTCTCCCCGAGGATCAGGCGAAGGCTGTCCAAGCGGAGGTCATGCAGATGATGGCCGGCGCGGGTGGAATGGGCGGCGGCGGCATGATGCACGGCGGCGGTGGCGACATGCACGGCGGCGGCATGGGCGGAAGCATGCACGGCGGCGAGGCGCCTCCGGCGGGCGCGGGCTCACAGGACACGGCGCCGAACGGCAATGGTGGAACGCCGACGACCGACGGGTCCGGATCCGCGAAGTAGCAAGCCCGGCGAACGCTGCTTAGTGCGACGTGAGGTCGCGCGTGATGTTCTTCTGGTGCGCCTCGAGCGTGCCGCCGCCGATCTCGATCAGCTTCGCGTCGCGGAGGAACTGCTCGACGCGGTACTCGGTGCAGTAGCCGTAGCCACCGAGCACCTGCATCGCTGCGTCCGCGACTTCCTTGGCCGCCGTCGCCGAGAACAGCTTCGTCGCGTCGGTGCCGAGGCGATTGCGCTTGTCGGGGCCCGTGGTTGCGGCGGTGTTGTAGACGAGCGCGCGCATCGCTTCGACC
The DNA here is from genome assembly GCA_036499725.1 of Kofleriaceae bacterium. Taxonomy (GTDB): domain Bacteria; phylum Myxococcota_A; class Polyangia; order Haliangiales; family Haliangiaceae; genus JABFXX01. The sequence goes on from DASYDE010000072.1 coordinate 1,728, forward strand.
TTCGCGAAGCTATCGCCGATGTAACGCTGGATCTGACCGAAGTCGTGCAGCGGCTTGCCGAACGCGCGGCGGTCCTTCGCGTACTGCACCATGATGTCGAGGCAGCGGCGCGCGATGCCGAGCGACATCGCGGACAGGCCGAGCCGCTCGATCTCGAGGTTGCGCATCATGTTGGTGATACCGCCGCCCTCTTTGCCGACGAGGTTGGCGACCGGCACCTTCACGCCGTCGAAGATCAGCTCCGACATCGTGGATGCGCGCATGCCGTGCTTGGGGATCTTGGCGCTCGTCGCGAAGCCCGCCGTGCCGCGCTCGACGACGAACGTCGTGATCCGCTCGTCGAGCTTGGCGTAGACGAGGAACACACCGGCCTCGGGGCCGTTCGTGATGAACGTCTTGCGTCCGTCGATGACGTAGAAGTCGGCCTCGCGCCGCGCCGTGGTCTGCATGCCGAGCACGTCGGTGCCGACGGCGGGCTCCGTCATACCCATCGCGCCGATCACCTCGCCCGACAGCGTCTTGGGAAGGAAGCGCTTGCGCTGCTCGTCGTTGCCAGCGAAGTAAAAGTTGTTCACGAACAGGAGCGCGTGCGCGAGGTACGCGAGCGCGAAGCCGGGATCCGAGTACGCGAGCTCCTCGTGCACGATGCACGACGCCACCGCATCCATGCCCGCGCCGCCACCTGCTTCGGGAACGGTCACGCCGATGAGGCCCATCTCGCCGACCGCGCGGAGTAGCCCCGTGTTGAAGATCGCCTTCTCGTCGTGCTCCTGCGCCTGTGGTTCCACGCGCGTCTGCACGAATTGACGAACGGTCTGCCTGAGGAGTGCGTGTTCGTCGGAGTCAGCCACGGGGCCAAGGTACGTGGATCGCCGCAACACGGCAACGCGCGTCGACCGACCACATCTGCCATGACACGACCATGACCGGACCGAGCGGTAAGTGACCGACCGGTCCGTCGGCGGGGTACAGTGCGTTCGTGTCTCGCCGCAGCATCAGTCGCTGGACCGCAGGGCAACCGGTCGTCCTGTTCGCGAACCCGACCGCCCAGAGCGGCAAGGCGGCCGATTGGGTCCGTGTTGCACGCGCGTTACTGGACGAAGCGCAGGTCGTGCACCGGTTCATCCCGACCGAGCCCGAGGGCCGCACGATCGATCGCGTGCGCGAAGCGATCGATAACGAAGGCGTCCGCGTCGTCATCTACATGGGCGGAGACGGCACGTTCGCGGAGGTCGCGAAGGGCATCTTCGCGAGCAAGCACGCTTCTGATTGCGTGATGGGAATGCTGCCGACCGGCACGGCGAACGATCAGGGAAAGTCGTTCGGCCTCGATTCCGGGCCGGGCGCGCTCGAGCGCAACGTCGGCGTGATCGCGGCGGGCGAGATCGTCGGCTGCGACGTGGGACGCCTGACGATCGAGCGCGATCAGAAGGCGATCCACACCGACATGTTCTTCGACTCGTTCAGCGTCGGCCTCGGCGCCGCGTCGCTCGAGACCCGCAACCGCGATCGCGAGCGCGTCGGCCTCATCCCGTTCCTGGGCAAGCTGTATCGCGATCAGCTCGTGTACGCAGGCGCGCTGCTGCAGCGGCTCGCGGAGAGCTACATCGTCGACATCAAGTTCGACGTGGAGTGCGTCGTCGACGGGCAGGTCTACTCGTTCGACAACATGCTCGACGTCATCATCAAGAACACCAAGATCTTCGGCGGCGAGTGGGTGTTCGATCCCAACATCGAGTCCGACGACGGTCTGTTCGAGATGGTGCCAGTGACGGGTCGCCGCAACTTCGGCGCGAAGATGCTCGGCGGACTTCGCCGCAGTCCCCTCGGCTCCGAGGAGCTGGCATTGCTCGGCTACCAGCACGAGAAGCCGATCACGGGCGCGCGCTTCGAGCTCACGGTCCGCACCACGCCCGCACCGTCGGCGCAGTGCGATGGCGAGGAGCTGCCGGCCGGCGATCGCTACCGCATCGAGGTCGTTCCGCGCGCGCTGCGTCTCATCGTCCCGCGCGAGCACGTGGATCCGGCGAACGTCGATGCGAGTGGGCCTTTCCCGGTGGCGCGCTAAGCTGTGCAGATGCGGATGCTCGGTGGTCTCGCGCTCGCCCTCGCCGCGTGCGGATCGCCGCCGCCACCGGCGCCGCCGCAAGCGCCGCCCGTTCCCACCACCGTGGGTGAACCGGTGCGGCCACCTCCGCCGACGTGTGCCGACGCCGCGTTTGGCGTCGATCGCGCGACGCGCAACATGCGTCCGCCCGAGCAGGAGATCGTTCCGCAGGTGCGCGCCGAGTGCCTGCAGTACCAATGGTCGCAGGAAGCGATCGCGTGCTTCTCGCAGCTCAAGAGCGACTACCAGGACGAGGATTCCATCCCGTGCGTGAAGGACCTCGATGACGATTCGCAGGGCGTTCTGCTGCGCGAGATCGCGGGCACCAACAACGCCGACGCGGAGATCGCCGACGTGAAGACGCGTCTGTCCCAGCTCCAGATCGGCATCTCCAGCTGTGATGAATTCGTCCACCAGGTCGCGCAGTTCATGGATTGCGCGAACGTGACTCCGGAGCAGCGGATCCAGCTCGGTAACGAGACCGCCGACGCGTGGTCGCTCTCCGTCGCGCGCCTCTCGTTGCAGGACAAGGTCCGCATGGCCGGCGCCTGCAAGAATTCCCTCGATTCTCTGAAACACCACCGCCAAACAAACGCGTGCTAGGGTCCGCGCCATCTAACGGAGGAAGTCATGGCTGACGTGTTCATTTACGACGCACTTCGCACCCCGCGCGGTCGCGGCAAGGCTGGCAAAGGCGGCCTCGCGAACCACCACCCGCAAGAGCTGCTCGCGCAGACGCTCAACACCCTCGCCGAGCGCAAGAAGCTCGACAAGAAGCTGGTGGATGATCTGAGCATCGGCTGCGTCACCCAGGTGAAGGAGCAGGGCGCGTGCATCGCTCGCCTGGCTCTCATCGCGGGCGCGTGGCCCGACGAAGTCACCGGCTTCACGATCAACCGCTTCTGCGGGTCCGGCCTCGAGGCCGTGAACTCCATCGCGGCCAAGATCGGCGCCGGCTTTGTCGACGGTGCGATCGGCGGCGGCGTCGAGTCGATGTCGCGCGTTCCGATGGGCTCCGACGAAGCGATGATGGACGGCCTGAACGAAGGCCTCCGCAAGCGCATGTACCTCGTCCCGCAGGGCATCTCCGCTGACCTCATCGCGACGCGCGAAGGCTTCTCGCGCACGGACGTCGACACGTTCGCGCTCAAGAGCCAACAGAAGGCGGCCCGCGCGATCGAGGAGAAGCGCTTCGCCAACTCGATCTTCGCCGTGAAGAACGAGGACGGCTCCGTCGCGCTCGACCGCGACGAGCACCCGCGCGCTGACACGACCATGGAAGGTCTCGCGGGCCTCAAGGCCGCGTTCACCCAGATGGGCACGTTCGTCGCCGGCAAGAACGGCGAGACGCTCGACCAGCTCGCGCTGCAGAAGTACTCCGACGTCAAGGCGATCGAGCACGTGCACACCGGCGGTAACTCGTCGGGTATCGTCGACGGCGCCGCGGTCGTGCTCATGGGCTCGGCCGAGTGGGGCAAGAAGGCGGGGCTCAAGCCGCGCGCTCGCATCCGCTCGATGGCGACCATCGGTTCGGAGCCGGTGATCATGCTCACCGCGCCGGCGCCCGCGTCCAAGAAGGCGCTCGACAAGGCAGGCATGTCCGTCAAGGACATCGACCTGTGGGAGATCAACGAGGCGTTCGCCGCGGTCCCGATGGAGACGGCGAGGCGCCTCGACATCGATCCCGACAAGATCAACGTGAACGGCGGCGCGATCGCTCTCGGTCACCCGCTCGGCGCGACGGGCGCGATCCTGCTCGGTACCGCGCTCGACGAGCTCGAGCGTACGGGCAAGTCGACCGCGCTCATCACGCTCTGCATCGGTGGCGGCATGGGCATCGCCACGATCATTGAACGCGTCTAGCTACTGAACGATCGGGCCGGTGTCGGATCCCGATCCCGATCCGGAGCCCGATCCGGATCCAGATCCGTCATCGCCATCCGGCGGCGTTCCGTCCGCGGGCTCGCACGCGCCGAGATAGTCGCCGTGATGCGAAACGTGCGGCTCGACGGCAGGCGCGCCGACGCAGATCGAGTGCGCGTTGTCAGGATTGCCGGGCGGGATGTGACAGATGAGGACCTTGTGTCCGTCGCACGTCGGCTGGCCATTGGGGCCCGTGAGCGCGCTCTCCTCCGTACCGGTCAAGTACATGCTGTCGTCCGACGTATCGGACTGCGTGCAGGCAACCACCGCGAACAAGCTCGAGAACAACATGGCGTAGCGCATCGGGACCTCCGTTGTTTGATCGCTAGTGCGTCGCGAGTAACGAGAGGTCGCAGAAAAAACGCCGAGCGCAAACCGCACAGAGCGTCAGAGCACAGCGTGCACGAACCGCACTACTGCGACGGGCCAGGGAGCGCGCCGCACGCGGACAGCGTCTTGAGGAGCTCCAGATCGGGCTTCTGCGCTGTCATCTCGTCATGCACGCTGACGAGGGAATGCTTGAGGGACCAACCGTCCTTCCTGCACACCTTGATCGCGCTGCTGCCGCCGTAGGCGATGTGGATGAAGCCCATCCCGGCGATCAGTGCGCCAACGAAGACCAGCGCGAAGAAGGTCTTGATGCGGCCGAACGTCTTCTTCTTCTTCTTCTTCTTGCGCGGTGCAGTCGGGGCAGGGCGGGGCGCGGGCTGTTCCGCGGGCGCCTCGTCGACTTCTTCGACGGCCTTCGCCTTCCGGCGCCGCACGACCTTGTGGTCGCGGCATACGCCGTCGACATGGACAGTCTTCTCGCCGCAGACGTCGCAGAACTTCACGACGCCGACGACTTGTTCTTCCTCGTCCATCCTCCGCAGCGTAGCAGTTACTTCAGCTGCCAACCGCCGCCGGGCTGCCGCACTCGACACTCCGGCTTGAGCTCGCTGCGAGCGTCGTCGCGCAACAGCTCGCACGGGTCGAAGTAGTGCACCGTCGTCGCGCGCTCGCGCAGCGCCGGTAGCTCGCCCGCGAACTCGTCGCTGTCAGGGCAGCGCCAGTGCCACAGCGCGCTGCGGTCGGGGACGCTATCGAACGCGATGATCTCTTTCACGCCACCGTTGCAGTTCGTCGCGATGACGAGCACCTCGGCGGGCAGTGCGCGGCGCTCCTTCACTTGAACGACGACGTCGTGATGGAACTCGCCCTGCGTCCAGTGCGCGAGCAGCTCGTAGCCGCCGCATAACGCGCGCAGATCGTCGAGGACGCCGCCGAGGGACAGTGACTTCGCGAGGCGCTCCAGCATGCAATCCCTCGTACGTACGCCGAGGCCCAGGGTTACCCGCGTGTTATCCACGGGTGTGCGTTGGACCGCGCTGTTGGCGCTGCTCGTGGCCTGCCACGACGACAGCCTCGAGCAGCATCTGCCGAACCCGCCCGCGTACACGTATGCGCCCGCGCATGTGGGGTGGCCACTGCCGAAGCCGATGGGTCACCTCGGCCGCACGCAGGCACCGCAGGTCGCGATCGATCTGGGCGTGCGCGGCCCGGCGCTGTCACTGCTCGTCGGAACCAGCGTGTGGTCAGTTCCCGGCGGGCGAGCACTCGTGTCGGGAACGATCGCGGATGGAACCAAGCGCCACGCGATCGAGATGATCGACATCGACGGCGGTACGCAGTTGTGGCGCGACACGCTGTGCGACCAGGTGATGGGCGTGACCGACACGGCGATCATCTGCGGGTCCAAGCCGGTGCGCGGGATCTCGTTCGACGGCAAGCCGCTGTGGGTGAACGAACAGCCGTACGAGTCGATGACGGGCGAGCGTATCGCCGTCGGCAACGAAGGTCACATCACCATCATCGAGGCGGCGACCGGTAGGGCGCTCTCCGACGCGGTTCTCCCCGGCGGCGTGCACCGTGTCTACGCCACGTGTGGCGCCGAAGGCCGCGAGCTGTTCGTCTATCTCGACGGCAAGCTCGACCGCATCCTCGGCGCGACGCCCAAGATCGCGTGGACGATCGAGGACAGCGACCTCGCTATCGATACTCTCGGTGCGGCGTCCGCGTGCGAAGGCGACACGATCCTCGTCATGAAATACGGGACTCCCGGGGGGCTGCTCGCGATCTCGCGCGAAACGGGCAAGACCGTGCATGCGATCGCTGATGCCCAGGGCTGGTGGCCAGCGCGCGACGGTTCGGCGAACATCGAGGTCTCGACGACGAGCGGCATCACGCTGTACCCGCGCGATCTCTCCGCGCCAATCGGTCCCGCTCCGGGGGCGGTGCCTGGTCTGGGTGCTCTCGTCGCGACGCGCGGCGACAAGCGACTCGTGCGCGCGACCGAGGACTACGCGGTGCTCCTCGATAAGCAGGGCGTCGCGGCGTTTCTCCCCCTGCGATCGCGCAGTGCTGCTCTCGGCGAGCGCGCCATCGTCGCGCCTCTCGAGCAGAGTCGATCGGTCTACCGGTTCGCGATCCCCGAGCGCATCGCGCACGCTCCGCGCATCCTCGCGCCCAGCAAGCCCGTCGCTTTGGCGGCAGAGCTGCGCGACACGCCAACTGCGACGCCAATCGTGACGACCTTCGAAACCGGGCTCTTCGATCTCGATCTCCGAGGCTCGGCCGCCGCCGGAGTCGCGTTCGCGCCGACGGATCCGGCCACGCTCTTCGTGGTGACACCGTCGGGTGAGAGCGAACGCGGAAATGGGCTTCTCGCGTTCGATCTGCGCACCAAGAAGGAGCGGTGGCGAACGCTCGACACGTGCGGCGACGGCGACTTCCCTGCGATCGCGGTAACCCACGATCTCGTCGTGTGCGGGAACGCGTTCGGCGATGTCGATCGGGTGCGTCCGGCAGGCATGGCTGTCACCGCGTACTCGCACGAGGGCCACGAGATCTGGTGGTGGAAGGCAACGGCAGCCGTGCTACTCGGCGCGAGCGGCGACCTCGTCATGGTCAGCGACGGCCACGCCGCGTACATCCTCGATGCTGCGAACGGTCGCGTGTTATTCGAGCTGCCGACGCACCTCGTCGAGGCCGTTCCCGATCCGCAGTGGGGCACCGTGATCATCAGCGCGGAGCGCGATCGCCTCGTCGCTCGCACGGAGCGCGCGGGCTTCTTGCCGATGTGGTCTCTCGCAGTCGATGGCTCGGTGCTGCGGTTGGAACGCAGTGGCGAGAGCGTCCTGGTCACGCTGGCGGACGGCGATGCGTACCTCGTGCGCGCCGCCACGGGCGCCATCACGCCGCTGCCTGCGATCGGTCAAGAGTGGTACGCGTTCGATGATGAGTTGGCGTCGCTCGCGCCCAGCTCGCCCGCGTTTCGCGACGTTCCCTTGCGCGCCGCGCCGATCGTCACACCCAAACCTGCCTCCCCCAAGCGAGCAAAAGCCGACTCCGACGAACCACTCCCGCCCCGCTTGTGGGAACCGATCCCTGTCCCGACCGACGGGCTGACGGAGACCGGTCAGCTCACGTTCTACGACGCCACTGGCGCCATACGTGCGCGCAACGACTACCTGATGGCCGGCTACAGCGCCAACCATCGAGACCGACGGTTGCAGCTCTACAAGCGCGGCGCTCCGGGAAGTCCATTCGTGATCAGCGGCGGTCCCGAAGGCGGCTCCCTCCTTGTCCTCGATCCAACGACCGGCGAGCCCGTCCGGCACGTGGTCTTGGACCGGGGATGGAACGTCCCGTTCTCGACCATCGTCGACGGTGCTCCGATTACCGGCGCCGTGGCGGTCTATCCGCTGCGCGTGAGCCTGTTTTGATCTAGAGTCGTCCGATGGCACTCCCGCTCCGCGCTGCACTGCGCTCCGCAGGCCGCTTCATGATGAAGAACCCGACGACGATGCTGTCGATGGCGCGCCACGCGCTCGGCATGCGGATCGCGGTGCCACTCGATGCGATGCGCTGGTTCATCGCGAACACGCCGCCCTCCAAGAAGGCGCCGCAGGACATCACGATCACGCCGCGCCCGCCCGCGATCGGCGTCGGCGCGACGATCGACCTCATGGGCACGACCGTTCGCGCGGGAGCATCCATCCGCGTCGAGAAGCTGGAGGTCAACGACACGCAGTTCAAGGTCACGCTGCGCATCTCCGACGTCTCGATGAAGGTCCTCGGCGAGTCGTTCACGCCCGTCGCGGGTCTCATCAAGTCGGGCGCGCTCGACCTCTCCAAGCCGGGCAACCTCGCCAAGTTCATGCCCAAGCGTCCGCCCGTCCTCGCCGAGGCGCACGACGACATCATCGTCCTCGACCTCATGCAGGACCCCAAGTTCGCGGAGAACGATCGCGTCCGCGCGATCCTCGGCACGCTCACGCCCGTCGTGAACGTCTCGGGCCTCTCCACCGAGGGTGACTTCCTCATCCTCCAGCTCCGCGCGTCGCCGTTCGGTATCCCGCGCGCGCTCAACGCCGCTCGCGCTCTCGCCGCGGGTTGATTCCGATGAGCGAGAGTTTGGCGTTCGCAGGAGCCGACAAGGCCGCGCGCTACGCCGAGCTGTTGCCGCAGGTGCGTGCTCTCCTCGACGGGGAGCCCGACCTCGTCGCGAACCTCGCGAACGTCACCGCCGCTCTGCGCGAGTGTTTGCCGATCGCATCGTGGGTCGGCTTCTACATCACGCGCGCGCCCGACGAGATGGTGCTCGGTCCGTTCCAGGGCAAGGTCGCCTGCGTGCGCATCGCCTTTGGTCGCGGGGTCTGTGGAACTGCTGCCGCCGAGCGCCGCACGGTCATCGTCCCCGACGTCGAACAGTTTCCTGGCCACATTGCCTGCGACGCCGGTTCGCGCAGCGAGATCGTGGTTCCGATCATCGCCCGCGAGCGCGTCGTCGCCGTCCTCGATCTGGACAGCTACGACCTCGCCGCGTTCGACGAGATCGACGCCGCCGGTCTCGCGCCGCTCGCGGAGCTGCTCGGCACGCTCGCATGGTGAAGCGCGCCCTCGTCGTCGCGCTGCTCGTCGCGTGTCAGGGGAAGGGGCGCGATACCTCCGGCACGGCCAGCGGCAGCGCCCCCATCCCGCGCGATAGCGCGCCTGTCGCTTCCGACGAGCCCGACGCTGCCGACGTGGGCTCCGCCGCACCGACCAAGCCCGAGGAGCCCGACGCGCCCGACCCCGGCAAGGTCATCGACCAGCTCGGTGCCATCCCCGCGTGGCAAGCCGTCATCGATCGCTACCAGTATGTCGCGCGCCGCGGCCAATCCGGCATCGTGTTTGGTCGTGTCGGCGGCCCCGTCATGCAGCCGGCACCGCTGCCCGCTGACTTCAAGAAGGGCAGCGACATCCCGATGGAGCCGGCCGGCTACACGTGGCTCGTCGACGACAGCGAAGGCAACGGCGCGCTCGCGATCCGCGTGCAGCTCGACGCGAAGAAGCCGCCGCCCACGCAAGGCGATCGCGTCGCCATCCGCGGCGCGTGGGAGCTCGACGCGAAGAACCGCTGGTTCTGGAAGTCCGCCGGCGTCGAGACCGTTCCGCCCGCACCGACGAGCGACATCAAGGACGCGCAACCTGCTAATCCCGATCACACCATCGCGACCGGATCGCTCCCCGCGGGCGCGCACACCATCTCCGTCGCAAAAGACGGCGATCTCGTCTACTTCCAGATCACCGGCGCGATGCCCGTCACCGAGGGCGACGGCTGGCAGGTCGCCGACGCATTCGGCGCGCCCGCCGTCGCGCTGCTCTCGCTCCCCGGTGAACGCCCTGCCTACGGCGGCCAGGAGATGCGGGGCGACGACGAGAAGTGGCACCTCAAGCGGCAGAAGACGTACGTCGTGCGCATCGGCAAGATCCGCAAGCGCGGCAACGTGAACACCGGCGGTAAGCCCGCGCTGATCACCGCGCGCACGGCACCGATCGAGCTGAAGTAGTCGATCCCGCGAGTGTGCCGAAGCGGTCACGAGCTGTTGGGCGGTCTCGTGGTTTCTTCAATGCGCGACGCGAACCTGACGTAGTGAGATCGGACCCTAGTCCATTGCTGGTCCCGCGATGACGACGATGTAGCCGTCCGGATCGCGGAGCCAGACTTCCCACTGCTGCGCGTTCGGGTTCACGTGCCTCGCTGTGTGGATGCTCGCGCCGAGCTTGTCGATACGCGCGTGGGTCGCGTCGAAGTCATCGACGGCAAACCAGAGGAGCAGGCCATTGCCGACGGGCTTGGTCGGGTCGCCGGGCGTGCCGTGATGGTGCTCGTCATCCCAGCTGTGGAGCTGCACGACGAAGTCATCGCCGATCTGGATGCGCTCGTACTCGTCGCCTCCGTGGCCGCTCTTAGCGCCGAGGACCGCGCAGTACCAATTGCTCGACGCGCGAACGTTGCGGACATAGATGAGCGGTTGTGCGACAGCGGTCATGGAAGTTTCTCCTCGGAATATTCGCGCATGAACGAGACGAGGCGGCCCCACCACATGCTGACGGTGCCGATGAACGTTTCGACAGGCTCGCCGTGGCGCACGGGGGCGTCGGCGGGGAGGTCTGCCCAGCCGCGGTGCTCGAGGAAGACGCGCGTGCCGTCGTTGCCGGCCTCGAAGCGCACGGAGACGTAGGTGTTCGCGTCGCTCGCCTTGAAGTTGATGCCGCGCCAGGTGAACGCGAATGCATTGGGCGGATCCCAGGCGGTGATGGTGCCGATCTCGTGGACCGCATCACCGGCCTTGCCGTACTGCTGGAACACGCGGCCGCCGAGCGCGGGCTCGAGGTGCAGCGCGCCTTGGTGGTTGCCGCCGACACGATAGGCCGGGCCGTGGCCCCACCAGCGATCGATCTCGAGCGTGAACACGTCGAACGCGTCGCGCAGCGGAACGCGCACGAATGTCTGCACGCGGACCACGTCGCCTGCACGATCGACGCTCACTTCGCCCTCGGGTTTCGTCCGCGCGGCGAACGAGCGGTCGAGGTGTTGCTTCCCTCACGGCGCGTGCGCTCGGCGTAGTCGGCGAAGTTCGCGAGCTGGTTGGTCCAGAACCGGTCGACGTCGGCGAGCCAGTCGCGCAGCTCGATGAAGCGCTCGCGCTTGAGGCGATAGATCTTCGCGCGCGCGTCGGTATCATCGAACGCTGGCTCGACGAGACCCGTCGTCCGCAGCACCTTCAGGTGTCGGCTCATCGCGGGCGCCGTCATACCGAGCGCGTCGGAGAGCTCGCCCGCGCGACGAGGGCCGTGGCGCAGTAGATCGACCACCGCGCGCCGCGTCGGATCTGCGAGAGCGATGAGCGTGGCGTCGAGCTGCATCAGTACGTCTTGAGGCGCTGGCAGAACCACCAGAAGTGGCCGTCGCAATCGAGGACGCCGTAGCTGCGATCGGACCAGTAGCCCTCGCCGTAGTCGCTCGTGACGGGCTCGTTAGCGATCGTCGCGCCGCTCGCCTTGGCGTGGGCGAAGTGTGCGTCTACATCGTCGACGTAGATCATGATTGCCTGCGTGCAGACGCCGTCGGTCTGCTTCGGGCTCTTGAACGGGCGACTCTTGTCCTTTTGCCGGCGGACATCGCCGACCATGTAGAGCGCTTCGCCGTAGACCAGCTCGCTGTGCTCGACGATGCCGCCTTCGCCGTCGACCTTGAGGCGGACCTCGAAGCCGAATGTCTTGCACAGCCACTCGATCGCCGCGTTCGCGTCCATGTAGTAACCGGACGAGGAGAGGCGCGGCCATCCCTTCGGAGTTGGTTTCATGATGGGTTAATAGTTAACCCGCGAGAGAACTATCGTCAAGCCTCAACGACGCCGGCGAAAGCCGACCAACCCGACGAGGATGCCGAGCGCGATCGGCGACGTTGGGGATGCGCTCGCATCGCAGCATCCACCGCGTGTCGTGCGGCCCGCCGTCGGGATCGACGACGCGACCTCCTCCGAGCTCGGAGACGGCGCAGCGCTCACTGCGGGCGGCGTCGATGCGTCGACGGTGAACGCGCATTTCGCGTCGAGGTTCATGATCAGCGGCAGCGACGGTGTGTTGCCGCCAGGTGAAACGCTGACATCGCATGCGCCGTTCGTCGGCGTTGCCTTGACCGTCGACATCCCGCCGATGGCGGGTGCATCGAGGACCACGTGCGTGCCGGGCGGAGCGAGGTAGTGCAACGAGCCGGCGGGAGCGGTCGGCCACACGACCGTGGCAGCGCGTGGGCCGGTGAGCGAAAAGCCGGCGTAGTTCGTCGTCGCCGATGGAGCGCCCTTTACGACGGTGGACGTTGTCGACGTGGCGATCGATGCGGGCGGAAGCGGTGCTGCCACGACGGCCGGTGCTCGCTGATCCGTGACGGAGATCAGGTGCGCGGCGAACGGTTCAGGCCCCGCGATCTCGACGTGATACGCGCTCGCTTCGAAGCGGGCAGCGGTGCACTTGCCCTTGATCACGTCCTTCGCGAAGCAGTCCTTGCCCGACGGCACGACGACGACGGCTTTACCGGAAGACTTTGCGAGCGGCGCGATCGAAATGCGCGTCGAGCCGATGAGCTTCTCGCCTGCATCGTTCGCCAGTGTCAGGCCACCGACGACGTGGAACTGGAGGTTCATCGGCAGCGTCGCCGACGCGGTGTGGGCGCGATCCAGCACGAGGAGCGCCGCAGAGGTGCCGTCGGTGGAGGGCAACAACACGAGGTCGCGCTCGGCGAACTTCACGTCGCTGGGCTGCTCCTGCAGCTTGTACGAGCCCGCATAGTCGCAGCGAGCAGCGACGACGCCGGACGTGGTCTGGTGCGTATAGGCCCACGTGGCAGAGCCCCACATGCCCTGCGACGGTTGGTACTCCGTCGGGAAATGCGGCGACGTCACCGTCGGTGCGTTGCTCGTCAGCGTGGACGCCGTGCCATACGGCGATGGATCGACGATCGCGTCGTCGGCGCCGCGCGAGAGAACGAACGAGCCCGCCTTGGGCTGACGGTGATCGACGGGCAGTCCCTTGCCGCACTCGGCGGCGAGCCACACCGCCTTGCCGTCCCAGCGCGTGCGCGTGTAGAGCGCGCCAGTCGACGCGGTGTAGAGCGTGGGCAAACGAGCGCGATCGATCGCCGCGATCTCGGCCTTGGAGTCCGTCGATGCGAGGGCGTCGTAGAGGAAGTAGTCCTTGTCGGCGAGCTTCAACCGCTCGAGCTCCGCACGCGCTGCGCGGCGGTCCGCAGGTGCCGCGTCACCGAGTGCGATCGCATCGAGCGTCAGCACGTTCGGCGTGACGTGCGGCGTCTCCGCTTCGGTGTCCTGCGCGACGTAGAGCTTGTCGCTGGGCGAGAGCGCGTAGACGTGGCGCTGCAGGACCGCGTGCAACCAACGCTGCATGCCCGGCACCGCGATGCCGGCCTTGGCCGCGACGCGAGCGGAGAGCGCGTAGTGCGCGATCGAGAGGGGCCCGTACTGCCAGCCCTCGGGCCAGTCGCCGCCGTCGAGGATTCCGCCTGGCGCGAGAGCTTCGGCCATGTCGTGGCCCCAGAGTTGATCCGCGACGAACGTCCACAGCCCCGACGTGTCCTTCTCGCCGCCTTGCGCGACGGCGATCAGCGTGGCCGCAGCGAGATAGCCAGCCTGGTAGTTCGAGCCCGGTTGGCGCGCGCGATAGCCCTTGTCGCGGTACCACGCGAGCCACGCGGCCCACCGCTGACGAGCGCGCACACGCACCGGCTCCGGCAGCTGCGCGTAGAGCCAGTCGTACGCGAGCGCGGTGTACGGACCGAGGTTGCGGAGCGCGTAGCCGGAATCGCGCCGCGCGGCCGTATCGCCGCCACCACCGTCGCCGATGCGATCGACATCATCGATCAGCGCCGTGAAGAACTTGATGGCCGTCTTCGCGTACTCGGGTTTGTCAGTCGCGACGTACGCGACGAGGCACGCTTGCAGCACGCGCGACCACTCGCTGCCCATGTACACGGCGCGGTCGTGCTCTTTCGAGCTGCCGTCGTCGCACAGCTTGATTGCACCGATGACGGGTCCGGAATCGAGCTTCGCGAGCGCCTTCCACGTCTTCACGACGTCCGCGTCGACGAGCATGCGCGGGTGCGCACCCGTGGGTTCCGGTGGGGCGGCGAGGGCAGTCGACGAAACCAAGAGCGCGGCGAGCGCGACGAATCGCATCCTCCGTCGCTACTGCACGATCAACGCCGATCTACGAATCACACCGACTAGCGCTGCGCCTGCCGGCCCTGGAGCGCCATCGCGCGCTCGACGAGTGAGACCATCTCACGGCGGTCCTTGTCCTCGCCCATGGCGCCCTTCGCGATATCGCGGATCTGCGCGAGCGACCAGTGCTCGGCGTCGGTGCCACCGCGGAGCACGTCGGCGAACGCCGCGGCGGCAAACGCGAACTTGAAGTCATTGCTGGCCTGCGCGAAGTCGCTCAGTGCGCCACCGACCATCGGGAACGCGGCTTCGGTCGCCGTCGTGCCCGTCGGAGTCTTGTGGCGGATGCGCACGCCACCGAGCGGCGCCGCACTCTGCTTGCCGAGCGCTGTCAGCTCGATCTCGTAGAGCGCGGTGACCTGGTGGCCGGCGCCGATCTCGCCCGCGTCGACGCGATCGTTGCGGAAGTCGTTGTCGGCGATATCCCGGTTCTCGTATCCGACAAGGCGATAGCGCGCGACCATCGACGGATCGAAGTCGACCTGGAGCTTCGCATCCTTCGCGACGACCTCGAGCGTCGAGCCGAGCTCCTCCTGGAACACCTTCTTCGCCGCGTCGAACGAGTCGATGTAGAAGTAGTTGCCGTTGCCCTTGTCGGCGAGCTGCTCCATCAGCTCGTCCTTGTAGTTGCCGTCACCAAAGCCGATCGTCGAGAGCATCACGCCCTCCTTCACGCGGCCGGTGATCATGTCGAGGATCTCCTGGTACGTGTGTGCGCCGACGTTCGCGTCGCCGTCGGATAGAACGATCACGCGCGAGCTGTGGCCGGGCATGAGGTTCTTCGCGGCTTGCTGATACGCGAGGTCGATGCCTGACGCCATGCCGGTGGAACCGCCGGCGGTCAGATCGTCGAGGGCGGAGAGGATCTTCTCTTTCTGATCCATGCCCGTCGGCGGGAGGACGACACGCGTCGATCCGGCGTACGTGACGAGCGACACCGTGTCGCCCTCGATCAAGTTCTCGGTGAGGAGCTTCAGCGCCCTCTTCGCGAGCCCGAGCTTGTCCTCGCTCTGCATCGAGCCCGAGACATCGACGAGGAACACGAGGTTGGATGGCACGCGCTCCTGCGCCGTCTTTGCCTTCGTCGCGACACCGACGCGCAGGATGTGCTTGCCTGGTGAGAGCGGCGATGGCGCGGCCTCCATCACGACGGAGAACGGCGTGTTCGCAGCGGGCGCGGCGAACTTGTACTTGAAGTAGTTCACGAACTCTTCGACGCGCACGGCGGCGTGATCGGGCAACGTCCCTTCCGTCAGCTTGCGGCGCGCGAGCGTGTACGACGCGGTGTCGACATCGGCCGCGAACGTCGAGAGGTGATCCTTGGAGGCATCGATCCACGGGTTCTTGCCGTAGTCCTGGTACTGCTCGGCGGTCGGCTTGCCATCGGGGCCAGAGAGCTGCGTGACGATCGCGCCGCTCCCCATCGCGATCGCTCCGCTGCCACTTCCCATCTCCGAGCTCGGCGCGATGTCGCCTTTGTAGGCCTTGTCCATCGCGCTCTCGCGATTCACAGCGGATGGTTGGTAACTCGCGGCTCCATCCTTCTTGGAGCACGCGGGAACCAACAGAGACGAGCAGAGCAGAAGAGACGCCAGGGTCGAGCGCATTCGGGAACCTCCGTCCCCGTCCAACGCGCGACCTGCGGGAGGTATCTGCACTTTATGGTCACGCTTTGTCGCGCCGTGCGTACAAGCGCAGAACCCCGAACCGGTGCGCGCGGTTAGCTGCGCGTATAGATCATCTCGCCCGAGTCTCCCTGATCGTCATGCGTGCCGCCCGCGTGGGTGTCGCCACCGCGCGTGTACTCCGTGCGGGTCGCATTCTCCGCGATGAACACGCGCTCGTCCGTCGGCTGCGAGGTCACCTCCACGGGGCGCATGGTCGCCCACCACATGTGGGCCTGATCTTCGGTCCAGTCGTGCTCCGGCGAGATCGGGATGGCGCGCAACCAGCCGATGACCGCGCGTGCGTCGGCGGGGCGATCGTCGGGATGCTTTGCGAGCAGCGCGTACACGAGGTTCTCGAGATCTTCAGGCAACCAGCCGTCCACGCGCGACCGCAGATCCGGAAGGTCGTCCATCACGTGCGACTTGATCGACGTCATGTCGTCGGGGCGCGGATAGATCTCGCCGCGCGCGAGCAGCCACCACGCGACGCATCCCAGCGAATAGAGATCGCTGCGTGCATCGACGCGCGCGCCGACCGCCTGCTCGGGCGGGATGTATCCAGGCGTGCCGACGATCGCTCCGTCGCGGGTCAGCTTGGAGTCGGGCGAGAGCTCCGTCTCGACGGGGAGCGAGGCGAGATCGATCGCGGGGCCGATCGGCGCGTCGATCGACTGCACGATGCCAAAGTCGAGAAGCTTCACGATGTCGACCTCGTCGGCCGCGCGGCAGAGCACGAGGTTCGCCGGCTTGATATCGCGATGGAGCAGACCAGCATCGTGCGCTTCCGCGAGCGACTGGCACGCCTGGATCAGGATGCGAATGACGCGCGCGGCGGGCTGCGCTCCGGTGTCGCGCACGAGCACGTCGAGGTCTACGCCATCGAGGAGCTCCATCACGTAGTAGAACGTGTCGTCGGTGATGCCGTAGTCGTAGAGCGCGATCGTGTGCCGCGACTTCATCTGCGCCAGCGTCTGCGCCTCGCGACGAAACCGTTCGATGGAGCGTCGTCGCTGATCCGGATCGACGAGCGCCTCGGGGCGCACCAGCTTCACAGCCGCGCTGCGAGCGATGAGCCCGTGCTCCGCGCGCCACACCTCGCCCATACCGCCCTTGCCGAGCCGCGCGATGAGCTTGTACGCGCCGAGCCGGGCGATCCGCGCCTCTGCGCTACGCGCTTGCGCCTTGGCCGTCGAGACCTCGCGCCGCATGCGCAGGATGTTCCACGCGAGGACGAGCGCGACACCGAGCGCGAGCAGCAGCGCCGCGGCAAACGCGATCACGCTCTTGATCTGCATCGAGTGCGTAGGAGCGAGCAGCGTCTCCTCGGGAACGTACGCGGCGAGATACCACACGAGCGGCGTGGCGACGCCGGCACGCTGGCCGCCGACGGGTGCGATCGATGCGAGCTGCGCTCCGCTCGGCGTGTCGATCCGCAGGAACGTTTGCTTGTCGATCGCTTTGCCGGCGACGGCTTGCAGCACGGCCGTCAGCGTCGGGTCGGCGTAGTCCGCGGCGCGCAACAAGCGTCCTTCCTTGATCGCTGCTTCGGGGACGGCCACCGCCGGGAATGCGAGCACGGTGCCGTCGCCGGTAAACAAGACCGAGTGCGCGCCCGCGACCGTTGGTCGACCGAGGAACTGCGAGAGCGCACCGACATCGAAGTCGACGGTGACGACCGCCGAGAGCTGACCATCCGTGAAGATGGGCTCCACCGCGGTAACGCCCGTCGACTTCGACGAGAAGTACACGCGCGGAGGCGTCCATGCCCGCGTCGCCGCCTCCACCGCGAGCTTGTAGTGATCGCGCTTGCGGACGTCGTAGTCCGTTGTCTTCGTCTCCAGCGTTCGCAGCTCGCCGCCGCTGACGGCGTAGTTCGTGCGCTGCGTGCCGGCGTCGCCGACGATGCTCTCCTGC
Source organism: Kofleriaceae bacterium (assembly GCA_036499725.1). Classification (GTDB taxonomy): domain Bacteria; phylum Myxococcota_A; class Polyangia; order Haliangiales; family Haliangiaceae; genus JABFXX01. The sequence goes on from DASYDE010000072.1 coordinate 19,445, forward strand.
ACGCGGATCTCGGAACTTGCATCCGCGACGTACGTGCCGCGCATGCGCCCGCTCGAAAAGCCGATGCTGACGTTCGCGACGCCGGGGCGACCTGCAACGAGCGCGACGAGCCGCGGAGCCACGTCATCGATCAGCAGCGCTGGATCTGCGATCGCCCGCAGCCGCTCGAGCATCGGATCGGCTTGGTCCAACGCGAGCGAGATATCGCGCTCGACGGAGTCCGCCTGCGTGGCGAGTTGCTTGCGCGCGAGTTGCTCTGTCGACTCGGTCGTCGCGCTGCGAGCGAGCAGCATCACGACCGTGCCCGCGCCCACCACGAGCACCGGCACCAGCATCAGCGACAGCCAGAGGCGCGCGTCGCGGGTGCCTCCGGAGGTCAGCGATGCGGGCGCGTCCACCGTCGCGAGCTTACCTCGCCAACGCAACGTGTCGCGTCAGACACACGCGCTGTAAGTGCTCATGATTACTGGCATCCAGGCTGGCGCTGGACTTGCCCTTCCTATCCGCATGCTCGCGCTTCGGCTCCTGACCCGTCCCTCCGTGCTCGCCCCCTCCGTTGCTGCCGCCGCTGCGATCTGTGGCCTCGCCGTCTGGCACGCCCGCGCCACCGCACCGGTGCCGCAAGCTCCGTCCATCGACGCTCGCAGCGAAGCGCCTGCGATGGGCTGGTCGGTTCGATCGGCATCGACCGAGGATGCGGTTCCAGCTGCGCAGGCGTTCGCGCTGCAGCTCACCGACAAGGACAACGAAGAGACGACCGATTGGGGATATCGCTCGTTCGCCCACGATGCGCGCTTTCCGGCGGTCTCCGCCGACGGCACGATCGCCGTCCTGTTCGAGGACTCCGAAGACTTCACCGGTGCGCCGATCACGACGCTCGTCGCGTGGAGCAAGTCCGGTAAGCGCGTCGCGACCTTCGCGATCGGTGGTCACGGCTGGAGCGGCGACGAGAAGAAGGTCCTCGCGAAGACGAACGCGTGGCTCGCTCGCTCGTCGTGGAGCTCTCTCGATGCAGAAGCGCCGGGCGCGTGGGATGACGACTACACGAAGCAGACGATCACGTTCTCGTCGGGCGCGCCGCTCGTGTTCGATGCGTATTCGGGCCACCTGACGCGCGGCGGTCGCGCGATCCGCGCCGGCTTCGGCTCGCCGGGTTCGTCGGACGAGGGCTCGTGCGGAAGCATCACCGGTATTGCTCACGCGTTCCGCAGCGACCGCCTGCTCGTGCTCGTTCCGTCGATGAACCTCGGCGGCGATAGCTGCTTCGGTTCGCCGTCGGCCGACGTCGCGACCGCCGTCGCGCTCCGATAAACGGGATCCTCGCCGCGCGGGACGGTGGCCGCGTATCCCGGAGCAGGCAACCGCGAAGACGCGAGGACGCAAAGTAGAGTGAACCTCGTCGCCGGGTTGCGCGTGCGTTCGCGTGCTCGATTTTGCCACCGCCTAGCCAAGCGTCGTCACTCCTCGAAACCGTTGTCTTCGCGTCTCCGCGTCTTCGCGGTTCTCTTTTCTAACCTGGCATTAACGCGCGACCTGCGCCGACTTGTCGCTGCGGAGCGTCCGCGCCTTTTCGATCAGCGCGACAAACTCCAGGCGGTCCTTGTCATCGCCGGCGGCGCTCTTGGCCTCCTCGGCGATCTTCGCGAGCGACCAGCCCTGTGCTTCATCGCCGCCGCGCAGGACATCCGCGAACGCCGCCACCGCAAACGCGAACCGTAGATCCGCAGGCGCCGCGTCGAACGACGCAGCCGGGGTCCCGAGCATCGCGAACGCTTTCTCCGTCGCGACCGTGCCCTCGGGCTGCTTGTGGCGGATGCGTACCGTCGCGAGGGGGGCGGTGGCCGCCTTGCCCGCATCGGTCAGCTGCACTTCGTACATCGCCGTCACCTGATGGCCCGCGCCGACCTCGCCCGCATCGACCTCGTCCTTGCGGAAGTCGTTGTCGGCGATGTTGCGGTTCTCGTAGCCGAGCAAGCGGTACCTCGCGACGAGCGTCGGGTCGAAGTCGACCTGGAGCTTCGTGTCCTTGGCGACGACTTCGAGCGTCGAGCCGAGCTGCTCCTCGAACACTTTGTGCGCTGCGCTCTGGCTGTCGATGTAGAAGCTGTTGCCATCGCCCTTGTCGGCGAGCTGCTCGAGATCGTTGTCGTGGAGATTGCCCATGCCAAAGCCGACGGTCGAGAGCGTCACGCCCTGCTTCGCGCGGCTCTCGATGATCTTGAGGAGCGACTCGTGACCCGTCGGGCCAACGTTCGCATCTCCGTCGGTGAGTACGATGACGCGCGCGTTCGCGCCGGGCATGACGCCCTTCATCGCTTGCTCGTATGCGAGGTCCAAGCCCGAGGCCATGGCCGTCGAGCCGCCGGCCATCAGGCCGTCGATCGCCGCGAAGATCTGGTCGCGGTTCTCCATGCCCGTCGGCTCGAGCACGACGCGCGTCGCTCCCGCGTATGTCACGAGCGAGACCGTGTCGCGCGGGCCGAGGTTCTCCGTCAGGATGCGCAGCGACTTCTGCGCGAGACCGATCTTGTCCGCCGAGCCCATCGATCCGGAGACGTCGACGAGGAACACGAGGTGCGCGGGCTTCCGCTCCTCGGCGGTCTTGGGCTTGGTCGCGACGCCGACGCGAAGGATGTGCGTGTCATCGTGGAATGGAGACGGCGCGGCCTGCACGACGACAGAGAACGGCGTGTCCTTCGCGGGTGCCGCGAAGTCGTAGGTAAAGTAGTTCACGTACTCCTCGATGCGCACGCTCGCCGGATCAGGGAGCGTGTTCTCGTTCAGATTGCGCCGCATGATCGTGTACGACGCCGTGTCGACATCCGCCGCGAACGTCGAGAGGTGGTCCTTGGACGCGTCCACCCACGGGTTCTTGCCCCAGTCGTGGAACTGATTGCCCGACTCCGGGTCCGCTGCAATCGCGCCCGTGGCGACCGGCGACGGCATGTAGGTGCTCCGCGGGGCGGCCATGTACTTGGAACCGCCGCTGCAGCTTGCGAGAAGGACGAGGCAGAGAGACCGGAGGTGGCGCATGCCCACAGAACGGGCCTCGCCGTCGGTACTTTCAATGTAAGTCGCGGGCCGGCCCCGCGTTACGCGCGGCTCAGCTCGTCGGCTTGTGATGCGTGAGCGGGCGGTGGCGGACGTCGGTCGCTCGCACCATGTAGATGACCTCTTCGGCGAGGTTCTTGATGTGATCGCCGATGCGCTCGAGGTAGCGGCACACGGAGGTCAACGGCAGCACGCGCGTCACCGTCGCTGCATCGGTCGCGACGTGCGCGATGAGCTCGGCGAACAGGCTCGCGTTGAGCTTGTCGATCTCGATATCGGCGCGGATGACCGCCATGGCCGCATCCGCGTCCTTCTTCACGAACGCGTCGAGCGCCGCACGCAAGTTGCGCTGGGCGAGCGTCGCGAGGCGTCCAAGATCGACCTTGGAGTCGAGCGCGGGAAGGTGGTTGAGCTCGAGCACCCGCTTCGCGATGCCCGCGGCGAGATCGCCGATGCGCTCGACGTCGACGACAAACTTGAGCGACATGCAGATGAAGCGCAGGTCGCTCGCGACCGGCTGACGCGTCGCCAGGATCTGAAGTGCGAGCTCGTCGATCTCGTTCTCGTCCCTGTCGATCGTGTGGTCCTCGTGGAGAACCTGACGCGCGAGCTCGTCGTCGCGTTCGGTCAAGGCGCGCATCGCGAGCGTGATCTGCTCTTCCGCGCGATGCCCCATCGTCGCCAACCGCTCGCGCAACGTGCGCAGCTCCTGCTCGAAGTCTTTACTGGTGTGCTGTGCCATTCAGTGCGCCTGTCGCAACCTTACCCAGAAGATCGACCCTTGGGGGGAATTCGGCTCCACACCGACCTTGCCGCCCATACTCTCGACGAGGTGCTTCACGATGGAGAGGCCCAGACCGGTGCCTCCTGCCTCGCGCGAGCGACTCGGATCGGCGCGGTAGAAGCGCTCGAACACGCGCTCTCGGTGTTTGTCTGCGATGCCGGGACCGTCGTCTCGGACCTCGATGCGGACATGCTCGTCCTCGCGCTTCGCCTCGACCCAGACGTGCCCCTTCGCGCTCGTGTACTTCACGGCATTGTCGATCAGGTTCACGAAGATCTGGTCGAGAGCTTTTGCATCGGCTTTGACGAACAGGTCGGTCGGAATCGCGACGTCGACGGTCACCTGACGGGTCTCCGCCTTGGTCTCGACGGCCGTCATCGACTGTTCGCACACCGCTGCGAGCTGCGTCTTGGCGAGCTCGAGGCGGTACTGGCCCGCGTCGAGGCGTGAGAGGTCCAGGAGGTCGGCGACGATGTGAGCGAGGCGCTCGGCGTTGCGATGGATCGCGTCGGTGAGCTTGGCCCCCATCACGGGATCATTCTTGGCGCCCGCGATCAGCGTCTCGGCGTTTGCCCGGATGACGGCGACGGGGGTGCGCAGCTCGTGCGAGACGTTCGCGACAAAGTCGCGGCGAACCATCTCCAGGCGGCGCATCGCGGTCACGTCCTCGAGGAGCAGCACGCGGCCCTCGTCGGGCTCTGCTTTGCCGACGCGGATGAGGCAGCGCGGCCCCGTCGGCAACTGCACCTCCGCCTGCGCGGCCTCGCTCGATTCGATCAGCTCGAACGCTTGCGGCATGCGCATCAGCTCGATCAGCGGCATGCCGACCGGCGTCTGCGGCACGCCGAGCATCCTGCGCGCGGCCTCGTTGAGCAGCTCGATCCGATGCTCGTTATCGATGGCGATCACGCCCTGGTTGGATCCTTCCGCCACGGCTGAGAGCAGCACGCGCTCGCGCGCCAACGCGTGGTGGCTCTTCGTCGCGTCGTCGGCGAGGAAGTTCACCCACTCGCCGAGCTCGCGGACTTCGTCGCCCGCCGGTACATCTTCGATGGGCACGCGGCGAGTCGTGTCGCGGACGACATTCTTCGTCGCGTGGACCAGATCGCGCAGCTCGCGCCGAACGATCATCATCGTCGCGAGGCTGGAGACGAGGCCCGTGACCAGCACGAGCGCGATCACGGCGAGCGTTCCATGCTCCGCGACAAGGCCAGCCGCGGCAGCAGCAGCGAGAGCGAGTGCGACGGCTACGATGATCAGCCGCGAACGCACTCGCTGGATCATGCGGTTGCCTCTTCGGGGGCGTCCTTGAAGCGGTAACCGACGCCGCGCAGCGTCTCGATGTACAGGCCCGCATCGCCGAGCTTCTCGCGCAGGCGCTTCACGTGCGTGTCGACGGTGCGCGTGGTGACGTCAGCCTCGATGCCCCATACGTCGCTGAGCAGCGCATCTCGCGTCTGCACACGGCCGCGACGGGAGACAAACGCGTGCAGCAGGCGGAACTCGAGAGCGGTCAGCCCGATCTCGGACTCGTCGACCCATGCGCGGTGCGCATCGCGATCGATCTTGAGGCGACCGAACTTGATGAGCGACGGCTCGCCTTCGACGCGGTTCGCGCGGCGCAGCAGGGCGCGGATGCGGAGCACGAGCTCCCGCACGCTGAACGGCTTGACGACGTAATCATCAGCGCCGACCTCGAAGCCGACGACGCGATCGATCTCTTCGCCCTTCGCCGTGCACATGATCACCGGGATGTCCTTCGTGCGCTCTTGATCGCGCAGACGGCGGCAAATCTCGGTGCCGGAGAGGTCGGGCAGCATCAGGTCGAGCACGATGATATCCGGCAGCGGATCCGCCGTCGCGCTCGCCAGACCTTGGCGTCCGCTGTGTGCGAGTCGAACCTGGAACCCTTCGGCGCGCAGGTTGTACTCGACGGTCGTGGCCAGGTCGACTTCATCCTCGATGACCAGTACGAGCATGGCTTCAGCCTTAGCATGCCTTCCGTGACGTCCGTGTGACGCGTCAGCTACGGGACGCCGAGGCGGGGATCAACTCGGTAGATCGATCGTCGGATCGTCGGGGTTGGCGCGGTACAGGATGACGATATTCCCCAGGACTTGGGCCACTTCGCTCTTGGTCTGCTTCGCGATCTCGTCGGCCGCTTCGTGCCGTTCTACGCCGGCGTTCTCGCCGACCTTGATCTTGATCAGCTCGTGGTCGGTGAGCGCCTGGTTCACGGCCAAGACCAAGCCGCCGTCGATGCCGCTCTTGCCGATCTGGACGAGGGGCTTCAAGGCATGCGCGAGGGCGCGGAGGTGACGGCGTTGCTTGGGCGTGAGCACGGGCGGCGGACACTAAGCCCCGCGACCCCGGCGATCAAGAACAGGATGCCCTCCGAAGATCCCAGCTAGAACAGTGAGTTAGGACCTCTACCCGCAGATCGCTTCGAGCTCCGCGACTTCCTTGGGGCACGCGGCCGTGAGGACCTCGTTGCCGGTCGCGGTGATCGCGATGTCATCCTCGATGCGCACCCCGATGCCGCGCAGCTCGTCCGGAACACCTTCCGCATCGCGCGCGATGTAGAGGCCCGGTTCGATCGTGATCACCATGCCCGGCTCGAGGGGGCGCGCCTTGCCATCGCGCGTGTACGCACCGACGTCGTGCACGTCGAGGCCGAGCCAGTGCGAGGTGCCGTGCATGTAGAACTTCTTGTACGCGAGATCCTCGATGCGCTCTTTCACCGTTCCCGTGAGGAGGCCCAGATCGATCATTCCTTGCGTGAGCTCGTTCACGCACAGATCGTGAATCTCGTCGATCGTGGCGCCGGGCTTGGCGAGCGCGATCGCGTGCTTCTGAACGGAGAGCACCAGATCGTAGACCTTGCGCTGCGCTGCGGAGAACGTCCCGTTCGCGGGCCACGTGCGGGTGATATCCGCCGTGTAGTGATCGTACTCGCACCCCGCGTCGACGAGGACGAGGTCGCCGTTCTCCACGCGCCGATTGTTCTCGATGTAGTGGAGGATCGTCGCGTTGTCGCCGCTACCGACGATGGACGTGTAGCCGGGACCGTCGCCACCCGCCTTGCGGAACGTGTAGTTCAACACGGCTTCGAGCTCGTGCTCGTGGGAACCAGGGCGCCCGATGCGCATCGCCGCGACGTGCGCGTCGGCGGTGATCTGACAAGCCTTGCGCAGCGACGCGAGCTCTTCGGGCCCTTTGTGCAGACGGAGCTCGTGCAGTGCGATCCGCGGATCCACCACAGCGCGCGGCGGACGCTTGCCCTTCTTCTCCCACTTGCGCAGGCGCGCGATCGCGTCGGCCACGAGCAGATCCATCTTTTCGTCGAGCCCGAGTGCGAAGTGCAGCTCGTCGTGGTTCGCGATCAGCTCCCAGAGCTTCGACGGCAGCTCTTGCGACGTGTACGCACCATCCGCGCCGTACGTCTCTTTCGCGCCTTCGACACCCGCGCGGCGGCCGTCCCACACCTCCATCTCCCGATCGCGCGGTCGCACGAACATCACGAACTTTTCCGTCTCGGCGCCGGGGCGCAGCACGATCGTCGTGTCGGGCTCGACAAAGCCGGTGAGCCAGACGATGTCGGAGTGCTGGCGGAACGGGAACATCGCGTCGCCGTTGCGCAGTCGCTCGGGGAGCGAACGAACGACGAGGACCGCATGGGGTCCCAGAGCTTTCATCAGCGCATCGCGACGCTGTGCGAATACCGAGGAGTCAAACACCCGTCGAGGTTACCGCTTGCGGCGGCGTCGCACCACGACGAGACCTGCGACACCGAGGATGCTCAACCAGCTCGCGTCGAAGTTCGCGGCCGAGCAGGCGTACATGCCGGTGCACGGCTGGCCGTCGCAGGTGGCCACGTCGTCCGGCGAGCCGCTATCCGCGGTGGGCCACGGCTGCGCGACCTGGCATGCAGCGAGGTCAGAGGCGACAGCACCCCGCGCCTGGAGGTTGCCGATGAACATATCGACGAGCTCGAGGTCCGCGGACAGATCCGGATCCGGGTGCAGCTCGCTCCACGTCAGCGCGGTGCGCTTGGTCGCTTCGAGCACCGCGAGCGAACAACCGGCGCCGTACGTGTTCGTCGCCGCGAAGAGACCCAGGTACATCTGCTCCATCGCGAAGCGCTCGGCGAGCTCGGGGCCGGAGAGGTACGGATCCGCGGGCGTGTCCTGCGGGTTCGGTGCGTAGTCGAGCGACGTGTGCGTCGTGATCACTTCTTGCGAGCCCGGCACGCGATAGCTGAGCTGTAGATCCGCGACCTGGGTACCCGCCGTCTCGTTCGCCTCGAGGCGCACGAAGATCATGCTGCCACCACCGCGGCGACCTTCACCGGGCTGCTGCGACGTGCGGCTCGCGACGAACGCTGCCGGAATGGACATCGTCCCCGTCGTCAGGCTGCTCGCGTACGTCGTCGCGCCGACAGAGCCGTCGAACGTCCAGCCCGAACCGGCAGCGACGGTGAGATTCAGATCGAGCGCGATCGGCGTCATGAAGTACGCGAGCTCTTCGGTGAACACCTCACCGGCGGCCGTCGCGTCCTCGAGGAAGTAGTAGTTGCCGGCACCGTTCTCGGCGAGGCCCTTCATGAGCGCCACGTCGAAGTCATCGCCGACGCCGATCGTCGTGAGGCCGATGCCGCGCGAGATGTAGCCCTTCGCCATGTTCATGATGGCGTACTCGCTCGTGTTGCCCGCCGTCGCGAGGCCGTCGGAGAGGAAGATGACGCGGTTCTGGCGGTCGGTGTACGCGACGTCGCCGAACTGACGAAAGCCCGCTTCGAGGCCGTCGTACAGATCCGTCGAGCCGTCGGGCTGCATGTTGTTGATGATGATGTGAGCAGCCGCGCGGTCGAGAGTGCTGCGCAGCGGGAGATCGACGTCGACGGTGTCATCGAACTTGATGATCGCGAGGCGATCGTCGGGGCCGAGATTATCGACGAGCGCGTTGAGCCCGACCTTCACCTTCTGGAGCCGGCCATCGCTTGCCATCGAGCCGGAGTGATCGACGACGACCACGAGGTTCATCGGCAAGTGCGGAAGCGTCGACGGATCGATCGTCGTCGAGACAGCGACCTGCAGTGTTGCTTGGTGCGCACCGGTGATCCAATCCTTCGCGACCGACAGGCCGGGCGTGAGGCAGAGCGCGCCAGTGCAGTCGCCGTTCGCGGGCGTCGCGTTGTAGTGCTCGCTGAAGAAGCCGTTCGCATCGAGCGAGCCCTGCTCGGGAATCTCGCCGCGCTCGAGCGCCGCGCGGAACTGACCGATGTCCTGCGCGCCGCCGAAGCTGACGTTGCCGCCCGCGCTTTGGCCGTCATCGCCGGCGCTCCCCGCGCTTTCACTACCGCCGCATGCGCCCAGCAGGGCCGTCCCGAGCGCGAGTCCGAGCAACGTCGTCTTCATGGGGAACCACTTCAGCACCCGATGTGCCACGTGCAATTGCTCGGGATGGTTCAGGAATCTGTTTGGCGGTTTGGCGAGGTCCCGCCGATCACGACATTGCTGTCGTAGGATGCGCCCGATGCGTTTCGCCGCTCTCGTCGCCGTGTTCGGGCTCGTCGCTTGTCACCGCGAGCCGCCTCCGCCTGCGACCGCGCCCCCGAATGCGGAGGACCCGATCAAAGCGAAGGATGTCGCGCTCGGCGTCACCACGGGCAGCGGCAGTGGAAGTGGAAGCGCGACCGGTTCGGGCAGCGGTAGCGCGAGCATGGTCTCGGGCACCGCGGCGTACGGGACCGAGGACAGCCTCGGCAAGGTCGAGATCGATCCCACCGTGACCGGAACCGGCAAGACGTACTTGCTCGTGAGCGAGTCCGTCGATGCGACGAAGGTCGGCAAGCAAGTGCTCGCGAGCGGCGGCAATGCGGTCGATGCGGCGGTAGCGACGGCGTTCGCGCTCGCTGTCGCGCATCCCACGGCGGGCAATCTCGCCGGCGGTGGCTTCGCGGTCGTGCGCCTCGCAGCCGGCAAGGCAACTGCGCTCGACTTTCGCGAGACGGCGCCCGCGTCGGCGACCAAGGACATGTATCTCGACGAGAAGGGCGAGGTAACGAAGGACTCGCTCTACGGCTGGCGCGCGTCGGGCACGCCGGGATCCGTCGCGGGACTCTGGGCGCTGCACGAGAAGCTCGGGAAGAAGCCGTGGAAGGAGCTGGTGCAGCCCGCGATCGATCTCGCGCGCAACGGGTATGTCCTCGACAAGCACACGAGCGAGTCGCTCGAGCTGCAGAAGGAGCGGCTCGCGAAGAACGACGCGACAAAGGCGATCTACTTCGTCGGCGACAAGCCTCACGCGCTCGGTGACACGATCAAGAATGAAGAGCTCGCCGTCGCGCTGGAGCGCATCCGCGACAAGGGCGCCGACGGTTTTTACAAAGGTCCCACGGCCGTCGCGATCGCGACTGCGATGAAGGACCACCACGGCACGATCACGGCGGCGGACCTCAGCGGCTACAAGACCGTGTGGCGCGATCCGATTCGCTTCGGCTATCGCGGTCGGTCGATCGTCTCCATGCCGCTACCGTCGTCGGGCGGATTCGTGCTCGCGATGATCGCGGGCATGCTGAAGGACCGTCCGCTCGCGAGCGTGGCGTGGCACGGCGCGGAGCACGTTCACCTCGTGACGGAAGCGTGGCGCCGTGGATATGCAGCGCGCAACACCGAGCTCGGCGATCCGGCGTTCGTGAAGGACATGCCGCTCGAGAAGCTTGTTTCGCAGGACTATCTCGACAAGCTGGCGGGGACGATCACGGCAAAGGCGTCCAAGTCTGCCGAGACGCCGTCGATCATCGAAGGCGATCACACGACGAACCTGTGTGTCGTCGATGCGCAGGGCATGGCGGTCGCGATGACGACGACGCTGAACACGTCGTGGGGCAGCGGCGTGACGATCAACGGCTTTCTCATGAACAACGAGATGGATGACTTCACGGCCAAGCCGGGCACGCCCAACGCATTCGGTCTGGTGCAGGGAGTGGCGAACAAGATCGAGCCCGGCAAGCGGATGCTGTCGTCGATGTCGCCCACGTTCGTCGAGGACGACAAAGGTAATCTCGTGATCGTCGTCGGAGCGCAGGGCGGCTCGCGCATCATCACGGCCGTGTGGCAGGTGCTCTCGAACATCATCGATTACAACAAGTCCGTCGCGGAGGCGGTCGCACTGCCGCGGTTCCATCATCAGCACATGCCCGACAAGGTCATGATCGAGGACCACTCGATCTCCGAGAAGACCGGAACCACACTGCTGGGCGAGGGCTACCCGCTCGATTGGCCCAAGCGTGGTTTCGCGGCGGTGAACGCGATCGTGCGGACTCCGAACGGTTGGAGCGCCAGCGCCGATCCGCGCGAGGGGGGCGCGGCGATGGGTGACGACTGATGAGTGCTGACTGATCGAGATCGATCGCGTTATCGTTCGTAACGATGGCGCGCACGCCCGCGGGTGATCCGACCGATACAGGGATCATCCTTTCCGACAAGGAGCGCCTCCCGATCCCGAAGGCGCGCGAGAGCGCGAAGCGGATCGACAAGAACGATGCGACCAAGCGCATCAGGGAAGGGACGTCCATGAAGGCGCTCGTTGCGGTTGGAGTCATCGCTCTCGCGGGTGGTGCGGCAGGCGGGTTTGTTGCGCGACCCGAGTTGTCTCCCGACAAGCGCGTCGCGGTGCTGGAGAAGCAGAACGCGGACACGGAGCGCACCGCGAGCACCCAGAAGGATCGCGCGGACGCGCTCGCAAAAGAGCTCGACGCCGCGAACGCGAAGCAGGCAGAGATCAAGCAGCAGCTCTCCGTGACGGAGAAGAAGAAGGACGAGCTCGAGGACGTGGCCGCTGCGTCCAAGGCGGAGCAGGACAAGCTGAAGACCGCGCTCGACAAAGCCGGCGACGTGACGACGAACGGGGACGAGATCACGCTCCAGCTCGTCGACAAGGTGCTGTTCAAGCTCGGCGATGATCAGCTCACGCCAGCGGGCCAGAAGGTCCTCGCGCGCGTCGGTCAGGCGCTGAACGAGCTGCCCGACAAGCAGATCTGGGTGCAGGGACATACCGACGACACGCCGATCGTTGTTCCCCCAGCACCGAAGAAGTTGAAGAAAGGCGAGGCGCCGCCCGCTGCAAAGTTTGCGACGAACTGGGAGCTCTCCGCGGCGCGTGCGCTGACCGTCGTGCACTACCTCCAGGACGACGTGAAGGTGGATCCTACACGTCTCGCGGCTCTTGCGTTTGGCCAGTACCGGCCCGTATCGCGCGGCAACAAGGCGCTCAATCGGCGCATCGAGATCGTGCTGTATCCGAAGAAGGCGAAGCTGAAGAAGTGAGTACACTGGGCGTAGGTGTCCGCGTCGCAACTGCAGTCTGTCGACGCGATCGCGGAGCTCGCGAGCATCTGGCGGCGCTACGAAGGTGACCCCGATGGCGCGATCCGGGCGATCACCGAGACCGCGGGACGAGCGCTCGGCACGGCGCGGTCGAGCGTCTGGCTGCTGAACGAGGAGTCGACGGAGATGGTGTGCGTGGATCTCTACGAGGTCCGGGAGAATCGCCACTCGTCCGGCATTGTTCTGCGCGCCCAGGACTACCCCGCGTACTTCGGCGCGATGTTGTTGGAGGAGACGATCGCAGCGACGGACGCTCATCGCGATCCGCGCACGCAGGAGTTCTCGCCCGGCTATCTCACGCCGCTCGGCATCGGTTCGATGCTCGACGCGCCGATCCGGACCGGCATGCGCCTCGTCGGAGTGCTCTGCCACGAGCACATCGGTGGCCCGCGAGAGTGGAGCGCGATCGAGCAAAAGGACGCGGCGTTCCTCGCGAGCCTCGCGTCGCTGACGCTCGAGCTCAAGAGCCGCGCGCGACGCGAAGCGCTGCTGATCGCGACGCTCGAGTCCACCGGCGAGGGCATCCTCGCGACCGACGACACGTACGTGCTCGCGTTCAATCAACGCTTCCTCGACATGTGGAGTCTCGACGGCAAGTCGATGCGGTTGTTCGAGGCCGTGCGCAGCCACATCGCGAGCAAGACGTCGCTCTCTGGAATGATCTCCGCGGCGAACGAAGCATTCGCGGGCCTGTCCGGCGAATCGATCGATGTCCTCGAGCTCGACGATGGTCGCGTGTTCGAGCGTGCGAGCCGACCGCAGATGATGGGCAAAGAGATCGTAGGACGCGTGTGGTCGTTCCGCGATATCACCGCGCAGCGTCGAGCGGAATCCGCGCTCCGTGCGTCCGAGGCCAAGATGCGCGACCTCGCGATCCGCGACGGCCTCACGTCGCTGTTCAATCGCCGCCACATCTTGGAGCTGCTTGACGATGCCATCGCGCATTCGCTGACCGCAGACGAGCCGCTCGTTGTCGGCATGATCGATCTCGATCTCTTCAAGAGGGTGAACGACGAGCTCGGCCACCTCGTCGGTGACGCCGTGCTGCGGGACTTTGCCAAGAACCTCACGTCGCGGTTCCGCGCGAGCGATCACGTCGGTCGGTACGGTGGCGAAGAGTTTCTCGTCGTCATGCGTGGCGCGACCGTCGACGCCGCGATCCGCGTGTTCGAAGCGCTGCGCACCGGCATGAAGGACAAGCCAACAGCGGATCTTCCGCGCTACACGTTCAGCGCAGGGATCGCGGAGCTGGGTCGCGACGGCACCACAGCGATGGAGCTCATCGCGGCGGCGGATACGCGGCTGTACGACGCGAAGCACGCGGGGCGCGATCGCACCGTCGCGAGCGCCGCACCGTGCGGGGCATTGTAGTCCCGGCTAGTTTTTCTCGACGAAGCTGACGAGGTCGGAGTCCTCGGCGTCGCCCTTCTCGCGCGCGAACACGAGGATGGGGACGTTATCCAGCTCGCGGAGGGAGCGCAGATCGCGCACGACTTCGTCGGCGCCGTCGCTCTTGAGGTCCAACAGGATCGCGCGCGGCCGGAGCGCACGAGCGAGCCGGGAGATCTGGACGAGCGCTCGGGTCATCGAGACGACGGTGTAGCCGCGCGCGCTGAGGAGCTCGTCGAGTTGCTGCATGCGGCTGCGATCGTGCTCGATGATCAGGATGACGCCGCGATCCGTCTCGGGGACGACGATCGCAGGGGACGAGACCGGGAGCGGCTGGCTCAGGCTCTTGTGGGCGTCGCGCGAGCGGTAGACGGCGAGGGCGACCTTGTTCAGGAGCTCGTCGACGTTGAACGGCTTCTCGACGACCTCGCTGGCGCCGAGCGTCTGCAGATTCACGTTCAGGCCGTGGACGGCCGTCATGATCAGGACAGGCACGGCCGCATATTCGGGCTGGTCGCGCAGGGCCTGCAGGAACTGGCGGCCGTTCATACCCGGCATCATCAGGTCCAGCAGAATCGCGTCGGGCCGCGCCTCGGAGACCCGCGCGAGGGCCTGTTCGCCATCGATCGCGAGGTCGACGACGTATCCCTCGTCCGCGAGCACCTGGCCGAGCGTCTCCCGCACCATCGGCTCGTCATCCACGACGAGAACCCGCCCCTCTTTCGCGCTCGCCATCCTGCGCGGCAGCGTAGCACTGGCAGCGCGGGGAGAGGTACCATCGCAAGCGATGCGGGGGTCGACGACGCCACCATTGGCGAGTGCCTACGAGGCACTTCGGCCCAAGGTGCTGCGCCGTTTGATGGACCTACGCGCGACGCTCGATCCATCGCTCGCACGTCTCGACGAGACATCGGCCCAGACGCAGATCAGTGCCGTCCTCGAGCACCTCGGCAACTTCATCGCGACTGGTGACCTCGGATTGCATCGGGCGTTCCTGCACACGTTCCTCGCGATGCGCGCGGCGGAGGCGCAGAGCCCAGCTGCCGTGCTCACGATGCTCGTCGCGATCGGCGATACCGCGGCGCAGGTCGCGCAGCTCGACGGCACGGGGACGACGGAAGGCGCGGAGCTCACCCTGTTGCTCACGCGGGTCACGGGCAGCACGGCGCGCGTCGTGAATGACCTGATCGCCGAAGAGCACGCGCAGCGCTACCGCGAGTGGGTGGAGCTCAAGGAGCGCGGCGGCTCATGAAGATCCGCATCGCAGGCGACACCAATGTCGGTAAGGTTCGCGAGAACAACGAGGACTCGCTGATCGTCGACATCGAGCGCGGTCTGTACGTCGTGCTCGATGGAATGGGCGGCGCGAACGCGGGCGATATCGCCTCGCAGACGGCGCGCGACGCGATTCTCCAGTACGTCGCGCATCGTCGCGGCCAGATGGAGCCCAAGGCACTGCTGACGGCGGCGATCCAGAGCGGTTCGGCGGCGGTGTTCGGTGCGGCCCAAGCGGTCCGCGAGCGGCATGGCATGGGCACGACCTGCGTCGGCATGCTC
Source organism: Kofleriaceae bacterium (assembly GCA_036499725.1). GTDB lineage: Bacteria > Myxococcota_A > Polyangia > Haliangiales > Haliangiaceae > JABFXX01. The sequence continues at coordinate 34,616 of DASYDE010000072.1, forward strand.
GTCGACGGTGAGAAGGTCACCGTCGGTCACGTCGGTGACTCGCGCGCGTACTTGCTCCGCGAGGGTCGCTTGTTGCAGCTGACCAAGGACCACACGATCGTCGAGGAGCTCGTCGGGCGCGGGCTGCTCGCTCCCGAGGATGCGGAGCGCCATCCGTACAAGAACGTGCTCTCGCGCAACCTGGGCGCACGACCCGAGGCGCGCGTCGACATCACGGAGGTCGTCCTCGAGCCGGGCGATCGGATGATGATCTGCAGCGACGGTCTCTACGGCTATGCGCAGATCGATGCGATCCAGTACGTGCTCGGGAGCGGCGACGCGCCTGCCGACGTGGCGCGCGAGCTGATCGAACTAGCGCTCCGCGGTGGAGGTGGCGACAACGTCACGGTGATCGTCCTCGAGACGCCGGCGCAGCCGGTGAGCTCGACGGTCGTGGTGCGCACGAACGGCGCGATCGCGTGGTGGCAGCGGCGCGCGCGATTCCTGCAGCTGTGCAAGGACGGCGGCCTCACGCGCAACCCGATCGTCTCCGGCCTCGAGTCCTCGGAGGCGCTCGAGCTGATCGGCCTCTCCGTGTGTCAGGCGATCTTCCACGATCTCGAAAAATCGACCGGCGTGAACGTGTGGACGTTCGCGCAGAACCTCGCTGCCGGCTGGTTCGAGCGCGACGGAAACTGGGAAGCACTGCGCTCGATGATGGACATCATCGCGAACGCGGCGCGCACCGTCGTCGACGAGCTTCGCGTTCTCGATAGCCAGCTCGGGTTCTTGCTCGACGTGGCGGTCAGCCGCGCGCTCGTGGTCGCGGAGCTCGCCCTCGGTGGCCTGCTCGCAGAGCGATTGCGCGCGATCGAGGCGGATCTCATCACGCTCCACACGGCGAACGTTCCCAGGGTGGACCTCAGCGAGCCGCGCCCGCGTCTCACTCCGATGCCGCGCCTCACGCCGAACCCGCGCTCGACCCCGACGGCGGAAAAGATCGCGGCGATGCCGCCGATCACCGCAGAGCCCGAGGAGGAGACGCGTCCCGGCGCCGAGCAGACGATGGTCGAGCCACCGATGAGCGAGCCAAGTGGCTTCATCGATCGCCCCACGATTCCGTTCCTGCGGCCCGAACGCGAGGTGTCTGGATCGCACGAGTCTGACGAGGTGATGCTCGCCGTCGACAAGACGATCACGGTCGCGATCGCGCGCACGGCGCCCAAGGCCGAGAACCTGCGCACGGTGCTCTCCGCTCTCCAGCAACTCGCGGGTGACGTGGCCGGAAACTTTGCAGCAGCGGTGATCGCGGCGCGCGATATCTACGGCATCCGCACGGTCGACGATGTGGGCATCATGCCGCTGTTCGACGCGCTCGATCACTCGCGCATTCTCGTCGCTGCCGCAGTTCATCAGATCCAGGTGCCGCTGCCGATCCGCGCCCGCGCGTTGCGCGCACTGAGCCGTGCGCATCAGCGCCTCGTGTCGGCGATGACCGGCCTCGTGCTCGAAGCCTGCTTGCCCACGGCCGAGAAGCTGCGCGAGGCGCAGCACGTGACGACCGAGCTGCGTGATCAGGTCGCTGAGGCCGAGCGTCGCCGCGCCGATCTCGAGCGTCAGATCGCGATCCAAACCGACCAAAGCCTGCCGTGGGGTTCCCGCGGAAACACGGAGTGGTGACGATGTCCGACGCCGACATGTACGAAGCAGTCTCCGTGCTCCGCGACGAGGTCCTCGATACCGTCGAGCACGGCGATCGCGATCCGCCGGGTGCGGAAGTCTTCGACGCGGTTCTGCGCGCGCTCAACGCGGGGGGCGAATCGGTCCCCGGCCTCGATCTGACGCTGCACGATGCGATCTCGCGTCGCCTCGCGTGGGGTGATCGCGAGGACGTGGTGCTCCAGGATGCCGAGGTCGTGTTCGACCGCTTGATGCTCGCTGTCGAGCGCGCGTTCCGGGATCTCGATGACCAGATGGTCGTCGTCGAGTCCGCGACGCTCGTCGCTGTCACCGTTGCGCGCGTCGTCTCTCGCGCGGCTGTCGACCGCGCATCGCACGAACGCGCGGCTCGTCTCCGTGAGGAGATGGCGCAGGGCAAGCTCAAGGAAGTGCTCGAGCGTCAGAAGGCGACCATCGCGCGGCTCGAAGGCGAGCTACGCGCCGCCGCGTATCGCGGTTAGAGCGTCGCGAGCTGGCGATTCGTCAGCGACGTGCCGCCATGGCGTCGCGCGCTGACCTTGCGCTCGAGCTCCGCGATCACGGCGCGGCTGAAGTCCACCTTGGCGAACTTCTGGGCACTACCGAGGCCGCCCGGCGAGAACACGTTGATCTCCATCAACTTCTTGCCAACGATGTCGAGCCCGACGAGGAACATGCCGTCCTGGATCAGCTTCGGCAGCACGATCTCGGCGAGTGCGAGCATCTCGTCGGTGACCTTGGCGCGCGCGATCTTTCCGCCCGCATGAAGGTTCGATCGCGTGTCGCCCTTGGCGGAGACGCGACGGAACGCGCAGTAATGACCATCCACGCGGAGCGGCTCGCCGTTCATCAGGAACAGGCGCACGTCGCCCTTCTTGGCATCGGGCAAGTACTCCTGCGCGATCGCGTAACCGTCGCGCGTCACGGCCTCGATGATCTGGTTGAGATTGCCTTTGCTACCCGGTCGCACGATGAACACGTTCGTGCCACCCGAGCCGGCGAGCGGCTTTAGACAGGCGCTTCCACCCTCGGCCTCGACGAACGCGCGGAGGTCCGCCGCGTTGCGCGAGACGATGCAGCGTGGACGCGCCGCTTCGGGGAACGCCTCCAGGTACAGCTTGTTTGTCGCGAGCGAGAGCGCGTGCGGATCGTTGAGGACGATCACTCCATGATCGGCAGCGCGCTGACCGAACAGGAACCCTGCGCTCTGCGCCCACGGACGCGCGACGAGATCGGCGGCCGGATCGTTGCGCAGGAGCAAGACGTCGAGATCGTCGACATTGATGCGCTCGTGCTTGGCCGTCTCGCCTCGCATCTCCGCGAGGTATTTCGCGCTCGAGCGATAACTCGATTTTGGTGCAGCGCGAGCCCACGCGTGGACGCTCCCATCTGCATCGTTCGCGAAGTCGCCCACGCCTATCGTCCACACCTCGTGGCCCATCTCGAGCGCAGCAACGGCGAGACGCGTCGTGGTGTACGTGTCTTCCTCGGTCGCGATGTCGTTGCAAACGAGTCCCAGCTTCATGACGGACCTATCAGCTCCAGCGGATGGACGCCCTTGCGAACATTCGCGAGGCGCGCGGCGTGAACGTCATCGGACAGCCACCGCGGCATCAACACCGGCGCACGGAGGATGTGGCTCTCGAGCAGCGCCGCGATGATGTGCGCGTGCTCGAACGCGACCTTGCCGACGAGGAGCGGCGCCAGATCGCGCTCTTCGTGCAGATAGGTCAGGACGTCGAGCAGGCCGCGCAAATAGATCGCGTCTTTTGTCAGGCCGCCACCGCGGAACACACGCACGGCGACGCCAAACGCGGTCTTTTGGGTGAAGCGATGTTTGTCGACGAGCTCGGCGACGAGCGCGGGGAGCGTTCCACCTTCGGCGATGCGGCGACACGCGACCACCCGCGCGGCGAGGATGCGCAGGCGATTCATGTCGAAGCCGCCGACGATGTGCTCGGCGACGACGGCGAGGCCCTCTTGCAGCGCTTCGTATCCCGCGAGACCGATCGACAGCACGCGCAGCGGTTGTGTCGAGCCATTCACGTACGTCACGATGTGCGTGCCGACCTCGTGAGCGAGGAGCGCGTCGATCCGGTTCTCGTCGATCTCGAGCGAGCCGGGCACCATCAGCGTACCGTTCGAGACCGTGAGCGCCGTGATGTCGCCGCGCACGCAAACGTCGGCAACGAGATCCGGATACGTTTCGCGGTAGTAGGCGAGCTCGGCGCGAGCGCGGGCTTCCAACATCATCGCATCGGCGCGCGTGCGGTTGTCGAGAGGGCGTTCGGCGACCGAGATCACCGCGAGGATGCGCTCCGCCTCCGCGAGCAAGCTGTCAGCGACGGGGCCGTACATCTCGAGGCTGTGCTCGAGTGCCTGTGGAGTATCGCGGCTCTCCAGCAGTGTGATCTGGAGCAGGAGCTCGCGCCGCTTGTCTGCGAGGAGCCTGCACAGCGTCGACTCGACATGGTCGAGCGAGACGTCTTGAAGGCGCCGTCGCGCAGCGGCAGGATCGATCGTGAGCGCGCGATAGCGCAGCGTCGGGGTGACGCGCCCCGCGGTCGTACAGAATTCCTTCCATGCCTCGTCGTGATTCGTCGGCGTCATGCCGAGCAAGAAGTCGAACTGCTCCGCGACGTCCGCGATCACGCGATCGGCCGCACGCAGCTCGGCTCCGACGATGGCCTCGGCGCCGCTCATCGGCTCTCCAGCGCCGGTAGCGTCGCCGCGATGCCGTGCCTCAGCCGCGCGAGGTGAGTCTCGTCGACGCGGCCGGTCCACTCGTCCATGAACGTCTTCTTGAATTCGATCGCGAGCGCTACCGCCGTGGCGGGGAACGTCCGGTGGATCCACGCGGCCATCGCACCGCCGCCGAACTTCACGTTCTCGCGCACATCGAAGGGGCCCGCCGTGGAGAGATCGAGCGAGAAGCGCGCGATCAGCGCCATCCATTCGCGCGGCGCAGTCCGCGTGCCGAGGTTGATCTCGGGATTTGTCGCGGGATCGGCGACGACGCGATCGCGGCGGTGATTGTACGCGTGCAGATCGAGCACGACAGCGAAGCTGTGCGCGGCGACCTTGGCGCGGATCAGGCGGTCGAGCTCCGCGTAGAACACGTCGTGGACCGCGAGCGACTCCGCGACGAGCTCCTCCGACGGCGGTTCGCGCCACACCTCGAGACCCCACGCGTCGGCGGGGCGCATGTACACGGCGCTCTCGCGGGGACGATTGAGATCGACCTCGAAGCGCGATCGGCGCGCGACGAGATGCGTGGGCACGACGGCGGCGATGCGATCCGTGTACGGATCTTCTTCGCGCAGCCGCGTCGCCTCATCGAGCGCCATCGCCGCACGGACCTCCTCGCGTAGATCATGCCCGGCGTGGATCGCGGTCGCGATGACGGGCCCGCGGCCCACCCTCACAGCGAACGCTTCCGGCGCCATGCGAAAGGTTCTTGCGTCACGCGTGCCAAACGCGAACGGCGCTAACCGATGAATTCCTAGTCGGGAACGGGCGTCAGGATGCGCGCGACGGGCTCGCTGCGGCGATCGGGGCGCTGGCGCACGACGACCGCGAGCAGATCCTCCGTGATCGCTCCGCGCTTGGTCGCTGTATCCACGAGCATCTGCGCGAGGCGCGGGCCGGCCGGCGCCTGATCGCGGATCACGGAGACGAAGGCGTCCTCGTTGACTCCTCGCACACTCGTCGATGCGATGACGAGCAGAGAATCCCCGGGGAGCGCCACGGTTCCGCGCGTCGCCGTGATCAGGCTCGCGCCGAGCGCTGCTCCGCCACCGCCGAGTGCATGCGCGTTGGGACGCTGACGAGAGCCCGAGCCCATGGGGAACGACGCGAGGTCCGCGACGGGCCCGACGACATACGCGCCGGGATGACCGGCCGTGGCCCACGCGACCTGCTGGCGGTCGCCGTCGATGATCGCGATGAACGCTGCGATCGGCTCGCCACCACGCATCACACCGTCGGCGGATGCGCGCAGACTCGACAGCAGATCGTCCAGCTCGAGAGCTCGCTGCGTGGCCGTGGCGGCTGCAAACGCGCCCGTGATCGCGGCGGTCGCGAGCGCGGAGGAGACGCCGTGGGCGCCTGCCTCGGTGACGAGCACTGCGAGACGACCATCGGCGAGCAATGATGCGGACCAACCGGCACCGGTCGTGCGCGTCGCGGTGCGGTACTCGGCAGCGACGGTCCACCGACCGAGCTCGTCGTCGCGGCTCGCGGACGCTTGCAGACGCATTGCCTCCGCGACCTCGACCTCGCGCGCGGTGGCGCCTTCGCTGACGGCGACCTGCGCGAGACCTGCGTACGTGAGCTGACGGGCGGCTGCGCGCGCGGAGCGAATGACCAGATCGCGCTCGTCTTCGCGCAACACGTGAGCAAGGTCCGCTTCGACGAGCGCGACGAGCGTGTCTCGATCGACAAGCGGGATGATGAGCGTGGCTCCGTGGGCAACGATCGTGGCCTCGAGGGCAGGGCGCAGGACGCCGAGGCGAATCGTCGTGAGATCGTTCGGCGCGACGGCCTCCGGGCGCGAGACAAACCAGGCGATCACACCCGGCGGCACGCTCCACCTCTCGCTGGTGCCGAGCGCGACGAGATCATCGCCATCGGCGCGCCACAGCGTTCGGACGTCGATCGCGACGGTCTTCCACAGCGCGGTGATCTTCTCGAGGATCACCGATTCGGACTCCACGTCGGTCAGTCCGACGACGAATTTCTCGAGCGCGCCGCCGTCACTCTGCTTCTGCGAGCCGAGCGACCGCACGGCCCACGCCGCGGCGAGCGCGATGACCCACACGACACTCGAGATCGCGACGAGCGAGAGCGGCATCGCATTCTTGACGACGGCGGCGATCGCTCCGATGACGCACGTCGCGATCGCAAAGCTGATCAGCTCGATGACGGCGCCGCGATCGATGCCGCGTCGGCGCAGGAGATCCGTGTACAGCTCGAGGTACAGCGCCAGTCCGGCCGCACCGATCGCCGGCAACCACGCGATCGGATACGCACCCCACCCGCTGCGCACCGTGGCCATGTCCACGGAGCCGACGGCCGCGAGGAACATGATCGCGAAGGTGATCCGCACGAGGCTCCGCTTTTCGCTGTGCGCCGACGAGCGCCGGGAGATGAAGCCGCTGATCAACAGCCAGACAATGAGGCCCAGGTTGTGGACACCCGTGAGGGGGCCTTCCTTCGTGTAGATGTACCCGGAGCTCAGGCGCTGCACGCCGGGCACCGTCCAATCGGTCGTCCAGCACAGCGTCAACAAGATCACGCCGATCGCGACGGCGAGGCGTACGAGCCAGCGATGCCTCTCGAGCTGCCCGCTGATCCCGAGGAGGATGAGCATGAAGTTCGGGCCGACGAGCGCGATCGGGCCTTGCCCCAAGCGGTGCAGACGCCACGCGAGGTCCATGTCGTAGGTGCACGCGGCGAGCGCCGAGCACACGGCCCACGGGATCGCGGTGACAGCGGAGCCGATGACGCCGATCCGCATCACCTGATCGCCGCGCAGCACCACGCCGACGAGCACCACGGCGAGCAGCATCACCGCGCATACGACGTACGGCGTTGCCAGCCAGCTCCAGTGCAGGTTCGACACCGAGCGCGACTATCGCAGAGACGGCGCTACTGCGTCAGCGTAACGGTGAGCCGGTAACGGTTGTGGGCGCAGGTGCCACCACAGTTCTTCTCGCCAGATCCCGTGACTTCGAGCGTGTACGTCATGCCGCTCGTGACGGGGCCACGGCCACACGCCGCGCTGTCGCCGTCCTCGTCGGTCGCACTCGCGGTACACGGCTGGTCCGTGAGGACGTCGCTGCCGCCCGTCGCGAGGAGATTGACGGCCGGTGGCTCGTACGCGAGCGGGTACGAGGTGCGCACGACGGCGATCGTCTGAGCGGCGCACTGCGCGGGCACCATGAAGCTGAAGTAGTCAGCCGCGTCGGCGTCCTTGCCTTCGCACCCGGTGATCTCGACCGTCGACCCGCAGTTCGGCACGACGAAGTTCTGCGCGGTGGCGACGGAGTCGTTCGGTTCGACCTCGGAGTCGTCTTGGTTGCACGCGAACGGCAGCGCGTTCTCCGCGCTGACGCACAGGTTCGTCGCGCCGTCGCACTTCTGACCGCCGGGGCACGACTCCTCCGCTCCGCAGAGGTACGTGCCCGTCGAGATATCGGGCGTACAGGCCGCGAGTGAAATAGTCAGCAACAGGAGACGGCGCATCAGAAGCTCCACGTCCCGCCGAGGAGGGCTCCACCTTGGGTGGGCATCACGGCTGGCGCGCTATGGGGTTGGATGATGGTCGTCTCCGAGGGGGGATCGGTCACGATCCAATAGACGATGGCACCGATGAGCGCGGCGCCGCCGATGCTGTAGCCGACGATGGCGCGCGTGCGATCGTCGTGCGCTTTGTCGACGAGGGCGATCTGCGTGGGCGTCCACGCCTTGCCGGTGTAGACACCTGCCGACACGTCGTCGCTCGCGCTCTTGCCGTCGAGGTGGAAGTACACGCCAAGCCCACCTGCCAGCAGCCCGACACCCGCGAGGCTGGCCGCCGTGGCGATGTTCCCCGGCGATCGGTCGCCTGGCGTGGTGATCACGATGGGGTCGTTGGGCCCGGCCCATGCCGTACTGGCGAGGCAACCAACGACGACGACGCTAGCCAACCGCGACAACATGGGTGGGAGCGTGGCGCGGCGCTCGACGACCGTCAATCCACCATGGCAAAATGCCATCCTTGTCCCGGCGAGCACCACGGTACCGGATCGACATCGCGGTCAAGGCACAGCCCCTCCTGGGCGGTGAGACCGCGGTTTGCCGCACCAAGGACGTGTCCGAGGTCGGACTGTCGCTGGATACCGTCGCGTGGTTTCCGCTCGGTACCCGCCTCGCGCTCGCGCTCTACGAGCCATCCTCGGGAGTCGCGCTCGAGGTCGTGGGCGATGTCGTGCGCGAAGCCATGGCCCCGAGCTGGACGCTCGGGATCCTGTTGATCGAGCCGCCCGAGGAGTGGGCGACCATCGTCGCGAGCGCGGCGCGTCAGTCGAGCCCGGCGTTCGACAAGAAGTCCAAGCGCCTCCGCGTGCTGGTCGTCGGTGATGACAATCGCCAGCGCGGCGCGATGGCGCTCTACGTGACGAGCGGCTGGGACGTCGTGTTCGCGACCGACGACGACGCCATTGCCGAGGTCACGGCGCACAAGATCGAGCTCGATGCGGTCATCGCAGAGCTCGATGCGGGCGATCCTCGCGTCCTGCCGATCATGGCGGGAATTCGCCGCTCGCACCCGACGGCGCGCCGCATCGTGCGCGGCAATGGGCGTGGCGAGAACGAGCTCGTTCATCGCTTCGTCGAGCGTGACGACGGCCTCGATGCACTCCTGGACGCGATCACCGCTGACATTCCCGAGGTGCGCCGATGAAACGCTTGCTCGCAGCCTTTGCTCTCGCTGGTGCGATCGCGTGTGGTGTCGCTGCCGCGACGTCGCATCCCGCGTTCGCCGAGGTCGACGAGAACGGTGACCTCATCGCTCCCCCTGAAGAAAAGGCGGATCCCACCGCCGGCATCAAGGGCGTTGCTGCCTACGCGGCGTCCGTGATCGGCTTCATCGTCGTCGGTCTCGCCGTGATGAAGACGTTCAACAACTCGATGAGCTACCCGCAGATGCGGTTGACGATCGTGAACTTTCTGCGCTCCAACCCGCACCAGGTGCTGAGCCTCGGCAAGGCAATGGAAGGGACGTTCGCGGAGCCGATCGCCGCCGCGCTCAAGGCCGGAGGTATGACGTTTTCGCAGGATCCCACGATCATCGCGTCGGCGACGGTGCCGACCTACGACGGCGTGAGCCAAGCGACGACAGCCAAGTTCAGCGGCACGATGGTCAAGGCCAAGCTCGGCGCGACGGCCGGCGCGGCGGGACTCGCGATCGGTATCGTCAGCGGGCGTCCGCTCCCGGTGATCCTCGGCGGCCTCGCGTGCCTCGGCTTCGTCCGGCTGTTCCTGTTCCAGAAGCGGATCGAGGGCGACATGGTGCGCGCGCGCGCCGAAGTGCTGCCCGAAGTCGACCAAGCGATCGCGACACAGCGCTACTACGTTCCGCCGCCCGTCTATCAGGAGTAGCGTTCGACGAGCAGGGCGGCGCCGAGGCCCGCTGCGCCACTGACCGCCGCGATCGCGTAGCGCGCATTGCGACGCTCGAGCTCCTCGACGGCCTCGAGCACGAGGATCGCCCCGGTCGCGCCGTACGCATGGCCGCGCGCGATCGTTCCGCCCGTCGGGTTCAAGCGGTCATGACCGATGTCGAGGTCGCGCATCAGCTTCACGCATAGCGCGCCGAACGCCTCTGCGAACTGGAACACGTCGATGTCAGCACCGCGGAGGCCCGCCTTGGCAAGGACGAGCTCGATCGCGAGCTGACCTGCCGTGAGCATCGTGACGGGATCCGCTGCGCACGAGGCCGTCGCGAGGATGCGCGCGCGCGGAGCGAGGCCCGTCGCATCGGCAGCGGCCCGATCACCGATCGCGAGGAGCGCGGCCGCATCGGCGAGGCTCGGTGAATTGCCGCGCGTGTGGATGTGATGCAGCGATGGGAGCTGCGGGTAGTGGCGCAGCGCGATCGGGTCCTGGTTCAGATCGCCAAACGATGGCGGCAGCGCGTGCAGCTCCTCGAGTGTGGGCTGGTAGGCGACGTTCTCGTCGACAGCGAGCGCGCCAGTCGGCACGACAAAGCTCGACGGCGGAGCGAGGCGCGCCTTCTCTCGCGTCGCGTACGCGTAGCCATCGGCCTGGTCGCGCGTGATGTTCTCGAGCGTGGCGACGAGGTCGGCCGCGACGCCCATGTGGATCGTGCCCGCTGCCGTCATCACCTCGGGGTCGTGATAGAGCGGTCCGCGATCCGAGAACGTCGGCACGCGCGACACGCTCTCCACACCACCGGCGACGACGAGGCTCGCATCAGCGCCGCGAATGCGTGCTGCGCCGAGCGCGATCGCTTCGAGACCCGACGCGCAGAAGCGATTCACGGTCAGGCCGGGCACATGCGCATCCCACCCGGCGAGTAGCGTCGCGGAGCGCGCGAGGTTGGCGCCTTGCTCGTCGGATTGCGTCGCGCACCCGAGGATCACGTCGTCGACGCGCGCCGTTCCGAGGCGGGGACGCAACGCACCGAGCACGTGCGTGACGAGCTTCACCGGTGTGATCGCGTGTAGCGCACCCTTGGCAGAGCCCTTGCCGCGCGGCGTCCTCGCGCCGGTGAGCACGAACACTTCGCGCAGGGCAGTTCCGACGACGGTCATGGCGCTATGCTGACGCCATGGTGTTCATCTTGGGAGGTGTGCAGAGCGATTTCGCGCGACATCTCGCTCGCGAGGGCATGGGCCTCGACGGGCTCGTCGGCGAGATGGTCGACCAGGTGAGCGCTCACGCCCGCATCGAGGTCAGCGAGATCGAGGCGATCCACGTCGGAAACGCGTTCGGCGAGCTGTTCACGGGCCAGGCGCAGATGGGCGCGTTGCCGGCGACGGCCCGACCGGTGCTGTGGGGAGTCCCTGCGAGTCGCCACGAAGCAGCCTGTGCATCCGGATCGATCGCGATTCTCTCCGCGATGCGCGACATCGACGCGGGCGTCTACGACTGCGTGCTCGTCGTCGGTGTGGAGCAAGAGCGCAACGTCAGCGGCGACGTGGGCGCGAAGCACATGGGCGCCGCTGCGTGGGTCGGTCACGAAGGCGAGAGCGCGCGCTACGTGTGGCCGCACATGTTCTCGCGCATCGCCGATGCGTACGCGGAGCGCTGGGGGCTCCAGCACGACCACCTCGTCGCGATCGCGAAGAAGAACCTCGCGAACGCGCGGAAGAATCCGCTCGCGCAGACGCGCACATGGGAGTGGACGGACAGCACGTTCGGCGACGACAAGCTGAACGCAGTCGTGGAAGGGCGCTTGCGTCGCTACGATTGCGCGCAGGTCACCGACGGTGCGGCGGCCATCGTGCTCGCGTCACCGGCGTTCGCGCGTCGGCATGCAGAGCGCGTCGGTGTGAAGTCACCGCGCATCACGGGGTGGGGCCATCGCACGGCCGCGCTCGGTCTCGATGCCAAGCTCGCGCGCCACACCGACAAGACGCAGCTGCTCGTGCCGCACCTCGCGCAAGCGTTCTCCGATGCGCTCCGCCGCGCAGAGGTCCCCAACGTCCATGCGCTCTCGGGCATCGAGGTCCACGACTGCTTCACGATCACGGAGTACATGGCCGTCGAGCATGTCGGTCTGGCCGCACCCGGCGAGGCATACAAGTTCATCGAGGCGCCGACCCTGCCCATCAATCCGAGCGGCGGGCTCATCGGCGGTGGTCATCCGGTCGGCGCGACGGGAGTGCGCATGCTCGTCGACGCGATGAAGCAAGTGACGGGCACCGCCGGAGACACCCAGGTCGCGGGCGCCTCCACGTTCGCGACGTTGAACATCGGTGGCAGTGCGACGACGGCCGTCGCGTTCGTCGTAGAATCGCCGGATGCGAACGGGACTGCGCTCTCAGGGTGATATCGAACTAGCAGCGCTCCTCGCGAAGGAGCCGGAGATCGTCGAGTACGGCCGGCAGCGCAGCCGCGACAAGCTCGACGACACGCGTCGTCATCTCCTCGGATCCGCCGTCCGTCTGACGCGTGCGATCGCGCCGGAGATGCACGAGGTCGTCGCGCACTGTGCGAAGACCCTCGGCGTCACGGGCGAGACGGAGGTCTACGTCTCGCCGAGCCCGTTCTTCAACGCGTTTTGCTATCCGGCGTCTAACAACCGCATCTTCGTCGGTGTGACGTCGTCGCTGTTCGAAGCGTTCGACTCCAAGGAGCTGTCGTTCGTCGTCGGGCACGAGCTCGGCCACTTCCTGTGCAGTCACCTCGACCTCCCTGCGGGCAGTCAGTTGCAGCAGGTGACGACGAGCCTCGCGCTTTCGCTGACGTCGTGGCGGCGCATGGCCGAGATCTCCGCGGACCGCGCGGGTCTCGAGTGCGTACGCGATGTCACCGTCGCCGCGCGTACGTTCCTCAAGCTGTCGTCGGGCCTCGCGCGCACCAACGTGAAGCTCGATGTCGATGAGTACCTGCGTCAGCTCGCAGATCTGAAGGCGGAGTCGGAGATCGCGGGCGACAAGGACGAGATCCGTGACGAGTGGCTCAGCACGCATCCGCTCAGCCCGCTGCGCGTGCGCGCCGTACAGCTCGCGTGGGAGTCGGAGCTGTTCACGCCGGGCGGAACCAAGGTCGATCTGCTCGAGCACGAAGTGACGAGCCTGATGTCGATCATGGAGCCGAACTACGCATCCGACAAGACCACTGCGGGTGAAGCGATGCGCCGTGTCTTGCTCGCGGCCGGTGTCGCGATCGCCGGGGCGGACGGCACCATCGACGAGAACGAGCTGACGGCGCTGCAGCGCTTCCTGGGCGAGCCGCCCGCATCCGTGAACGCGACTGCACTCCGTGGTGACCTGCCGCGCCGCCTGGCGTTCGCAAAGGTGCAGGTCCAGGGCAACAAGCGCTATCAGCTCGTGCGGGACCTGTGCGTGATCGCGTACGCCGACCACAGCATCAGCGCGTCCGAGAACGAGCTGCTGCACGAGGTCGCGGATGGCCTCGGCGTCGACGGCGCGTTTGTCGATATGTCGTTGAAATCTATCGCGCGCGGCCTCGACTGAGTAAGGCGTGTGTAAAGGCGTGACCGCGCAGGCATACCGGCGGCAGGCTGGCGTGTCTTCGTGACATGACGAAGACGCTCGCTGCCTTGCCTTTCCTTGCTCTCGCCGCCTGTACCCCTCACGCCCCGCAGATCATCACGATCCCCGGCTCGTCGCCCGCTCTCGATGCCCTCAAGCCCGGTGGCATGACGGTGCAAGGGCAAGCCACGCTCGAGGTGAGCCCCGACTGCGCGGACATGACGATCACGCTCGCCGCTGCGCAGTTGAAACCCGGGACGGCCGCGCGCGATCTGGAAAAGAAGCGCCTGGAGCTCGTCGCGTCGCTGCAGAAGGCCGGCGTCGAGATCAAGGACGTGAAGGTCTCCAACCTCGAGCTCGAGCCCGAGTACGTGATCACTGACAAGGGCATCCAGACGCGCCAGCTGCTCGACTACCGCGCTTCGATCGTCATCACCGCGACGACGCGCGACTTCGTGCGCATCCCCGAGATGCTCGATGCGGCCGCGAGCGCTGGCTCCTCGCAGATCTCGACGCAGTTCCGCCGCAGCGACCTCGCCGAGATGAAGAAGAAGGTGCGCGACATGGCGCTCACCGCCGCGAAGGACAAGGCGGAGCAGACGGCGAAGTCGCTCGGCATCAAGCTCGGTCGCATCACGTCCGTCGCCGAGAACGCCGGCGGCTACATGTGGAGCCAGGAGTACTTCCCGTCGAACTCGATGGCCGTGCAGAACCAGAGCGGTGGCGCCGAGATCGGTGGTTCGCTCCAGCCGCTGACGCTCAACGTGTCGATCGCGTACGAGCTCGCCGCGAGCTAGCGGCGCTTTCGAGCGCGCTTCTTCGCCGGACGCTCGTCGTCCTCGATGAACCACGGCACATCAGCGACGCGGATCGAAACGCCGCGAACCTTGAGTGGTCGGATCACGCTGTCGATCTCTCGACGAACGACACGTTTGTACCCGGTCTTCGAAGGCTGCCTCAGCACGTCGATCGTTCGATTCTTCGTATTGACGATCCAATATTCAGGAACGCCCGCCGCAGCATAGATCTCCGTTTTGATCGTGCGGTCTTTCACGATCGACGAGCCGGAGACTTCGATCAAAAGAAGTGCATCCTGCGATCGAGGGTGTTTCCCATCCGCGCGCGGACGCGAGACGGAGACGTCCGGCTCGGGCATCGAGTCAGACGACGCAGCGAAAGGGCTGTGCGACCTGACCTCGTATCTCTCCGTTGTCGCGCGTGCGAGCGCCATGGCGAACCACGCCGTGATCCCCGAGTGCTTGTTTCCTTGCGGGCTCATCTCGACGAGCACTCCGCGGAGCAGCTCGACCCGCTCGTCCCCGAACACCCCGAGGTCGACGAGCTTCTCGTACTCTCGTCGCTTGAGAGGTCGGACTCGCTCGGGGGCGAGTAGCGCCGGATCGAACATGAGAGCAACGATAGCATTCATCGTCGACGCTTCATCACAGTTCGTGCCGACGACGACCTACGTGATCACGCGAGCTTGCTCGACGAATTGTCCGATGTCCGGCCGGCGCTCGGACAGCGCGTCCAGCCTACGGACTACTTAGATCGCTCGACATTGGGGACGGTCTTGTGAATCTTGTCGACGAGCGCGGGGCAGTTGCGAGCGAGCTCGGCGAGTGTATCCAACGACAGGCTGCACGCATGATCGACCGCCTCGGCAACCGCCGGATCCACACCGTCGAGCGTCGCGGGCAATGTCTCGATCGTTTCGCGGAGCCGATCGCGGTCGGCGGCCGGGATGTACGTGCAGGCTGCGAGCGTCGTGTCGAGGCTGAGGAGCTTGCGACAGTTCTCCGTGAGCGACGGGGCAGGATGCTCCGCGTTCGGCACGGTGCGCGTCGTGTTGTCGGCGGTGGACTCTGCACCGTGTACGACCTGCGGGCCGGGCTTGTCGTGCGGCGAGCTCGGTTGCTCGGCAGTGACGTCGGGCTTGGCTGGTTCGCTCTTACACGCGACGAGCGCGACGAGCAGCAGCGCGCGCATCACTCGGTTGGAGCTTCGTCGTCGATGACGAGCTTGAGACCCGCCGGGAGCGTGTCGCCGAGCGCGACTTGTTCTTCGCGGGCTTCGAGCGCCACGACTTGCTCGATGAGCACGGCCGCGCGCTCACCACCCGGCAGCGTCTTGACGTACTCGGCGAGCGCGGTCCGCGTGGTGTCGTCGAGATCGCGCGAGCGATCGCCCGTGCGGCGGCCGAGCTGCGCGAGTGGGAACGCGACCTTGTCGGGCTCGGGCCACTCGCCCTTGATGAGTTGACGTACCCAGTCCGCGGCCTTTGTCGGCGGCACGATCAGGTTGAGCGGCCCGTACAGCGGCACGCGTGCACCGAGGCGCGAGATCGACCACAGGTGCACGGCATCCTCGCGGCCCTTGCGCGTCTCCATGCGCCGCACGAGCTCGTCGCCGAGCTTGATCTTGTGTGGCTGCGCGAGGCGCTCCATCGACGCGACGACGCGCCAGATCTCCTGCAGCTCCTGCTTGGACGCTTTCTGCTCGGCGAGCTTCTTCGCCTGCAGCGGGTTCGGCAGCAGCAGCTTCGCGAAGCGATCGTAGAACTGATCCTGCTGGCCCTTGGCGAGACCGCCCGCGATGCGGCGCCAGACGATCCACCACGCGAGCTTGTTCGGCTCGGCTTTTGCGTGAACGAGGCCTTCGTTGTAGACGCCCCACATCACGCGCGAGCGCCACGCATCGAGCGGCGCACCGGTGCCGGGACGCAGCAAGAAGCCAGCGAGGTTGAGCCAGCGCTGCTCGTGATCAGGCGTCTTCTTGCGCTCCGCCGCGACGTCGACGAGCGTGTCGAACAACGCACGCGCCGTCATCATCGACCATTCGTCGCGACGCGTTTCGAACAACGTCTCGAGATCGCGCGTGAGCGTCGCGAGGCCATCGCCTGTCTTGAACGCCTTATCGACGCGCGCTTTGGCGATGTCCGTGGCGCCATGCGGTGCAGCATCGGCCGCTGCTTCTGCCGACGGAGCGGTGCCGCCAGAGCGCATGTCGAACGCGAGCTTCCACTCTTCGTTCGGCGGCTCGACGTCGACCGCGTGAATCTCGAGCGCGCCGAGCTCGGTGATGTGGATCGCGAGGCGCACCGTGACCTCGCCGCGGCCCCGCGCGCGCAGCACGGTGACGATGGGCGGGAGCTCGAGGAGATCGCTGCCGTCGTCCGTCGTATCTGCGCGGCCATCGCCGACCGGAACGAGCGCGCCGGGTTGATCCTCGCGCGTGCTCGACGAGTAGAGGCGGAACGAGACGGGGCGATTCGTGACGAGCTTGAAGTCGCGGGCGAGCTGGACGCGCGCGCCATCGTCGAGACCCGGCGGCGCGAGACACACCGCGAGGCGCGCTTGCTCGGTGGGCACGCCCTGCGAGATTGCTTCCGTCGTCGGAACGCGGCGTCGTGCACCGGTCGCATCGACACCGACGTAGTACGCGCGCGGCGTTCCGCCCTTGATGCGCGTCGCGAGCCCGCGGCGCACGAGGCCGTAGTACGCGGCGCCCTGCGCGACGGCCATCTCCGGCATCACGGCCGGCAGCTCGCGCGGTGCATCGCCTTGCCACTGGGCTATTTGGTCGAGGACGCGCGTGCGCAGAGACTCGGGCGTCATCGCACCGCCGTTGAACAGCACCGCATCCACGCGCTGCGCTTCGTGGCGCTGCAGGAACGTCGACAGGTGCCGCGTCACGGCCGGATCGCTCGCGTACGGCAAGCCAAACTCCTGCAGACCACCGCGCGCTCGAGCGAGCGGCGCGTCCTTGGTGACGAGCGGGAAGAAGCCGTCGAACAGCACGTTGTGCAGCTCGGCCTGCGAGACGTCGTCGCGCAGCGTTCCGCCGATCAGCTTGGCGCCGCGGCTCTGCACGACGATCGGGGCCGTCTTCGGAGGATCGTCGCCGAGCAACGTCTCCTTCGCGAGCCGACACGCATGGACGAGGCCGTGCCACTGCAGCGCATCGAGCTTCTTCTGCGTCCGCGCGACGACCCGCTGCTCGACGATCTTCGCGAGCGTCAGTTCCAGGTTGTCGCCGCCGAGCAGCAGGTGATCGCCGACCGCGCTCCGCGTGAAGCCCTTGTCGTCGACCTCGATCAGCGTGAAGTCCGTCGTGCCGCCGCCGACGTCGAACACGAGCACGTGCTCGCCGGGAACCAACCCCTTGCCGCCGTGCGTCTGATCGACCCACGCGTAGAACGCGGCCTGCGGCTCCTCGAGGAGCACGACCGGCGGTTAGCCGGCCTGCGTCGCCGCCTGCAGCGTGAGCTCGCGCGCCGCCTCGTCGAACGACGCCGGCACCGTGACGAGCACCTCTTGATCGGCGAACGGCGCGTCCGGGTGCGCGTGATCCCATGCCTCGCGCACGTGCGCGAGCACGAGGCCCTG
>DASYDE010000073.1:0-8593 GCA_036499725.1 Kofleriaceae bacterium
CGCCACGCAGGCGCGCACGACGTCCAAGAACAACATGCAGAGCGGTCTCGCGGCCGCGTTCGGTACCAACAACCGCGCGCAATCGGAGAGCGAGTTCAGCGCGCTCGGTGCCGGCAACTCGTTCTCGCTCGCGTCGCTCGACGGCGACGACGCTGGACAGGGCGCCAACGGCGAGGAGCAGTTCGCGGCGGCTGTGAAGTACGAACCGCCTCCGGCCACGCCACGCACGGTGACGGGCAACAAGAGCCAGCCGTCGGCAGCGCCCGTCGATCTGTTTCGTCCGCCCGATGCCGAGGAGGCAGAAGCCCTCGTCGATCTCGCTGATGACGAAGTCGTCGCGCGTGCGGAGAAAGCAGATCGCGCGGCCAAGGCGAGCTTGCCGCCGACCAACGTCAGCGGCAGCAACGCGCCGCTCGGGCCGAAGCCGTTCGGTCGCGTCGACGCCGCACCGGTGACGACGTTGGATGAGAAGGAACCGACTCCGCGCGGTCGGTTTGCGGCTGGCGTGTTCCTCGCGATCCTTCTCGGTTTCTTGCCCGCGCATCTCGTCGCGTCGTCGCGCGAGAAGTCGACGTTCCGCCAGATCGACGCGGAGATCGCGCGCACGCAAGAGAACGCCGTCTCCGACGAGGATCAGTACAAGGCGCTCGACGGCTTTCGCGCGGGTCAGCTCGCGAAGAAGGAAGCAGAGCGCAAGTCGATCGCGATGATGGCGATGGCGATCTGGGCGCTCGCAGGAGCAGCCGTCGCGTACGGCTTCTTCTTCCGCGTGCCGTGGGACAAGCTCGGCACCAAGCCGTCGACGACTTAGTCTTCGGTCTTATCTGGCAGCTGCTTCGGTTCGGCAGCGGCGGCGGCTTCCGCCTCGGCCTTGGCCTTGGCAGCCTTTGCCGCGCGCTTCTTGGCCTTGCGCACCTGACGAGCGGCTTCCTCTTCCTCTTCGCGGATGCGATCGATCGCGGCCTGAGCAGCCGCCTTGCGCTCGCGCTTCAACGTCACGCGCCACGCGCCGATGATGGAGAGGTTGTAGAGAACGATCATCGGTGTCGCCATCATGATCTGCGACACGACATCCGGTGACGGCGTGAGGATCGCGCCGACGACGAACGCGATCACGATGAACCACCGGTTGAACTTCCACAGGCTGCGATGCGTGACGAGACCGACGATCGCGAGGAAGAAGATGAGCAGCGGCAGCTCGAACACCGCACCGAACGCGAGCATCATGTCGCGCGTCAGATCCAGGTACGACTCCATCAGGATCATCGGCTTGGTGTCTGCCGTGCCGTAGCTGACAAGAAACTTGTAGAGGCTGTGGAGGACGAACTGGTAACAGAACAATGCACCCGCGATGAACAGGATCGCGCTGCACACGGCGAACAGCGTCGCGAGCCGGCGCTCCTTCTTGTAGAGACCGGGCGCGATGAACTTCCACAGCTGATAGAAGATGAACGGCGACGCGAGGAAGACGCCGGCCCAGAGCGCGAGCGACATCTCGACCCAGAACGGCTCGGTGAGGCTACCGAACACGACGTTCGGCGGACCCATGTCCTTGGGCCACACGTCCCACAGCGGCTGCTTGAGGAACGTGAAGATGTCCTGCGCGAAGTAGAAGCAAACGCCGAACGCACCGAGGAAGAAGAACGCCGCTTTGGTGACGCGACCCTTCAGCTCGACGAGGTGCGCCAGGAACGGCATGCGGCTGCCTTCGAGATCCGCCGCGTTCTTCGGCGCTTCTTCGAGCAATTCCTCGTGAGGAACACGCTTGCGAGCGGCCGAGGCCATTAGTTGTCCTTTGCCACAGTTCCCGGCGCCGGCTTCACCATTGCGGCGAGCTCGGCTCCGTCGTCTTCGTTCTCGACCGCGGCGGCTTCGCCCGCCATCGCGAGCTTCGCGTGCTTCTCGTCCTTGGCCGGAGGCTCGCCGGTCGCGGGATCGTCGATCCCATCGTCGTCATCATCGTCGTCATCGTCGTCGTCGTCATCGTCATCGCGCGCACCCGCGATGGAGTTCGTCGCGGCGGGGTTGATGACGCGCGCTGCTTTGGGACGACGCACGGGCGCTTCGTCTCCGCGCATCGCGCTCTTCAGATCGCGAATCGCTCCACCGATGTTTTCGTCGTTCTCGATCTGATCGGTGAGGAACTTTGTCTGCTTCTTGATGTCGCGAATGCCCTTGCTGATCTTCTTGGCAGCCTCGGGCAGCTTGTCCGGTCCGAGGAACAAAAGCGCGATGATCAGAATCACCACGATCTCGCTTCCACCCATGCCGAACATCTACGAGCAGGATACCAGCTTCTTTAGAATTGGCGGCTGCTCTCGCCGAAGTCCGTCGCTGAAGTTCCGGGCGCTCCAGCTGTCTCTGAGGGTGCAGTCCCCGCTTTGAACCAGAGAGGCAGACCTCCCGCGCCGTCGGCAGCGCGTAAACCTGTTTCACGGTCGATCGTGACGTGGTCCATTCCCCCAGGCGGCGGTCCAGGAACAGGAACCCTGGGGCGATCGGCCTCAGTCGTGCGAATAGCGCGCACCCACAGCGGGAGCGCTGCGCGCCGTCCGTCGCCCTCGGGCCCCAGCTTATGTAGCGGATCGTCGAAGCCGACCCACACCGCCGCGAGTGCACGGCCGGTGAATCCGATGAACCACGCGTCCGTGTTGTCGTTCGTCGTGCCCGTCTTGCCCGCCGCGGGCCGCCCCAGCATTTTTGCCCCACTTCCCGTCCCGTGATCGACGACGGCGGCAAGCATGTCCTGCAGCTGGAACACGGTTGTCTCGTCGATGAGTCGCCCGCCTTCCGCACCGACGCGCTCCGCGGGATCCATGCCCGCCGTCGCCGCAACGCGATCGAACCTGCGCGCGCTGTCGAGCCACGGATCCTCCGGCACGGCTGCATCGAACATCGTGTCGTCACCGCGTCGCACACGCACGACGAACCGCGGAGCGACGGCCCATCCGCGCCGCGCGATCACTGCGTATGCATGCGCGAGCTCGAACGGCTTCACGCACGACGCACCGAGCGCCATCGGTCGCACCGGGTCGAGCTGGCTCGTGATGCCGAGGCGACGCGCGAGCTTGATAATGGCGTCGGGGCCCGTGCGATCGAACACGTCGATCGCGGGCGCATTCAACGACGCGGCGATCGCATCCTGCGCGAGCACGATGCCGCGAAAGTGCTCTCCCGACTTCGGCTTCCAGTGGACGTTTGTCTCTTCGTCGTACTCTGCGATCGGCGCATCGCGCAGCGGAGTGCCCGGCGTGATCGCGCCCGTCTCCAACGCCGCGCCGTACAAGATCGCCTTGAACGCGCTGCCCGGCTGACGACAGCTCTGGATCGCGCGATCGAACACGTCGTGCGGAACCGTGCGGCCACCGACGAGCGCTTCGATGTAACCGGACTGGTGATCCCACACGATCGCCGCGGCCTCTGCGTCGTTCCACTTGCTCGCGTGCTCGTCCACATCGTGCTGCAGCTGCTCGCCTTGCGCGACGTTCGCGGCCGTCTCGACGATCAACCCGCCGCGATCGAAGTCATCCGGTAGCGCCTTGCCGATGAAGCGCCGGACTTGCTCCGTGTACCAAGACACGCGCACGACGGAGTGGGGCGCCTTCAACGCGATCGCTTCCGCACTCGCGCTCGCGCGCGTCGACTCGTCGATCAAGCTCGCGCGGAGCATGCGCGCCAAGATCTCGTCGCGCCGTGCACGCGCGCGTTCAGGCTTGTTCCACGGATCGAGCGTCGACGGCGCTTGAATGAGACCCGCGATCAACGCGCTCTGCGCGAGCGTCAGTTGATCGACCTCCTCGTCGAAGTACGCGCGCGCGGCCGCCGCAAGACCATACGCACCGTGGCCGAAGTACACGTAGTTCAGATACGTCTCGAGGATCTGCGGCTTGGTCCAGCGCCGCTCGATCTTGCGGGCCATGAGTGCCTCGCGCGTCTTTCGGCGAAAGCTCTGTTCGGTTCCGATCTCGACGGGCAGCAGATTTCTCGCGAGCTGCTGCGTGATCGTCGACGCACCCTGGCGCCGTCCGCCCTCGTAGCGCACGCGCAACGCGCGCAGGATCGCCTGCGGGTCGTAGCCCTTGTGCGTGAAGAAGCGCACGTCCTCCGCGGCCAACACCGCCTTGATCGCGACCTGCGGAACGTCGTCGAGCACGACGAGCGTCCGGCGCCCGACGACGCCTGCATCCTTGAACGGCGGCTCCGCGAGGTGCGATCCATCGGCGCTCACGATCAGCGACGTCTGCGGTGCATTCGCGCGCCAGACGCTCAGGTCCGGCACCTCCGGCAGATCCTTGGCCCACGTGCGCAGCACGCTCGCGCCGATGAAGAACGTCACGACGGGCGCCGCGAACGCGAGCCAGATGATCGCGAGGATCGGCAAGCGCCACCACCAGCCGCCGCTGCGCGCGTTTCCGATCCGGACTCGTGCGCTCACCCGCCCAAGCTTACCGTCGCCGACGGCGCGCCGCCAAAATGGGTCGGGCTATCGCTTCTTTGCGAACCCGATGACCGCCAGAACCAGGCCGAGCGCGGCGAACACGGCCGCGAAGTACTCGGCGGGGATGCCCCCGACGGCCCAGCGCGCCTTCGTCGCGTAGTTCGCACCACCCACCACCGCCGCGGCCACGATCATCATGATGCCGGCCTGCTTGAGGGTCAGCTCACCGGACTGTGCTGGGGTCGTAGCCATACCTGTCCGGACGTGCACGGCCAGCATCCAGTCGCATCATCGCAGCTTCAGAGAAATACTATCGTTTCTCAACCGAACAGGGTCATCTGATGAGGTGGCCCCATGACGCGGGCGCGAGGGCCGATCGCGCTGGCGATCGCGTCGGCGCAGGCGCCCGTGACGAAGATCTGCTTCGCGCTCGTTGCATCGATCCAGGCGAGTAGCTGCGCGCGATCTGCGGCGGTGGCCCACGCGAACGCAGCGTCGTAGCCGGCCGCGATCACCTTGGCTTCGGCGAGCGCGCGGCCCGACGCGAGCGCTGTCGCGAAGTGGCGCTTTCCGATCGCGCGCTTGAGGCCCGCGTGATCGCTATCGAGCCATACGATCGCGCGCGGCTCCTTCGCAACGCCGCCGAGCGCGGGGATGCGCAGATCATTCGCGCGTGCGGCCGCGTCGCGGATGGTCTTGCTCGTGGCGACAGCGATGCCGCGGGCGACGAGTGACGCTGCTACCTCGAGCGCGTCGAGGAGTCCGTCGACGAACAGCACGGGCCGTCGCTGCGCTGCGAGCTGCGCCTTGGACCACGCGGCCGTCTGATCCATCACGCGCGCGAGCGGAGGGAAGGCGTGGCCGACGTCGCCGAACGGTGCAGCGACAACGACCGCGTCGGCCTTGCGCACTTCCGCGGGCTCGCCGAGACCACCGACGGTGGTGCGCACCGCGCCGGCGTAGAGGACGGTCTTGCCGGCGATGTCCGCGAGCAACGCGGCGCCGCCGAGGCCGTGCCCCGACGGGATCAATTGCAGTCGCACCGTGCCGAGCGTGAAGCGCTGGCGCACCGGCACCGCGAGATCGCCGTCTCCTTTACTCGCGAGGAGCGCGAGCGTCGTCGGTGTTCCGATCAACTGACCGTGGACGCCGCGCTGGAGCGCATCCGCTGCAGAGACGAAGCACACGTCGCGGCGGCGGCGCGCATCGCACCAGATCGGCGTGCTGGTGATATGCACACCGTCGCGCCAGGAGACCGGCGCGGGCGGAGCAGGACGACGAGCCAGGGGCCTACTCTTCGGGAGGGAGCTTGCCGGCGAGAAGTTGCTGCTCGAGGTCCTTCATCACCGAGACGAGCTGCGCGCGCTGCGCATCGTCGATGACGAACACGACGCCCATGCCCGGAGACTCTTCGTCGCCTGGCAAGATCGTGTGCGAGACCTTGCCGACGAGCGACAACGGTTGGCTCTTCCCAGGCACCGCCACCAACATGTGAACTTGTGACGTCTCGGGGAGCGGCTTGTCCGTGAACAGGAACACGCCTTCCTCGTTGATGTCCTTGGTGAACGTGTTCGCCGGGCCTTCGATGGCGCCGTACGTGACCTGAAGGCGGATCGGCAGGCGCCGCTTGTCGCGCAGGTTCAACAGGCCGCCGCGCACGAAGCCGTTCAGGTAATTGATCTTGTCGCGCTCGGAGCCAGCCAGCGCGCACACGACGCCTGCCGGCTCTTCGCGGAGGCTGACGACCGTGCCCTTGAGGTGGACGCGCCACCCGCCGACATCGAGGTCGATTCGCAGCGTCGCGCCCTGCTCGATGGACTGATCCGTCGGCACGAACACGGTCCAATCGCGTGGATCAAAGATCTTGATCCACTCCGACTGAGAGTTCAGCTGGAGCTCAAGGCGAAGCGCCCCCACGCGTCCATCGTAAACCAGGCCCGACGGCCGCGCCTACTCGCGGTCAGTTAAACAGAACGCGCAGCGTCATCGGCTTGCCCGCCCGGAGGATCGAAATGTTCGCAGCGCGCGTTTGTCCTGCACGCGCATACAGGTCGGCAGCGTCGTCGAGGCTGTGCAGCGGCGTGTTGTCGACCGCGACGACCGTGTCGCCCGTCTTGAGGCCGGCATGGGCAAACAGGCTGCCGTCGGCGACGCGATCCAGGTGGACGCCTTGTTCTGTGAACTCACCTTTGACGCTCGCGGAGAGCTTACTGAAGTCCGAGAGCGTCGCGTTGAGCTCGCTGTGCATGAGCACCGTCGGCGCGATCACGGGAGCCGCGGGCGCAGCCGGCGTGGGAGCGATCGTCGCCGGAGCGGTGGGAGCATTCGGTGCAGCCGTGATCGGCTCGGCACCATCCACGTACGGATCCGCGCTGCCGATCGTCGTCGGTGCGGACGTCGCGATGCGAACACCATCGTCGCCCGCAATGATCGGCATGGGGGCAGCGGCCGAGCGAACGGCGGTCGGAGCCGCAGGAGCACCGGCGACCGGGGGCGAGATCATCGACGGTGCGGGCGCGACTTCGGCGTAGGGATCGACGGGCGCTTCGTCGACCGAACCCGGGATCGTGGCGTCGTCGGCGGTGCCGATCGCGACGTTCGCATCGGGAGCGATCTCGACGCTCGGGGCAGCCGTCTTTGCAGCCGCCGCGTCGCGACCGTTGCGCGGGCGCCAGTGCTCGGGGGCGGACAGCACGAGCGAGTTGCGACCCGACGCGAGGATCACGTCGTCGTCCTCGATGCCGGTGACGACGTAGTTTCCGACCTTCGTGCCGACTTCGACCAGGACGTGCTTGTTCGTCGCCTTGTCGAGCAGCAGCGCCTCCTGCGTGTCGGCCATCACCTTGACCACGCGAAGGCGGGCATCCGGCCTGGCGACCGGAGCGGGGGAGGGGGCTGCGCTCGGAGCCGCCTCCGATGTGCTGGGAGGAGCCGCATCGGGAGGAGCGTCACCAGCAAGAGCAATCGAACCAGAGAGGGCAATCGACAGCAGGCTGGCAAACACTCGCGAACGCATGCAGAGGGCAACTGCATAGGTCGATCCCGATGGGTCGGACCAAAAACTCGGCCAACATGCTGGAATTGCTGGGCGGTAAAACGAGGATGTGTCCAGGCTTTCACACCGCCCGTGCCAGAGCTACCCGGGCAGCGTCAGGTCCGCCGACGGAGAGGCGGCCGAAAACGAAAACGCCCACCGGTCAGGGCGGGCGATTCGGTCGGCGAACAGCCGCTTACTTCTTGGCGTCGAGCTCGGACAGGTCGAGGTCCTCGAGCTCCTTGAGGTCCTCGGCGGTCAGACCGCTGAGCGAGGCACCGCTGACCGGAGCGGACTTTGAGTCGTCCTTGGCGCCCGGGATACCCGCGTTGAGCTGCTTGGTGTCGCCGTCCTTGGGGGCGGCCAGGAGGCCCATCTTGGCCTTGAGCTCGGAGAGCGCCTCGTCGTCGCTCCCGCCGCCAGCCTCGAGGGCCTGGAACTTGGACTCGAGATCGCCACCCGACAGCTCGCCCGCCAGCTCGGCGCCGGCCTCGGCCTCGGCCTCCATCAGCTGGATGCGCTCGGCCATGCGGTCGAACGTGTCGAACGCCGACGTGTCGCCCAGGCCCTGCATGGTGTTGGCGATCTGCTGCTGAGCCTCCGCGCGCTTCTTGCGGGCGATGAGGATGTTCTTCTTGCGCTTGGCTTCCTCGATCTTGTTGTTGAGGAGGCGAAGAGCGTCCTTGAGCTTCTCGACGGCCGACTTCTGGGAGGCCCACTGCGTCTGGTACTGCCCCGAGATCGTGTCGTGCTCCTGCTTGCGCGAGAGAGCCTGGCGGGCCAATCCGTCGTCGCCAGCGCGCACGGCAACCATCGCCTTGCGCTCCCATTCCTTGGCCTTGTCGGTCTCCGCTGCGTACTGCTTCTGCAGCTTTTTTTCGTCGGCGATCGCGACCGCGACGGCCTTCTTTGCCTCGACCAACTGCTGCTGCATCTCCAGCAGCACCTGACCGAGCATCTTCTCCGGATCCTCGGCCTTCGAGATGAGGTCGTTGATGTTCGACTTGATCAGCGTGCCGAGTCTCGAAAAGATGCCCATGGCTTCTATCGAGCGTACGGGATCAATGGTGTCGTTGCAACGCGCGCCAGCCGCGTGCTACTGACCCCAAACTCCGTCGATG
>DASYDE010000074.1:0-95327 GCA_036499725.1 Kofleriaceae bacterium
CTTCCGACGTGGACAAGCTTCTTCCTTCGTCGGTCGGACTTTCACCGTGGGTCACATTCGAAGTTTCAGGTCGCTACCTCCTTTCTCCTCGACCAGGCTTTCCTGGCGCACTGTCCTCAGGATCCACATCGCGCCCTCAACCCGACGCGGACGGATCGTTCGAGGGCCACGCTCCGCAAGCTCGACTGAGTAGCGCGGTCTCGATCGCGTGTCCGATTCCGCCACGTTCTCGACGCCGAGTACACGTGACTCCCTCGACTACGTCGCGCGGTATCACTCTAAGCGGCGCACATCGCGCGTTCGTAGCGACGGTCGCGCCTCTCCACGAGCGCGTTCTTGCTCGGCACCTCGCGCCAGTCGAGCAGGCCGTGGCGCCTCCAACCGACGCGAAGCAACCATGTTCGAGGAGTGGAGACCGCAAACAACTCGAAGCCTGGGGGGAACTTCTCGCGATCCAGATGGGGACCATCGCGCCAGCCGTCGAACTGCGACGCCGTCGAGAA
Organism: Kofleriaceae bacterium; assembly: GCA_036499725.1. Taxonomy (GTDB): domain Bacteria; phylum Myxococcota_A; class Polyangia; order Haliangiales; family Haliangiaceae; genus JABFXX01. The sequence goes on from DASYDE010000074.1 coordinate 504, forward strand.
CGGATCAACGCGCCAGCCGGGGGACGCAGAAGCCTTGAACGCCGCGCGCCAAGGCCTTGCGGTCGTCGGCTTCGACGAGCAGATGCACGTGCGAGCTCTGCAGCGACACCTCGATGATCCGCATCGTCTTGTTGCCTGCGACCGCCTTGGTGGCTCGACGCAGAGCCGCGTAGATCTCACCTCGCCGCAACGGCTGCACAGCGTCGACGAGCCGCAGTGTGACGAGGAGTGGGTGATACGCCTTGAACGCGGCGCGCTTCTTGTGGCGCTCGCTCGGACGTGGCCCGCGAGCCGGTCGCCCCGCACCTCGTCGCTTGCCGCCTCGCCTGCTCTTGGGAGCAGTGCATGCGGCGTTGAACATCGACTGTTGAACGTGGCGCTTCAACGCCCTCCGACCCGCCATGAATAGATCGACAGCAGACAGGTCTGACGTTTGATTTCGCCGAGTTTCCGACGAGGAATCCGATTTCCTCGACGAGAAACCGCAGCGTGTTCCTTGTGGCGCCGATCCGCGTTTGTATCGCGGCCCGACCGTCGGCTTCTCGATGCTGGGGAACTAGGTGCGCCACGACAGCGCGAGAACGAACGAGCGCTGATTGGAGTTGTTCTGCGGTCCACCCGACGAGGGGAAGCCCGCTTCTCCCGAGACATCGAGGTGCGTGGTCGCGCGCGCGCGCACGAGCAGTGCGACGGGGATGTGCCAGCCATCGCGCCACACCGCGAGGTCGCTATCCCAGCCCGTGTGGAGTGCGATCAGCCAGCGGCACGTCGGCTGGATGCCGAGCCAGACGGGAACCTCGAGGTTGGCGCGGTTGCCCTTGTCGCGATTGTAGAGACCGAGCCGCAGGTACGGATCGCTCGCGACGAGAAAGCGAGCGCGATACCAGCGCACCTCGGCGCCGAGAGCGATCGCTGGCTTGACCGGATCGACGTCGCGCAGCATCAGGCGGGCGCGCGGCGCGATCGAAAGGGGGCCGTCGAGCACGGAGTAACGCGCGTCGATGGTGCTGCCGCGGTACGTGTCATTGCAGAGAGGAAACAGCTCGCGCACGCAGAAGCTGGCTCCGGGCTGGATTCGGTCTAGGCTGCTGTTCGAGTGCGTGAGCCCCAGCGTCAACCGGTCCGTGATCCCGATCCAGGCATCGGGCGCGAGCGAGAGCGGCTGGGCGAATCGCTTGGATCCGAGGTTGCCCTCGATCGCGAGCTGCGCCTCGACCTGACCGCGCGCGAGCGTGAGTGGGCGAGCGATGATGTCCTCGGGGTCGGCGTGCGCGGGGCTCGCGAGCGCCAGCAGCGCAGCGGCCGTTACTACCTGGGAGCGCACGCGGCGACGCTAGCATGTGCCGTCGCCGCGCTCGTTGGATGTCGGTCCGACGCCGCCGACATCGATCAGATTTTCTACAACGGCGACGGGCGCAAGGTGCACTGCGCCGTGAACATGGACGACGAAGCGGGCGTGAGCATCAGCGAGATCGAGGCGGCGATGGACCGCGCCCTCGAGCGCAGCGAGACCGTCGAACTGTATGGCCACAAGCCGGGCGTGACGGTGCCGGTCGAAAAGCTAGAGGCGGTGGTCGCGGCGGCAGATGCGCGCGGTTTGCCGTTCGTTCTGTACAGTGACTTCGCGCACGGCGAGGGCAACGGGCCAGGTGTGGCGCTGTCGCTCGACGACAACTCCGTCGCGCTGTGGGATGGCATCCGGCCAATGCTGCGGCAGTACAACGCGCACTTCACGTTCTTCGTCTCGCGCTACACGAACCTCTCGGACACTCAGAAGGCGACGCTCGCGGACTTTCTCAACGACGGCCACGAGCTGCAGCCGCACAGCGTCAAGCATTTGCGCGAGCCGGAATACGTCGAGGAGCGCGGCCTCGCGGCGCTGATGACCGAGGAGGTGCTTCCGTCGATCGATGCGCTGCGCGCGGATGGCTATCCAGCGGAGGCGTTCGCTTATCCGTTTGGCGCACGGACAAGCGAAATTGATGAAGAGATCCTGAAGCACGTGAAGGTCCTGCGTTCGCTCTCGTTCCCGTACGGCTTCCCCATCGAGGACGCCTGCCCGTGAGAAAGTCTCGGCGATGCGGGCGAAGTTCTTCGTCGTCGTAGCTGCGCTCGGCGGAGTCGTGCTCGCCAATCCCGCGCCGCGCCGGGTGGTCGTGACGGATCCGGATCCCGAGCTGCTCCAGGCGATCAAAGTGTCGCTGCGCCCATGGCGCATCGAGGTGGTGACGACGCCCGACGACAGCGCGGAGTTTGTCGTGTCGCGTGAGGGCGACGAGCTCGTCGTGATGGACCGCCAACATGCGACGACAGAGCGCCGCCCCGCACGCAGCGGCGTCCTCGATCCGGTGAGCGCGGCGGAATCTGCGCTGACGGTGAAGACGATGATGCGCTTACCGCCGCCCGAGACTGTGGAGACAGAGGTGCCGACGATCCCGGTCGAGCCCGAGCAGAGCGGCGTCGCGGTGCGTGTGCAGCTCGGTGCGGGGGTGAATGCTGCGCTCGGTGGTGACGACGGCACGGTCGCGAACGGCCAGCTCGGCGTGTTCGTGCGACCGGGCTCGACCAACTGGCGATTCGGCATGCGCGGTGAGCTCGCGACCTCGACGAGCGTGGATGTCGGTGGCTTCAAAGGGACGTGGAACGAGCTCGCCGTACTCGGCATCGCGAGCTGGAGCCACTCACTCGGTGCATCGCTCGAGATCGAGCCGTGGCTCGGCGCGGGCGTCGCACGCGGCGTCCTCGACGGCACCGAGACGATGATGATCGTTCGGCACGAGACCTCGGTCGGTGCACGGCTCGCCGGCGGTGGGATCGTGCGTTGGGTCCACGGCGCGTTCAGTGTAGGTGCAGGTCTCGAGCTAGACGGATCTCCGGGGCGTTCCACCTACACGAAGACCACCCAGGGGATGGGTAACCCGGCGATCTTCAACGCTTCGTCGGTAGCCCTCGCGGCGGGCGTGCTCGCTGCGATCGAGCTCGGCCGATGACCTTTTTGCGCGACCTTTTCCGCCGGCTTCTGCACTAGATGGAAGTGGATGCGGCTTCGCTCGCTCGCGAGTCGGACCGGGAGCTCGCTCGCCGTGCAGCGACGGGTGACCGGCGTGCCCAGCACGAGCTGTTCGCGCAACAGAAGACGAGCGTGCATCGCGCGCTGTTCCGCATCCTGGGCAACAACCGTGACATCGAGGATCTCGTTCAGGACTCATTCATCGCGATCTTCCGCGCCCTGCCGTCGTATCGCGCCGAGAGCGCCCTCACGCGGTGGTGCCTCACGATCACGACACGCGTCGCGTTTGCCTACATCTCGCGCCGCAAGCCGGCGTCGGTCGATCTCGCGCTCGTCGAAGAGATCGTGCCGGGCGACGTGGACGTGCAGCGGCATGCTCTCGCGCGCGAAGCCGCACGCCGCTTGTACGCCGCACTGGATCGCATCGAACCGAAGCACCGCATCGCATTCGCGCTCGCCAAGATCGATGGCCGTTCGCTCGAAGAGGTCGCCGAGATGACGGAGTCGTCGCTGTTCGCCGTCAAGACGCGCGTCTGGCGCGCCCGCAAAACGTTGTACGCGAAGGCCAAGAAGGACCCGGTGCTCGCGGAATACCTGGATGAATTCGCGGAAGGAGGGGAGCATGAGTAACGACAAGGACAAGCTCGGCCCACCGGCGATCGATCCGCTCTCGAACGCGGCCTGGTCGCGCATCGAGCGCGGCGTGTTCGATCGCATCGACGCTGGTGAGACAGTCAACGCTCCCCCGTCCGCGCCAAGCCGCTTGAAGTGGCCGTGGCTCGTCGTGCCGCTCGTCGTGGCGGCCGCCGCGGCTGCCGCGGTCCTGCTCGTGCGCACGCCCACCACGCCGCACGATGTCGTCGGGACTCGCGTCGTCCAACCGACCGACGAGCCCTCGCGCGTCGTCGCGGGTGACACGTCATCGAGCGTCTCGTTCGGCGACGCGCATCTGACGCTCGCCCCGCGCGCGGCGATCGTGATGGACCACGAGGGTGATGCGCCCAGCGTGATGATCGACCGCGGCTCGACGACGTTCGAGGTCGCGCCGCGCAATGGCCGCCCCGCGTTCATCGTGCGCGCGGCCGATGTTGTCGTACGCGTCGTCGGCACGCGCTTCACGGTCGCTCGCTCCGACGAGCGCGTCGATGTCTCGGTCGACCACGGAATCGTGGACGTGCAGTACAAGGCGCAGGTCACGCGCGTCACGAAGGGTCAGCACTGGAGCTCCGACGAGCCGACGAAGACCGCGATCGTCGCGCCGTCGGAAGCAACGCTCCCCGTCGAGACGAAGACGCCGGTCGAGGACACGCCCGCAGATGAAACGCCGGTAGAAAAGACTCCACCGAGCGAGAAGCCTTCCGCGAAACCGTCGGCGAGCACGATCACCGATCGAGAGCGCTTCGATCAGTTGTCGGCGATGGAAGCGACGAGCCCGAAGGTGGCGATCGACGGCTACCTCGTGCTCGCGAACAGTCGCTCGACGTGGGCGCCGGTCGCGCTCTACGCCGCAGGCCGCCTCGCCACCGACAAGAACGACTCGCGCGCGAAGTCGCTGCTCGAGCAGTACCTGAAACGTTTTCCTGGCGGTGCAAATGCCGCTGATGCTCGCGACCTTCTCGATCACCTAGGAGCTTCTCGATGACTACCCGTATTTCGATCATCCTCGTTCTCGCTCTCGCCGCGTGCGGCAGCAGCAAAGGCGGCAGCAACAACGGTGACGGCGGCATCGGAGACGATGGCGGTGTCGACCCGACGGGCGACGGTGGATGCACGGGCCTGTGCACCGACGCTCCGCCGTTTACCGGCACCTGTGATCCGAACGGACCGCAGTGCGCGAACTGCATCGACGACGACGGCGACGGCTTCATCGATGGTGATGACATCAACTGCTCGGGCCCGCTCGACAACGACGAGGGCTCGTTCTCGACGGGCATCCCCGGCGACAACATCGACGCGGTCGAGCAGGACTGCTTCTTCGACGGCAACAGCGGCGCCGGCAACGACGGCTGCAACATCCACGTGTGCTGCATCCTCGGCGCGCACACCAAGGCCGAGTGCCCGATCGGCGCGAACCGCTTCAACCCCGATGACTGCCCGCCGCCGATCGGCACGCACGCGCTCTCGCAGAAGTGCATCGACACGTGCGGTGCCATCACGCCGCCCGGCTGCGACTGCTTTGGCTGCTGCACCATCTGCGATCCGGCCAACCCCGGCGCCTGCTACGACATCGCGACGAACGCGACGACGTCGCCGGACTGCACGAGCGCCACGCTCGCCGATCCGACGAAGTGCCACACGTGCGTGAAGACCGAGTCGTGCGGCACCACCGAGTGCGGTGGCACGACCTGCATCCTGTGCCCCGGTCAGGATCCGAGCACGCTGCCCGCAAGCTGCAACAACACGACGGCCTGCCCGACGGGCGAGAACGCGTGCGGTGCGGGCGATACGTGCGCTGCGGGCTTCTACTGCGCGACCGGCTGCTGCATCCCCGTCATCCAGTGAGCCGAAACGTAAAACGCCCGCCGAGGGGGACCCGGCGAGCGCGTTTCAGTCGAGGCTAAGGTAAGAAGTTAAGCGAATCAGTGAACGGGCTCGACCGACTTCTTGATGAGGTCGCGAACCTTGTCGCCGTTGACGCTCGGGTTCGACGGAGACGCCGAGCCCGTGGGCGACCAGAGGAAGTCGACGTGGGTGTTCGTCGTGTCGGTGCAGTAGCGACCGCCGATGATCTTGCCCGTCGAGTTGAGCTCCAGGATGTAGTGGTAGTCGTCCTCGGAGGTGTAGTCCGCGAAGCCGTGCGGGGTGTTATCCGGCTGCGACTCGGAGACGTAGGTCACGGTGACCTTCACTTCGTAGAGCTTCTTCGCGGCCGTGTTGAACGTCCACTTGTTGCCCGTCGCGCCGACACACTCGTTCGCCTTCGTGTTCGAGATCTGCGCCTGCTTGGTGACCTCGTAACCGACGACCGGCTGGTTCCAGACTTCCCAGTTCGCCGTGCGGTCCTCGATGAGCGGCAGCTGGCCGATACCGAGGAAGTTCGTCAGGATGACGTGCAGCGAGCCGGGGTTCACGTCCGAGCAATCGTCGTTCGCCGAGCCGTGGACGTCGTGCGTGATCTCCTCGGAGTTGCAGCGGCCGCCGAGCATGACGGCGCTGGTGCGGTCGTACAGGTTCTGTGTGAGCGCCTTGATGTCGCCCGGGCCGAACTCGACGCCGTTCACGGTGACCGCGTGCTGCGGCTCCGGCTCCATGAGCGCCGAGGGCGTCCAAGCGTGGCACGTGCCCCACCAACCGGCGACGCCGTCATTGCCGTCCGAGCCATTGCACTCGTCGATGCCGTCCTTGTGGTTGTTGTCGATGCCGTCGTGCATCTGACCGCCACCCTGGAACGTCTGCGACTGCCACTTCGCGGCCGGGCCCGCGCAGCCGTAATAGGTGTCCCACTTGGCCTTGGCGCCAGCGCCGCACATCTGGTCGGGCTGCGCAGCGCAACCAGGGGCGTTGTTGAACGCGGCGTCGTACTTCTCGAGCGGCGACTTCACGTCCGCACCCTGCCAACGAGCGTTGTGCGAGCCTTCCGAGGTCGGCCAGTAGGTGTCGGCCCACGCGGGGGCGATGCCGTCGACCGCGTTCGGGTACCGAGACTTCCAGACGGGCTTCTCGAGCTTGCCCTTCTTCGGCAGCGACGCGAGCTTGTACTCGAGGTGTTGCGACATGCGGGTCGGGTCGTTCTTGTAGTCGAAGCCGTCGGCCTTGCCGTCGGTTCCGCCGGGACCGGCGCAGTCGATATCGCCGGGCTGGCACTCGTCACCGGACGACGAGTCGTCGGTGGCGCACGCAGTGACGGCGAAGGAGGTGAGGAGGGAGAGTCCGAGGCTGGCGAGAAGTGTCTTGTTCATGACCGGTTGCTCCAGATGGCTGCTGGGTTGTTGCCAGACCATCGAGCAGCCCTCGTGCCATTCCGCCCCACATCGGTCCCGGGGCAATAACCCCAGCGATCGAAACACTTTGCAAAGGTTTGGTGGAAGCCGCGGTAGCCAGCGCCCGCTGGAGACTCCTGAGCTCCTTGCCGGCCGATCGATCAGCCAGACCTAGCTGAGCGCCCCGAGGATGCCGCCACGGAATAGTGGTACGCCTCCTGGCGTGCGAACGCTGACGTCGGTTCTCGGGAACTCGCAACGCCTCGATGGCGGCGCGATGTTCGGCAACGCCCCGCGGACCATGTGGGAAAAATGGATCGCGCCCGACGAGCTGAACCGGATCCCCCTCGCCTGCCGCTGCTTGCTCGTCAAAGAGGGCAGCAAGCACATCCTGATCGAGACCGGGATCGGCGCGTTCTTCGACCCCGTCCTGCGCGAGCGCTACGGTGTCCAGGAGCAGAGCCACGTGCTGCTCGAGTCGCTCGCCACGCTCGGCGTGACGCCGGAGCAGATCGACGTCGTCGTTCTCTCGCACCTGCACTTCGACCACGCCGGTGGCGCTCTCACCGAGTACGTGGGTGGCGCGCAACCGCAGCTCGTGTTCCCGCGCGCTACCTATGTTGTGGGCGCGGAGGCGTGGCAGCGGGCCGTCGCTCCCCACGCTCGCGATCGCGCGTCATTCATCCCGGGCTTTACCAACCTGCTCGCCGCGAGTGGTCGGCTCGAGCTCGCCGCGAGTGATCGCGCGACCGCGCTAGGCAACGGCTTTCGCTTCCATCGCAGCTCGGGTCACACGCCCGGTCTCTTGCTCACCGAGGTCGAGATGCCGGATGGCCCCGTGCTGTTCGCGTCGGACCTCATCCCTGGCAAGGCGTGGGTTCATGCGCCGATCACGATGGGCTACGACCGCTACCCCGAGCTCATCATCGACGAGAAGACGACGCTGCTCACCGACCTCGTCTCGCGCAACGGCCGCGTGTTCTTCACGCACGATCCGCACGTCGCGATCGCGAAGGTCACCAAGGACGAGCGCGGTCGCTTCGTTACCGAGAACGAGCTGTCCTCGCTCAACGATGCGAAGAACTAGCTCGCTGCTCGTCGTCCTCGCCGCGTGTGGCGGTCAGCAAAAGCCGGCGCCGCCCAGCGAGATGAAGCAGCTCGCGGCGCAGCTCGATGCGGATGTCGCCGCCGTCGTGCGCATCGTCCACGACAACCGCAGCGACTGCCCCGCCCTCGCAGCCGCGCTGAAGAAGCAGTTCGCGCTGATGCAGCCCGCGATCGACCGGGCTCATCGCGTGCAGAGCGATCCGGCCCGCGCGAAGGAGCTCACGACGGAGATGCACGCGTACGACGCGAAAGCGGCGGAGTACGGCAAGTCCATCGAGCGCGACTTCACCGTCGACGCCCCGTGCGCTCGCGACGCGGCCGTCCGCGAGGTGATGGTCACGATGCCGACCCTGTAGCCCTGCTGGCGCGCGCATGCGATCATGGCGGCATGAGGATCGTCGCGTTCGTGCTACTCGCGGCCTGCGGATCGTCGCCTGCACCGAAGGCGACGACCCCGCCGCCCGTTGCTCCGACGACGGCAGCTGCTGCCCCGCAGCCTGTTCCGCTCGATCAGAACCTGCCCGTGCTCGCGACGCGCGCGACGCAGCTCTATCAGTCCGTCGCCAAGCTGCTCACCGCGAACACTGACTGTGCCGCCGCGACGGTGCAGCTCAAGCAGCTCGAGGCGGCGAATGCGGATGTCGTGGCCGCGAACAAGAAAGTGCTGCATGACGGTCGCGCAAAGGAGCTGCGCGCCGCGCTCGAGCCGCACGCGACGGACAACGATGCTGCCGCGCAGGAGATCGTGGCCGCGCCGTTGATGCGCACCTGTTCGCAGGATCGCGCGTTCACCGACACGTTCGACGAGCTCGTGGGATCCCCACCGTGAGGCTCGAAGCGCGGTGACCCCGCACGATCGCCGGATGATGAGCGCTTCCCTTCTGGTGGGCCTCGCCGCGTGTGGACGGATCGACTTCAACCCGCTCGTCGATGCGAATGCCGATGCTCCCGATGCCGTCACCGCGTGCAGTCCATGGACGAACGTCCGGCCCCAGACTGCCACCAGCGGCGGCAGCGACTTCGGTCCCACGCTGAGCGCGGACACGCTGACGCTCTACTTCGACTCCGGGCGCGCGGGCGGGGTGGGCAACGCAGACATCTGGACCGCGACGCGTGCCTCGACGTCGGCGGACTTCGGGCCTGCAGTGAATCTGTCGACGGTAAATACGACCGACTTCGATCGCTCGCCGACGCTCACCGCGGATGGATTGACGCTGTACTTCCAGCGCGGGGAGACACCGGGTCGCCTCTATCGCGCAGTGCGCGCGCAACCGTCCGATCCGTTTGGCCCTCCGCAGCTCGTGGCAGAGCTCGCAGCCCAGGAGCTCGCTGGCCCGGGAATCTCCCCGGATGGAACCGAGCTGGTGTTCACGGCGAGCTCGAACCTGTTCCGCGCGGCGGGGGACGGAACGACGTTCGGCAATGTCACGCAGATCACCGAGCTCGACACGACGCCGTACCAAGGCTTTGCGAGCTTGAGCTCGGATGGTCTGGATATCTATTTCGAGACCACGCGCAGCGACGGAGCGTTGGATGATATCTGGCGTGGCCACCGTGCTGCGATCGGTGCCACGTACGACCTGATCGAGCGCGTCGACGAGGTGAGCGAATCCGGGACCTCCGATGACGACCCGGCGATCTCGGTCGATGGCGAGACGCTCGCATTCGCGTCGAATCGCTCCGGCAGCTTCGAGATCTGGCTCGCGAGCCGCTCGTGCCAGTGACCGACGGCTAGCGCCAATGCCGATCAATAGGCGCAAACCGATCGAAACGATCCTGCTGTTTCGAGCCCGAGTCCGAGCCCGAGCCCGAGCCCGCGATTTTCTGGATGCAATGGTGTCCGACGAGAACGGTGCATCAAGGAACATCCGTTCTCGGTCTGGGTGCAACAAGGGGTGCAACAAGGAACATCGGTTCTCGGTCTGCCAAGGCACATGGGTGACGTCGGTCCGCGGAAGATCGCGGGCTCGGGCTCGGGCTCCGGCCTTCGGCCTGGGCTCGGGCTCGGGCTCGACGGACAGACACAAACCGATCGAAATGAGTCGACCTCGCCACTAAGTGAGCGGCATTGGTCCTAGCGCATGTCGGGGCTCGTGACCCCGACCGAGCGCAGCAGGACCTGGGCGAGCTCGTTCGCGTCGAACCAGACGCCATGCTTCTTGCGGCAGATGTCGATCGGCACTCCGAACAGCTCGACGGTCTGCATCGGTGTCGAGCATGACGGGCACGCCAGCGGCTGACGATCCACCACGAGCAACTTCAAGTTCACCTGTTGCGGCGGGTTCTGCATCTGCGTCGCCATCTCGTCGAGATCGCCGACGCCGAGCCACAACCCGGAGCACGTCGAGCACGCGCGCGCCGCGCCCGCTTGCGTCAGCTCCGTTCCGCAGCGCGGACACGACTCCATCGAGTCGCGGTAGACGCCCACTAAGCGAGCTCTTTCTCGAGCACCGCCTTGTACGCCTCGAGCTCGGCGAGCGCTTTGTCCGGTAGCTCCGGGTACGGAAGATCGAGCTGCTTCAACGTCTGCTGGATGATGTCCGCCACCGTCGCGCGCATCTTCGGTTTGCTGTCGGCGGGGATGCAGTACCAGGGCGCCCACGGCTTGCTCGTCGCGTTGAGCGCCGCCTGATACGCGTCCATGTAGGCATCCCAGCACTCGGACTCTTTCCGGTCCGCCGCGCTGAACTTCCAGTGGTTGTCGGGATCCTGCATGCGCGCGAGGAAGCGCGAGTGCTGCTCCTTCTGCGACACGTTCAGGAAGAACTTCAGAATCACCGCGCCGTTGCGTGCCCAGTGCTTCTCTGCTGCGACGATCGACTCGTAGCGCTGCTCCCACAGATCGTCGAGCTTCTCCGGGCGATACGGGAGGTGCTGCCCGTCGAGATATTCGGGATGCACGCGCACGACGAGCACCTCCTCGTAGTGCGAGCGGTTCCACACGCCGATGCGACCGCGCTCGGGCAGTGCGCGCTGGCTGCGCCACAGAAAGTCGTGATCGAGCTCCTCGCCGTTCGGCTGCTTGAACGAGTGCACGTCGACACCGGCGGGGTTCAGGCCCGTCAACACCGCGCGAATCGTGCCGTCCTTACCGGCGGCGTCGATCGCCTGGAAGATCAGCAGCACGCTGTAGTGATCGTGCGCGTAGAGCCGCTCCTGGATCTTCCCGATCTTGTGGACGCTCTTCTCCAGCGCCTCGACGTTCTCTTCCTTCGTTCCCTTGTCGTCCGCTTTCGTCGGGAACTTCTTGATCTTGAACGAGTCGTCGAACGGAACCAGGTACGGACTCTCGACGGGATCGAACAGGATCGACTTGGCCATGCGTCACGATAGCGTGGGCTTGTGTGACAGTTTCGCTAGAGCCAGACGAAATTGCGATGACGTTGCGGTAATCCGGAAGCGACAATGTATGGTCCGGCGCGAATGGCCATGACCACCGACGCACCGAAGCCGATCAGCACGCTGCACTACGCCGAGCACGACAAGCTTGGTCCCCTCGGTAAGAAGGTGTCGGCGCTGTACGAGCCGGCGGATCTCCGCAAGGCGCTGCTCCGCGAGTTCGCTGATGCCGTGGCCAAGACCAAGGAAGCGGCGAGCAAGGTGGATCAGGGCGCGACCACCGCCGTTCACGATGCACGCAAGGCGCTACGTCGCGCGCGGGCCGTGCTCTCGCTCATGCAGTACGCGTTGCCCAAGAGCGAGTACCGCGCCGTTCGTCGCGCGCTGCAGGAGGCTCGTCGCGGCCTCGGTACTGCGCGCGATCACGCAGTCGCGCCGGAGACGCTCGCGCAGCTCGCGCTGTCGGACGAGGATCGCGCCACCGCTCGCCGCGTGCTCGACAACGCCGCCGAGGCGCTCCCCACCACCGCCGAGCTCGAGCGGCTCCTCGCCGAAGCCGCCACGCGCGCCACAGCGCAGGCCGAAGCACTCGAAGCCGCGCTGCCGCAGGAGCTGTCGTGGAGCGATGTCGTCGACGGCATCGAAGAGATCTACAACCAGGCACGCACCGCGCGCGCCAAGAGCAAGAAGAGCAAGCAGCAGTTCCACACGTGGCGCCGCCGCTCCAAGGAGCTCGTCTATCAGCTCGAGCTCGTCGCCGATCACGCGGGCCAGCGTCTCACCGCGATCAAGGACGAGGTCTCGGCCGTCGTCGACCAGCTCTCGCCTGCCGTCGATCTGATCATGCTGCGCGAGTTCGTGAACACGTATGGCCAGACCATCCAGGCCGACGCGCTCGATCATCTGAAAGCGACGATCGACGTGCAGCTCGCCGACATGATGAAGTCTGCGCGCAACGCCGGTCGCGACGCGTTCGACTCGCGCGCGAAGCGGTTTGCCAAGCGCATCGTCAAAGCGGCGAAGCGCGACCTGACGCCGCCCGACGACGCCGAGCTCGACGCGATCGGCGACTAAGCCTGGCGCCGCGGGTCACCGCGCTTTGAGGGTATGCTCGCGCGTGCGTGTGGGTCCTCGCGCTCGGTGTTCTATTGGCGGGCTGCGGCCGCCTCGAATTCGGCGGATCTGCGTCCGATGCAGGTAACGCGGGACCCGACGGAACCGGTCTCGACGACGCGGGGCGGTCTGTCTACGCGACAGCGGTGCTCGCCGACAATCCAGTCTCGTACTGGCGCTTGAATGACACCGGCACCGTCGCGCACAACGAGATCGCGGGCGGGCCCGACGGCATGTTTCAGGGCAACGTCGTCTACGGCGTCGCAGGGGCGGTCAACGACGACCGCGCGGTGCAGTTCGACGGCATCTCGACCCGGCTCGAGATTGGTGACTACTACGCGTTCGCAGGCGTGCCGTACTCGGCAGAAGCCTGGGTGCTCTCCGAGGACAGCAACGACACGCGGTTTCTGTTCTATCGCTACAACGACGACGGAACGATCGGCTGGCAGGCGTACTTCGGCATCGGCTACTTCCTCCATTCGCGCGAGTACGGTGGAGAGGAGCGCGACTACGCCACGAGCGATCAGACTCCACCGCGAGCATGGGTCCACGCGGTCGCCACCTACGACGGCGACCGCACGCACATGTTCATCGACGGCGAAGCGTTCGACGGCAATCAGAACGTCGGCACGTTGCCGGCGGGCACGGGCGGCACGCTCGTCATCGGCGATAACTCGCCCGGCCAGTTCAACAAGATCAACGGGCGGCTCGACGAGATCGCGATCTACGACCACGCGCTGACGCAAGCGCAGATCGCCGCCCACTACGCCGCTTCCGGGCGCTGAAATGGTAAAAGCAGGACCATGACGAAGGTCCTCATCATCGGTGCCGGCGGTGTCGGCGGCGTCGTCGCTCACAAAGCCGCGATGGAGAAGCAGGTGTTCTCCGACGTGATGCTCGCGAGCCGTCGCATCGAGCCCGTCCAGAAGCTCGCTGCGGAGATCGAGCAGATGCACGGTCGGAAGCTCCAGACCGCGAAGGTCGACGCCGACAACGTGCCCGAGCTGACCGCGCTGCTGAAGGAATACCAGCCCAAGCTCGTCATCAACGTCGCGCTGCCGTACCAGGACCTCCACATCATGGACGCGTGCCTCGCGGCCGGCGTCGACTACCTCGATACGGCGAACTACGAGCCGCTCGATGTCGCGAAGTTCGAATACTCGTGGCAGTGGGCGTATCAGGAGCGCTTCGCCAAGGCGGGCCGCATGGCGCTGCTCGGTTCGGGCTTTGACCCGGGCGTCACCAACGTGTTCTGCGCGTACGTGATGAAGCACCACCTCGACACGGTCGAGAACATCGACATCGTCGACTGCAACGGTGGCTCGCACGGCAAGGCGTTCGCGACCAACTTCAACCCCGAGATCAACATCCGCGAGATCACGGCGCGCGGTCGGTTCTGGGAGAACGGCGAGTGGAAGGAGACCGATCCACTCAGCGTGTCGCGCATGTTCGACTATCCCGGCGTCGGCGAGCGCAAGAGCTTCCTCCTCTATCACGAGGAGCTCGAGAGCCTCGCGAAGAACTACGCGCCCAAGGGTCTCAAGCGTATCCGCTTCTGGATGACGTTTGGCGAGTCGTACTTGAAGCACCTCGAGGTGATGCAGAACATCGGCATCACGCGCATCGACGAGGTGGAGTTCGAGGGCAAAAAGATCGTCCCGATGAAGTTCCTCCGCGCGTTGTTGCCGGATCCGGCGTCGCTCGCGAAGAACTACACGGGCAAGACGTCCATCGGATGCCTCTGCGAGGGCATGAAGGACGGCAAGAAGAAGCGCGTCTTCATCTACAACATCTGCGACCACGCAGAGACGTACAAGGAAGTGCGCGCGCAGGCCGTGTCGTACACGACGGGCGTTCCCGCGGTGACCGGCGCCGTGATGATGGCGACCGGCGCGTGGAGCGGCCACGGCGTCTTCAACATGGAGCAGATGGATCCCGATCCGTTCCTCGCCGATGTCGCGAAGCGCGGCCTGCCCTGGCACGTGGAAGAGCGCTGATGAGCGCAGGCGCGGCGTTAGGCGCCGATGTCGCGCGCGCGATCGATGTCTCCGAGCTGGAGACGCCGGCGTTCGTGACGGACCTCGGCGCGCTGGAGAAGAACCTCCAGATCCTCGACGAGGTGCAGCGCAAAGCGGGCTGCACGATCCTGCTCGCGCTCAAGGGCTTCGCGCAGTGGTCGACGTTTCCGCTCGTCGCCAAGTACCTCTCGGGCGCGACGTCGTCGTCTGTCGCCGAAGCGCGCCTCGCGCGTGAAGAGCTCGGCGGCGAGATCCACGCGTACGCGCCGGCCTACTCCGACGCGGAGATGGCAGAGCTCGTCACGCTGGCTGATCATATCGTTCTCAACTCGCCCGCCCAGGTTCGCAAGCACAAGGCGGCGATCGGCAAGGCGCGCGACGGTGGTCGTCACATCTCGACGGGCCTGCGCGTGAACCACGAGCACCAAGAGGTCGAGGTCGCGCTCTACGATCCAGCGGGTGCGTTCAGCCGCCTCGGCACGACGCGCGCAAATCTGAAGGAGCACGACCTCGACGGCGTCGACGGCCTGCACTTCCACACGCTCTGCCAGGTCAACAGCGACGCCCTGGAGCGCGCCCTCGTCGCGTTCGAGGCCAAGTTCGGCGAATTCATCAAAGGCCGCGCCTGGGTGAACTTCGGAGGCGGTCACCACATCACCCGCCCCGACTACGACCGCGAGCGGCTGATCAGAATCATTCGCGAGTTCCGCGAGCGCCACGACGACATCCCCGTCTATCTCGAGCCAGGTGAGGCAGTCGCGCTCGGCACCGGTGTGCTCGTCGCCTCGGTGATGGACACCTTTCACAACGGGATGGACATCGCGATCCTCGACGCGTCAGCGACGGCTCACATGCCCGATGTGCTCGAAATGCCGTACCGCCCGGTCATTATCGACGCCGCCGATCCCGGCGTGAAACCCCACACATACCGCCTGGGTGGGATGACATGCCTCGCTGGCGACGTCATCGGGGACTACTCGTTCGACCGCCCGTTGGTGCCCGGCGACAAGCTCGTCTTCCTCGATATGGCGCATTACACCATGGTCAAAACGACCACCTTCAACGGGGTGCGCCTGCCGTCGATTTGCACCCACGATCCGGTGACCCAGAAAATCACCGTGCACAGAAAATTCGGATATCGCGATTATCGCGATCGGCTTTCGTGATGCGACCCTTCAGCTGTACGATACGTCCGGGTGTTTCAACGGCCTCGCTCTGAGGCCAAAGGGAGAATATCGAGTGACCAAGCGTTCTGTCGTCTCTGTCATCGTCCTGTCCATCATCACGTTCGGCATCTACATGCTGGTCTGGATGGTCAAGACCAAGAATGAAATGGTTCGCCAGGGCGCGGACATCCCGACGGCTTGGTTGCTGATCGTTCCGATCGCGAACCTCTACTGGCTCTGGAAGTTCGCCGGTGGCGTCGAGCACGTCACGCAGGGCAAGCAGAGCCAGGTGATGGCGTTCATCCTCATGGTGGTCGCCAACAACTTCATTCCGCTCCTCGGTACGGCCATCATTCAGGCCGAGCTGAACAAGGCCGTCGATCGCGGCGTCCCGGGCCAGCTCCCGCAGGCGCGCGTCGCGTAAGTTTCGCGACTCGTAGAAAAGACGGTCGCTTCGGCGGCCGTTTTTTTTTGTTCTTAACGGAGCAGGACGAGCTCTTCGGCCGTCGTCGGGTGCATCGCAAACGTGCGGTCGAAGTCGGCCTTGGTCGCGCCCATCGTGACCGCGATGGCGGCGGTCTGCACGATCTCCGGGGCGTCCGAGCCGACCATGTGCAGGCCGAGCACCTTGTCGCTTTGCTTGTCCACGATGAGCTTGATCGTGACCTGCTCGTCGCGACCGGAGAGCGCGTAGCGCATGGGGCGGAACTTTGCGCGGTAGATGCGCAGGTCGTGACCTGCCGCCGTCGCCGCGGGCTCGGTGAGACCCACGCTCGCCGCGGCCGGTTGCGCGAACACGGCCGACGGAATGAGGTGGTGGTGCACCGGCGTGGGACGACCACCGAACAACGTGTCAGCGACGGCGTGACCTTCGCGGATCGCGATCGGGGTCAGCGCGACGCGGCCCGTGACGTCACCGACCGCGTAGATGTGCGGGACGCTCGACTTGGAGAATTCGTCGACGCTGATCGCGCCGCGCTCGTCGATCCGCACGCCCGCTTCGGCGAGGCCGAGGCCCTTGGAGTTGGGAAAGCGGCCAATCGCGGCCATCGCGAGGTCGTTCGCGATCGTGAGCTCACCGGCGACGACGGTGCGGCAGTCGTCGCGCGTCGTCATCGTGTCGCATGCGATCACCGTGACCCCGACGCCGCACATGTTCTTGGTCACGGCTTCGCGCACGTCGGGATCCCAGCCACGCAGCACGTGCGTGTCCTTGTGGATCAGCGTGACCTCGGCGCCGAGGCCGTTGAAGATGTGCGCGAACTCGATCCCGATGTAGCCGCCGCCGAGCACCGTGATGCGCTTGGGCAGCGTCGGCATGTGGAACACGTCATCGCTCGTGACCCAGCCGGGCCCCGGCGACTTGGGTGCGCCGCCCGTCGCGACGAGGATGTTCGCGGCCGTGATGCGCTCGCCGTTGATCTCGACCGTGTGGGCGTCGGCGAGCACCGCGCGACCGTTGATCACGCGCGCGCCCGCTTTCTCGAGCCGCGTGCGATACGCGCCCTCCAGCCGCGCGATCTCGCGATCCTTTGCTGCGATCAATGTCGCCCAATCGAACCGTGACTCGCCGATCGTCCAGCCATTCGCGGGTCCCTCGGCGATCGCGCGACTGATCTCGCTCGCGTAGACCATCAGCTTTTTCGGTACGCATCCGCGAATCACGCAGGTGCCGCCCCAGCGACTCGACTCGGCGATCGCGACCTTTGCCCCGTACTCCGCCGCAACGCGCCCCGCACGCACACCGCCGGAGCCGCCGCCGATCACGAAGAGGTCCACGTCGAACTGAGCCATCCGCGCAGCATATGCCTGTGGGCTGGCTCACGCACTCCGGCGCAGCTGTTGTGAAAAACCAGGCCCCGTTTGCCGATCGCGCGGTAGGCTGCAGGACTCGCGATGCGCGCTCTCGTCGCCCTCCTCTTGCTCGCCGCGTGCGGATCGTCCTCTGGCCCTGGAGTCCAAGGTGATGACGCGCCCATGGACGCCGACGCCGGCTCCGGTAGCGACAGCGGTCCGCCCGGCGTCAAGACGTTCCAGATCAAGACGCCCGCCATCACCGTCCACTCCGGCGAGGAAGTCACCTACTGCTATTACTTCCACACGCCGAACACCGAGGCTCTCGCGATCCACAAGTGGTCATCGAACCTGAGCTCCGGTGTACACCATGCCGTGATGTTCACGACCCATGGCGACTTCCAGCCCGTCGGAACGATGACAACGCAGAACTGCACGTTCAGCGACTTCACGACGCTGCAGAGCTCCGCGATCTGGACATACGCGTCGGAGACGGCGACAGACACGGTCGAGCTCCCGGCCGACGACGGCGCCGGCAAGCCACTCGCGCAGTTGATCCCGGCCGGCACGTCGGGCTTCGTGCAGATCCACTATCTGAACCTCGGCGACAGCACGGTGAACGCGAACGTCACGATCGACGCCGAAGCGCTTCCCGATGCGACGGACTACACGCCCACGGCTCCGTACATCACGTATCAGACGGAGCTCGATATCCCCGCCGCGACGAACGGCGTGTCCTTCACGCAGACGTGCAACACGCCCACGGACGCGAAGTTCTGGCGGATGTCGATGCACGCGCACAAGCACGCGGCGCTGACCGAGGTGCTCAACGGCATGCCGACGAGCACCGACGTGGCGTTCACGAGCACCGACTGGAACAACCCGGGCGCCACCGAGTGGATGGCGACGCCGTTCTATACGTTCACCGGCGACAAGTTGACGTTCTCGTGCACGTACAACAACGCGGGTCCGATCGCCCTCCATGCGGGCGAACGCGCCGACAAGGACGAGATGTGCATGGCGACGGGCTACCTGTTCCCCGCGACGGAGCCCGAGCTCTGCGTCTGCGCCGGCACGAACTGCGTCTATCCGTGATGCCGTACCCAGGTACTCGACCTCAGAAATTGTCATCGGTTGAACGCGCTCGAGTCGAGCCCGAGCCCGAGCCCGAGCCCGAGCCCGCGATTCTACCGACCGTGACCGTGAGCATCACGACGACACGCAGCCGCTAAGTTCGACCATTGCCTCACGTGGTCTCGTCGGCGATCACGACGACTCCCAGTTGATCCGCGAGGTGCGAGCGACCACGGGATAAGACCACCCGCGGCCGGCCAGATGCGACAAAATCGCGGGCTCGGGCTCGGGCGCGGGCTCGGGCTCGGCAACGGAACTAGTGTGGCAGTGATTAGCTCTTTGCGAGCTCTTTGACGGAGTCGACGACGTCAGCGACGTGGCCCTTCACGCTGACCTTGGGCCAGTGCTTCACGACCTTGCCGTCTTTGCCGATCAGAACGGTCGAGCGGATGATGCCCATCATCTTCTTGCCGTACATGTTCTTCTCGCCCCACGCGTCGTAGGCCTCCATGACCTTGCCGTCGGGGTCCGTGAGCAGCGGGAACGACAGGCTGTACTTGTCGCGGAACTTGCAGTGGCTCGCGATCGAGTCCTTGCTCACACCGTAGACGATGGCGCCGAGCTTCTTGAGGGCGGGGACGGCAGCCGCGAACTCCTGCGCCTCGATGGTGCAGCCCGGCGTGTTGTCGCGGGGATAGAAGTAGACGACGACGACCTTGCCGGCCTGGTCGCCGAGCTTGACCTTGCCGCCGTCGCTGGACTCGAGGGTGAACGCAGGCGCCTTCTTGCCGACCGTGATCATGGCTCTCGCGTACCACGCTTGCTACCCTTACGGGATGCGCTGGGCCCTCGTGCTACTCGTCGCCGCTGGCTGCGGGATCGGTCACGGCAAGGATCCCGCGTGGCCCAAGGATCGTCCAGTGGAAGCGGAGAACGACGGTGGCGAGAGCCTCGCTCCGCGCGCGGCCGCATCGGTCGTCGCGAGCAGTGCCGCCACGGACGACGACGACGCTGACACGAAGGTCGCAACGCCCGCTGCCGCTAGTGGCGACAAGGCAGCGGACAAGCCCGCTGCCGACAAGCCGGCGACGAGCATCACTGCGCCTGAAGACGTGATCAACCTCGATGACATCATCATCGAGATCGACGACTAACTGCGATCGGCGATCCGGAAGCCCACGCTGCGTACGGTCTCGATCAAGTCGGGGCTCGGCAGCTTGCGGCGCAGACGAAGGATCACGTTGTCGACGGCGCGCTCGGAGACTTCGAGGTCGCCCTCGCCCCACGCGAGATCCAGCAGCTCCGCGCGAGACAGCGGCTTGCCGCGAGCCTTGATCAGCTCGCGCAGCACGGCGAGCTCGATCGACGTGAGCGCGATCGTCTTGCCGTCGATCCACAGCTCGCGACCGTAGAGGTCGAGTGTCAGATCGCCAAAGCGAAGACGACCGTTGGAGATGCCCTTCCAGTGAACGCGGCGATGAACCGCGCGCACACGGGCGACGAGCTCGCGGCTCGACGCGGGCGACGCGACGACGTCATCGAAGCCGGTCGCGAGCAGCGCTTCGATCGCGTCGTGGTCGCCGTTCTCGATGATGCCGATGAGGCCGCTGCGCAGCTCTGCCGTCGCAGCCCACGCAACGCAGCGCGCGCCGAGCTCGGTGATCATCGATGGATCCATCGCGACGAGATAGACGGGCGTTGCGGGCAGCGAGTCGAGCGCGGCGAGCGTCACGACATCGATCACGAGCGCTTCGCGACGGAAGTCATTAACGATCGCCTGCGTGTGCGCGCTCGAGATCGCGGCCAACACACTCACGCGGAGTGGTTGGAGGGGCGCGCTGGGGTCGTCGGGGGACGTCACGTGGAGCACATCCCAGGCTAGAAACCGGCGGTTACGACTCCGGTTAACCAATGCAACCGATTGGTGACGAAGCGCGCACCACCTCGGTCACGTTCGCGTTTCCGTCGCGTCACATAGCGACGCAACAAGCGCCCCCAACACGTCGCGGACACGTTGCGAGAGGTGACGCGTCACGCCATCAGCGCAGCGCAGAGTGTGATCATCGTGAAGACGCTCACATCTGCGCGTCATATCGGTCGCGGACTGTTCAACGCGCTCGCCGAGCTCGGCTCGGTTCGCATGGCTCCGCCACGCGATCCACACGCCGCCGCGCATCGGCTTGCCGGAGCACTGGGAGCAGTCGCGCGCGCGCACGATCTACGCGTCACGTTGCGGGGGGATGTACCGCGCGGTGCCGCATTGATCGTCGCGAATCATGTCAGCTACCTCGACCCACTCGCGATCGTCCCCATGTGTCCGGCCTTGCCGATCGCGAAGGGAGAGGTTGAAAGCTGGCCCGTAGTAGGCGCCATTGGCGCTGCGCTCGGCACGATCTTCGTGCGGAGAACGGATCCATCGTCACGCGTGCGAGCACTTCGCCGCGTGCACGACCTGCTAGCCGCAGGGACGTCTGTCCTCAACTTTGCTGAGGGCACGACGTCAAAAGGCCGCGAGGTGCTGCCGTTCTATCGCGGCACCTTTGGGATCGCGCAACGCCTCGGCGTGCCGGTCATCCCCGTCGCGATCCGCTATCGCGATCCCGAGATGGCATGGTGCGACGGGCAGACGTTCTTCCCCCACTACGTGTGGATGACCGGGCGGCCCGCCATCGACGTGAAGCTCACGTTCGGCGCGCCGATGCATCCGCGTACCGGCGAGTCTCCCGAAGCAATGGCGGCGCGTTGCCGCGGTGTGATCTCTCATCTACTCGATCAAACGAGGTGGAACGATGCAGACCCCAGCGCTCGAGTATCTACGCCACGGTCAAATCCCGTTCTATCGGCTGCCCAACGGCCCTGACGTTGTCGCGAACGCCGACTGCGCGATCCTCGGTGTTCCCACCGACGCGGGAACGACCTATCAACCCGGCGCACGGCTCGCGCCGTATCACGTCCGCCGCGTGTCGGCGCTCGTGCAGTCATATCACCCGGTCCACGAGATCGACGTGTTCTCGCGCTTGCGCTGCGTCGACGGCGGCAACGTTGTCTTCCCGCCGTTCGATCGCGAGATCATGCGCGCGGCCGTCGAAGCCGAAGTGCGCCAGCTCGCCGCTGCACTCGTGAAGCCGATCATCGTCGGTGGTGATCACTCCGTCTCGCTGCCGGTCATGCGCGCACTCGCAAAGCGCCACGGCCCGCTCGCGTGCGTGCACTTCGACGCGCACCTCGACACGTCCACCCCCGACGTGTGGGGCGACGCGTTTCACCACGGCACGTTCATGCGCCACGCGATCGACGAAGGCCTCGTCGAGCAAGGCCAGCTCTACCAGCTCGGCATTCGCGGTCCGCGCGGTGCGGCGTCCGACGCGGATCTCGTTCGCTCGCGCGAGCACTCGATCTTCTCCGCCGACGACATCGCGGAGCGCTCGCCCAAGCGCGTCTGCGCCGAGCTGCGCGAGCGGATCGGAACGCGCCCGCTCTACATCACGTTCGACGTCGACGCGATCGATCCTGCCTACGCTCCCGGCACCGGCACGCCCGTCCCCGGCGGCATCTCCGCGCGCGAGGCGCTGCAGCTGATCCGCGGGCTCGCCGGCTGCAATGTCGTCGGTGGCGACCTCGTCGAGTTCTGCCCGCCGCTCGATCACAGCGACATCACGGCCCACCTGTCCGCGAACCTCGTGTGGGAGATGCTCGCCATCATGGCGCTCGCCAAGCGCGATTCCCGCCCTCGCCTCGCGTAGCAGCCTTGCCTCGCCGTATGATCGACGCATGAGCACGGCGGTCATGCAGGCCCTTGGAATCGCGCAGGCGCTGGTCGACACGCATCGCGATGTCCTCCAGCGCTACACGCGCGCCGTCGCTGGCGGCGACGAGTCCACAGCGGATGTCACGCGCGGCGAAGCGGAGCGCTCGTTCTCCGGCATCTGGGATCAGCTCGACACGGCCGCCAAGCTCACGCGCGAGGCGGGCCGCGACACGTCGGGTTACGACCAGGTGAGCGCGAGCGGCGCATCGCACGGCGTCTCCATCCCCGAGGCCGCGACGCGTCGAGAGGTCGCCGTCGAGTACGGCCAGTTCACGACGACGCGCACCTACCTCGCGACGCTGCACGCGAACGATCAGGGCCTCAATCTCGCGCGTCAGGCGCTGATGTCGCTGTGGAGCGCGTGGCCCGAGCTCGCCGCGCAACAGAACGCAGCGAGCAGTCAACCCGTCGCCGACCTGCGCCCGGGCGGCATCTTCGGCTTCATCTCGCGCCTGTTCGGCGGCTAGTTGTTCGCTCGGTGCCTCGCGGCGAAGTCCCCCCCCTCGCGGCGTTAGTCAGTTCGACGCACCGCGCAGAACTTCGTTCGCGCGCTCGTCCCACTCTCTCGCGAGCGCCTCGAACCGACGACGCTCGAGTCGAGCTTCTCGCGAATTCCCACGCAGTACCTTCGCGTTGCGACGCGCGATATCGCGCAGTCGAGTGAGCTCGCGAGCTTCCTCGATCCGCGCGCTCTCGGCACGCGACGAGTCGGCGCTCACCAGTCTGCGACGCGCGAGCGCGACGAGAACGCGCTGGGCATGGAACGACGAGGGCTCGTTCGGAAACATCATGATCCGAACGCCTGCCGTGTGGAGGCTGGCAAGCGCGACCGCGTAGTCGCAACGGAGGGCCGTGACGACGTCTCTACGTTCCTCCGCGTTCACGCCGGCAACGTGGGTCGCGCTCGCGGCTGTGTCAACGCTAGTTGTTCTTCGCGCCGCGCGTTTGCGTGCTCGTATTCGCGAATGCGCCCGTCGTATCGGGGTGCCGCGCGTAGCTCGAGCCCGCCGGTCCGGCCTGCCCTGCGGTCCAGTCAACGCTGTCGGAGATGTGCAGGTCCGAGACGCGCTTCACGATCGCGGAGTCAGCGCTGCCGTAGGCGAAGCCGGAGATGGCATCGCTCGCGTCGACAGCGAGGTATCCACCTGCGGCGATCGTGCCCGCCGGGAACGGGAAGCACGCCGCCGCGCTGTTGTCGACGTAGCAGTAGTCCGACGCTTCGACCTGCGCGTTCGTGGTGTTCACGACTTCTACCCAGTCGGTGGTCTCTGCCGCTGCGACCTCGTTGATCACGAGCGTGCGCAGCGGCGCGTTTGGATCGCTCGCGAGATTCACCGCGCCCTTCGTCGGCTGATTCGTCGTCGCAAACAGGCCCGTGATATCGGGGAGGCGCGCGAAGCTACTGTTCGCGGGCGAGTCCCCCTCGTCCCAATCGACGCCGTCGCTGATGCGCTGATCGGCGATGCGCAAGATCCAGACCTCTTCATCGCTCGCGAGCTTGAAGCCCGCAGTCGCGGTGTCGATGTCCTGCGCGAACCGCGCGCCAGGAGCGAGCGACATCGCCGCGAACGGTTTGCACGTCGTGAAGTCCGTGAGCGTGTCCGTGAAGCAGAAGTCGCTCATCTGCACGGCAGCGGCGGTGTGATTGACGACCTCGATCCAGTCGGGGGTGCCCGACGCCACGACCTCGTTGAGTCGCAGGATGTCGAGCGGCGCCGTATCGACGGCGTCGGTGCTCGCATCCACGCTCGTGTCCGCATCGGGCCGGGGCATCGCGTCGGGCGTATCGGGGCTGGCTGCGTTGCTACAGGCACCGAGAAGGCCGACGAGGACAAGCGAGGCGCGCATGCCGCTTAGTAGTCCTTCGGCGAGTACAGCGCGTTACCCGAAAGCATCAGCATGATGACAGTTTCGTCACCGGAGTCTGCACCGGCGAGCGGCATGGCCCCGCCGGAGTTGGTGATGCGGTCCACGGCGAGCCACACACGAGCCTCGCCGCCCGTCCGGAGGGTGTCGCCGAACGAGATCGCGCCGCCGAACGTCGACGAGCGCCCGCCCGCTTTGTAACCGAGCGTCGAACCTCGCGCGCCGACGAAGAAGTGGTGCTGGTAGTTCGCCTCGGCCCAGCCCCCGATCTCGGTCCCCTCGGCGGCGCCGTCACCTCCGATGCCCCACGCCTTGACGACGTCGAAGCCAACGCGCGCCATGTCGAACACAGCGGTTGCCCCACCACCCGCGCGGCGATCGCGGATGCGCGACGGGCCGACCGAACCGTCGCGGCCCATCCCGAGGAGCGTCACGCGCGCGTCGGTGTTGTGCAGCGCGACGACCTCGAGCACGCCTGTCGTGGTCTTGCCGTTGTTGCGTTCGGGATACCGCTGGCCTTCACCGTTGCCGACGTTCACCGTCAGGCGCGCCGGTCCGTACGCCGCGCGCACCATGCCCGCGAGATCCGCCGTCTGCCAGCCGAGCAGGCGCTCGCTGCCCGTGCGCGACAGCGGCTTGAGCGAGTAGCTCGTCTCGATCGCTTGGATCCACGGGTCCGCGAGGAAGCCGCCGCCACCTTCCACAGTCAACTTACCGAACTGCCCATGTGCGACGACGTTCGCGTACTTCACACGCAGCACGGTCGAGTCACCGTCGATACCGAGTGCGCCACCATCGGAGACCGACCGAATCGCCTCGGCGCGGAACTGCGCGGCGAGCCAACTTCCCATGGGCAGACGCGCGCCGACTTCGCCGCGATCGAGTCGGATCTCGGAGAGGTTGTCTCCGTCCTTCACCGAATAGCGCCCCTGTGTGACAACTTCGAGATCGACGGAGGGACGATTCGACCACTTGGGAAATGCGAGCTGTTGCGCCTGCAGCTGACACCCGGAGAGTTGGTCTCCCGGCATCACGTAGATCGGTTGGGGCGGCTCGGAGCAATCTGTCCACTCCAACGACGTCTTCTTGACCGGTCCTGCTTTTACGGCGGCCGCACCGGCTGCGTCCTGCTTCGCGGTGTCCTCATCGAGAGGCGCGCCCGTCGCGGGCAGCGAAGCATCGACGGGCGGCGCAGGTTCGTCGGTGGGCTGCGCGAACGCGAGCGACGTACCGAACACCGACGACGCGAGCGCGCCAATCAACATCCATTGCTTGCGGCTCGTCGTCTTC
Organism: Kofleriaceae bacterium; assembly: GCA_036499725.1. Lineage (GTDB taxonomy): Bacteria > Myxococcota_A > Polyangia > Haliangiales > Haliangiaceae > JABFXX01. The sequence continues at coordinate 26,009 of DASYDE010000074.1, forward strand.
GCGATTCTCTTCATGTGCGTCTCCACGTTCACAGCGACTCCGGGACGACCAACGTCGCAAGGTCAAAGCTCGCCATGCGCAATTGATCGTCGACGGTCTGCGCTGCATCGTCGAGGCAGAGCGCCGTGAGCTCCTGGACAAACGCATCCTCGCGGCCCGATAGCAGCGGCTCGATCACCCTCCACCCGGCAACACCGTCCTGCGTGAGCGCGGTGCCGTGAGAGTGGGCGAGCATCTGACCGTACGCATCGGCGATCGCGCCGAGATCTTCGTAGTCCTTCTGCCGATTGCTCACGAGCGCCGCCAGGTCCTCGTGGTTGATTCCATGCTGGTACTCCTCGCGATCCTTGATCTTGAGCGACAGCGCACCGACCAGCGCCGATCCCAACAGCGGGTCGCCGTCCAGCGCCTGGAGACGCTGCTGCGTATCGACCGCGCGCGCGCCAGGTGAGCTCCACTCGGCTACCGCGAAGCGCGGTTGGCCCGCGATGACGAGTCCGTCGCGCGTCTCCTTCAACTCGAGCAGGCGATCGTCGTCAGTCGCGTCGGTCTCCCCCTCGAGGATCACGTTGTACCGCAGCGCCGCGTAGGACGAGACGCCAGATCCAATCCGGCGCGCGCGGAGCTTGATCGAACCGGTCGATGGATGAGCCGCTTGCCACTGGGCCACGGCCGCATCGATCCACGCCGCTTCGTCGTCGCTGACCTCGGAGACGCGATCCTCGATCACGCCATCGGACGGGATCGGTGCGAGATCGCCCACCGCGAGAACGCGCGTACCATCGATGACGGGCGCGACCTCGTTGACGCCCTCGCGGGCATCGCCGTGCTTCAGCGCCTTGTCGAGGTCGTCGTCGAACAGCGCACCGTGACCGTGCGCCACCGGGCCGACATCGCTTCCTGCAGCGAGCGCGGCCATGGTCGCTGCGTACGAGGTCACCACGCGGGTGACGACCATCCGGGCGGTGTCCGGATCGACGAGGGCGACCGCGAGGCCCGCGCCGAGGCGACGGAGGTCGCCCGTGAAGGGGCCGTAACCGCTCGAGTCGAAGTCATTCCAGTCGAGGAACATCGTCCCGTCGTCGGAGCGGAACGTGCCGACGTTCTCCGGGTGCGGATCGCCGACGAGCAGCACGCGCGAGCTCGCGGGAGAGCCGAACGTGGTGGTCGGACGATCGGCGCGCGGCTCCATCGTGTCGCGCCAGAACACTCCGGCGGTGCCACGCAGCCACTCGTAGGGACCGCGCTGCATCTTGTGCAGCTTCATCGCGAGCAACGCCGGGTCGCGGCGCGCCCACATATAGTTCTCTTCGGAGAGAACGTTCACGATGCGCTGTTGACGACCATCGAGATCGGGACCGCCGGTGCACGCGGTCGCGAGGCAGACCATGGCAACGAATCGCATCGGCGGACGTGAACACTATTACGTGACAACCGCGTTGCGAAGCTGCGACGACGTGTCGTCGGCAGGGGAGCTGAGTCCGCGTCGATAAATTACCGGGCAGATCTCTTTGCGAAGTTACGTCAACGTTGCGCATCACGTTGCGTTCCTGCCACGCACTCCGGGCTGTCCCGACATTTGAGGCTGCCAAGGTGCGCCCATTCGGGTCACCGCGGAGGTCGCAATGTTTCGATTCCAGCGAGTTCAATCAGCGGTCGTCGTTGCAGTAGCTCTTGTCTCGTCCGCTGCGTACGCGCAGTCGTCGCCGCCCACGCAGGCGCCATCGAGCGAGGACAAGCCTGCCGATCCGCCGAGCGATCAACCGGCCGCACCGCCCGTCGACGCACCGCCTGCTGACGCGCCACCCGCGGACGCACCGCCGGCCGAGCAGACACCGACGGGAACGGTCACGGGCCGCGTGATCGACAACGCATCTAAAGAGGGCATGCCCGCCGCGACGATCTCGATCAAGGGACCGGGCGGCGATCAAACGCTCGCGACGGAGCTCGACGGCACGTTCACGCTCAAGCTCGCGCCCGGCGAGTACACGATCGACTTCGAGACGCCCGAGTACGTCGGTCAGACGCGCAAGGTTGTCGTCGTCGCCGACAAGTCGCAGGCGCTCGACCTCGGGCTCGATCTTCTCCAGCAGAAGGCGAAGGAAGAGACGATCGAGGTCTACGACGTCATCGATACGCGCAAGGACTCTGCGCTGCTCGCCGAGCGTCGGTTCGCTCCGACGGTGAGCGATGCGATCGGTCAGCAGCAGATCGCGCGCTCGCCCGACAGCAACGCCGGTGATGCAGCGAAGCGCATGGTCGGCGCGACGATCCAGGACAACAAATATCTCGTCGTTCGCGGCCTCGGTGGTCGCTACTCGCTGACGCTACTCAACGGCGTGCCGCTGCCGAGCCCGGATCCCGACATGCCGTCGGCGCCGCTCGATTTATTTCCCGCGTCATTGATCACCAACCTCACCGTCAACAAGACGTTCTCACCCGACCTCCCGGCGAGCTTCGCGGGCGGTGCACTCAGCATCGAGACGCGCTCGTATCCGACGAAGTTCACGTTCAAGGCCCGCGTCGGTGTTGCCGACAACAGCCAGGCGTCATTCCAGAACCTGAACGGTCAGAACGGTGGGGGCCTCGACTTCCTCGGCTACGCGAGCGGCGATCGTTCGCTGCCGTCGTCGATTCCGCGCCACACGCTCGCAGGTGGCTCGCAGCTCACGACCGAGCAGCGCGCGGCACAGGCGGCAGGCTTCAAGTCGAACTGGGAGCTCGCGGACGGCACGGTGGGCCCGAACCTCGGCCTCGGTGCGACGCTCGGAGATACGGTCAAGGTCGCGGGGCAGCGCGTCGGCTACACGGCCGCGGTCAGCTACGGCCACGGCTACAGCGAGCGCAAGTCGCACATCACGCGCGTCGGAGAGAGCGATGGCAACGGTGGCCACCTCGCGTCGCCCATGCAGCTCGAGGATACGGCGGGCATCGAGACGGCCACGCTCGGAGCGATCGGCTCGGCGGGTTGGCAGCCGAAGACCGGCCACAAGATCGACGCGTTTGCGATGTACGCGAACTCGACCGACATCACGTCGAGCGACGTGCTCGGTACGGAGAACAACGGTTCTGACGTCGAGCGTACGCGCATGCAGTTCCTCCAGCGCTCGCTGGTCTTCTCGCAACTGATCGGCGAGCACAAGCTCGATCCCAAGGCGATCCTCGAGTGGCAGGGGACTGCCTCTCGCACGGCGCAAAACGAGCCCGATACGCGCGACCTGCTGCGCACATCGACCGGCGACGGTGGTTACGCGATCGCGGGCGGCGCGGGCACGGCCGAGCGTCTGTTCGGCACCCTTGGCGAGAACACGTTCGGTGGGCAAGCCGCGGTGCGCGTCCCGCTCGACCAGGTGAAGCTCAAGTTCGGCGCCGGCATCTCGCGCAGCCAGCGCGACTACCAGGTCCGCCGCTTCCACTTCGACGTCACTGGCGACGCGCGCACGATGGAGCCGAACGACGCGTTCGATCCGGACACGGCTGGTACGTCGATGTCGATGACCGAGATGACGATGCCGTCGGACGGCTACAAGGCGACGCGCACCATCGGCAACGCGTACGCGATGGCGGACGTCAGCGCGAGCAAGGACCTTCGCTTCATCGCCGGCGCACGCTTCGAAGCGTCTCGCCTTGGCGTTGGGCTCGAGTCGGATCTCCGCGGCCTCACCGCTCCGATGGACCGCACGAATCACGACGACAACGACGTGCTTCCGTCGCTGAACATGGTCTACGCGGTTCTGCCGAATTCGAACCTGCGCGCCGCCTACGGCATGACCGTCGCCCGGCCGAACTTCCGCGAGATCGCCCCCGCGCTCTACTACGACTACGTTCGCCGCCGCGCGATCGGTGGCAACCCCGATCTCCAGGAGACGAAGATCCACAACGGCGATCTGCGCTGGGAGACGTTCCTCGGTGAGAACGAGGTGCTCGCGGCGAGCGTGTTCTACAAGTACTTCGACTCGCCGATCGAGCGCACCGTCCAGGACGCGGGCGACGGTCAGAACGTCGGCTTCACCAACAGCGATCACGCGCAGACCTACGGTGCCGAGCTCGAGGCGCGCATCTCGCTCGGTCGCGTGGCCAATGCCCTCAGCGAGCTCAGCGTCGGCGGAAACCTCAGCCTCATCAAGTCGAGCATCGACATCGGTGGCGGTCACACCCGTGCGCTGCAAGGTCAGTCGCCGTACGTCGCGAACATCGGTCTTGGCTACGAGTCCAAGGCGACGCAGACGCGCGTCGATCTTCTCTACAACTCGTTCGGTCACCGCATCGAAGAGGTCGGAACGGGCGGCGCGGGCAACGTCTACGAAGAGACGATCCATCGCCTCGACCTCAGCGTCAGCCAGCCGCTACCGCACGACGTCCGTCTCAAGTTCTCCGGCGCAAATCTGTTGAACCAGCGCTCGGTCCGCAAGCAGGACGACGTCGACATCTATTCCTACAACCTCGGCGTTACCGTGGTCGGTTCCGTCGAGATGAGCATCGAGTGAAAGCGTTCGAAGGAGCCATCCAATGAAAAAGTTTATCGTTCTCTCGTCTCTCCTCTTGGCCGGTGTCTCCGCGCTCTCTGCGTGCGGTGATGACGGTTCCTCTGCCGCCGGCGACGACGGCACCAACATCGACGCCGGTTCGGGCTCTGACCCCGGTCAGGACTCCGGTAGCTCGACGGTGATGCTCGACCAGCCGATCACCACCGACACGACGCTCACCGCGGACAAGACCTACATCATTCCGCGCATGACGTACCTCTACGTGAAGAATGGCGCGACGCTCACGATCCAGCCGGGCACGGTCATCCAGGGCGGCATGGGCTCGGTGCTCGTCATCACGCGCGGCGCGAAGATCAACGCCGTCGGTACGGTCGACAAGCCCATCTTGCTGACGACCGATCAGCCCTCGGGCAGCAAGACCGCCGGTTACTGGGGCGGTCTGCTCGTGCTCGGCAACGCGCCGATCAACGTGAACGTCAACTCGACGCCGCCCGCGACGGAAGCGGAGTACGAAGCGTTCACGACCGCGCAGCCCGAAGGCATGTTCGGCGGCACGGATCCGCACGACAACAGCGGCACGCTCAAGTACATCCGCATCGAGTTCGCGGGCTTCTCGTTCATCCAGGACCGCGAGTTCAACAACCTCACGCTGTGCGGCGTGGGAGACGGCACGTCGGTCGACTACGTGCAGGTGCATGGCGGTTCGGACGACGGCGTCGAGTTCTTCGGCGGCACGGTCAACGTGAAGCACCTCGTTTCGTCGCAGAACCAGGACGACGGCTTCGACACGGACAACGGCTGGGAGGGCAAGGCCCAGTTCGTGGTCGTGCAGAACATCAGCCACCCGACGGTTCCGCCCGAGGCCACCAACGGCTACGAGTCCGACAACCACGGCACGGCCGCTTCCTACGAGGCCGCACCGCGCACGCTGCCGACCATGTACAACGTGACCCTCATTGGCGATAAGGACCTCGGCGCCGGCGGTCTCGACTACGCGGCCGTGTTCCGCCGCGGCACGGGCGGGCACTACTTCAACCAGGTGTGGGTGAACTTCAAGAGCGGCATCGAGTTCCGCGACGCGGCGACCAAGACGCAGCTCGACGCGGGCAACCTCTTCATCAAGAACTCGATCCTCTTCAACAACGACACGTCGGCGACGAACATGCCGCCCGCGCAGCCTCCGGTAAACAACGTGCCCGTCGACATCGACGAGGCGAGCTACATCAACAACGCCGCATGGTCGAACCGCGTCAACGTCGACCCGGGTCTGCCCGCGACGATGATGAGCAAGACGGCTCCGTCCTTCAAGCCGAGCGCAGGCGCCGCGGTCCTCACGGGCGGTGCGACGCCGCCGAACGATGGCTTCTTCGATGCGACTGCGACGTTCGTCGGCGCGATCGGGACGACCGACTGGACGGCGGGCTGGACCGCGTATCCGCAGAACTAGCTAGGTTTGCGCCTCGCGGCAGGCAAGCCGCAGCGCACAGAGGCCTCGGGGGAAACCTCGGGGCCTTTTTTATGCCGCTTCGAAGCGGACGATGGGCATCGGCGGCGGTTCGAACGACGCGGACTCGTACGTGATCGCTGCATCCGCGACGGTGGTTGCCATCGCGAGGTGCGCGAGAAAGTCGTTCCCGATCTGCGCGAGCTGCTGCGTGCTGAACGTGAGCGCCGCCATCGGGAACAGGATGTACTCCTCGAGCTCTTGGTGCTGCTCGACCATCTCAGCGAGCTTCGCGAGCTCGACGCGCCACGCGAGACGCGACAGCGTCCCGACACGCAGCCGCGTGATCGCGTTCTCGATCGCGTCGTGCTGCTGCCTCGCTTGCGCGATCTCCGTCACGAGCTTCGCCTCGTGCTCGAAGCGCGGGTACACCGCCGCGTGCTCGGCGCGCATGCACGCCATCAGCTTGTTCGCGATGAGCTGGAACGTGACAAATGCCAGCTCCTTCTGATCGCGCAGCAGCTGGTTCTGGCAGTCGGCGAGCAGCTCCGTGAGTTGCGTCTGCTGGCGGTTAAGCTCGTCGAAGATCGACATTGTTTCCGAGGAAGTCAGCAAGGGTTGGACCATGCCCCGGCCGCCTCGATCCAATGAGTTGCAGCCGCGGATCCGTGCGCGGGCGCTCGGTGGTCAGTGGAAGTCGCGGCTTTCGATCTCTACGATTGGCCTCGATAGGACCGGCACCCACACATGATCGGCGACCAGATGCACGATGCCCTCCTGCACCTGCAGGCGCCCCCGGATCCCGAGCAGCGATGACGTCTTGATCACGTGGCCGTACTGCTTGAACACCTGCTGCCAGCACACGACGTTCACGAAGCCCGTTTCGTCCTCCATCGTCATGAACACGACGCCGCCCGCCGTACCGGGCTGCTGCCGGCAGATCACGATGCCGACGTAGTCGATACGTTGCCCATCGCGCAGCCCGCTGACCGTTCGCGCATCGGGAAAATTCTGTGCACGCAACTCGCTGCGCATCGGTCCCAGCGGGTGTCCACGCGTCGAGTGATCGCTCGTCGAGTAGTCCCAAAAGATCTCGTCGAGCTTGGACAGGCCCGGCAGCTCTACATCCTCGTTCACGTCGCCGCCCAACGACATCTGATCATCGCGCCGCGCTACCCATCCGGCCACTTGCCACAGCGCATCGCGCCGGGTCTCGTCCGGCATCAGCGGCGCCAGCGCCCCCGCCTCTGCCATCACCGCATGCATGCGCCCATTCACGCGCGCGCGCCGCACGAAGTCTTCAACGCTGTCGAACTGCCGCAGCACACGCGCGTCGACGATCCGCTGGCCGTCCGCGAGCTGCATGCCGCGCAGAAATCTCAGTCCCATGCGCACCGCAAAGCCGAACTCATCGTCCGTCGGCTCCAGCGTGCAGTTCCATTCGCTCTTCGTCACGTCGATCGCTCGCAGCTCCAAGCCGTGCCGCCGCGAGTCACCGACGATCGTGGCCGCGGAGTAGAAGCCCATCGGCTGCGCGTTCAGCAGCGACGCCGTGAACTCCGCCAAGTAGTGTTTGCGCAGCCAGCACGTGATGTACGCGATGAGCGCGAAGCTTGCCGCATGACTTTCAGGAAAGCCATATTCGCCGAAGCCGCGGATCTGTTCGAACACGCGCTCGCCGAACTCGCGCGCGATGCCTTTCTCCTCCATGCGCGAGATCAGGCGATCGCGATGCTTCTCGATGCGACCGGAGCGGCGCCAGGCAGCCATGTCGCGACGGAGCTGATCGGCCTCGCCGGGCGTGTAGTCGGCGGCGACGACGGCGAGCTTCATGACCTGCTCCTGGAACAACGGCACACCGAGCGTGCGCGCGAGGACGGGTTCGAGGATCGCGTGTGGGTAGACGACAGGCTCGATTCCCTGCCGACGGCGCAGGAACGGATGAACCATGCCGCCGGAGATGGGGCCGGGGCGAACGATGGAGACCTCGATGACGAGGTCGTAGAAGTTGCGCGGCTTCAAGCGCGGCAGCATCGACATCTGCGCGCGTGATTCGATCTGAAATGTTCCGACGGTGTCGGCGGTGCAGATCATGTCGTAGGTGTCAGAGCACTCGGTGGGGATGGACGCCATCGTGTGCTCGATGCCGCGGTTCTTGCGCAGCATGTCGAGCGCGAGGTGGATGTGGTGAAGCGCGCCGAGACCGAGTAGATCGACTTTGAACAGCGCGAGATCCTCGAGGTCATCCTTGTCCCACTGGATGACGGTACGGCCGGTCATCGCCGCGTTCTCGATGGGAACGATGTCGTGAACGGGCTCGTGACCGAGGAGAAATCCGCCGGGATGGACGCTGAGATGGCGCGGGAACTCGAGGATCTCGTCGGAGAGACGCGCGAGGTGCGCGAGTGCGGAGGGACCATGCTCGGAGAGGCCGGCGCGTTGGAGAGCATCGGCCTCGACGGCGCCGTACATCGAGAGATGTTTGGCAGCGCGATCGAGCGCGGTCTCGGGAATGCCGAGCACCTTGCCGACGTCGCGGATCGCGGAGCGCGGCCTGTAGCGAATGATGTTGCAGACCATCGCGGAGTGATCGCGGCCATAGACCGTGTAGACGTGCTGGATCACCTCTTCGCGGCGCTCGTGCTCGATGTCGAGATCGATGTCCGGCGGTTCTGCACGTTCGCGCGAGAGGAAGCGCTCGAAGAGGAGGTTCATGTGAACCGGATCGATCGCGGTGATTCCGAGCACGTAGCAGACGGCGGAGTTAGCCGCCGAGCCGCGGCCTTGGCAGAGGATGCCGCGCCGACGGCAGTACGAAACGATCTCGTGCATGGTGAGGAAGTAGCCGGGGTAATCCAGCTCGTCGATCAGAGCGAGCTCGACGGCGAGCTGGCGTTCGACCTTGGCTGGCACATCGCCGTCGTAACGGCGTGCGGCACCTTCGGCGGCGAGGTCGCGCAGGTAATCGGCAGACGTGCGGCCGTCGGGCAGACGCTCGGAGGGATAGCGATAGCGCAGCTCGCCGAGGTTGAAGTGACAGCGCGCGGCGATCTCGCGCGACCGTTCGACAGCGCCTGGCTCGTCGGCGTAGAGGCGCGCGAACGGATATTCGGAGAGGAGGTCGTACTCGTCGTTGCTGCGGATGCGCGTGCCAGCGGTCGCGAGCGTGACGCCGTGGCGAATGCACGTGAGGATGTCCTGCAGCGGGCGGCGCGCGCGCGTGTGATAGAGGACCTCGCGCACGGCAACGAGTGGAATGCGCGCAGCGAGAGCGCGAGCGCGCGTGCGAGCCTCGACGTGTTGATCGGCGGCGCGGCGATGGCGCACGAGAGCGGCGTACAGGCGATCACCGAACGCGTCGCGCAGATCGCCGAGCAGCGCGGGTGGTGGCTCTGCTTCGCCGCCGAGCAAGCTGCTCTCTCCGCCCCACAGCGCGATCAAGCCGCCTGCGTTCTCGCAGATCTCGCGCCACGCGGCGAGCGAATCACCTTTGTCGCAGCGGCGGCGCGCGGCGGTGAGGATGCGCGTGAGGTTTGCCCAGCCCGCGCGATCGGTCGCGAGCAACACGAGCTGCGTGCTCGGCACGTCCGCGATCCGGACCTCGCTCTTCTTGGTGCGCTTGGGACTCTCGAGCGCGAGGCTCTCGGCAACAACACTCCTCGCTTTCGCGCGACGCGTGCGACCGCGGCGGCCGAGCGAGTGCGGCTCGGGATCGAGCGCATCCGAGTGCAAGCCCCACCCGGGACCGTGGCCCGGATCGGTTTCGTCGTGTCGCGTGACGCGCGACTGCGCGAGCTCCACATCGGGCGCAGCGATCGTTACCTGCGCACCGCACACGAGCTGCACGCCGAGCTCGCGCGCTTTGACGTGAGCGCGAACCATTCCGTAGACGCCGTCGCGATCGGTGATCGCGAGCGATGGGATGCCCACGCGATGCGCTTCTTCGATCAGCTCCTCGGGATGGCTGCCGCCCTCCAGGAAGGAGAAGTTCGATTTGCACCACAGCGGCGCGTACACTGAACTATTGTTCAGATATTGCTTTGCGTAGTCAATTCCATGCTGTACAGATCAACGAAGGCTCTTCTCGCCGTTCTCGAGTCGCCATGTACGATCCACCAATGGCTGCGCCCGACATCCTCGCGGACATCCTCCGCTTGCCGGCCGACGAGCGTGCCCGCCTCGCTCTCGAGTTGATTCGAAGCCTCGACACAGAGACGGATGCCGATGCCCGTGAGCAGTGGGAGGCTGAAATCGATCGTCGAGGCGCTGAGGTCGAAGCCGGCATCGCTGACACGATGAGCTTGGAGAGTTACCGAGCTCACGTAGCGGCACGCCAGACCTCGCGGCGATGAACCTCCGCCTTCATCGGCTAGCAGTCGAAGAAATCGACTACGAGGTCGACTACTACGAGTCATTCCACACTGGGTTAGGAACCGAGCTCCGACTCGTGGTGGACGCTGCTCTCGACCTGATTCTGCGGTTTCCACAAATTGGCGCCCCCTGGAAAGAGCGCGAGGACCGACGTCTTCTCGCGTTGGCTCGGTTTCCGTTCACGCTCCCCTACCAGATCGTTGGGGACGTGATCTTCGTCCTCGCGCTCGCTCACGTCCGTCGCCGCCCCGGATACTGGTCGCCTCGCGGATGACAAACCGGTACGGTGCGCCGTCGTGTTGAAAAGCCTCCTCGCTGACTCGCCCGTCGTGCTCGCGCCGATGGAGGACGTGTCCGACTGGGCGTTTCGGCGCGCGGCGCGAGCAGGTGGTGCCCGCCTTTGCGTCACCGAGTTCGTGCACACGGACGACGTGATCCGTCAGACCGGCCGCGGCCTGCGCAAGCTCGACGTGTCCAACGAGGGCGGACCGACGGCGATCCAGATCTACGGATCGGATCCGCAGCGCTTGATCGAAGCAGCGCGCGTCGCCGAGGCATCACTGCATGGAGCGCCGCCCGAGAACGCGGCATACATCGACATCAACTGCGGTTGCTGGGTGCCGCACGTCGTGGGTCGCGGTGCAGGCGCGGGTTGGCTGCGCGCACCGGATGCAATGGTCGAGATGGCGCGTGCGGTGGTGGGCGCGGTCAGCGTGCCGGTCACGGTGAAGACGCGCATCGCGTTCGACGCGGAGCAACCAGTCATCGTCGACCTCGCGCGGCGTCTCGAAGATGCGGGCGTCGCCGCGATCACGCTGCACTGTCGTAGGGCATCGCAAGGTCACAAGGGCGATGTCGATTGGTCGTGGGCCGCTCGCGTACGCGAAGCCGTCTCCATTCCGGTGATCGTGAACGGCGACATCAAGACGGCCGCGGATGTCGTGCGTGCGCTCGGCGAAACGGGCTGCGCGGGGGCGATGATCGGCCGCGCCGCGATTCTCTACCCGTGGGTCTTCCGCGAGGCGCGCGCTGCCCTCGGCGGTCAGCCCGTCGTGCCGCCGACCGACGCCGAACGCGCTCGGATGTACGTCTACATGGCCGAGAGCTACTGCGCGATGCGCGGCGAGAAGCACGGCATTGCCGTCACGCGCCGGCACCTGGCAATTTTGGGCGAGCGCGCTCTCGAGCTTCGGCCTCGCCTGTTCGCCGCACAGAGCATCTCCGCCGTTATGGAAGTACTCGGTGTCGCTAGCATTAGCGACGACGAAACGTGGCGGAAACATCCGCATGCTCTGATCAAGTATGCGGCGCAGCAGGCCAACGGTTCAGGTTCACCACCGCGGTGATCGCGGCGTCGACGGCATCCTGCGGCTGATCGAGCTCGCCGGTCACGACGGCCCGCTCGAAGCGATGCTGACCGCGATGTGTGACGAGCTCGCCGCGATCGCGAGTGTCGACATCGCATCGATCTACGTGCGCGAGAACGACAAGCTCGTCATGCGCGGCAACCACGGCTTTCCCGAGAGCGCGATCGGCACGACGCTCGACGTGGGCGAAGGCATCACGGGCCTCGTCGCGGAGTGCATGCGCCCCATCTCCGCCGCGCACGCTGCGACGAACTCCGCATACAAGGCAGTGCCCGGTCTCGGTGAAGAGCAGTTCCCCGTGTTCGTCGGCGTTCCGCTCATCGCCGGAGGTGCCGCGATCGGCGTGCTCGTCCTGCAGCGCCGCGCGTCGCTGCACGTTGCCGATGAGGACGACGTTCCATTCGAGCTCGGCGTCGACGAACGCCCGTCTTCGCCGGTGGTCGTCGCGGACGAGCCCGGCGAAGATCCGGCCCTATTCACGCAGAAAGAGGTCACGCTCGCGACCGCGCTCGGCGCGCCGATCATGCTCGCGATCGAGCGCCGTCTCGCCGCCGCGCTGCGCTCGGCACGCCTGGCGGGCACGGGCCACATCCCGGGCGCGGTGCTCGGCCGCGTGGGCGTGATTCCGACGACGACCGCCTTGGGAGCGCCGCCCGTGGATCTCGACAAGGCGTTCGCACGGCTTCGCGATGATCAGAGCCGCGCGATGAAGAAGCTCGCGCACTGCGAGGTTCCCGCCGTAGGCGCGGCGCTGGATCGCTTTGCTCTCGCGCTGTGCGACGCCCGCCTGCGCGAGCGGATCGCGGACGCAGCAAAGGATCCGGACGGCCTCCGCAAGGTCGCCAAGCAATACGCGCGCGCCGCGTTCAAGCTCGACAACGTGTCGCGCACCGCATTCAAGCTCGATCCGCTTCCCGAGAGCAGCGAGGACGTCGCGAACCTCGAGGAGCTCGTCGTGCTGCTGGCCGATCCGCGCTCGCTGCATCCCGGCGCGGTCTGGATCGCCGACCGCATTCACGCGTTCATGGCCATCGCCGCCGTCGCGCGCGGTGCGGCCGCGCTGGTCGCCTGCGACTCGGTCTCGCTACCCGCCATCGCGATCGCGCGTGCCGCGAGCATCCCCGTCGTCAGCGACGTGTCGGGCTTGTTCGGTTGGGCCCGCGCGAATGATCTCGTCGCCGTCGACGGGACGTCCGGCGCGGTGCTCGTCCATCCGGCGCCGATGGACATCGAGAAGCTGCGCCGCGCTCGGTAGAGTGCATCGCGACTTGCGTTGGCGGCACTTTCACGTGACACCGTCGCTGCGCGATGCCTACACGCTTCTCCTTCAAACCCACCTCCGCGGCCCCCACGCGCGAATTCGTCGTTTGCGACGGTGCTCGTACCTACGTCGTGGGGCTCGATGGAGCGAGCGGGAAGTCGGCCATCCTCGTCGTCGACAAGGGCAAGCCGGTCATCATGAAGTTATCCGTCCGCGCTGCCGCTCTGCATGCGGGCTCGACGGGCTTGATGGTGATCGGTACGGACCTCTCCGTACACGAGGGCAGCAGGACGCTCAGTCGCGTGACGGGATCGGCGTTGAAGCAGCCGCTCGTCGATGAGTTCGGATTGCTGCTCGGGACGATGGTCGCCATCGTGGGCTACAGCGAGGCGTACGCGCTCGTGCCAATGAAGAAGACGTTCGACGTGATGCGGTGGCAGCGCAGCGGCGGGTGGAGCACGGTGGGGACGGTCCCCGAGATAGTGCCGCGCGATCGCGCGGGCGCATCCATCGCATGGGACGCGACCCGCAAGTGCGTCGTCGTCTACGGCCGGACCGCCAAGTCCGCCGGCCGCATCGCCGAGCTCGAGAATGGGAAGTGGAAGGTCTACGCGGCGCGAACGTCCAACGGTGCATTCGATCAGCCGTGCAGGGTACTCCTCGGCGGTTCGGCGATCGTCGCGCTCCCCACGCTCGGATTTCCGCACCTCATCCGCAACGAGGGACGCGTGTTCGCGGTGAACGAAGGCCCCAAGCACGACTGCGTCGGGCTTGCCGGAACCGACCTACGATTCGTCAGCGAGGAGGGCTCGAGCTGGATCATCGAGACCGTCCCGCTCGAGCCGTGGTTCGAATCGGCAGCGCGTGTCGCCGCGTTCAAGAGCAAACAAACGGCAGCCGTCGCGAAGGCAACCGCGAAGCTCAAGGGGAAAGCGACGAGCAAGACGCCGGCCGTCGCGGACGAGGTTCCGTTCAAGCGGCTTCAGATGAAGCTCATGGTTGTCGACAAGCTCATGGCGATGAAGATCATCCCGAAGTTCAAGCTCTCCACCGTGGAGAAGGCTGCGGGCAAGAAGCTGTACGACGGCGCGAACTGGATCATGCCCGACGACGACCCCTTTGGAATGCAGCCGGAGACGCGCGACTGGTTCATGTCCCTTCCCCTCAAGCGAGAGTGGGTCGCGAAGATCAAGGAGCTCAGCTGGAGCCCCGGCGCACCGACCATGGACAACGTCGCGCCGACCTGGGATGGCGAGGACGAGCTGTTTTACGTCACCGCGGCTGACGCGGCGGATCTGCCGCTGTTGCCCAACCTGACCGCGATTTCTGCGGTGTTCTCGCCCAAGGATGAAACGAAGACAGTGAAAGCATTCGCCGCAAAAGGCGTCGAGCTGCGCCGCGCGAGCTGAGCCCGAACTGCGCCGTCGGGAGGAGGACCGTGCTACTCGACGACGATCGTGCCCTTGTTCATATTCATGCTGCACGCGTAGGCGAGGTGGCCTGCTCTGGGGAACGTCACGGCGATCTCGACGGGCTTGTCGAGCGGTAGCTCGCGCTCGATCTTCTTGCCGTCGTCGAGCGAGATCACGACGGACTTGGTGCACGTCTCCTCGGTCTTGCGGGTGAACACGAGCGTCACGGGCTTCTTGGCCGGCACGTTGATATTGCCGGGTTCGAACCCCTTCTCGGTGACCTTGATGTCGACGCGAAGATCCTTGGGCTTGGTGTCCGCCGCAACCGGAGCGACGAGGCCAACGAGCAGTGCCAGAGCGAACAAGGACTTCATGCTGCCTCCACGGTAGTTCATTTCACGACGATCGTCCCATGGTTCATATTCATGCCACAGGAGTAGATGATTTCGCCCGGCTTCTCGACGAGCAGGGGAATCTCGACGGCCTGGCCGAGCGGTAGCTGCTCGTCGATGTGCGTTCCGTCCGGCAGCGCGAAGTGCACGTCCGTCGCACAGGTCTTGTTGGACTTGCGAGTAAACACGAGCGTGAACGGTTGGCCGTGCTCGATCTCGATGCGCGTCGGGTGGTACCCGTCGTCGGTCACCTCGATCGCGATGCGCTGCGCGCCCGCCACCGCGACGAGCTTCGTGTCGCCCGTGACGAGCCTCTCGACCTCACTCGTGAGCGTGAGCGGCGGCGCCGAGTGCTCCCACAGGAGCTTCCCATCGCGGCCGTAGACTTTCAGGTGGGGCAGCGTCGCTTCGCGGACGTACTTCTCCGACGCGGGCGAGTCCGTGTCGACGATGTTCACCTTGCGGACGGCGATGTCGTCGGGATGGCGACGCACGACCTCCGCGAGCTCGTGATCCACGACGCGGCATGGCTTGCACCAGGTCGCCCAGAAGTCGAACACGGTGATCTTGCCCGGCACGGGGACGAGCGGGACGGCGCTACCGTCGTCGGTGATGCTCTGCTCGTCGAGACCGGTCCAGTTTCCGGGCACGACGGGCGTATCGGTGGCGTGATGATCGTGATCGAACACGTGCGTCGATGCGCCGACAGAGAGTCCGAAGAAGAACGGAGTGTCGAGCTGACCACCTTGGACGTGCGTGTAGACGGGGACCTTGATCGTCGCCGCTACGTGCCACGTATCGTTCACGCGCCACGTCGCTTCGGCGCCCGCGATGACGTCCGTGCGGCCGGTGTTGCCCTCGTCGGTGCGCACGATGCCGTGCCACATCTCGGCCGTCTCGTGTTGGACCTCACCCGTCAGGCGGAATCGCCAGTGGTTCGCACCGAGCCCCGACGCCGCGCCGAGCCCTCCCGCGTAGCGGTCGCCCGGCTTGTAGCCCTTGCTGTTCGTATAGAGCGACTGCACCGTGAGCGCGAACGCGTCGAGGTGTACGGGACCCACGCTGCGCGACGCATCGAGCCCGATCACTGGCTCTAGCGTTCCCGTTCCAAACTGCGTGTGCTCGTGCGGCAGGCCCATATCGCCGAGCACGAATGGATCTTCGACGGTGCGACCGAGCGGGATCGTCGTGCCGAGGCGGGCCCCGAAGGTGGTGCCACCAATCCCGAACGCACCGCGCGCGAGCAGCCACGGATCGGCGATGCCGGTCAGCGTCTCGTTGTGATGGTGGATGAACGGGTTCTCGATCTGCACTTGGTTCCCGCTGTCGTCGAGGTAGCGGATCGATGTCTTGAACACGCGGAATGGAACGATCACGCCGAGCGCGAGCCACTTCGTCACGCCGAGGTCCGCGACCAGGCGCGTCTCGTCGTTGAAGATCTTCTGATCGTGCGTGACGATCGCAGGACCGACGCCGATGATCGTCTCGTCAGCTTCGTGGCGCGCGACTGCCGAATTCCCGATCGACATGACATCGACCGAGAGCAGACCGGGATCGATCTCTCGAGTTTCCTGCCCCCCGACCGGGAGGTTGGGATTACTTCAACCCGCTCAACCACCAGCGATCGCACTGGGGATGTCCCAGAGGATCGCGGGCAGCATCAGGAGTGCCGTGCGGAGCTTCATCGGTATCCCTATAGGCGGTTCGGAGTCCGAGCGTGACAGGTGACTAACTATCTGACTTGGTTGGCTTCGGGCCGAGCGTCGGGCCGTGGTCGCTGAAGCTCTGCGCGATGGTGGCCGTCTCGAAGTGCACGGCGGTCTGGCGGGCGCGCACGCGCGCGAGGAGGTCGATGTACGGCGTGTCGATCGGTTTGGCCTCCGCTTCGCGCGCAGCGGGCGTGGGAATCGGCGGTGCCGGAATGCGCTTATCGTAGTCCTCCCAGACGCGCGAGTCGTTGCGGCAGTCGTACGAGCGACAGACGCGCGGACGGAACGCGTGGACGGTGCAGCCGTGGCTCGTCGGATCGTTGTGCACGCAGAACCCGTCGGACGCGCGCTGGCGGATCAGATACGGCTGGCCGTAGTCCCAGCGGATGACACCCTCGTCGAGGTCGAGCGTCGAGAGCGCGAACGTCATCTGGCAACAGCGCGCTCCGCAGAGGTGCATCAGCTCGGCGCACGGCACGTCGGCACCTTGTGTGTCGTACTTGCTCTCGCCCGTGTCGATGGAGACGCGTTGGCCGGAGACCACGTCGTGCGCGCGGATCTGATCGAGCGTGTGCGGCAGCGTGGCCGCGACCATTTGCTCGACAGTGTGCGTGGGCTCGGGTGCAGGCGTATTGGGCGGTGCGGGCATGGGCTCGACGCCGTCGATGCGGCGCGTGAGCTCGTCGGTGAGCGCGATGACGTGCGCCGCGAGCTTGATGACCGAGTCCTTGAGCTCGACATCGCTCATGTGCAGACCGCGGATGGCTCGCTCGAAGTCAGCGCGCGAGATCGGCGCCGAGTGTTCTGCAGTTCCGAACGCCTTGTCCCCGTTGTCGTCGCTCACGTGGCTAGGTTACTCGACGCTGCCGTGGCGGAACCACCGACGGCGCTTGCGATCGTAAAACACCCACAGACAACCGCCGCGGCGCAGCTCGGCGTAGTGGTACTCGCGGTGCGTACCGACACCGTCCGCGTGCCCCCACCAGCCGCCGGAGATGACGAACGGGCCGATCAACCGAACCACCGCGCCGTGCTCGAGGCCCGAGAGTAACCAGCCGTCGTCGCGCACGTGCCGCGACTGCAGCGGCAGCGGTTGCGGATGAGCGAGCATGCGGCGCATCAAGCGACGAATCCCGCGCGGCTTGGGCGCTGCCTTCACGAGCTGCGTCAGGCGCTCCCACGTGAAGCGCGCTTCGGGCAAGTGACCATCGCGCAAGACAGCATGGAGGACGGCGTCGTTGCCGAGCTCGGCGCGCAGCTTGGCGAGCGCTTCGTCGGCGGCGCGCAGATCGCGCCGAGGTTTGGACGCGAACAGCGCGAGCTGCTGCTGCGATGCAGGAACGTCGTCGGCCCATACGCGCAGTGCATTGACCGGCGCGAGGGGCGGCTGACCTTGCAGGCGCAGACGGATCAAGCGCACGAGCAGCGCCGCGTCGAGCGTGGCCTCGGCGGGGACGAGGCAATCGGAGCGCACCTCGACGCGATTGACGCCGTACTTCAACGTCAGCTCCAACCGCAGCGCTTGCACCGCGCGCCCTTTGGCTGCCAGTCGCGATAACAGTCGCTGTACCGGCGCGTGCACGATGAACACGAGCCGATCGACATTGTCGTCCTCGTCGTCGAGCAGCACGCGCTCGTCGGGCGCCTCGGGCGGAGGCACCGGCACCAATGGATCCCATCGCTCGCCCGCCGCGAGTTGATACAGGAGGTGCGCCTCGCGGCCAAAGCGCTCGAGGATGCCGCCGCCGGGCAAGCGGATCATCTGGCCGATGGTGGTGACGCCGAGCCGCGCGAGCGCATCGCGCAACGTGGGATCGATCTCGAGCCGCGCGAGCGGGACCGCCGCCGCCGAGCGCCGCTCTTCCACGTCGCTCGCAAGCACCATCAGGCCGTGACGCATCGCGCGCGCGATCGCATACGTCGCGAAGCGCGAGAAGCCGACGACGACGGCACCGTGATAGCCGAGCTCCGCCGCCGTCTTGCCAATGTGCATGCCCCACGCGCGCGGATCGGGAAACACGTTGCCGAGGCCCGAGCCGTCCAACCAGCAGGTGCCCGGCTCGCCGACCTCCACGCTCGGTGACATCAGATGGAGCGCGGTGCGCAGCTCGCCCGTGGCCGCCGTGATCTGTTCCGGTGGAACCACGCGCGCGCGCAGTCCGGCGCACAACGACAGCGCATGAGCGTAGCGCTGACCGACCAACACGCCCGCACCTCGCGCGCGTTCGCACGCCCACTGAACGATGCCCTGCGGACGATCCTCATCGATCACGACGACCGGGTTGGCGCGCCACGAGGGCTCCACTCGCCACACCAATTGCAGCGGAAACGCTGGCAGATCGAGACATGCGACGCGCATACTAAACATACGTTCAGCTAACCGTTTTGTGCTGTCAATCCGAGAGTTTCAATCCGGAGAGATCCCCTACCCTCGCCGCATGAAGGACAAGGTCGTCATCATCACCGGTGCATCCGCCGGCATCGGCGAAGCGCTCGCCACCACGCTCGTTCACCGCGGCGCAAAGGGCGTCGTCCTCGCCGCGCGTCGCGAGTCAGAGCTCGCCGCCCTCGCGAAGAAGCTCGGCCCGACCACGCGTGCGGTTGTCGCGGACGTCAGCGTGCGCGCTGATAACGAGAAGCTCGTGAAGGCCGCGATCGATGCGTTCGGTCAGCTCGACGTGTTCGTTGCGAACGCGGGCCGCGGCATCTCGCGCACGGTCGCGGAGCTGACGGATGAGGATGTCGACCAGATGATCACGACGAACTTCAAGTCCGTCCTCTACGGCATCCAAGCATCGCTGCCGCACTTCAAGCAGCAGAAGCGCGGTCAGTTCATCGCCGTGTCATCGATGCTCGCGCGCCTCTCGTTCACGAACATCCGCAGCGCCTATTCGGCGTCCAAGGCCGCTGTGAACTCGCTCATGTCGAGCCTGCGCGTGGAGCTCAAGACCGAGTTCCCGCACATCATCGCGACCACCGTCATGCCCGGCGTCGTCGCGACCGGCTTTGGCACCGCGGCGCTGAACGGCGGCATGGACTCGCGCACGCTGCCGGGTGCACAGCCCGTCGAAGAGGTCGGCACCGTGATCGCCGATGCGATCGAGACGCCGCGCGCCGAGGTCTACACGCGTCCGCAGATGCGCGAGATCCAGGCGAAGTACTACACGGCCGACGACGTCGCGACCGTCGAAGCCGGCTTCGGCATGCCGCCGCGCTAGAGCTACTCGTAGACGGCGTGGTTGAGCACCGTACCGAGCGCGTAGAGGCGGTGCAGTTTGCCGTTCTTGTCGAGGCCGAGCCAGCAGCCGCCTTGACCGAGCGAGGTGATCGTCGCCGGGCCCGTTGCATCCATCTCGGCATCGACGGTGCCGTTGCTGTACGTGCTCAGGCACGCGTGCACGACGCCTTCGTCATCGGCCTGCGCATCGAGCTCGGAGCCGACGCTCTGGCCTTGCAGGCGGTCATCGACAGACAGCGTCTGTCCCGATTGATGGAACGAATGGCCGTCGATGATCACCGTCGCGTTGGCAGTTCCCGTCGTCGCGATGTGCGGATAGCTAAACGTGCCGCCGCCATCGACGTGCAGCTCTTGCCATCCTGCGTCGCCGCGGCGCGCGTACCGGAGTGCGGTGTATCCCGAGCCGCTTCCGGCCCACGCCAGCGCCGGGAATCCGTCGGAGCCCACGTTGAAAGCGACGCTCGCGTGTGAATACATCTCCCACAGGGGCTCGATGCTGGTTGCTCCGTTCGCTCCAAACGTGACGAGCGAAGCGTCGTACCTGTCGCTGTAGAGTGACGTCCCTTGGTGGCGCTGCGCAAGCGCGTAGACCTGACCCGCGGGACCCGCGTCGAGCGCCAGGATGTCGGCCGGAATGTCGTCACGCGTCGTGAATGACGTGCCCGTCAGGCCGACCGTCAGGTGCTTGAACACGCTCTGCGGATTCACTATCACCGGGAACAGGACGTGGATCATGTTGCTGCTGTCGACGGCGACCTGCGGCTGTCCGGTGCTGCCCGCCGGCATCGGAATCGCGAGCGTCGAGCCGTTCGGCTGGCGCAGGACAAAGCCGCTCGCGCCCTTGTAGACGACAACCGGCTTGCCATCGGGCGTGATCGCGAAGTCGGCATCATCGCCATTCGCGAACGTCGACGACGTCCACTGATGCGGAGCGGCGTCAGGAACGAGATCCGCGTCGTGCACGTACTGCAGCAGCTTGCCGAACGCGGTCGGGCCGATATAGGGAATCGCATCGAGCTGCGCGAGCGACGTGAGCTCCACATCGTCCGCGGTGCCCGCATGCTCGTCATCGCCTTCGCGTACCGCGATGATGTTGTCGACCGCCTTGTCGGCCAGCCCGACGTCATTCTTCAGCGTCGCGCGTGTGGCGGTGTTCGCGGCCTGCAGGATCGCGGCGGCCTCGGCGGCGGTACACGTGAAGCCATCGAGCTTGCCGTCGCTCGTGAACGAGTCATCGCGACCGTCGACATCTTCGTCGGCGCGAGTTGCACACCCAAGAGTTCCGACCAGTGACAGGCCGACCAAGCACAGAGATAGACGACGCATAGTTGCGCCGGCCCTGTGCAAACACGTTGCCGACCTTTGCTCGCCAGATCCTGCGGAGTTGCAGACCGCTACCCGACCAGCATGGCTTCCACTGGCATGCACCGCCATGACAGGTGGCGTCGGTCGCAAGCGCTCGAGCGGCCACGCTGTCCGCGCGCGCTCGTGTGCGAAATGCTCACGACCGCCGTTGCGCGAGTTGTGCAGCACTTCAGTGCTTGCTCACATGTGGTCCTGCACGATCGCGTACGCGGGCTGAGAGTCTCGACCGCACACGCTCGTCTGCACTGATGGAGGCGCGCTGTTCGGTTCGCGCGCAACCGCGTGATCGTGCTTGCACACATGGTGAGTCGACGTAGTTGGCGTATTCGGTGCTCATGCGCAGCGCAGATGAGAGCTGCGAAATTTTGCGCAATTGGTGCACTGACGATCGCCATCGCGAGTTGCGCAGGAGCGCAGTGGGACGATCCTGATCCGACGCACACCGTTGCTCTCGACGACGATTTCGCGGTCGCCGCGGAGAGCTACGGCGTCCCCGTCGATCTCGCCAAGGCCGTCGCATACACGGAGACGCGCTGGAACATGGTCGCGGGCGCCGAGGAGAACGACGGCCATCGCGGCGGAGACGGCGTGTTCGCGCTGTGGGGCGCCAACCTCGACGCCGGTGCCCACGCGGCGGGTGTCTCGACCGACAACGCGCGCGTCGACGTCACCGCGAACATCGCCGCCGGTACGGCTCAGCTCGGCGCACTCGCTGGCTCCTTGCGCGGCACGACCGACCTCGCCGCGTGGGCGCCCGTCGTGGAGCAGTTCGCGCAGTCCGACGACGCCGACGTTCGCCACGAGTACGCGCGCGACGTCTACCAGGTGCTCGTCAGCGGAGCCGAGGAGATCGGCGAGGACGGCGGTCTGGTCGCGTCCCTCGAGCCGCATCCCGAGCTCGCGGGCCTCTACGGCGGTGGCCAACCGCGCTCCTCCGGCTCCGATTACGCAGGCGCGATCTTCCGCGCGTCGCCGAACTACTCGAGCCGCAGCGGCAGCTCGATCGACCTGATCGTCATCCACACGTGCGAAGGCGCGTACGCCGGGTGTTGGGGCTACCTCAAACAATCCTCCTCGCAGGTGAGCGCGCACTACGTCGTCAAAGAGAACGGCAGCGAGATCACGCAGCTCGTCAAGGAGTCGTCCAAGGCGTGGCACGTGGCCGCGAACTACGCCTGCTCCCGCAACGCGAACACGATGTGCGCCAGGAACGGCGCATCTACCAACACGTTCGCGATCGGCGTCGAGCACGCAGGCTTCGCGTCGCAGGGCTCGTGGCCCGATGCGCAGATCGAAGCATCCGCGAAGCTCGTCTGCGACATCGCGAAGCGCAACAACATCCCGCGCGATCGCACGCATATCGTGGGTCACGGCCAGCTCCAGCCGAACAACCGGACGGATCCGGGCCCCAACTGGCCGTGGGACCACTACATCAGCCGCGTGCGCGCGTACTGCGGCGACGACGGCGCTCCCCCACCCTCCTCGACGCCACCCTCCGGCGGAATCCCGTCGCCGACCATGTCGGATCCGATCGTCGTCGACAGCAACCAGTCCCGCAACGACGACACGGTCGCGCGCATCGAGCTCACCGGCACCTGGTCGTCCATGACCGCCGTCTCCGGCTACTACGGCACCGGCTACTGGCAGGCGAGCACCGCGTCCACGTCGGAGCCCGCGACGTTCTCGTTCTACGTCGCCACCCCCGGACCGCACACCATCGACGCGTGGTGGACGGCCGGATCCAATCGCTCATCCGCGACGCCGTTCATCGCGTTCGATTCAGCAGGCGCCCAGGTCGGTCGCGTCGACGTGGATCAGCGCGCGAACGGCAGCCAGTGGAACGCGCTCGGCACGTGGAACTTCAAGGCCGGTTGGAACAGCATCGCGGTCTCGCGCTGGGCCCCGGGCTCTGTCGTCGTCGCCGACGCGATCCGCGTTCGCTAGAGTTTCGGTGGACGACCGCGACGTCCGTCCCAGAGCTCAACGATCGTTACGGTCTGCCTGGCTTCATCGACCTCGTAGTAGACGTGGCATTTCGACTTGGGAAGAAGCAAGCGCCGCAGGGCGGGCCGAGATTTGGCTGGATGAGTGCGACCAATCCCAGGTGCTGTTTCGAGTCGGTCTGCGACTTCATCAAGCTCGGATGCGAACAACGTCGGGTCATCGGCATGCGCGTGCCAATGGGCGTTGATGCGTTCGATTGTCCGAAGCGCTCGCTTCGACATGTAGAGGAGCACGCACGCCTCTACGACTTGTGAATAAGTCGTTGAATGACCTCGCGCGCAGGAACGACGTCTCCGCGCTCGATGTCGGCGATGCCTTCCGCGATGCCTGCCTCGAGCTCGGCCCGTTCTTCGGCTGTCATGCCGTCGAAGTCGTCTTGCTCTGAAGCTGTGACGTCGACCGGAGTACCGTCAGTCAAGTCAGCTGGTTCGTCGAGCACGATCTGTCCCTTGTGGACATGACCTTTGATCAGTCGCTGGCGAATGAATTCGCGTGCATCAACTAGCTCGCCCCGCTCGGCTTCGGCATCTGCTTCGGCGCAAGCGGCATCGAGCTCGGCGATCTCTTCGGGTGTCAGCTCAGGAGAGTCGTCGAGAAACACCTCGAGCTGCGTTCCTTCGGGCAAGTCCACAGGCTCGTCGAGGACAATTCGTCCTTCACGAACGTGAGCTGTGGCTGTCTTCACGGCTACTAGAATAGCACTGTCTTTCATGGTGGATCCTCGTCGATAAATCGGTGGGCGAAGCTCAGTCGCCGTAGGTACTCACGCCGATGCCGCGCGCCCAGCCGGGACCGCGATGCTTGTCCTTGAGCGCGCGCACCGTGACCTCACAACCACCGAGCATCGGCATGCGCTCCGCTTCCACGCGCAGCGAGATGAGCGAGCCCAGCGACGCAGCGTCGGCCGATTTTTCCGTCAGGCACACGACCGCGACCTCGTGCGCTTGCGCGAGACCGACGAGACGACCGAGCACCGCATCGGGCAGCTTGGGACCCGGAACAGCGGGCGCATCGAGAGCGCGCGGCGGTTCACCGCGAACGACGCGTAGCTGTGGCGAAGGCGAGGCAGGCGAAGCCGAGAGAGAGGAACGCGAGGATGAGAGAGACGATGTCGATGGCGGTAATGGTTCGCCTCCTTCGAGAAGCCGCAGAGAAGCCGTTGGATGCACCGGGGGCTCGAGCCGCTCGGGACGGACTGCGAGTGCGTGCGCGACCGCAGCGGGATAATCGGGATTGGTCATCGCGCCTGCGGGGAGAACGGTCGCGTCGTTGGCGCCGAAGTCGATCACGACGAAACCGAACGCCCCCGAGCGCATGAGGCGTTCGGCAGCCCGCCCCGCTGCGGACGGGTTGGCCGTGCGTACGATGACGAGCGCGGCCAGGTCGATGCCGCAATCCGCCGCGTCGGGCGGATAAAACATGCCGCCGCGCTCGTCGACCGGGGTGGGGACGATCCACGCGACGGGCTCGCCTTGCGTCTGCGCTTCGTGAACGAGATCGATGACGCTGGTGAGAGCAGCGGTGCCGCGCGAGCCCGAGATCTCGACGAGCCGACCGCGCAGCGCGGCGAGTGACCACAGCGAGGTGACCGGTTCGACGGCAGGCGCGAGATCGTCGAGTGCGACGAGCTTGGCGCCCTTGGCGAGACCGCGTGCGTTAGCGAGGAAGTCGATGACGCTCATGAACATATGTTCAGTAGCAGGGAGGTCTGATAATCGGCGAGCGGGTTACCCACTCCCGCTGTGATCACGCGAGCCTCGGGCGCATGGACATCGGACTCGAGAACCAGAAGGTGTTGATCACTGGCTCGACGGCTGGGATCGGCTTTGCGGCTGCCGTCGCGTTCGCGCGAGAGAAGGCCCACGTCGTGGTGAACGGACGCAACGAGGAGCGGTTGCGGGCGGCTGTCGATCGCGTGACGAAGGAAGTGCCCGGCGCGAACGTCGTGGGCATCGCGGCCGATGTCGCGACGAGTGAAGGCATCGCGAAGATCGTCGCGGGTTATCCCGATGTGGATGTGCTCGTGAACAACGCGGGCATCTTTGCGCCGCAGGAGTTCGAGGACATCACGGACGCGGACTGGATGCGCTTCTTCGAGACCAACGTGATGAGCGGCGTGCGCCTCGCGCGTCACTACTTCCCGCGCATGCTGAAGAAGAACTACGGGCGCATCCTGTTCGTCTCGAGCGAGTCGGGCGTGCAGATTCCGGTGGAGATGATCCACTACGGCATGACCAAGACCGCGCAGCTCGCGATCGCGCGCGGACTCGCGGAGCGCACGCGGGGCACCGGCGTGACCGTGAACAGCGTGCTACCGGGACCGACGGGCTCGGAAGGCGTCAGCGATTTCGTGCGTCAGCTCGCGGCATCGCGCGGCATCACGTTCGACGAGATGGAGCGCGAGTTCTTCGCGACGGCGCGTCCGTCATCGCTGCTCGGTCGGTTCGCGAACCCCGAAGAGATCGCAAACATGATCGTCTATCTCGGCAGCCGCGCCGCGAGCGCGACAAACGGTGCCGCGGTGCGCGTCGATGGCGGCGTTGTCCGCAGCATCACTTAAGGAGTGACGTCGTAACGCAGCTCGAGGCTCGCTCCCGAGCGCTCGATCGACAGGACGATCGTGTCCGCGTTCACGAGGTGGCGCGTGTTGTCGAACAGCGACGAGAACCCGACGGGCTGCGCGTTCGCGGCGAGCACGATGTCGCCGTTGCGGAGGCCGAGCGCGTACCAGATCGTCGACGGGCGAATACCGAACAGGCGGTTCACGCTGCGGCTGTCGCGCTCGATGGGCACGAGCTTGATCGGTGCGATGAGACCGGTCGAGATCGCGGTCGCCGGATCGTCGAACAGGATGCGAAACGTGGCGATGGGGAGCGCGAAGTGATCGCCGGCGATGGGGGTGACCGTAGCGACGATGCGATCGACGGGTGCGTGCGCGCTCGCGAACGGATCGAACAGGGTTCCTGGCGCCGATGACTGCGGAGAAACGCTACCGAACTTGCGGACCGTCTTTCTGCCGAGGTCGCGGTGCAGATCCGCGAGCGCATCGCGCATGTTGCCGTCGACCTGCCACTTGAGGAGCAGCGGCTGGCCGTCGCGCACGACGTCGACGTAGACCGCGCTCGGATCGAGCATGAACATCGAGCTGATCGCAGACGTGACGTCGGCCGCGCCGCGCACGATGCGTCCCGAGATCGCCGTGATGATGTCGGAGTCGCGCAACCGGAGCGCAGCGGCGAGCGCTCGATCGTTCACGTGCACGCCGGCGCCGGATGCGTCGACCGCGCCGTCCAGGCGGAGAACATCCGTCGCGCGGACGATGACGCCGGCCGTGTCGACCTTCTCGGCGCGCGGGTGACGCGAGCGCTCGGTGCGCGCATGCGACCGCACCACCGTCACCACGATTGCGGCCGCAACGACCACGGACGACGCGATGGCGAGCGAGAGCGCGATCTTCGCGGCCTTGGTACGCGCTCCCTCCGGCATTTACCGAGCATGCCACTCGGGCACATGCTCTGCACATCTCCCGCGCATGTCACACAAGCGCCGCCACCCGCACTCGCAATCTTCGTCGTCCCTCGCGCCCCAGCCATCCGCTGAACCGCGCGACGAAGTGATGGAGGCGAGCATGGACTCGTTCCCCGCGAGCGATCCGCCGGGCTGGATCCGCACCAGCGCCGCAGCTTTTAGCCACTCCGTTTCCAGCGAGCCGGTGAAGGTCGTCGACCTGAGCGAGCTTCCGGATGCGTCTCTCGAGACGTCGTCGACGGCCGGCCCGACGCTCCGCCGCGCCAAGCGGATCGCGATCGGGGTTGGAATCGGCGCGGTCGTGGTCGGCGGCGCGCTCGTCGCCCGCAAGATCCTCGCGTCGCGCTCGTGACGTCTCCCCGCTGCGATCGACTAGAGTCGGCGCATGGCCTACGCGGACGCCGCACGCGCGCTGTACCAAGCGCCGCTCGCGCAGTTTGTCGAGGAGCGCAAGCGCCTCGCGGGCGAGCTCAAGGCAGCCGGCGATAAGTCGGGCGCCACGACGATCGCCAAGCTGCCAAAGCCACCGGTGTCCGCGTGGGCCGTGAACCAGCTGTACTGGCAGTCGCGCGCCGCGATCGATCGCTTGTTCAAGGCGGCCGATCATCTCCGCAAGGGCGACATGCGCGCCAACGCGGAGCATCGCGAGTCACTCGCGGCACTGCGCAAGCTCGCCACGCCGCTGCTCGAGAGCGGCGGCCACAACGCGAATGAAGGGACGCTGCGCAGGATCAACCTGACGCTGTCCGCGATCGCGGCCGCTGGCACATGGGAGCCCGACGAACCGGGGCAGCTGACCGCCGATCGCGATCCGCCTGGCTTCGACGCGCTCGCTGCTCTCGCCGGCATTCCACTGCCCGCGCGAGACGAGGAGCCCGAGCCGGCACCGAAGGCCGAACCGAAACCCGCGAAGAGCGACGGCTCGAAGAAGGCTCCGCCCGACGAGCTCGCGGAGCGCCGGCGCAAGGCCGCCGAGCACGAAGCGGCCGAGAAGGAAAAGGCGGAGCAGAAGAAGCGCGACGCGATCGCCAAGCTCAAGAAGGAGCTCGCGTCTCGTCTCGACGCCGCGCAGAAGAACGTCGAGTCATCCGAGCGCCAGATCGCGAAGCTCTCCGAAGAGCTAAGCGACGCTGAAGATCAGCTCGTGAAGGCGCGCGAGAACGTCGAAGAGATCGAATCGCAGCTCGCCTCGCTCGACTGAGAGGTGGCGTTGGGGTCGGACCCTACTTCTTCGGCTCTTCTTGCGGCTTGGGCTGGCGCGCAGCACCGAACGTCGCGTCGACCTTCTGCTGCTTGCCGTTGCGGGTGAACGTGATCGACGTCTTCTCTCCCGGCTTCGCGGCCATGAGGACGTACATGAGGTCGTTCACGTTACCGATCTCGGTCGTACCGATCTGGGTGATGAGGTCACCGCCCTTGAGGCCGGCCTTCTGCGCCGCACCGTCGGGCGTCACGTCGGAGAGGAGGACGCCCTTGGGCTGGTTCGGATCCTCCGAGTAGGACGGGACGGTGCCGAGCGAAGCACCGCGGCGGCGCATGTCACCACCGCGCAGCATCTCCGGCGGCGCCTTCACGTACGTGAGCTTCGCGACCTTTGACGTGGCGAGCGCGGTCGCGGCGACGATCTCCGCGACGCGAGCGGCCCCTGCTGCGTTGATGCGGTCCGCGTCGTCGTGGGCCGTGTGGTAGTCGAGGTGGTTACCAGTGAAGAAGAACAGCACCGGCGCGCCCGCGACGTAGAACGGCATGTGATCGGACGGGCCGTAGCCCGAGCCGCCGATGGTGCAATCGACACGCGCTTCGGTGCACGCGGGTTGCACGAGGCCCTTCCACTCGGTAGCAGAGTCGCCGCCGTTGACGTGGAGCTGGCCCATGCGCATGCGGCCGACCATGTCCATGTTCAGCATCGCGACGATCGCGTCCTTGGTCGGCGGGTTCTTCGCGTAGTAGTTGCTGCCCAGATCGCCCATCTCCTCGGCGGAGAAGCCGACGATGTAGACGTCGCGCGCTAGCTCGGACTTCTTGGCCGTGAGCACGCGAGCAACCTCGACGAGCGACGCCGCACCCGACGCGTTGTCGTCGGCCCCGTTGTGCACCTCGTGGACCTGGGGATCGAGCGCGTCGGGGCCACCCATGCCGAGGTGATCGACGTGCGCACCGATCACGAGCACGCCCGGCTGCTTCTGCGCAGCGCCGGCCCGGATCACGCCGACGAGGTTGCCGGTCTTGGTGCGCTGCGGTTCGAGCGCGACCGTGATCTTCGCCTTGTGCGCTCCCTTCCCGAGCGAGGCAGCCGTAGCGCGCGTGACGACGACGATCGGGATCAGCGCCTCGCTCTCGGCGGCGGAGAGCACGGGCAGCTTCGCCTCTTCCTGCGTGGGGTCACCGTTGTCGACGACGATGACCGCCTTGGCACCCTTGTTCTTCGCCGTGAACGCCTTGAAGCGCAGATCGCCGAGGCGCGCTTGGGCCGCTGCATCGAGCTTGCTGTCGGTCGTCGGCGCGAAGCGGTTGACGAGGACGATCTTGCCTTTGACGTTCTTGCCCTTGTAGTCGTCCAGCTTGAGCGCGTCATCGACCATGCCGTAGCCGACAGAGACGATCGACGCGTCGACCGTGCCATTGCCGGACGAAGCGAGCGGTGTCCAATCGGCCTCCGCGACAGCCTTACCGTCGAGCGCGAGCGCCGTTGTCGCACCGCGCGTGACCGAGGTCGTCACGTCGAACGGCATGCGCCACTGATCGTTGTTGCCCGGCTCCACGCCGAGCGCGGTGAGCTCGTGCTGGATGCGATCGAACGATGCTTCGAGTCCCTTGGTGCCGACACCGCGGCCTTCCTGCGCGTCGTCAGCGAGGAACTTGATGTCCCCCATGATGCGGTCCGCGGCCGCCGTCTCGGGCAACGCTGCCTTGGCGGGATGATCGACCCAGTCGGCGAGGTACACGTTCGTGTCGTGCTCGCCGGCTGGCGTACCGGTGACGCGGTAGTTGTCGCCGATGACGTCGCGGCGGTTAGACGAGAAAGCGAGCGTCTTGCCGTCGGGCGAGAACACCGGGAAGCCGTCGAAGCCCTTGGTGAACGTGATCTGCTCGAGGCCGGTGCCGTCGATGTTGATCGCGAACAGATCGAACTCGCCGCTGCGCGGGTTCTGCCAGTTGGACGAGAAGATGATGCGCTTACCGTCGGGGAAGAAGAACGGCGCGAACGACGCGCCCGCGAGGTACGTGACCTGGCGCGCATCGGTGCCGTCGGCGTTCGCGACGTAGAGGTCCATGCTCGTCGGCTTGACGAGGTTCTGCGCGAGCAGCTTCTTGTACTCGTCGAGCTTCTCGCCGGTCGGGCGCGAGCTGCGCCACACGATCTTGGAGCAGTCTGCGGAGAAGAACGCGCCGCCGTCATAGCCGGGCTGGTTGGTCAGCTGCTTGAGGTTCTTGCCGTCGGAGTCCATGCGCCACAGCTCGAGATCACCCGAGCGGGTCGACGTGAAGATGATGCTGCCATCGACGGGACACACGGTCGCCTCGGCGTCGTACGAGCCCTTGGTATCCGGCGTCAGGTTCCGCAGGTTCGAGCCGTCCGCGCTCGCGCGATAGATGTCGTAGTCAAAGAGGCCCCACAGGTACCCCTTGCTCATGTCGGGCGGCGTCGGGCACGTCGCGCTGCTCTCGTGCGTCGACGCGTAGATGATCTCGCTGTCGCCCTTCAAGAAGTACGAGCACGTCGTACGGCCCTTACCCGTCGAGACCAGCTTGGTCTGACCAGTCTTGGCGTCCATCTCCTCGATCTGATCGCAGGCGTACGGCTTGTGGTTCGTCTGCATGATCAGGCGGTCACCGCCGAACGCCCAGTACGCTTCCGCGTTGTCAGCGCCAAACGTCATCTGGCGCATGTTGTGTAGGTGCGTCTCCTCCGGTAGCGCCTGGTCTTTTTGCTGAGGTTTCTCGACCACTGGAGTCTGTTGACCCACCGTGGCCGTCGGCTTCGGCGGACAGCACGCCGCGACGAACATCGCCAAACAGGCACCCTTGAACGACATGCGAAAAGGTTAACCCCGAAATCGCCAAGAATTCGGGTCGCTGCCCGTCGGAATGGCGTGGCACACCGCGTGCTCTCGTCGAAGGCAATGCGTATTCAGATGGGGTTGGCTGTCCTGTTGGCATGTGGCTCTCTCGCTGCGTGCGGTGGTTCCAATAACGGGGGCAATGGCGACGACTCGCAATCCGACGCGGGCACCCCCGGCGATGGCGATCAGCCTCTGACGCAGTGCACGACCAACGCGGACTGCAATCCCGACCAGCGCTGCGACACGACCACCAGTACCTGCGTCGGCGGCTGCGGTGCGAACCCGCTCTCGCTCGCGTACGTCCCGGCGAACTTTGGCCTCGTCCTCGACCGCTCGTGCTCGATGACGCAAACGCTGACCGGCACGAACACGACGAAGTGGGGCGCTGCCGTCGCTGCGATCGACCACGCCGTCGACCTCCACGACGCGGACGTTCGCTGGGGCCTGACGCTGTTCCCCGACACGACGAACGACTCGTGCAGTCAGGACGCTGCCGCGTACCCGATCGGTGCGGGTAATGGCGCCGGCATCCGCTCGTTGCTGCAGAGTGCTCTGCAATCGAACGACGCGAACTTCCCCGATGGTCCGTGCGTCACGAACATCGACACCGGCATCGAGGCCGCCGCAGCCGATCCCGCGCTCCAAGACTCCACGCGCAAGTCGTACTTGATGCTCATCACCGATGGTTCGCAGTCGAGCTGCAACGTCGGCGGCGGCAACACGGGCACGCAGAACGCGATCGGCGCACTCGCGACGGCAGGCGTCCCGACGTTCGTCGTCGGCTTCGGCAGCGAGGTCAACGCGACCCAGCTCAACAAGTTCGCGACGGCCGGCGGCACCGCGCTCACCGGCACGACGAAGTACTATCAAGCGGACAACGCCGCGCAGCTCGACACTGTCTTTCAGCAGATCAGCGGCCTCGTCGTGAGCTGCTCGTACACCATCGATCCTGCGCCCGCCGACCTCGGCCTGACGTGGGTCTACTTCGGCACCGACCTCGTCCCGCGCGACACGACGCAAGCGGCCGGCTGGGACTACGACGCGGCGACGCACCAGATGACGTTCTACGGCTCGTACTGCGATTCGCTGACGACGCACACCGTGACCGATGTCGACGTGCTCTACGGCTGCCCGACGCCGCCGATTCTCTGATCCACGATACCCTGGTCGACGACGACACGCTCATCGAGAGCGCGTACGTCACGACGTCAGACCCTCCCGTCGTATAGTCGCGACGTGCTGTCCGTCGCTGATGCAACTCGTGCTGTTCTCGGTCGTGTGAAGCGGCTCGATGATGACGAGGTCGAGCTCGACGCCGCGCGCGGCCGGATCCTTGCCGAGACGATTCACGCGAAGCGCGCGCTGCCCGGCTTCGACAACAGCGCGATGGATGGCTACGCGCTGCGCTCCTCCGATGCACCCGGCACGCTCGCGATCGCCGGTGTCGTGGCCGCGGGTGAGCCGTTCGAGGGGTCAGTCCCCGCTGGCTCGTGCGTGCGCATCTTCACCGGTGCGCCGGTGCCGGCTGATTGCGACGCGGTCGTCATCCAAGAGGATGTGACGGTCGTGGACGGACGCGTGACGGTCCCGGCGGCTCGTGTCGGCGAGAACGTGCGCCGCGCCGGTGAAGACTTTGTGATCGGCGAGGTCGCGATCACCGCCGGAACGAGACTCGGTGCATGGCACATCGGTGTACTCGCCGCGCTCGGCGTCGCGACCGTGCCTGTCGTGCGGGCCCCGCGCGTGGCGATCATCGCGACCGGTGACGAGCTCGTCGACGTAGAAACGACGCCGGGACCGGGTCAGCTCGTCGATTCGTCGGCGCACGCGCTCGCGGCGGCGATCACCGAGGCGGGCGGCGTTGCCAGCTATCTCGGCATCGCGCGGGATGACCTCGCCGCGGTGACGGCGATGCTCCAGGATGGGCTCCACTTCGACGCGATCATCACGACGGGTGGCGTCTCCGTCGGTGACAAGGACTACATGCACGCCGCGATGAAGAGCGCGGGGATCGCGCTCGAGCTCTACAAGGTCGCGATGCGCCCCGGAAAGCCGTTCTCGTTCGGCGTCGCCGCGACAGGCACGCCCGTGTTTGGCCTGCCCGGCAACCCCGTCTCGACGCTGGTCGCGTACGAGCTGTTCGTGCGCCCCGCCCTGCTCGCGCTCCAGGGAGCGGCCGTCGTGGAGCGCCCCCGCGTGCCGGTGCATCTGGCGACGACACAGAAAAAGAACGAGGGCCGCGCGTACTTCCTCCGCGCGAAGATCGTGCGCGAAGGCGAGCGCCTCGTCGCGCATATCCACCCGAAGCAGGGCTCCGCGATGCTGTCGGCCCTGGTCGAGTGCAACGCGCTCGTACAGATTCCTGCCGAGTCCATGCACGTCGACGCTGGCGCGACCGCGACTGCGATCTTGTTCGCAGCGGTGTGACGCTGTACACCGCACGTTCACCGATGCCCGAAACCGACGAAACTGACGCCCCGACCACCGTGACGGCCACCGAGGGCGGTCGCGTGGACAAGGAGCTCGCGCGCCACTTCCCCGATGCGGGCCGCAAGCAGCTCGCGACGCTGTTCGACGACGGCGGCATCAAGGTGAACGGCAAGAAGGCCAAGAAGGGCGACTTCATCTCCGTCGGTGACACGATCACCGTCGCGCGCCTCCCGGTCTCCGGCGACGCGTTGCGCCCCGTGCCCGATGCCGCGCTCGCCAAGACGCTCGAGGTTCTCGTCGAGCGCCCGGACCTGATCGTCATCAACAAGCCCGCCGGCGTGCCGTCGCAGCCGCTCAAGGCCGGCGAGCTCGGCACCATCGCCAACGCCATCGCCGCACGCTGGCCGGAGTGCGCGCAGATCGGTGACGACGTTCGCGACGGTGGCCTCGTGCACCGCCTCGATATCGGCACCTCCGGCGTGCTCGTCGCCGCGCGCACCGAGGAGGCCTACCGCGCGCTGCGCGATGCCTTCGGCGATGGCGGGGTCGCCAAGAGTTACCTCGCCATCACGGAGAGCCGGCCGGTCTCGCGCGAAGCAGACGCGCCACTCGTCCAGCGTGGCAAGAAGGTCATCATGGACCACACCGACGGTCTCGCCGCGCACACCGCGTTCACCGTCGAGAGAGCGACCACGCACCACGCTCTCGTTCGCTGCATCGCGAGCACGGGCCGCATGCACCAGGTCCGCGCGCACCTCGCGCACGTCGCGTCGCCGATCCTCGGTGACACGCTGTACGGCGGCTCCCGGTTCGCAGACCAGGACGGCTTCTTCCTGCACGCAGAGACGCTCGCTGTCGATCTGCCGGGCGGTCGCCTCGACGTGACGGCGCCGTTGCCGGATCGCTTCACCGCCGCGCTCGCCGCCGTCGGGCTCTGATGGCTGACGTCTTCGTCGCATCGCTCGCGTCGCTGTGGTCGAACGCTCCGACGCGCACGTTGCAGCGACTGATTCTCGGGACGAAGGATCTGCGCCGCACCGACGCCTCGCACGCCTCGTTGCGCGCGAACGCGAGTGATTACCGCTGGAGCGGCGGGACCGCGGCAACGCTGGCGCACCGACGGCGACTGATTCACGCCTATACAGAGACGCTGAGCCGCGAGCTCGGCATCCCGGCGTGGTCGACGCGCCACGATTCGGTCGACGCACCGCGCGGTACGCACCTCGATCCGCACGTGAGCGCGTTTCTGCACTCTGCAGCGCTCGGCGCCGGCGGCGGGCTCCCGTCGATGGCGTTCGCACTGTTTCCGAACTTCGTGGTGCTCGAGCGATCGACGCTCTACCTGCCCGTCGCGTTCGACGGTGTGTTTATCGGCGGCCCCCTTCTCATCGGATCCGCTCCGCGCCTCGCTGCCGAGCTGCGCGAGCTCGCGGGATTTGTCGGCCTGGACACGTCGCAAGCAGCGTGGTGGCGTTCGCCCGCGCTCGTCAACGATACGCCGCAGCGTCGCTCGCTCTACAACCTG
This sequence comes from Kofleriaceae bacterium, assembly GCA_036499725.1. GTDB lineage: Bacteria > Myxococcota_A > Polyangia > Haliangiales > Haliangiaceae > JABFXX01. The sequence continues at coordinate 60,606 of DASYDE010000074.1, forward strand.
CAGGTGCTCGGCATCGCCTGCGCCGAGAGCGCGTCCGCGATGCTGCCGATCGCTGTTACCTGAGCTGCAACTGCTCGGGCCACTGTCCGTGCTCGGAGAGAGGTACGAACCGCATCGTCGTGAACTGATGATGGAAGTCCTTGCGGACGCGCTCCTTCATCGCTTCGCGGTGATCCGTTCCATCGCCTTGTTGCCTCCCGCGAACCATGCCGAGCATGTCTTGCTCGCTGCGCCACATGCTGAACGTCGAGAACGTCCGCAGCGGCCGAAACGCGACGGTCGCGCGCGTGACGCCGGGATGATCGCGCACCTGCGCTTCGACGGGTCGGCCCCAGCGCGCAAAGCGAAACGTCTCGGTCAGCTTGAGGCGCGCGAGCGTGATGCCAACGACGGGCCCCGTGGGATCCGCGAGGTCCGTATATGGAATGGCGTCATCGAGTCCCGTATAGCGGCCCCAGCGTCGGTAAAAGCGCAGCCGCACGTGCCACGCGGGGCGCTCGAAGATCCGATACGGCGGCGCCGCGAGGAACCGCTCGAGAAACGTCTCGTCCTGCCAGAACGCGAACAGCGCCAACAAGCGCAGGTGATAGCGGCCCGGCCTGGAGACGCCCTGCCCCATCGACATCGGCAGGAGACACTCCGCGTGGCGCAGTCCTTCGACGGCCCGCAACGCCGACGAGCCCAGCAGCCGAGCTCCGACGCTCGTGACCGGGGCCGGAATCAAGTGGTAGCTAAACGTCTCCACAGCGCTTACTGATCGAACCTACCAGCAATGTCCGAGCTCGACCTTCTCCGCGTTCTCTTACTGCTGAGCATGGTCATCGGACCGCTCGGGACGCGGCGGTTGTTCGATGCTCCCGCGTGGCACCGCGCTGCGCATGTCGGCGCACTTTTGTGCGCGACCGTCGGTATGTTCTTGGTGCCCATCATGTCCGTCGGTTGGCTGCTGTTCACGGCGACCAATTTCGGACTGTTCCTGTGGTCCCGCCGAGCGTCTCTGGTCTCGCCCACGACGATCGCGACCGCGGTGCCATTTCTGTTCAGCAACATCGCGGCGGTCTGGGTCGTTGGCGGCTCCAACGGTCTCCACTTGCTCGGGTACGGCGCGGACTTCAGCTACTACGCGGCGCTGCACGGCAACGTGCTCGGCTGGATCGTCCTCGGTGCGCTCGCGATCCTGGCGGATCAACTCGGCCCGCAGCGCCGGATCTATCTCGGTTCGATGTTCGTGTGCCTCGGCTCGTTTCTGCTGATCGCGTTCGGCATCGACCAGCTGCGGGCACTGAAGCCGTTCGGCGTGATCGGCCTCTCCGTCGCGCTCGCGGGGTGTCAGCTCGTCTTTCTGCGCAGCGTCTGGTCGCGCAACCGCCGTGCATTCCTCGCGGGCTGCGTCAGCTTCGCGTGCCTCGTTCTCACGATGGCGCTCGCGTGGCGCAACGAATTCGTGACGCCGATCTTCCAAGGAATCGCGGGCATCCGCGGCATGGTCTCCGTCCACGGCCTGCTCAACGCGGTCGTCGCCGGGCCGAGCTTCTTGCTGGCCGTCTCGCTCGACACGCAACCGCGCGGTCCTCGGGGTGTCTGATCGGCGTGTGGCGCGCGCTGCTCGTCGCTTTCAGCCTCTCTCTCGCGACGAGCGCGCGCGCTGACACGACCTGGATCGATGGCGGGATCGACCGCCTCGGTGCGTTGACGTTCGCCGTGTTGAACGACCAGCAGGACTACGAGGGCATGTTCGAGCTCGCGAACAGCCTCGTGAAGGAGCCCGCGTTCTTCGCCGGCAAGCCGCTCCTCGCCGACATCGTCGGCCGCCTGGTGATGTACCGCTGGACGCGGAACGAAGATGCGTACGAGCAGCCGTTCACGCCGGAGCGATATCGCCGGCGAGCGACCGCGATGCTCCAGATCGCCGCGATCCATCCGAGCTTTGGCGACGAACCGCTCGTCTACGCGCTCGACAGCCTCTACGACATCCGCGACCTCGGCCCCGCGTACGCCGCGATGCGCCAGCTCGAGACGGAGTACCCGCTGTCACAGCGCGCTCGGTGGACGACTCGCCGCCGCGTCGATCTGCATGCACGCCACGGCGAATTCAAGGACGCAGCGCGCATCGCGAAGGAGCTCATCCTGACCGCGCGACGCCCCGAACAACGCGAAGCGTTCTACATCGCCTCCGACGCGATGCCGCTCTGGATCGGGCTCGGCGACATGGACACGGCGATGCGCATGCTCGCGTGGATGGACGCCGTGCAGCAGCGCGACGACATCAGCAACGGCGCCATGTACATGATGGACGCCGTGCGGCTCGTCGACGATCACCGTCTCGAGCGCTGAGTTACACGGGGCGCGCGAGGTCGCACGCTTCGAGCAGGCACAGCATGCGACCGACCTTGAGGCGCTCGTTCCGATCCGCCGACGCCTCGATCAGATCCGCGTTGGTCTTCTTGCCGTCGAGCTGTTCGCACAGCTGGACGAGGCCCTTCACTTCGAACCGCTCGGGCCCGACGCGGCGAGTGCGCGACGCGCGCAGCCTGACGGAGCTGTTCTTGGCGATCCACGCTTCGATGTGATCGTCGGACAGCGCCATCGCGCCTGCGCCGAGGATCTCGAACGCGTTGAAGTCGAGCGGGAACGCCTCGCGCGGGTTTTCGCGGCCCGCGTACCAACCGAAGCCGCCCTTGTTCCAGGTGCAGACGTCGATGATCTTGCTGCGGACCTGGCGCGTCAGGTGGCGGAAGACTTCGAGCGGCTTCAACAGGCCGAGGCCGACGAGTGTGTCGCCGAGCTTGCCGCCGTAGTGCGGCATCATCGCGAGTGCCATCGCGAGCTCGCCGTCGGAGAGCACGCCCTTGGAGACGAGGTAGTTACCGAACAGCTCGGAGGCGACGTTCGACGAGACGTACTCGGGCTGCCCGTCGCGGACGTAGATCTCTTTCTTGATGCCGCCGATCGCGACGACGAGCAGGCCGGTCGCGCGCGCCGTCATGAGCCGGAAGAGAACGCGGAGCGGTGACGTCGAGTGGAACTCGCCCGCGTCGTCCGGCGGCTCGGCGATATCAGCGAGAGCGGGCGGCGTCGGAGGACGCTTGCGCGCGAGATCCTCGGCCGACGGGATAGGAACGTTCTTCGGTAGAATCGCCGGCTCTTCGGTGAGATCGTCGAAGGACCGCATGATCGAATCGTCGCTGCGAGACAGCGTGCGAGAGAGCGGCGGTGTTTCCGCAGAGGAGCGAGCCATGCCGGGCGGCGTGGGCGCGGAACCAGGTGCGGGCGAGTGAACGATCGCGACTTGGTCGAGGCGCGTGGAGGACGGACGCAGCGGCGGCTCGTCGGGCAGCGTGATGCCTTCGATGGCGGCGCTGATCGTGTCGGCGATCGGCACGTCGACGATGGCGCTGTCATCGGTCTGCGGACGGGAGAGCGCGCTCATCTCGACGGCGAGGCGCGGCGTGGAGCCAGTCGCCGTGCGCGCCGTGAGCGGCACGGAGTTCGTCGACGTACGCGGCAGTGGGGGGCTGGACGACGCGCTCGTCGAGCTGCGCGCCATCTGCGGCGCAGGCCCCGCGTTCGATCCTTGGGCGCCCGTGCCCGTGCCACCGACGGCAGGAACCACGACAGCGGCCTTGGACGCGGGGCGACCAGAGACAGTCTCGGCGCGCCGGCTCGGCTGCGGCTGCGACGAGGTCGCGGCGAGATCGCTGATGGAGACGGACCTCGCAGCGGCGGCCTCGGGCTGCGCCGGCGCGTCGTAGCTCATCTGGATCACGGGCATGCTGTCGCCGCCCTCGACGATGATCATCGGCGCCGCGTCCTCGCTCGGCGCGCGCCCCACAGCGACGTCATCACCCGGCACCGGCGACGTGCTCGCAGTCTTGGTCCGGCGCTCGACGACGGCGGCGTGCAGCTCGTTCACCACATCGGCGACGTGCTTGGGCTGCATGCGGTGGCGGTTCTCGAACAACCACTCACCAAGCGCGTCGCGGAACTGCGCGGCGGATTGCCAGCGCTCGTCGAGAGACTTCTTGAGCGACTTGCGGACGATCTCGGCGAGGCCCTGGTCGATATCGTGGCCGTACTTTTCGAAACGGTGCAGCTTCGCGTCGCGCACCATGAGGAGCACGTCGAGCTCGTTCGCCGCCGCGAACAACCGACGGCCGGTGAGCAGCTCGGCGATCACGACGCCGACGGAGAACACGTCGCTGCGCGCGTCGAGCGGTTGCTCGATCACTTGCTCGGGGGACATGTAGCCGTACTTGCCCTTGAGCGTTCCCGTCTTGGACTTGTGAGCGCGATCCGGATCCTTCGCGCGTGCGATGCCGAAATCGACGAGCTTCACGTCGCCGCGGATGCTGAGCAGCACGTTCGACGGCGAGATGTCGCGATGGACGATGCCCATCGCTTCGCCGTCCTCGGTCTTGAGATTGTGAGCGTATTCGAGCGCATCGAGCGTCTCGTGCGCGATCCACGCGGCGAGCGGCGGATCGACGCGGCGACGGCGGCCGGCGAACTCGCGGAGCAGCGCGAGGACATCGATCCCGTCGATGTGCTCCATCGCGATGTAGAGGACGTCGTCGACCTTACCGAGCTCGAACGTCTGCGCGATCTTGGGGTGGACGAGGCGAGCCGTCAGCTTCGCTTCGTCGATGAACATCGCGTTGTAGGTCTCGTCGGCGAGCAGGTGCGGCAACAGCCGCTTGATCACGACCCTCTTTTGAAAGCCATGCTCGCCCGGGGCCGTCGCAACGAACACCTCGGCCATGCCACCGACGGCGAGCCGCTCGATGAGTTGATACCGGCCAAAGCCGACGGGAAAGTCCCCCACGGAAGCGCCGAGCGTACCACAGCCCTCGTCGGAACCTCAGTTAACGCTGGGGGTTACCGTCGGGTCGGGCGCGACGCGTGCGTCACGGTTGGCGCATCAATAAGTGCCCGCCGCGCTCGATGGCGTGCGCGACCGCGCTGTCCAGGCGATCGAAGTGCTGGAACGACAGGCCTGCCTTGGCGGTCTGCTCGGCGGCACGCTCCCGGAGGGGCCTGCGAGCGCGTGCCATGAGGATCTGGAGGATGCTGCCCTCCGCCTGATCCAAAAATCCCCGATATCCGGCGTCGAAGTTGCGCTCGCCGCTCTCCGCGAGGCCGTCTGTGTCGACAATGAGGCACGGCGCTCCCGTGCCCACGGCCAGCATCCACGCGCGCGACAGCAGGCTGTCGATCACACTCGCGTTGGGGGACCCGACAAGGAACACGGCCGGGACCTTGGGGAGCAGCTCCACGATCGGCGTGCCCACCTCAAGCTGGTCATTTTGCCGCTCGCGGAGGCTCTGCAGGCCCGACGCGGCGAACGTGTCGAGCGCGACGACGGTCAGCCACTCGAACAGGCGCGACACCGCGTTCAGGTCCGACGGGGGGATCATGTCGGCAACCACGTCGCGCAGCTCCATGAGGACGGCGGCGATGTCGAAGCCCGTGGAGCCCTCGCTCGCAAACTGGGCCCCCATGAACGCAGCGGACCGCTCGAGCTCCCGGACAGCGTCGGTTCCGGGCTTGAGCTCGTTGCTGGTCTTGGCCGCGACCACGAGCGTCTCGACGAGGTTAGCGACCTGCGCCGCGTGGGTCGCAGCCTTGGTGGCGCGCCGAAACCGCAGCGGAGAGCGCTCGAACGCGACGATCCAGTTCTCCAGGATCTCGCTCGATCGCTCGCGGATCACCGCTACAAGTGACTGGCCCTCGCTGACGTTCACTAAGCCCCGATCGTAGCAAGCAGTGATGATCGCCGCCATGATAGCCTTTGACCTCGGTGAAGCTGCATTCAGTCGCGCGCACTGACGTGGGCCGGAAGCGTCAGATCAACGAAGACGCGTTCTTCCGTGACGACGAGCGTGGCTTTTACGTGGTTGCCGACGGTGTCGGAGGTCACAACAAGGGCGAGATCGCCAGCCGCGAGGCTGTCGAGCAGCTGACCATGTGGATCTACGGGGCAACTCGGGATCTCGACCAGCTGGTCGAAAAGGTCGAAGCCGGCGACTCCGAGTGCGTGTGGGATATCCGCCGACTCCTCGAAAGCGGCCTGAAGAACGCCTGCTACATGGTGTTCGGCATGGCCGAGCTCGACCCCGAGAAGAAGGGCATGTCGACGACGCTGTCCGCCCTGCTCATTCGCGGGGGTCTCGCGTTCGCCGTCCACGTCGGAGATAGCCGCGTCTACCGCGTCCGCTCGACGAGCGTCCTCCAGCTCACCGAGGACCACACCTTGATCAACTACAAGGTGAAGCACGGCATGATGACCAAGGCCGAGGCCGAGAAGGCCGCCGGCAAGAACGTCATCACGCGCGCCGTCGGTCACAAGGACTACGTGCAGGTCGACACCGCGGACATCGACGTCGCCAAGGGCGATCGGTTCCTGCTGTGCAGCGACGGTCTGCACGGATACTTCGGCGCGGACAAAGAGGTCGCGGACCTCTGCGCGGACGGAGATCTCGAGGAGTGCGCCGATGCGGCCATCGCACTCGCGAATCAGCGCGGCGGCAAAGACAACATCACTGCTGTTGTCATCGAAGCGACTTAGTCGATCGAGAGAACGAGACCGGACCGGAGGCCGAGGATCAGGCCCTGCCGCGTTAGCGTCGTGACACCGCCGCCCTCGAACGACAGCGCGAACATGTGGAAGTGCACCAGCTCCACGCCGAGCGCGAACTCGCCTGCAGGTCCGCGGCGGTTGTAGTCGACCGGCGTGATGTTCATGTCGTCGTCGGGATCACGGCACTTCTTGCACGCGTACGAGCCGAAGCCGCCGCCGATCCGCGTGTACAGCGCGGGCTGCACGTAGAACTGCGCCGCGAGCAGTACGTGCGTGTACTGGTTCAGCTCGACGTTCCCCATCACCTTGTGAGCTGCCGCACTTCCGCCGAGCTCGAGCCAGAAGACGGAGCGCGGTCCCGCCACGGTGCCGAACGCGAGATTGAGCGCGCCACCGGCGCCCGTGCCGCCGCCACCGACGGTGATCGCGGGGCCAATGGCGACCGAGGCCACGATGCCGCGGCGGAGCTCGAGGGGATCGAGGTTCGCTTCCTCGCCGACGCGCTGCGCGAGGGGATCGGGCTTGTCATCCGCATGGGCGGCTGAGCCCACCAGGAGAACTGCGAGGAACCAGCGCGGCGCCATCCGCCCCGACGGTAACACGCTGGGGTAAGCTAACTGGGCCGTGTCGGATCGGAGCGCGACGCTCATATCGATGATCGGCGAGGTGCTGGGGAACTACCGCATCGTCGCGTCGATCGATCGAGGCGGAATGGGCAACGTGTTCAAAGCGGAACACACCCATCTGGGGCGACCGGCTGCGATCAAGCTGCTGCGCAGCGAGCTCACCGGGAACGACGAGCTCGTCCAGCGCTTCTTCAACGAGGCGAAAGCGGCGACCGCGATCCGCCACCCCGGCATCGTCGAGGTCTACGACTTCGGCTACACCGAGGATGGTCGCGCGTTCATCGTGATGGAGCTGCTCGAGGGCTCCTCGCTGAGCAAGCGCATCGCGAGCAGTGGCCGCCTGAGCGAGAAGGAGGCGGTCCGCATCGCGCGTGGACTCGCGAGCGTGTTGAAGGCCGCGCACGGCAAAGGCATCGTTCACCGCGACCTCAAGCCCGACAATATTTTCCTGGTTCCCGACGACGAGGAGGAGAACGGGCGCGTGAAGGTGCTCGACTTTGGCGTCGCCAAGCTCGCCGAAGTGCCGGGCGAGATGAGCCACACGCAGACGGGCATGCTGATGGGCACGCCGCTGTACATGGCACCCGAGCAAGCGCGCGCCGCCGGTACGATCGATCACCGCGCGGACCTCTACTCGATGGGCTGTATCATGTACGAGCTGCTGACCGGCGCGCCGCCGTTCATCGCCGAGGGTGCGGGCGAGATCATCGCGCTGCAGCTGTTCGCGGATCCCGAGTCACTGCGGGGCAAGCTTCCGGATCTCTCGCCCGAGCTCGAAGCGATCGTGATGAAGCTCCTCGCGAAGGAGCCCGGTGATCGCTTTCAGAGCGCGCTCGAGCTGCAGCAAGCGCTGACGGAGCTGTCGTCCCGTGCGAGCGGTGATCTGTCGCGAGTACGCGCGAATTCGACGGGCCCCACGCCGCGCATGACGGCGCAACGCGCGATCAAAGCATCGCGTCCACCGCAGTTCGCGAACCCGGACTTCGCCGGGGTCGATATCGCCGACGAGCGGCCGATGGAGCTCGCGCCGCAGAAGAAGTCTTCGATGGGCTTGGTCGCGGGCGTCGTCACCGTCGTGCTCGCAGGCGGCGGCGGACTGTTCGCGTTCATGCACTCGCGTGGCTCCTCGACGGCGGCCCCGAGCGCCGACTCGGGATCCGCGCCCGCCCCTGTCGCGACGCCTGCGCCCACGCCGGCTCCTGTCGCCGTGCCCGTCGAGGCGGCGAAGGTCGTTCCCGTGAAGGTCGAGCCGACTCCTGTTGCCGTTCCCGTCGAAGCAACAAAGGAGCCGACCGCGGCACCTGCGACGAAGAAGACCGTCACCAAGACGAAGGTCGAGGAGAGTGTGCCCGTCACAACGATCTCGACGAGCGCGCCGACGACGGCACCGACGGGTGCGGTCACCAAGATCGACGGCACGACCAAGCCGGACGAGGTGCGTACGCCCGTCACCAAGGCGCCGATGAACACGACGCTCGAAGACGAGCCCAAGCCCGAGCCGAAGCCGGAAGCGCCCGAGGCAACGCCGTGAACAAGCGACTGGTCGCGTGCGTGATGCTCGTCGCGGGCACTGCTGGCGCCCAACCCGTCGCCGATTCCAACGCACCGCTCGCCGAGATCCGGGACGAGAAGCAGCTCGCAGACGAGCTCGCACTGATCACGCAGGATCCGAGCGTCCCTGTCACCGATCCCAAGACCCGCGTGCTCGCGCAAGCGCTGCTGTCCGAGGGCGTGAAGCAGATCCAAGATCGAAAGTTCGAGCAAGCGCTCGCGAACTTCCTCGAAGCGTACGCGAAGTTCCCGAGCGCGCGCATCCTCCTGAACGTCGCCGGCACGCTGCACGACATGGGTCGCGAAGCAGACGCGGCAAACACGTACGAGAAGTACGCGCACGACTCCGGCGCATCACCGGATCGGTTGCCCGAGGTACAGAAGATCCTCGCGTCCATCGACGCGACGCTGACGACGCTCGTCATTCACGTGCAGCCGCGCGGCGTGGAGCTGTCCATCGACGGCGGTCCGTTCGTCGCGACGGGTTCCGTTCTCACCACGCGCGTCCGGCCGGGCACGCACATGATCCGCGCGCGCAAAGGCGATGCGTTGGTCGAGATCGGCCTCAACGGCTTCGAAGCGGAGGTGAAAGACATCTCCGCGAGCGTCCCGATTCCGACGGAGACGTTGCCGCCGACACCGACAACTAGCCCGCCTCCGCCACCGCCCGCCGAGGAAGTGCGCCCGTGGCTCACGAACGGCACGCTGTATGGGACCGGCGACGCGAACAGCAACGAGCGCAAGACGCGCGCGACCTACGGCGGCGAAGAGGTCGCGGCGATCATTCCCGACTACGAGCTGACCGCAGATGGTCAGATCCGCGTCAAGGCGCCCGAGGTCGAGACGATCGACTCCGGCGTCGTGGCGGCGATGCGCATCGACGGAAAGCTGCGCGGATTTGCGGGTGCGTTCGGCCTCGCGATCTCGCGCGGACATCTCGAGCTCGACCTGCTGTATCTGCGCAGCGAGCTGAATGGCGCGTATGTCGGCGGGCGTTATCGCCTCTACAACGGCTTCATCCGTCCCTACGTCCAGGTCGGCGTTCCGGCGTTCCTGTTCACGAACCCGACGGACAAGTCGACCGACGTCGCGTTCGGCGCGCGGATCGCGGGCGGAGCCGAGATTCCGATCAACGGACACCTGAGCGTGCAAGGTGACCTCGGTTACGAGCACTTCTTCGTCGACGAAGCCGAGACGCACTTCGAAGCTAACGAGATCGTGTACACGCTCGGCGTGATCGGACGGCTCTAGTCATGACCGCTCGTGCGATCGCGGTGCTGATGCTGCTCGCGCTCGCTCGGATCGCGCACGCTGGTGGTTCGTCGTCCGGCTCGCTGCGCGCCACGCCGGATGTGCTCGTGCTGCACGCGGCCTCTGGCACCGTCACCCTCGCGAACGACTCGGCCGATCCGATCACGATCGCGTCGCTGACCCGCGATCCGGGATGCGATGACGAGGTCACGGCAGCATTGACGACGCCCGCGACCGTGATCGCGGGCGGCAGTGTCACCGTCGCGGTGAGTTGCGCGGCGTTCACGAGCGGCATGAAGCGTTGCGGCTTCCATGCGATGCCATCGGTGGGCGATCCGCTTGGCGATTTCGAAGCCGTCTGCGAGGCAGGCACGGCGATGACGCTGTCGGCCACTCCGACGATGTTCGACTTCGGCGATGTCGCCGTCGGCGCGAGCGCGAGTCAGACGTTCACGATCACCAACGGCGACGCATCGACGATCGCGCAGCTCGCGTTGCAGACGACCGACCTCGGCGCGACGTTCGAGCTGGGCACGCCGTGTAACCCCGACGCGCGCGAGTGCGATGCCCCGATCGTCGGCATCGACACCGCGGGCACGACGCAGGTCACGGTGTGGTGTCGCCCCAAGTCGACGGGCATGCACGCCGCGACGCTGCACGTGGCGAGCGATTCTCCGGCGTACTTGCCGATGCCGATCACCCTCGCCTGCAACGGCACCGCAGCAACGGGCCCCGTGTTCGCGCTGACGGGCGATCCTGTCAACGCGGGCAGCGTCGAAGTGCAGAGCGGCTCGTCGACACCGCGCCTCGTGCGCGTACGCAACGCCGGCACGACGATGCTCTCTGTCTCGTCCGCCCAGATCCTCGACAGCGGCGACGGCGCGGCGAACGATTGGTCGTTCACGTTCGATGCAGCGGGCGGTATGTGCACGTCGGTGTCGTGCCAAGTGCAGCCAGGTGACGGATATGCACTCGCGCTGCGCTTCGATCCCAACGCGATCGGCGCGCGCAACGCTGTCCTCGTGATCGGTTACAACGATGGCGCTGCACGCTCGCGCACCATCCCGCTCACCGGCGTCGGTCTCGGCGCCACGCTGTCGTTCCTCGGATCACCGCTCACGCTCGATCTCGGCACCGTCCCGATCGGCATGACGAGCAGTCCGCAGACGTTCTCGCTCTACAACCAAGGCAATCGGGACGCGACGGTCGCTCTCGTCCTCGATCCGAGCATCTACACGCTCTCTCCACCGTCGATGTTGATGGTGCCGCCGGGCGCGCCTTCCGACGTGATGGTGACGTGCTCACCGACCTCGACGGGCGATGCACCTGTCACGATCTTCGCGACTGCCACGGACGCGACGCTCGCAACACCGATCGGGATCGCAGCGCACTGCGTCGGCACGAACACCGCGCTGTTCACGACACCATCGGTGATCAATCTCGGCGAGCTGCGATCCGGCGCGCCTGCGCAAGACATCCCGATCATGCTGCGCAGCACGGGTGCACCGCTTCAGATCGCGTCCATCGCGCTCCAGGCCGCGGACCCGCGACTCACGATCATGGCTGCAACACCGCAGCCGAGCGGCACGAGCTTCACGCTGTCGGTGGATCCGTCGGCGGCCTCGGGCGCGTTGATGAACGACATCGTCGTCACGACGAGCACGAACATCACGGTCCGCATTCCCATCCGCGGCACCGTCGTCGATCCGGACTACGTCGCCCCAGCGACGGCGTCGCTCGGCTCGTTCTGCGTGAATCAGCCGACGACCTCCGACCGCGTGGCGCTGCAATCGATCGGGACCGGCACTCTATCGCTAGAGACCCCCGCCCTCGCAAAGGGAAAGATGTCGCCGTTCGATCTGACGCTGCTCGCGCCGACCATCTACCCGACGCCACTCGCGCCCAATGGCACGGCGTCCGTCGTGATCACGCCAAAGCGCTCCAACGTAGCTTCGCTCATGCCCGTCACCGACGACCTCGTGTGGACGACGGATGTCGCGGGGAAAGAGACCGCGCATACGACAATCAGTGCGCGGTTCGTCGACGACGGAGGTGCCGTTGCGCCGTCCGCGCTCGCCTTCCCCGCCACGTTGATCCACCTCGACACCGAGAATGCCCAGCGCGTGACGCTCCAGAACTGCGACACGCAGACGATCATGCTGACGGTCACCGTTCCCGCCCCCTTCAGCATCGACGTCGGTCAAGCGCCCACGATGCTCGCCCCGAACGAAACGGCAACGATCAGCGTCGGCTTCCATCCAACCCGCGTCGGCGACTTCTCGACCCAGCTCGTGATCACCTCGTCGATGTTCGCGGACCCGCTGACGGTCGAGCTCTCCGGTACCGGTATCACTTCACCACCGCCTAGCGACGGTGGGGTCACGCCGCCGAAGGACGACGACTCGAGCTTCTACAGCTGCAATGGTTGCTCGTCTAACACGCCGAGCTCCTGTGCGTTGGCGCTCGGTGTGCTGTCTGTCGCGCTCGGTTCTCGTCGACGACGGCGCGCCGACTAGCCCTTGCCGGAGCGGATCTTCTTCATCTCCGCGAAGAACAGCTCCAGCTCGGAAGCCTTCGTGTAGAAGTGCGGCGCGATTCGAATTCCCGCCGTCGGACGATGGTCACAGAAGAACTTGCGACGGTTCAGCTCGCGACACACGTCCGCCGAACCGACGAAGTCGAACACGACGCTGCCGCCGCGCGTCTCTGCGCTGCGCGGGCTGTTGAGCTTGAAGCCGAGCTCGTCGACCCAGTCGATGCACTTCTGGGTCATCACGAGGCTCTTCTCGCGAATCTTGCGCACACCGATCTCGCCGATGATGCTCTGCCCTGCGCGCGACTGGTACAACGCGGCGACGGCGGGCGTGCCACCCATGTAGCGCCATGTCGACTCTGCGTACGACTGCTCGGGCATGGTGAACGCGAACGGCGCTTCGTTGCCGAACCAACCGGTCACGCGCGGCGCGAACTGCTCGACGAGGTCCGGCCGCACGTACAGCCACGCGGCACCCGCGCCACCGCACAGGAACTTCACGGAGCCACCGCACGCGAATGACACGCCGAGCTCCGTCACGTCGAGGGGAACGGTGCCGATCGACTGATAGCAGTCGAGGATCACGTGCGCGCCGACTTCCTTGGCACGCGCGCAGATCTTCTTCACGTCCTGGATGCACGCGCTCGAGAAGATCACGTGCTGCAACGGAACGAGCAGCGTGTGCTCGTCGATCGGGGCGCACACGGCATCGGCATCGATGGTCGTACCATCCTTGCTCTCGACGAGGACGACGTTCGCACCGCGGCGCTTCTCGGCCTGCCACACATAGCTGACCGTCGGGAACATCAGCGACTCGTAGACGACCTTGTTGCGCTCGGGCGTGTATTCGAAGCACGACGCGAGCACGGCCATGATCGTCGAAACGTTCTGGTTCATCACGACGGAGCCCTTGGGCGCCGAGATGATCTTGCCGATGCGCTCGCCCGCGCGATCCACCTCGGGCAACCAGTCGCTCCATGCAGTGATCGACTTGGTCGCCCACAGCTCGAAGAACTCTCCGAGATCCTCCTTCGCTTGCGCGGGCACGCAGCCGAGCGAGTGCGAGATCAAGTGCACGCACTGCTCGAGCGCGGGAAACTTCGCGCGGTACTCGAGCAGGCTGTCAGCGACGAGGTCGGCCATGCCGCGGGGATAACACAGTCTCCGGTCCGGTTCGTGCACAGCTTCCTGGACGATGCCCGCCGATCCGAATCAGCCTGTAGACGATCCGCCACGGCTCCCGGAGGTTCCCGAGAAGGATCCGCCAGCGCAGCCACACGTTCCCGAGCAACCACCAGAAGGCGATCCAGCGCCGAAGGATCCGCCGCGCGAGGATCCACCTGCGGAGCCCGACCCGGCTCCAGCAAAGAAAGGACCGGTTCCCGTCGAGGATCCGCCTCCGGGCGATCAGCCCGACAGCCCGATCATCTCCAACGCAAACGAGGTCGAGTAGATCAGTTCGACGTCGGCGCTGCAGAACCAGCGTCGGGAGCCGGCATTGGTGCGGGCGCAGCGGATCCTGCATCCGGCGAAGGCGGGGCGATCACGGGCTTCACTGCCTTCGGATTCGTCGGCGGTGCATCGGGCGGCTCTTCCTGCAGCGGCTCCGGAGGCACTTGCTCATCCGGCGCGTGCAGGACGGTATCGCCCGGCCCGCCGAGCAGCATCGCGAGTGCGACGATCGCGCCGAGGCCGACGCCGATCGTGCCGGAGATCTCGAGGCACTTGAGTTGATCACCTTCGACCTGGATCGCGCACGTGCCCTCGGCGATCAGCCCGGCCGTGATCCCGATGAACGGCGCGGGATGCTCGACGCCGAACTTGCAGCCGCCGAGGGTGGCGGTCGCGAGAGAGAGCGCGGCGATGAGAGCGGTGAAGCGCATCAGCCGTGGTAACCGGTCTCTTTGCCCTTGGCCTCTTGCTGCGCGGTCCACTCGCCGAACACATCATCGCGCACGTCCCACAGCGACGGGAAGAAGCGCGTCACCATGCCCTTCGCCAGGAGGTCCGAGTGCTTGCCCTTGAGCGACGGCGTGCCGGTACCGATGATGCGGTAGACAAGCATCAGGTGGCGCGACCGCCACGTCTGCAGGAGCTGGTCGTAGTCGACGAGCCCTTCGCACAGCTGGAACAGCAAGTGATGCGCGTGCGGCGTGTCGTAGATCTGGCGGAGCGTGACGCCCTGGCGCGCGAGGAACGCGGTGAACGTCGGCCACACGACCTCTCCGGGGAGCTTGAGCATCATGCGGAAGCCAGGCGACTCCTGCCCCGAGCCGCGACCGAGGCCGGTGCGGATCGTCATGTAATCCGTGGGAGCCAACGTATCGAGCAGGTCGACAGACGAGAGCAGCACGCGCTCGATCTGAGCGACACGATGCAGGTGCGTGACGGCGCGCGCGATCTCGTTCGTGGAGGCGGACTCCGCTGCGAGCAGCGTGCAGACGAACCGAAGCTCGTGCGCGATCAGCTTCATGTAGAGCTCGTGCGCTTGATGCACGACCTGAAACTGCATCTCGTCGTGGCACGTCAGCGTGTCCGGCGACTTCTGCAGAGAAAGCAGCTCCTCGGTGCGGATGTACTTCTCGTAGTCGGTCAGCGCCACGGCCGAGACGTATCACGGGAACCCCGAGGTGTGCGCCACCGCGCGAACGGCCGGGCCATCCGAGCGGTTCTGGGACGACCAAGTTCACAAACGGCCGAAGATCCCGCAGATCGCGCTGGCACGAAGCCTGTACGTTCCACGCCAATGCCTTGGGCTCGTGTGGCGATAGCGATCGCAATCCTCTTGGGTGCTTGCGTGACTCCCCGTGCCCAGTGGACGGAGGCGCCCGGGCGCAAGTTGCCGGCCGGCCCGTACTCCATGCTGGTCGGACCGGGGACCGTGCTCGTTGCCTGGCGCGACCTCAAGGAGCGGTCGGCGACCGTCACCTGGACCAGCGATGACGGCAAAACAGGAACCGCGACCGCCCGGTACGATGGCGACCTCGGCTCCGTAGTGCTCAAGGACGTCCCGGCAGGGCCGCTCATCCACTACCGCGTCATGATGCACGGCGAAGAGATGGCGGCGGGCGTGCTGCGCGCAGGCACCGCGCCGGGGCAGACAAAGTTCAGGTTCGCCGTGTTCGGGGACACGCGCACGAATCACCAGGTGCACCGCGCGGTGATCGAGGCGCTCGTCAAAGAGGACATCGACTTCTATCTCCACACCGGAGACATGGTCGAGCGTGGCGGGCGCGACGATCTGTGGACGACGTTCTTCCAGATCGAGCGCGAGCTGATGGAGAAGGCGCCGATCGTTCCTGCGATCGGAAACCACGACCTCGGTAACCGCGGCTACTACACGAAGTACTTCTTCCTCGACAAGTGGAGCAACGGCCGCAGCTACTTCGTCACCGACTGGGGCAACGTTCGCTTCGTCTCGCTCGACGTGACCATCGTGTGCGAGAAGCGCTGCGCGCAGTACGAGTTCGTCCGGCAAGCTCTCGAGGACGGCGCCTCGCAAGGAAAGCTGATGGTGCTGTTCATGCACAATCCGCCGTACTCGTCGGGTGCTCACGGTAGCGACCTCCAGCTCCGTGCCGTCCTCAGCAAGCTGTGCAAGACGTACGGCGTGGAGCTCGTGGTGACCGGGCACGATCACGACTACGAGCGCACCAAGCCGATCGACGGAACGACGTACGTCGTGAGTGGCTCGGCAGGTGCACCGATTCTCGCCGTGAATCCACACCCGTTCACCGCCGCAGCGCGAACCGAACCGCACTACGTGCTGATCGACGTCGACGGAGACAAGCTCTCGCTCCGCGCGATCAACCTTCGCGGTGAGGTGTTTGACAGCACCGTCATCCCCAACAACCCGCCCGGCGGCCCCGTTGCCGTCGATCCTCATGCGTGGACGACGGAGAAAGCCGCGGCGGTGGCCCCGTGACCAGGTCTCCCCTCGCACTCGCCGCACTCACCGTCGCGCTCGCCGCACCGCGCGCGCACGCGCAGCCCGCGCACGACAAATCGCCGGAAGAGCACGGACCTGTCGCCTCGACCCCGATGCCGGAGAAGCCGGCCGAGACCGCGCCCACGCCCGACGGCGAGGTTCCTCAACCGCCGCTCGAGCAGACGCCCGATCAGAAGCCACCCAAGGCGCCCGAACAACCCACCGGTGCGCCGCCGACACCGCCCGAACCCGCCACTACGCCGCAGCCCGCCGATAACATTCCGTCGCGTCGTGCGACGTGGGTCGACGAGCCGCCCTCCACGACGCCCGTTCCGCAGGACGACCCGACGGCGAATGCGGAGTGGCACGCGCACCGCTCGTTCAGCATCGCGTGGACGTTGCTCTCACTCCCCGAGCGCGCCGTGGAGCTCGTCTTCCTACCGATCGGAATGCTCGTCTCGGCGACGGAGGAGTACCGCCTCGACAAGCGCTTCGCCGACCTCGTGACGATCGGTGAAGTCGTCAAGATCGCGCCGCGCTTCAAGTTCAGCTTCGGCGATGGCGCAGGCGCGGGCCTCTGGCTCAAGCGCACCGCGCTGTTCGACGATCGCGCCGAGGCTCGCATCGGTTTCATCTACCGATTGAACGCGGACTACCAGGTCGAGACCGAGTACAAGCACGCGCTGCTGTTGCCGGGCGGGCGCGCCTTCCGTGCACGCGCGTACTACGAAAAGGATCAGAACCAGCGCTACTACGGCATCGGCGGAGACACGCCCAAGTCCAATCGTCGCGTGATCGAGTCAGACGACTACGGCGCCTATCTCGAGACCGATCTGCAGGGCATCGATCGCTACACGTACTCGGGTACGGCGACGATCGGCATGAAGCGCCAGAAGATCTCGTCGGGTACCGATTCGACGTACGCCTCTCTCCTGCCCACTGACGACACGACGATCGGGTTGCCGCCTGGCTTCGACGCACAGGCGATCTACCTCGACGCGAAGGTCGCCGGAAACTACGACACGCGCGACACCGCAGGACGTCCGCGTCAGGGCTTGCTCGTCAACGCGACGGTGCTCGCGCGCTCCGATGTCACCGGCAAGAACCTCTCCGGCGTCACGTTCAGCAGCTTCGCCCGGTATCACATCCCGGTCTTCAGCGAGGGCCGCACGCTCGTTCTCCAGTTCGGTGGTTCGGCGGCGTCCAACCTGTTTCCGGGCGACAAGATCCCACTCGACTCGCTCTCCGTGATCGATCGTCTCAGCGTGCGCGGTTACGATCGCGAGCGCTTCCGCGACAAGTACGCGTTGATCGCGACGGCCGAGTACCGCTTCCCCATCTACGAGTATCTGACGTCGCGCGTCGGCCTCGATGCCTTCGTGTTCCTCGACGGTGGAACGCTGTGGGGCGCGAGTAAGTTCCTCGCAGATCCCATTCGCTACTCGTACGGGACGGGCGTCCGCGGCGGGCACGAGACGTCACTGCTCTTCGAGGCCTTCGTCGGCAAGTCGCCGGAGAGCACGCAGTTCAACGTCGGTGTGGAGAAAGCACTATGACCAGATTCACACTTGCACTCGCTGCGTCGCTGGCGCTGACGGCGTGCGCACCCTCGTGGAAAGACAAGAGACACGATCAGCTGTTCCAGTACGAACCGCCGGTCACGTTGCTCAAGCCCCCGCCCAAGCTCGACACCTCTGACTGGTGGGACATGGGCTCGATGCTCGGCGTTCGTCCGCTCGCGCGTCTCGTCAGTCCTGCCCGCTACGCAAAGGTCATCTCGGGTGGTCGCAGCGCCCAGGACGTCAATGCGTTCGGTCAGATCGCGGACTCCGCGTGGTTCGTCAATCGGATCGGCAAACGGGCGTTCTCGACAGAAGAAGCGTTCGAGGGCAATGCGAAGAACGCAGGGCTCGCACCCGGAACGCTTCTCGTGATCAGCGGCAAGATCGATGGCGCGAGCGCCGGCTTCGTCATCAAGGACAGCCTCGGTCAGGTCTGGTACCTCAAGCTCGATCATCCGGGCTTCCCGTCGATCTCGACGAGCGCCGAGGTGATCAGTCAACGCCTCTTGTGGCTCGCGGGCTATCGCGTGCCCATCATGGTCGCCGTCGACGTGCAGCCCGATCGCTTCGTCCTCGATCCGAAGGCGCGCACCAGGGATGGCTACAACCGCTCCAAGCCGCTGACGCAAGGGCGTCTCGATCAGCTGCTCGCGAATACCAACCCCAACGCGAATGGTCTCGTGCGCGCGCTGATCTCCAAGCAGCCGCCCGGAGAAGTGATGGGACCGTTCCAGTATCGCGGCCGGCGCGCCGACGATCCGAACGACGTGCTCGATCACGAGCAACGCCGGTCCCTTCGCGGGCTCTGGCTGTTCTCGGCGTGGGTCAACAACACCGACACGCGCATGAACAACACGCTCGACATGTTCCGTCCGATCACGCCCGACGGGCGCGGCGTCGTCGAACATTACTTGATCGACTTCGGCAACTCGTTCGCTGCGACGGGCCTCGGCGAGAAGGTCCAGGTCGAGGGCTGGGAGTACACCGTCGATTGGTCGGCAATCTTCAGGAACCTGTTTACCTTTGGTCTGTACCAGCCGAAGTACCTGGACATCCAACGCAGCAAGTTCCGTTCGGTCGGCATGTTCGAGGCAAAGGCCTTCAACCCCAAGAAGTGGAAGCCGGCGCTACCGAATCCCGCGTTCGACGAACGCACCGATGACGATCTCTTCTGGGCCGCGTCGATCCTCGCGCGCATCCAGCCCGAGCACATCCGTGCTGCCGTCGAAGCAGGCCACTACGATGAGGAGGGAGCCGCTGACTACGTGTACGAGACGCTGCTCGCTCGCCGCAGGAAGTTGCTCGAGTACGCGTTCGAGGGTTATCTGGAGATCGACCGCCCGCGCGTCGAGGGCACGCGGCTCCTGCTGGATGATCTGCGCAAGCTCGCTGGCTTCGGCCCGATGGCGACCGTGAACTACAAGGTCGAGTGGGACCGCACTCGCGCGCGGGATGTCGATCTCGCGAAGGGAACGTCGGCAGCGTACGACGCGAACGATCCCATGTCGCTCTCGATCGAGCTCGCTCCTGCGATCGCCAGCGCGCGCGCGAAGAGCGACTTTGCCGATGAACCGTACATCACCGTCACGCTCTCGAAGGACTACGGTGATCACGTGGCCGTCCACCTGCGCGTCGACAAGGACCGCCTCGTGCCGGTCGGCGTCGACCGCTAGTGTTCGGCCGCACTGGATCTGACCGGTCACCCGAGCCCGAGCCCGAGCCCGAGCCCGAGCCCGCGATTTCGTGGGCAACTCCCCGGGCGCCAGCGACGCCGATCAAGCCACCATCCAGTTCGTCGCGTCGGCCCACAGGGGTCGCCGGTCCGCTGCTGCGCGTCGCCATGGTGATCACCACCATGGTTCGCCAAATCGCGGGCTCGGGCTCGGGCTCGGGCTCGGGCTCGAGTCAAGAACGGCTCAACCGATCAGAAGTTCTGTGGGCGAGTACTAGGCTCGCTACGCCTCGCGTGGGACGCGCAACTCGAACTTTGCTCCGCCGAGCGACGAGACGCCCGCGGTGAGCGCGCCGCCGTGAGCATTGGCAACACGACGAGCGATCGCGAGGCCGAGCCCGACGCCGCGCTTGTTGCCTGCCGCGCGATCTGTATCGCGGCGAAATGGAACGAACAGCGTCTCCGGGTCCGCACCGAGGCCCGGACCGTTGTCCTCGACGATGAGGGTGGATGCAGCGGACGAATCGTCGATGGAGATGCGGACCCGACCACCGCGCGGCACGGCCGCGATCGCGTTCTCGAGCAGATTGCGAATCGCCGTCTCGATCATCGTGCCGTTGCCAACCACCGCGACAGAAGACGCGTCCCTGGGCCCCTCGACCGCGACGGCCGCCTGCTCTGCTCGCTCACCGAGCTGTGAAATCACGTTGTCCGCGCACTCGACGAGCGTCACGCGCGATCGAGCCGCTGGCGCATCCGCACCCGCGCGGGCGAGCGTGAGAAGTCCTTCCACGAGCTGCGAGATGCGGCGCAGCTCCTCGAGGCTGTTGCGCGCCGTCGCTTCCCATTCGGTCGTCGTACGCGGATGCCGGAGCGCGACCTCGAGCTCCGTTGCCACGACCGCGACCGGCGTGCGCAGCTCGTGCGACGCATCTGCTGCGAACCGCTCGAGCGCGCTGAAGCCATCCGCGAGACGCGCGAACAGATCGTTGAGTGCGACCGTCAGATCGCGAAGCTCGTCATCTTGCGTCGGTACAGGAAGGCGTCGCTCGAGGTCGTGAGCCGACGTCTCGCGAGCCGCGCGGATCGCGTCCTCGACGGGCCGCGCGCTCCGCCGCGCGAGCAGCACACCCAGACCAAACGCCGCGGCAACGGCGATCGGCGCCGCGATCGCCATCGCACCGAGGATGATCTCGAAGACCTCGCGGTCGTACGGGCCTCCTGCGCGGATCTCCTGTTCGGCCGTGTCGTCGATGGCCACGACCACGGTCGATCCGATCGCAAACAGCACGAGTGCCAGCACCGTGCTAACGAGCGAGCCCACGAGAAAGCGCCGGCGGATGGAGGAGCGAGCCACTAGCCAGGGACAGTAGCTCCCGCGGGCAGTTCGCGGGCGCGGTAGCCAAAGCCACGTACCGTTTCGATCTGCAGCCGCGAGCCGGCGAGCTTGCGACGCACGTGGCCGATGTGGACTTCGACGATGTTCGTCCCCGGGTCGAACTCGTATCCAAACGCGCTCTTGAGAATGTCGCGCCGCGAGACGACCTCGTTGAGTCGAGACACGAGCAACTCGACGAGCCCTTTCTCGCGCGGCGACAGCTGCACGGCGCGACCGTCGAGCGTCACGCTCGGCTCACCCGTCACGAGCTCGATGCCGCCAACGCTGAGCAACTTGCGCGCGATCGGCTCGGCGCGGCGCAGCGTGGCTCGGAGGCGAGCGAGCAGCTCTTCGAACGCGAACGGCTTCACGAGGTAATCGTCCGCCCCGCTATCGAGCGCCTTCACGCGCTGATCGATCGCATCGCGCGCCGTGAGCACGAGGATCGGGACGCCGCTCTTGCGCCGCAGCTCGGTGATCACCGACTGGCCGTCGCGATCGGGCAAGCCCAGGTCGAGCACGATCGCGCGCAGCCCGATGTCCGTCACGTGCAACAGCGCATCGGCAGCCGTGTGGACAGCGATCGCGCTGAACCCTTCCTCGATCAGCCCCTTCACCAGCGTACTGGCGAGGCGCTCCTGATCTTCGACGACGAGGACGGTCACTTCAGTAAGCATGCACCACTCGTCACGCTTCTACACATCGCAGTCCGGTCTTCATCAGAACTTCACGTCGCTACATCTGCGCGCTGGCTACGGTTTCAACATGTTCCGCGTCGGGATCGCCGTGGTTTGCGTGGTCGCCTCCGGTGCCGGGAGCGCTGCGGCGGACGACGCAACATCGGTTACCTTTGCCGACGCCGTGGCCGCCGCGCAGCACGCTCCCGCTCTCGTCGCCACCCAGGCGGATATCCGTGCCGCGGATGCGCGGATCGATGCGGCGAGCGCGTGGCCGTCACCCGGTGTCCGCGTGGAGACGAACCGCCTCACCGCAAAGGTCGTCGCAGGTGCCTCCGTTCCGCTTCCCGTGTTCGGCACGGTTGGCGCTGCACAGCGCGTTGCGGCCGCCGAGGCCAATGTCGTGCGCTCCGACTCTGTGGTTGCAGATCGCGAGGTCATTCGCGCCGCGGCACTCGCGTGGATCGCACTCGCGCGTGCGGAGGGCGATGCAGCAGCGGCGGCCCTCTCCGCAACGCAGGCGAAGGAGCTCGAGACGATCGCAAAGGGCCGCCTCGATACAGGCGCAGGTGCGGTCGTCGACGTGTCCACCGCATCGGCCGCGCGCGCACGCGCCGACCTCGCGGTCATCGCCGCCAACTACGAACGCGCCGCACGCGGAGCCGAGCTCGCGGGCACGCTCGGATGGGACGCGCGTCGTACGGTCACGACCGCGGGCGCGCTGCCGGGAAACGAGGCGCCTGCGCTCGGCGATCTCGAGCACGGCCTCACAACGCACCCCGAACACGCGCGCGCCGCGCACCGCATCGCGGTCACGGAAGCAAACGCGCATGAAGCGCGCGTCTCGCGGTTTCCCACTCTCGCGGTGGAAGGCGCGGTCGCCGTCGACGACCCTGAAACTCCGGGCACCGACGTGATGCTCGGTCTCTCGCTCGACCTGCCGCTCTTTGGTCGCGCTGGTGATCGCATCCGCGCTGCGAACGCGACGGGCGATGCCGAGCGCGCTCGCATGAAGGCGATCGATACACAGCTCGCAGCAAGCCTCGTTGCCGCCGAGCACCGCTGGCAGGCGGCCAAAGAGACCGAGCAGCAACTCGAGACCACGATCGTCCCCGCGCAAGAGAACGTCGCGAAGCTCGCGCTCACTGCATATCAGGAGGGTGCGCGCGATCTGGAGACTGCCATCATCGCGGCGCGTGACCTTGCCGCCGCTCGCGCGGAGCTCGTCACCGCGCGCGCCGAGCTCGCATCTGCATGGGTCGAGCTCCTCGATGCGGGTGGGCGCGATGCCGCGGGTCGGGGTCAGCCATGAAGACTCGCGCGATGATCGCGCTCCTCGGCTTCGTCGCGTGCAGTCACTCCGCGCCGGACGCAGGAGAGGATGACAAGCCTGCTCCTGCCGCCGTCACGTGCAAGGTCGTCACCGACGCCCCGGTCGATGATGTTGTCTCGTTGACGGGCGTGATCGCTCCCCCGCCGCGTCTCGATGCAACGCTCTCACCACCCGCCTCGGGCCGCGTCGCGATGCTCGCCGTTGAAGAGGGCGATCACGTCGCAGCCGGCGCGCTGCTCGCGACGATCGACGATCCGGCGCTGCCCGCAGGCGCGATCGAGGCACGCGCGACAGTCGCAGCCGCGCAGGCAGCGCAGGTCGCAGCGACGCAGGAGCTCGAGCGACAGAAGCGGCTCGTTGACAAAGGCATCGGCGCCAAGCGCGACCTCGAAGCGGCGAGCGCGAAGATGGTCGCCGCTAAGGCCGAGCTGGATGCAGCGAACGCGCGCTCTGGGCTCGCTCACACGGCGAATGCGCGTCGCGAGCTGCGCGCACCGTTTGCGGGCGTCGTGCTGCACGTGTTCAAGCGCGCGGGCGAGAGCGTCGACGGCACGACAGCAACGCCCGTCGTCGAGATCGCTGATACGAGCACGCTCGAAGTGCGGGCACAGCTCCCGAGCTCAGCGCTCATCGGTGTGCGTGAAGGGATGATCGCGCGCGTGGAGTTGCCAGGTGTGACAGCGCCCTTGACCGCCAAGGTCGCGCGAGTCGCGCCGGCGGTGGATCCCGCGACGCTGCTGCAGACCGTACGCATCACGATCGACGGCGCGGAGGGAGTTGCGGTCGGGAGTCCAGCGACGGCGAGCATCACGCTCGCGACGCGGCCCGGTTTCATCGTTCCGTCCACGGCCATTCGCCGCTCGCTCGTCGGCACCGACGAGATCGTTGTGTGCGACGGCGACACCGCACGCGTCCGCGTTGTCGAGGTGCGACCGCGCGATGCGCTCTCGTCGGAGATCCTCTCCGGCCTCAAGTCGGGTGAGAAGATCGTCGTCGATCACCCTCTCGGTCTCGAGGACGGCCAAGCTCTGACGACACCGGGGGCGGCGACCACCAAGGGAAGCGCCGATGTCACGGTGAAGTCGACGCAGGACGACGAGCTCGCCGGAGCGCACTAGATGTACGCGCTGTTGCGCAGGTACGCGTCGGTCGTTTGGCTGCTGGCGCTCGCGCTGGCTTTGCTCGGCGTGCGCGCGCTCTGGTCGCTGCCGAGTGGCATCTATCCCGAGCTGACGTTTCCGCGCGTCGTCGTCGTCGCGCATGCGAGCGAGCTCTCCACGGAGCTTGTCGAAGCACAGGTCACGCGACCGCTCGAAGCAGAGCTGGCGACGGTCCCCGGAGTGCGCCGCGTACGCGCCAAGACCATTCGCGGCGCCGTCGAGCTCAGCGTGCAGCTCACGGACGGAAGCGATCCGCTGCAGGCGCAACATGCATGCGAATCCGCGATCGCGCGCGTCGATCTACCGAAGGGGACGACCACCGTCGTCGAGCGCGTGCTTCCCACGTCGGTCCCGGTGATCACGTTCAACCTCGCTGGTAACGGCGTGGATCCGAGGCGCCTGCGCGACCTCGCCGATCTGGTCGTGCGGCCTGCGTTCGTCCGCGTCGCCGGTGTCGGCGGCGTCGAGGCGCAGGGCGGCCGCGTTCGCGAGGCGAGTATCCAGATCAAGCCAACCGCGCTCGCGATGCTGCACATCACGCCGTCGCAGCTCGCGGCAAAGCTGGAGGCGCAGGATGTTCTTCTCAGCGCGGGCAAGCTGTTCGATCAACATCAGACGCTGCCCGTCGTGCTCGACGCGCAGGCGACGGATCTGGAGCAGTTACGGGCGCTGCCGATCGCGCAAGGACCGAGCGGCCCGATTCCGCTGTCCGCCGTCGCAGATGTCGTGGAGGGCGCCGAGGATCCCGACGTCATCGTGCGCAGCGCGAGCGGAGAGATCGTCGCCGTCAGCGTCGCGCGCCTCCCGGGTGCGAGCACCGTCGCGGTCGTGGACGGCATTCTCGCTGCAGCGAGAGACCTCCGCGCGTCGGGCGCACTCCCTGCGGGCGTGGAATTGAAGCCCGTCTACGACCAGGCAGCGCTCGTGACGGAGTCGCTCGCGAGCGTCCGCGACGCGATCCTCATCGGAGTCGCACTCACGCTGATCGTGATCGCGCTCGCCCTCCGGGATCCGCGCGCCGGACTCATCGCTGCGATCCCGATTCCGATCGCGCTGCTCGGCACGTTCGCGCTGATGCCGTACTTCGGGATCACGCTGAATCTGATGTCGCTCGGTGGTCTTGCCGTCGCGATCGGCCTCGTCGTCGACGACACCATCGTCGTGACCGAAGGCATCGTCGCGCGCCTCGAGCAAGGTGAGACCGTCGCGCGTGCGATCGCGCTGGGCACCGTCGACATGACGGCAGCCGTCATTGGCACGACGCTGACGACAGTCGTCGTCTTCGCACCGCTCGCGTTACTCGCCGGTGTGACGGGCAGCTTCCTCGGTGCGTTCGCGCTGACGCTCGCGATCGCGGTGCTGCTCTCGATGATCGCGTCACTGTGCCTGATCCCGCTGCTCGCCTCACTGCTGCGCTCGCGTCCCAGCAAGCACGTCGAGAGCTCGCGGATCGGCACTGGATCGATCTGGCTGCTCCATCGCCGTGTCCTCGCCATCCCCATCGTCGTGCTGATCCTCGTCGCTGGTGGACTCGCGCAGCGGAAGCTCGCGACGGGTTTTCTCCCCGCGATGGACGAGGGCGCGTTCGTCATCGACTTCTTCATGCCCGTCGGCACGTCGCTCGAAGAGACCGATCGCATCAGCGTCGCGATCGACGACGTGCTCGCACACACGCCCGAGATCTCCGCGTTCACCCGGCGCACGGGCACCGAGCTCGGCCCGGCGACAGCCACGGTGCAGAGCCGCGGCGACATCATGGTCGCGCTCGTCGATCGGAGTAAGCGCGGCGCGATCGACGACATCATCGCGAAGGTCCGCGAGGAGCTCCACGACAAGATTCCCGAGGCACGGTTCGAGTACGTCCAGGTGCTGCAGGACGTCCTCGCGGATCTCGCGGGCAACCCCGAGCCGATCGAGCTGGCCGTGCTCGGTGGCGACGCCCACGCGGTGGATGAATGGGCGGAGAAGTTTGGCGAAGAGCTCGAGAAGCGCCACGAGCTGGTCGACGTGTTCGACGGGCGTGAAGGCCAGACGCCAGTCCTGCGCTCGACGATCAACCATGCGCAGCTCTCGCAACTCGGGCTCGACGCGTCGACGGTCGGCGCGGATCTCGACATCGCGATCGCGGGCCGTGACGTGGGACAGATCCTGCGCCCCGAGCGGGTGATCGGAACGCGCCTCCGTTATCCCGACGCCGTGCGCTACTCCGCACCCGCGCTCTCGCATTCATTGATGGCGTATGGACCGACAAGCCTACCGCTCGAGCAAGTCGTCAAGTTCGACCGACCGCTCTCCCCCGTGATCCTCAACCGCGACAGCCTGCGCCCGGTGCTACTCGTACACGCGGCGACACCCGACGGCGATCTCGGCGCTGGTGAAGCAGCGGTGCGCGAAGTCCTGCGCGCGAACCCGCCTCCCCGCGGCGTGCAGATCGAGGTCGGCGGTCAGGCAGCGTCGGGAGCTGCGTCGCGCCGTCAGCTACTCGCGATCGCGGGACTCGCGATGCTGCTCGTGCTGATCGTGCTCTCGGCGCAACTCCGGTCTCTGCGGCTCGCGCTCGTCGTGCTGCTGACAGCACCGCTCTCGACCGTCGGTGGCCTGATCGCACTCGCGATCACGCACACGCCGCTCGACATCAGTTCCATCACGGGCCTCATCCTGCTCGTCGGTCTCGTCGTGAAGAACGGCATCCTGTTGCTGGAGCACGCCGAGCACACCCGCGCCGGTGGAGCTTCTGTGGAGGTGTCACTCTCCGCCGCTGTCCGCCGTCGAGCGCGCCCCATCCTCATGACGAGCGCCGCGACGCTCGCAGGTCTGTTGCCGCTCGCGATCGGATTTGGCAGTGGCTCCGAGCTGCAGCGTCCGCTCGCGATCGCAGTGATCGGCGGTCTCGCCCTCGCGACTGGAGTAACGCTGTTCGTGACGCCCGCGCTCGCCGCGTTGGTGCTGCCTAAAACGAGCCCGTCACAGCCGCCCCATTCGCAACCGGAAGAATAACGATATCGCGACGCATCAGGCGCGGGATCAACAGACCGCTGCCGATGCCGACCAGGCCGCCGACCAGCACGTCGCTGAAGTAGTGCTTGTCCGCGCCGATGCGGAGATACTCCGTCGAGAGCGACAGCGAGATGCCCGCCGCCCAGATGTACGGCTCGGTCCAGTAGTGACGCCAGTGCGCGACGAGACCGGCGCTCGTCGTGATGCCGAACGCGAGTGCGCTGTGACCAGACCAGAACGAGAGGTTCTCGTCGGCATTGCCGGTGCCGCCGGTGCCATACCGAACGTACGGACGCGCGCGCCCGACGCTGAACTTCACGGCCTGCGTGATCGCCTGACTGATCGCCACCGTCTCGAGGATCGGCAAGCCGTCGTCGATCAAGCGAGTCCAGCTCGCGTCCTTATCAGAGAGGTACAGGAGGCCGAGTCCGACGATCGGAGAGACGACGTACGCGTCGATGTTGGACAGCGTCTGGGCAGTGTTGGGGTTGTCCCAGACGAGGGTGTTGCGAATCACGCGATCGAACGCGGGTGGCGAGCACCAGCGGCATTCGTCGGGGGCCAGAGAATCCTTTGCGACTGTTTCGGAGACGAGAAAACCGAGACCGAGCCCCACGGTCAGGCTCAGGTGGAACACCCGATTCGAGCCGTACTTGCCGCGATACCAGGGCTGGCGCGGTTTGGCGTCTCCGGACGCGATGCTCGCGCATGCCATCAGGATCAGAACGACACGGAGCATTCGCACGCGGCTATCGTGTACGTCGAGACGAAGGGACAGATGAAGCTTCGATGAAGATGAAGGAGAAAAAACTCGTTCACGATAGGCGGTCCGAAAGTCGTGAATCGGCGGTCACACCACCGCGTGCCTTGGCGCGTCTGAGCCCGGCATGATCGTTGCTGGACGCGGAAGCATGATCCGAGCGCTCGTCGCCGTACTGCTATTTGCCGGCTGCAGTGGCGTCTGCGCTACAGAACCGGTCGATGGCGAGGCCTGGAACATGGCTCCGGTCGACGGCGAATTCGCGGTGGAGTGGAGCAGCGGCGTGAACCACGTGCCGGTCCAGACTGACAGTACGGGCTTCCTCGGCATCGTGCACGACAGCGGAACCGACGACGTCCGCATGGATATGGCGGCAGACGCCGGTACGTACGCGCTCGCTCTCGGTGGCGACGTTCCGGATCTCCGCGCGCTCGCGAACGGCGATCACATCTCTGTCGACGTGGATGGCTCGCTGGGCACCGAGACGACGTACTGCAATTTCTTCGGAACCGCCGAGGTCACGATCAGCGCTGCGAGTGGGCAGCTCGCTCCATCGCCCGACTTCGTCACCGATGACTTTCTTCGTAGTGCGGACGTGGTCGCGCAGCTGACAACGTTCGAACCGGGTGTCATCGGTGACGGGCCGGAGCCGGTCTGCCCGACGTCCGTCTCTGTCGTGGGTCATGTCGCGATGACGGCGGCCAACTACTCGCCAGTGCTCCACACGGTCAACTGTCCTGACCTTTCCAAGTAGCTGTAAAACTTACCCTTAAAGGTAGGTTGTTAGCACTCGCCGTCAGGGGTTGCCAACGCGCCCAAGCGGATCTATTGATGGCGCCATGAAGATTCGCCCGCTCCACGACCGCATTCTCGTCAAGCGCCTCGAAGAGGAGACCAAGACCTCTGGTGGCCTGTTCATTCCGGACTCCGCCAAGGAGAAGCCGATCCAGGCCAAGGTCATCGCCGTCGGCGCTGGCAAGCAGGACAAGAACGGCAAGGCCATTCCGCTCGACGTGAAGGCCGGCGACAAGGTGCTGTTCAGCAAGTACTCGGGCTCGGAGATCAAGATCGACGGCGAAGAGCACCTGATCATGCGCGAGGAAGACATCCTCGCGATCCTCGACTGATCGGCGACCGAGCTCGGCCCCCCACTTTCATTTTTACCAAGCACAGCAAGGACACTGAACATGGCTGCTAAAGAAATCATCTTCTCCTCTTCGGCTCGCGGCGAGATCGCCAAGGGTCTCAACACGCTCGCGAACGCGGTGAAGGTCACCCTCGGACCGCGTGGTCGCAACGTCGTCATCGAGAAGTCGTGGGGCGCTCCGACGGTCACCAAGGACGGCGTCACCGTCGCCAAGGAGATCGAGATCGAGAACAAGTTCCAGAACATGGGCGCGCAGATGGTCAAGGAAGTCGCTTCCAAGACGTCTGACATCGCCGGTGACGGAACGACGACCGCAACGGTGCTCGCGCAGGCGATCTACAACGAGGGCGCGAAGCTCGTCGCCGCTGGCCTGAACCCGATGGACCTCAAGCGCGGCATCGAAGCTGCGACCGCGTCGATCGTCGACCAGATCAAGGCGATGGCGACCCCGACCAAGGGCAAGGAAGACATCGCGCAGGTCGGCACGATCAGCGCGAACGGCGACACCGAGATCGGCGAGATGATCGCCGAGGCAATGAAGAAGGTCGACAAGGAAGACGTCATCACCGTCGAAAAGGCGAAGACGATGACCTCCGAGCTCGACGTCGTCGAGGGTATGCAGTTCGACCGTGGCTACCTGTCGCCGTACTTCGTGACGGACAGCGAGCGCATGGAAGTCGTCCTGAACGACGCGTACATCCTCGTGCACGAGAAGAAGATCTCGAACATGAAGGAGCTCCTCCCGGTGCTCGAGCAGGTTGCCAAGCAGGGCAAGCCGCTCCTCATCCTCGCGGAGGACGTCGACGGTGAGGCTCTCGCGACGCTCGTCGTGAACAAGCTCCGCGGCACGCTCCAGATCTGCGCCGTCAAGGCCCCGGGCTTTGGCGACCGCCGCAAGGCGATGCTGCAGGACATCGCGGCCCTCACGGGTGGCAACGCCATCACCGAGGACCTCGGTCTCAAGCTCGAGAACGTCACGCTCGCCGACCTCGGTCGCGCGAAGCGCATCACGGTCGACAAGGACAACACGACCGTCATCGAGGGCGCCGGTAAGAAGGAAGCCATCGACGCGCGCGTGAAGACCATCCGCCGCGAGGTCGAGGAGACCACGTCGGATTACGACCGCGAGAAGCTCCAGGAGCGCCTGGCGAAGCTCGTTGGCGGCGTTGCCGTCATCAAGGTCGGCGCGGCCACCGAAGTCGAGATGAAGGAGAAGAAGGCTCGCGTGGAAGACGCGATGTACGCGACGCGCGCGGCTGTCGAGGAAGGCATCGTCCCCGGCGGCGGTGTTGCTCTCATCCGCTGCATCGCGGCGCTCGACAAGCTGACGTTTGATGACGACCGCCGCTACGGCGTCAACATCATCCGCCGCGCGATCGAGGAGCCGTTGCGCCAGATCGCTGGCAACGCGGGCGTCGACGGTTCGATCGTCGTCTCCAAGGTCCGCGAGGGCAAGGATGGCTTCGGCTTCAACGCCGCCACCCTCGAGTACGGCGACTTGATCAAGGCGGGCGTCATCGACCCGGCCAAGGTCGTCCGCACGGCGATCCAGAACGCGGCGTCGGTGTCGGGCCTCATGCTCACCACCGAGACGCTCATCGCCGAGAAGCCGAAGAAGGAAGAGAAGTCCGGCGGTGGCCACGAGGGTCACGGCCACGACTACGAGTAAACGCTCCTAGCGCTTACTAACGGAAGGCTCGCTTCGGCGGGCCTTTCGTATTTTCGGCCTCGGTAGAGACATGAAAACTGCATGAAGGTCATGCCGCTTCGCCGCGCTGCACCGCATGATCCTTCTGTGTCGAGATTCTCCGTCGCGCTCGTCGTTCTCGTCGCCTGCCATCCACCGCAGGTCACCGCGCCACCGCCCACGCCGGAGAATGTCTCGCACTACAAATTGTCGGTCGTGGCGCTGCCCGGTGCGAGCCCCGAGGGAATCTTCCTCGACTACCTCGGCTTCGATCCCACGACGGGCTTTGTCTGGGTCCCCGCGGGCCCGACGGGCTCCGTCGATGTCGTCGACACGGCGACCGGCACGTTGACGCGGATCGAGGGCTTCGCGACCAAGGAGATCGAGCGAGAAGGTAAGAAGCGCACGGTCGGTCCCAGCTCCGTGACGTTCGGCAGAGGGCTCGCGTTCGTCGGCAATCGCGGCGACTCGACGATCTGCGCGGTCGATGCAAAGACGCTGGTGCGCGGCATGTGTGGATCACCGCTCGATGCGATGCCCGACGGAATCGCGTACGTGGCGGAGACCGACGAGCTCTGGGTGACCACGCCGCACGACAAGTCGCTCCGCATCCTCGACGCGCAGACGCTCGCGCAGAAGGAGCGCCTCCCGTTCGATGGAGAACCGGAAGGCTTCGCCGTCGATGCAGAGCACCATCGCTTCTACACGAACCTCGAGGACAAGGACCTGACGCTCGCGATCGACGTCGCGTCGCACAAGACCGTCGCGACGTGGAAGCCGATGTGCGGTGATGGCGGTCCGCACGGACTCCGCCTCGCGGAGCATGAAGGGTTTCTGTTTGTTGCCTGCAGCTCCAAGGTGCAAGCGCTCGACATCTCGCACGATGGAAACATCGCGGGCACACTGCCTACGGGCGCCGGCGTCGACGATCTGGACTACGTGCCGGGGACGCATCGCCTGTACGTTCCCGCCGCGAGCGACGGAACTCTCTCGGTCATCGAGGTCGGCGCGGGCGGAGCGCTGACGCTCGTCGACACCGTTCCGACGAAGAAGGGCGCACGCAACGGCGTCGTCGACACCAAGGGCGCGATCTACATCGGCGACGGCCACTCGTCGGCGCTGCTCGTCGTCGCTCCGTAGAGACCCCGCTCAGGGACGGCAGTAGCCCTTCTGGTTGCACTTCATTCCCATCGATCCCGACGGACACTCGGAGCCGGCGCCCGCAGCGTCGCACTTCACCGAGCAGACAATTCCGAGCTGCTCGAACGAGTCGGTGCACACGCCGCTCTGGCACTCGGTCGACGTGTCCGAAGCGGTCGAGCACGTGCCACCGAATGCGGCGGCGCTTCCACTTCCGCTGCCGCTATCGATCGGCGCAGGACTGCCGTCGTCCCCCGAGCACGCGACCACCGAGAGGGCACCGACGAACGCGAGCGCGAGAATCCTCATGGCTCCCATGCTCACACGACTAGAGGCCGCGTTCACCATTGCCCTTGATAGATCGCTGTCAGGGTCCTGCCGTCACCGAGGTAGCCAGCGCGCGTCTGAGGTCGCGAGTCGAATGCGTCATCCAAGCGCAGCACGATCAGCGAGCCGCGAGCCGCGGCCCACGTCGCTGTTGCCGATGCGAGCGTGAACCCCGAGAGTGTGACCTGACCCGTCGAGCCCATGTCGATGAAACGTCCGAAGTAGGTCACGCGCGCGAGGAGCGACAGCGAGTGCAGCGGCGTCACCTGCGCCCACGCGTCCCAGCGATTGTGCGGCAGGCGGTTCAGAGGATCGTCCATCCCTTCGGTGCCGTCCTGCGCCTCGCGCTTCACCTTGACGTAGTCCCAGGATCCGCCGACCTCCGCGCGCGAGCACACGCGTACACGACCCAACGCATCCACGCCGTAGTAGTCGAGCGCACCGAGGTTGATGAGCTTGCCAGCATCGGCAAGGTCGGGCGACGAGCGCACGGTACCGGTCGAGTGCTTGTAGAACGGTGCGAGCTCGAAGCGCACCTTCTCGGTCACGGTCTCGATGGCGCGGAGCTCGAGCTCGTCGATCTTCTCCGGGCCGAGATCGGGATTGCCGGTGATCGGCTCGAAGCGCTCGCGCAGCGTCGGGAGGCGTCCTTTGCGCGCGGCGGTGCCGACGAGCTCCAAGCTCCCGAACGACGGGCGATACCGCACCTGCAGCTTTCCTTCCGGCCATGGATCCGCGTCGACACCTGCCGTGATCGCGACGCCGACCGACGCATCGACGCGCACCGTCTCGTGCTCGTACTGCACGTCGCCCGCGAGCTCGCTGTCGATGACGGCGGCCCAGGTGTGAGTGCTCAGGTCATTGACGGCGACAGACTCGCGATCGAGGACGCCCGAGACAGCCCAGCGCCAGTCGCGCGAGAACGGTGCGGTGACGAGCGCCATTCCTCCCATGCGGAGCGCCGTCAGATCCTCGCTCTCCGTCACGGCGGCGAGCTCCGGATCAGAGAAGTAGCGAGAGCCTCGCTGCAGCCCCTGAAACCATGCCTGTCCCTGAACCTGCACGGTCCCGAGCTTGTCGTCGACCTTGAGCGATGCGCGGCCCGTGCGCTCGCGATCGATCAGGAGAAAGCTCGCGATGCCTTCATCGGCAGGAGGCGAGAGGTAGTGACGATCGTCGAGAAAGCCGTCGAGCGCGATGCGGAGCTGGCCGCGACGGTATTCGAGTCGTGCCGCGCCCGTTCCCGCGTGGTTGGTCTTGTCGATCGTCTGATTGCCCGGTGTGTCGTATTCGTGGGCGCCCGCTTGCCCCGACATCGAAATGCGGAGCGCGAGGTGATCAGTCAGTGCCGCGCGCGCCGTTCCCGAGACCCCGAACGTCGGCAGCGTGTCGCCGTAGACGCGCACGATCTCGAGCTGTGGTCCGCTCGCATCGCGCGTGTGTACTTCGATCACACCGCCGGGACCGCCGGGACCGTCGATCGGCGACTGCGGTGTGCTCGCGATCCTGATCTCGACGATGTCGGTGATCGGGATCGACGAGACGTCGAACGTGCCGTAGTACGGGTCCGTTACCGAGACGCCGTCGATCATCACGGTAACTGCGCCGTTGCGCGCGCCGCGGATGTCGACGTTGAAGCCACCGCGCCCCGCGTCGCGGACGGTCACGTCAGGGAGGAGTGACAGCGCGGTCCCGAGATCCACGGCTCCGCGCGCAGCCAGTTGCTCTCCGGTCAGTCGCGTTTCGGTGTCGCGATCGAACGGCTTGTCGGGTCGCTCGTCGTAGATCTCGATCGTCTCCTCTTGTGATATCCGAGCCACGTCGGCGTCGCTCAAGGGAGAGTCGTCTGCCTGCGCACGCGCGCTCGCCAGCAACAACACACTGGCAATCGAGCGGACGAGCAGCTTCACGAAATGTCAGGGCGCCGAACAGTCCGCGTTCGGAGCGTTCGGCTTGCAGAAGCCCATGTTGTTGCACGTGACCGCCGCGCCGTTCTGCATCGGGCACGGTGCCGCGCCACTGCACGTCGCCGGGATGCACACGCTGAACGACGACTGCGCGTACGTTTTACAGGTCGCGCCGTTCTTGCAGTTGCTCGCGGCCGGATCGCACGCGTCGTACAGCTCGCCGGTGCACACGTTCGCGGAACCACCATCCAACCCCGCACCTCCGTCACCTGGGCCCGCATCCGAGCCGGATCCAGAGCCGGACGAATCGACCGGCGGAGGCGAGCCGTCCCCGCTGTCGCAGCCAGACAGGAGGAGCGCGAGGGCGGCAACGAGGCGTAGTCGCATTGTCACTTTTGTTACTGCGATCATCATGCCCGACTAAGTCCGTTGGGCCCGATGACATCCGTGTAACACGGCCGCATTGGAGGCCTCACCCCAGTGAGGGTCCCCCACCTCGCTCAGGGGGC
>DASYDE010000075.1:0-47764 GCA_036499725.1 Kofleriaceae bacterium
GTACTCGCGCGCGACGGGTGTGTGGTCGCTCGACGCGGACCGCGCGCCGATCGTGCGCGAGATGTTCGAGCGCGTGACCGCGGGCGAGAGCTGTTTGGCCATCGCGCGCGATCTGCACGAGCGCGGCATCCCGCGGCCGCGCGGAACGTGGAGTCGGGCCCGGGTCTACGTGATCGTTCGCAGCCGGCACCCGGTCGGAGAATGGTCGCCGGATAAGAAAGCCCACGCACTGATCCGCGTGCCCGCCATTATTGACGAGGCGCTGTGGCACAAGGCACAGGCCAAACTCTCCGAGCACGGCAAGCGCGGCCTCATCAAAGCAAAGCACACGTACCTGCTCCAGGGCCTCGGGGTCTGCCACAAGTGCGGCCAGCCGATGACGGTTCGGTCGCCGACGAAGCAACGGCGGGGCAGGGTGCAGGCGGCCGCGTACCTCTGTCGCGCGCGGAAGTTCGAAGAGGTCGGGCGCGCGCGCTGCGACTCAGCGATCACGCGCACGAGCGACATCGACGAACGCGTGTGGTCCGCCGTGACGAAGGCACTGCTGAGCGACGAGCTCGTAGAGCGGGTGGCAGAGCGTGACGCGCAACGTGACGCTAACGCCTCTCGCTGGTTTGAGGACGTCCGCGGGTACGAGGCGCGCCTAAAGCAGATCGAAACGGCCTCAGCCGCCATCGCGGCGCGGTTCCGTCGTGGGCTGCTCTCGGAGGCCGTGTTCGACGGCGAACTCGATGCGGCCGCGAAGGACCGGGCGGCCATCGCCACGCAGCTAGAGACCGCGCGCGCCGCGCTACGAGGTCACGTGGGCCCCAGCGTGGACGCTCAGAGGTGGGTGGATGCGATCCGCGACCTCGCCGTCGACGCCTCTCCTGAAGAGCGCCAAGCCATCGTACGCAAGTTCGTCGAGCCCGGCGGGGCGGTGTTCATCGGCGGGCTAGTCGAGCTCACCCTGCGGTTTACCGAACCGGCAAGGGCAGCGTCTCTCGACGAGGTCGGTACACGAAGGGGCGGACTACGACTCGCTCCCGCGACTTCAGCTGGTTGATGAAGATGACGACGGTCTTGGTCTTGGAGATGACAGCCGTGAGCTTTCGCAGTGCCTGGCTCATCAAGCGCGCTTGCACGCCCATGTGCGAGTCGCCCATGTCGCCTTCGATCTCCGCGCGCGGCGTGAGCGCGGCGACGGAGTCGATCACGATGAGATCGATCGCACCCGTGCGCAGGAGCGTGTCGGTGATCTCGAGCGCTTGCTCTCCGCAGTCGGGCTGACTGACGAGCAGATCTTCGAGGTGCACTCCCAGGCGCTTCGCGTACTCGGTGTCGAGCGCGTGCTCCGCGTCGACGAATGCGCATACGCCGCCGGCGCGCTGCGCTTCCGCGATGGCGTGGAGAGTCAGCGTGGTCTTGCCGCTGGATTCCGGGCCATAGATCTCGACGATGCGACCGCGGGGGAGGCCGCCGCAGCCGAGCGCCACGTCGAGCGCGAGAGAGCCGGTGGGGATGACTTCGACGGCTTGGACCTGCGTGCCGTCGAGTCGCATGATCGAGCCGGTACCGAACTGTTTGTGGATGGCGCGAATCGCTTCTTGGATGGACTTGTCTTTGTTGCTCTGAGACATGCTCCGGGCACACAGCACGACACGTGCCGCGCCAACTGCGCGAAGCGATTGAGCAGTTTGTCCGGATTGTCCGGAACCCGGACGCTTGTCCGGCGGTGTTTCGGACAGCGCTAGCGCTGGAACGTTTGCGTGAACGTGCGCGAGATGGCTTGGTTCGCAGTCCACACGCGGAAGTCGCCCATGGCTGCGTTAGGAGCGCCGCTGATGCCGCGCACCTCGAAGATGTACAGCTGGCCGGGCACGAGGAGGTCGCGGTCGAAGCGCAGCGGCGACGCGTGGAACGTGAACTCACGCACGGGGACGAGCGTGCTGCCCTGGAGTGTATAGAGCGTCGCTTCGAAGAAGTCAGCGACCGCGCCGGCGGGGGCCGTCGTGAACGCGAGCGTTGCCGGCGAGGTGGTGGCCGTCAGAGTGACAGGCGTCGACGGTTGCAGCTGCTCGGGAACCGTCGCGTCGAGACCATCGATCGTCGGAGCGACGGCGATGGGTGCGGTGAATTGCGGCGAGTAGCTCGTGACGCTCGTGTCGGCGACGACTGTCGCGGCAAATCCAATGCTGACGTCCGGTGCCATCGCGGGCGATCGCGTCAACGCGAACTGGATCGTGCCCGCGCCGAGCATCGTCGAGTCTTTGGGCGCATCGAAGTCGGGCAGAGTGACCGCGACGGGGTTCGTCGCGGTCGCCGTGAGCAGCATGTCGCACTCGATGAGGTCGGCACCGAGCGGCAAGGGGAGCGGGATGCCGAGCTCGGTATGCCCCTGAAACAGCGGGACGGCGGCGGTCGGGACGAGACCGTAGACCTTGTGATGACGGACGGTGGCGGTGGAAGGCGGGTAGGCCGTCACGAGAGCGGTCGACAGAGAGGCCGACGTCAGCGCGTACGAATTGAGTACCGACGAGCTCCACGGGGGCGGTGACGCATCGATCGCTGTCGTGCTCGCTGCGACGGTGAACTGAAACGGCACCGCGCCCTGCGACGCCTGGCAGCCGTTGTTCGTATCCTGGCTCACGACGAAGTCCACGAGCATGACGTCGTCCGTCGGGCCCACCGCGCGCCGAGGTCCGAGCTGGCTGACCGTGCCGGCCGCGTTGTAGTCGACGGTGACCGTGGTGCCTGCGACGGTCGGCTGGCGTGTTTCGGCCCATGCGTTGGTCATGTAGACGCGTGGCTTGGTAAACGGGCCCGCGAACACACCGGTACCCATCGGGTTGTTCGGCGTGAGGCCGAGCATCGCGCCCGCGGGGACGGCGCCGCGATCCGCCCCGACGACCTCCGTGAAGAAGCCCTTGCCGTCCGCCGGATGCCACTGCACCTCGTGCGGCACGCCACCGTCGGGCGTGTAGACAAGCCGCCAGTCGTCAGCGCGACCTGGGTACTCGTAGGGGATGTGGATGACACCGTCCTCGTAGGGGTGCTCGGAGAGCGGGCCCCCGATCTCGCCGTACTCGATGCGCGGAGCAGGGGAGAGCGAGTGGTATTCGACGGCGTGCGTCGGCTGGCCCGACACGCCGAGCGTCGGCGTGATCGTCGTGAGCGAGACGGTCGGCGGCGCCGCGTCGATAGGTAACGAGTCGGGGCCCGCGTCGACGAGGATGACCGCATCGAGCCCGAAGATCTGATTGCACCCCGCGAGGCCCAGGAGCCCCCCAAAGAGGGCGATGCCTCCGCTCCGCATGACGCGCATCCTACCGCAAGCGCGATATGATCGCCTGGTGAAGCTCGACGCGCGTGTGACGATGTTCATGACGCTCGTCGCGACGTTCATGGTGTGCCTGGTCGTGGGCGACATCATCGGCGGCAAGCTCACCGCGTTCACGCTGTTCGGGCACGAGTGGATCATCTCGGCGGGCCAGATCGCGTTTCCGGTCACGTTCGTGCTCACCGACATCCTCAACGAGTTCTACGGCAAAGAGACCGTGCGCAAGATCACCTACCTCGCGTTCGCGATGGTCGGTCTCACGCTGATCCTGATCCAGACGGCGAATCTCTTGCCGTTCTGGTCGCAGACGGCGACCGCGGGGTGGACCGGCATCAACGCCGAAGCGTTCAACCGCGTGTTCAGTCAGGCGACCAAGATCCAGTTCGCCTCGATGTTCGCGTTCCTCACGTCGAACCTCGTCGACATCTCGCTGTTCTTCGTCTTCAAGAAGATGACCGGCAACAAGATGCTCTGGTTGCGCTCGACGGGATCGACGGCGATCTCGCAGATCGTCGACACGATGCTGATCAACGCGCTGATCTGGATGTGGGGGCAGGGCTTCACGCTCGATCAGTACTTCTCGATCTGCGTGACGTCGTACGTCGTGAAGCTCGCGGCCGCGATCATCATCACGCCGCTGATCTATGCGCTGCACGCGCTCATCGAGTACCGGTTCGGCATTCACCCCGCGCCCGCCGACGTAGCTTCCGCTGACATCGATCCACCGGAAGCCCGCGCCCGCGACAAGAAGAAGTAGGTTCGCGCTCGCAGCGCTGTTCCTCGGCGGCTATGGCCGCGTGGGGGTGAACCTACCGGCGACGGCCGAGCGCTACTAGGTATCCAATCCCTAGCAACGGTCTAGAGCTTCACGTACTCGGAGCCGTTCCACTTGTAGCGCTCCTTGCGGGCTTTATCGAAGCTGCCCTGCTTGCTGACATTTTCGTTGTGCCAGTCCGTCGTCGTGTGAGTGCACGTAAAGACGATCTGCTTGGGGATCGACGCGCCCGGCGTGAACGGCACCGGGTCACAGATGTCTCGCGTGCTCTCTTCGCCGTTCATGTCGCTGGAGGTCCATTCGAGAATCTTCGACAGGCCCTTCGTGCTCGCGCGGTACCACTGCGTCCGCGTGTTCGTGTCGCCGGTCATCGGGCCGCTGACGCCGCTCGTCGTGGTCACGACAACAACGCGCTCGGTCGTCGTCAGAGGGCGCATCTCGATCGCGACATCTCCGCTGTCCGTATCCTGAGTGTCTTCGCCTTGCATCGCCCACGACGGACCGTTGTTCACGTCGATGTCGTCGAGCTTGGTGAACAGCTTCTTGGTCCGGCGATCTGCAAGGCCGATGGCGATCAGCGAGTGCGAGTCGCCTTTCGCCTGCGTCGCGCGTTGGCACAGCGTCAGCGCATCGGTGACATAGATCTGCTTCTCGTCGATGATGGGATTGTCGGCCGGCCCGAGCGCGCGCTTGCACTCGGCCTTGGTCAGCATCGCGTCCGCGTCGAGATCTCCGACCTTCACGATGATCGGCGCGGGCTTCACCGCAGGTGCGGCAGGATCGACGGGCGCGGGCGTTCCCCACACCTCGAGCTCGCTGATCGAGACTTCCTTCCAGTTCTTCTTGGAGCCGGGAATCGTCTCCGTGATGTAGATCTTGAAGTCTCCACCGTCGCCGTCGACCTTGAGCGTCTGCAGCTCGCGGTTGTTGGTGTCGAGCGGGAACTCGCCGAGCGTCGCACCGTAGCGCGTGACGACGACCTTCTTGATCCGGATGTTCTCCGTGAATAGATCGCCCAGCTTCTTGTCGATCGCGGTGAAGCCGGCCGTCAGCTTGATCGCCGTGACGTGCGCTTTCACCGGCACGCGCACCGCGACCCACTCGTGTTGACCGCCGGTGACGGAGTTCCACGCCGTGGTCATCTTCCCGTCGATCAATTGATCAGGCTTGATGTTCGCGTTGTCGACGGTGGAGGACACCGCGACCGCCGTCGGGACGAGCTTCTCGTCGGCGTGCGCCACACCAGCGAGCACGCAGACAGCGATCGCGACGCGCTTCACAGCTTCACGTACTCGGTGCCGTTCCACTTGTAGCGATCCTTGCGCATCTTTGTCGTGGGTTGTCGCCGCGGAACATCGCCCGGATACGGATCGATGTGGTGCTCGCACTCGAAGACGATCTGCCGAGGGATGCTCGCCGCGGCATCGAACGGGACCAGCGTACACGTGTCCGCGTCTCCCGACTCGCCGCCCGTGTTGTAGGACTCCGCCTCGAGGATCTGCGTCAGGCCCTTGGCGCTCGCGCGATACCAGGTTTGCTTGTCGTGCATGTCGGCGAACATCGGTCCCATCGCGGAGGTCGCGACGCGCACGATGAGGCCCCACTCGCTCGTCGAGAGCGCGACCAGCTCGAACTTCACCGTGCCGGTCTGCTCGTGGCCATCGGTGTTCATCGAGCCGTCGTTGACGAGGACGAGTGGCTCGAGCTGTGTCAGGACCGCCTTGGTGCGGCGATCGACGAGCGCGATCGTCGTGGTCGTCTCGTGGGCGTCCTTCTCTCTGGTATCG
Source organism: Kofleriaceae bacterium (assembly GCA_036499725.1). Classification (GTDB taxonomy): domain Bacteria; phylum Myxococcota_A; class Polyangia; order Haliangiales; family Haliangiaceae; genus JABFXX01. Next base: position 5,882 of record DASYDE010000075.1, read on the forward strand.
CGGCGGCACACCGTGAACGCGTCGCTGAGGCCGAGCTCGTCGTGATCGACGACCGGCGCACTGGCCTCGCCGAGGGCACGGGCGCAGTCGGCCTTGGTCAGCGCGAGCTTCGCGTCGAGATCGCCGATCTTGACGACGAGCGGCGGTCCCTTCTTGGCGTTGGGCTCGATCGGCGCGGGCGTGCCCCATACTTCGAGCTCGCTGACGGCGACTTCCTTCCACGTCTTCTTGGAGCCGGGGACGGTGGTGAGAACGTCGATCCGATAATCACCGCCACCCGCGTCGAGCTTGAGCGTCTGCAGATCGCGATTCTCGATATCGAGCGTGGTCTCGAGGAGCCGCTTGCCGTCGCGCGAGAGCGCCACCTTCTGGATGCGAATGTTCTCGGTGAACAGGTCGCCGAGCTTCTTGTCGATGGCCGTGAACCCGACCGTCATCTTGATCGCCCTGACGTGCGCGCCGGCGGGGATGCGGACCGCGATCCACGGGTTCGCTTCGCCGGTAACCGCGTTCCACGCCGTGTCGAGCTTGCCGTCGATGAGGTGGTCGGGCTTGATCTTCGCGTTGTCGACGGTGGACGACACCGCGACCGCGGTCGGCACGAGCTTCTCGTCTGCGTGCGCGACGCCGGCGAGGAGCAACAGCGCACCGAGCGCGTAGTTCACTTCGGCTTCCACTCGTTCGCGAGCGGGCACCCGGCCAGGCCCAACCGCTTCGCCTCGTCCTCGAGCACCTGCGCCTTGGCGTTACCCTCCATCGGCTGGATATGGACGAGGAACTTGTGCGCGTCGTCCGTCTTGAGGTTCGCGGCCAGCCAGTTCGCGATCAGGAGCTGGCGCGCTTCGGCGTCCTCCTTCTCGGCGCCCGAGCGCTTGATCGAGTCGCACAGGTTCTCGATGTCCTTGGTGTACTCGGTGCTGACGTTCGAGACCGGACCGACCTTGGAGGAGGGCGCGTTCTCGCTGGCCTCCCCTTTCTGACAGGCAACCAGGGTGACGGCGGCACAGAGGGCCAACAGCGACTTCATGCCGCGACAATGCACCCTCGGAAACCTTGCGTCCACGGCTTGGCGAAGGGGGCCGAACTATGGATAAATTGGGCTATGGCATACGTCGTCGCCGACCCGTGCGTGAAGTGCAAGTACACCGACTGCGTCGCGGTCTGCCCGGTTGATTGTTTCTACGAGGGTAAGAACTCGCTCGCGATCAACCCGGACGAGTGCATCGACTGCGGCGCCTGCGAGCCGGAGTGCCCGACCACCGCGATCTTCGAGGAGAGCGAGCTCCCCACGAAGTGGGCGATCTACAAGGACATCAACGCGCTCGTGACGGGCGTGAAGAAGGCGTCCGACCTCGACCTGAACGCGTTCCCCGAGCACCTCAAGGGCCCGGCGGCGAGCGCGGACAACTGGCCGAACATCACCGAGCAGAAGAAGGCGCTTCCCGACGCGGATAACGCGGCCAAGGAAGAGAACAAGATCGCCGCGCTGACGCTCGACGGCGGCGGCTGATCTCCCCAGGCGGCCCGCGCCGCTTACTTCTCGCGCTCTGCGGTCGCGTCGTGAACGACGAGGACCGAACAGGGCGAGTGACGAATGGTGCTCTCGGCGACCGAGCCGAGCAGGAGGCGCCGCACTCCGCGGTGACCATGGGCGCCGACGGCGATCACGTCGTTGCCGGCGCGCTCCGCGACCTGTGTGACGATGGAGGCGGGCTGGCCCTGGGCCAGCTCCACGCTGATCGTCCGCCCCGCGGCAGCCTGCTCCTTTTCGAGCGCGGCGGCCTGGCTCTTCACGCCGGTCAGCACGGCGTCCCGGACCGTGTTCCACGGAAAGCGTGCCTGGCCGAGCAGCGTCGCGCCCCAGGAGCCCGCGGGCAGCTGCCAGGCGTGAATGACGTCGATCTGCGAACCGGGCGCGCAGACGCTGGCCACGTGCTCCAACGCGCGCGCGGCGGTCGGCGAGAAGTCCGTCGCGGCGAGCGGCTTTCCGAACACGCTCGTCGCGGCGGGGCCACGGCAGACGAGCACGTCGCACACGGCGAGGCGGATCGTGTCGGCGGCCACGCTGCCGATCAGGAAGCGCGACAGGCCCGTGCGGCCGTGCGTCCCGACGACGATGAGGTCCGCTTTCTCGTCGTTCGCCGCGTTCGCGAGGACCTCGCCGGGTGGGCCGACGCGGCTGATCACCTCCGCCGTGAGGCCGGCCGCTACGACCTGCTGCATGCGCACGGCAATCTCGCGTGCCTCGGCGACCCGGATCGCGGCCGAGACCTCGCCGAGCTGCTGGAGCACCGCGTTGTCGACGTCCTTGACCGGCGCGTCATCGGCCTGCGCGTGACACAGGAGGATGCGCGCGTTGTTCTGCTTTGCGATCGCGATCGCGCGACCGAGCGCTTGGTCACTGCCTTCGGAGAGGTCGCAGCCGACGATGATCGTGGAGAGCGCCATGCGCTCCGATTCTACTCGTTCGGCGGCACGCTAGAGCTTGGCTTCGTACGAGAGCCAGAACGTCGCCTCGGGGTTCGGATCGCGCATGCCGGTGCTGTCGCGCTTATCGAGCCAGAACTTCATGTCGTAGCGCAGCATCATCACGTCCTTGTTCCGGATCTTGAAGATGCCTTCGATCACCGTCGACAGCGAACGCTCGAGGTAGTCGTTCCTCTCGATCGCATCGTCGCGATAACGAACGCGTGCGCGGAGACGAACGTCGGTGGTGGGCGTCCACAGGCCGATAAACCACGCGGCGAGATCCTGGCGGAACGCCGTCTTGGATAGGTTGGGGTCGTCGAGCAGCTGATGCTCGAGCATCAGTGTCATCTGGAGATTGCGCATCGGGATGTACTTCGCGCGCGCGATCGTCGTGAGCTGGCGACCCTGGCAGGTCTGGAGCTGGCCTTCGGCGGTCTCGCTGTTGTCGATCGTGAACGACGGGATCTCGAAGCACTTGTCGTGGCCCGTCGCGTTCAGGTCCTTGTCCTGATAGCGCTCCCACAGGCCGAGCCACAGCTCCTGCGAGGTCCGTACGTCCGCGCGGACGTAGGTGTCGAGCTTGGGCTGCTTGTGGCGAGCAACTCCGTTCGCGTCGCTCTTGAGCGTCGACGGCGGTACCCACACATCGGCGAGCGCGCGGATGGTGAAGTTCTTCTGCGTGTTGACGTAACGGACGCGGGCGCCCATCTCGTCGCGTGCGCGCTGGCCGTCGAGCTCGTCGCTCTGCGCGATCGATCCGGCGTACGGGTTCACGTAGTCAGTGCTGTAGTAGCGGAGCGACGTCTCGAGCTCCTCGTGCTTGCGCGTCGCGGTCACGCGCAGAATGCCGGCCGGACCACCACCGCCCTCGGCGGGAGGCGTCTCGGGAGACATCTTGTCGAACGAGATCGCGGCTTCGCCGGAGACGTCGATCGGGCCGCGGCCGACGGAGAAATTTGCGCCGGCGGCGCCGAACTTGCGGCCGTACGGATACTTCGACCACTCCTGAAAATCGAGGTCGATGCCGTTCACGAGGTTGTCTTCCGACGCGCCGTACGCGGTGAGACCGACGGAGTCACGGCGGTCGGCGAAGTAGGCGACGTTACCGCCGACGAGCTTCTCCGCGAACACGTCGGGCAGCGTCTGGAACGCGAAGCGCGACGTCGGATCGAGGATGTCGCCACCGGGGCGCGTGTACACCGTGGGTGCCCCGCAGCCGGGATCCATGTCGTCGTGCGGATCGTCGCACGTCGCGCGATTGACGAGCTCGTACTGATAGATGCTGCGGCGCGCATACGACGCCCACGCGTACGCCTGCATCCATCCCGTTGGTAGATCGAGCTTCTTGGCGCCGAGGCCCACGCCGAACAAGCCGTTGCGCGTCTTGAAGTCGGGCGTCTCGTACTTGGAGGCAGCGTCGCCCGCGCACGGGCTCGTCGCGAGCTCGCCGGCGGACTCGCGGCATTCCTTGTCGAGGTCGGCCGTGTAGTAGACTTGGTCGTCGTGATAGATGCCGTTCGGCGTGTAGAACGGCGACGTGTCGAAGACGAGGCGCTGGCCGAAGCCGACGCGGTAGGTGCCGAGGACCGCGAGGTAGTGATCGTCCTCGTACTTCACGAAGCCCTTGGGTACGTGGAACTGGTACGAGGGCGCGTCCGCGATCAGCGCATCGCGGTTGGGGTCGTAGGACGGGTCGCCCGGCTTGAGGCGCGTCGTCGTCATCGCGATGCCCGCTTCGACGTGCTTGAGCAACGTCACGCGCGCGTGCAGATCCATTGGCGGCGCCACCTTGTCGGTGTACGTCCAGCGCGTCATCAGCTTCACCGAGCCGCGCAGCGCGAGCGGATCCGCGTTGGGCGGAACGACGATGATGAACGCGGAGATCGCGAGCAGCTTCTCCTGCGAGATCGCACCCGCCGCGACGAGATCCGCGGGGTCCGAGAGGACGCCCTTGTGGAGATCGCGCAGCGCGAGGATCTTGTCGACGTCCTCGTAGGTCAGGTTGGGGAGCGAGTACAGCTCCTCGCGCGTCGCCTCGTTGAGGTTGACGCCTGTCTCGAGAATATCGAGCAGCTGATCGTACGTCTCTTGCGAGATGTCGCTCGAGGCGAGCAGGTCATCGAGCTCGGTCTGATCGGAGACGTCGATGAACTCTTCGTAGGGCACTGCGTGCGCCGTCCGTGCAGCGAGCAAGATGCCGCCACCGACCACCGACGCGACGAGGAGTGCGCGCATTGTCGGCGAACCTAACATCAGTTACAGGGAATCGGATCGCACTGGCCCCACAGACCGCGATTGTTCGCCTTGGCGTCGGCTTCTAACGCCTTGAATTCGTCGAGGCGATCGTCGCCATCCGGGGGAATGTGAAGAAGACATGCGTAGCCGCGCTCGAGCATGAGCGTGTTGACCTCCTGGCCGTCGACCTTCACGTACGCGAGCGTGCGGCCGTACATGTCCTGGCATTGGACGTCGTAGGACAGCTCGACCGTCTTGTTGAGGACGAGGTCCGAGTTGAACGTGGCTGCATTAGAGCCGTAACAATCGTTGTGACCGTTGGTCGTCTCGGGAGCGTTGATCAGCAGGTAGCGGATCTTCACGCCGGTATCGAGCACGATGGTGTCGCCATCGATCACGCGTGTCACCGTCGCTTCATTCGGCCCGCATTCCGAAGCGGTATCGCCACCGCACGCCGCTAGCGCGCTCGCCCCCACCAACGCGAGCGCGATGAGCTTCACGGGCAGTCGTTCTCTGCCTTGGGCGTTCCGAAGTTCATCGCCGTGCCGTACGCGACCTGGCCGTCACAGTAGTTGGCCGGGTCGTCGTTCATCGTCGTGTCCTCGCTCGCCTGCTTCACTTGCTTGGACTTGCCGTCGAGGAGCTTGAACGTCGCCGTGGCGGGCGTGTAGCTCGCTGCGTCGAGGACGTTCACGCCATCCAGCACCTGCAGCGTCTGCATCGAGCCGTTCGTCTGGCCCAGCGCGAACGTGAACGTCGCGTCGACCGCGGGGAGGCCACCGTTGACCAGCGGATCCGTCGAGTGCGCGAACAGCGCGAACCCACCGGCCGCCACTGCTTTGCAGTCGGCAGAGGTGATCGTGTTTCCGGTCGCCGCGTTGCCCTTGAGCGTGAGTCCGTTGAGGTCGAAGCCTGCCGCGCTGGCGTTCTTGATCTCGAACCACTCCTGCGTGCCGTCCATGCCGCTACCAGCGGTGTCGGCGAGGAACTCGGTGATGACGAGCTGGCCTGCCGTCGGCTTCACGATGTCGCGCAGCGTGCCGAGGCCCGCGTCCATGCACTTGCCGGCCATCGGCTGCGAGCCGCACGCGGGGTTGACCGCGCCGGGCGTGCCGAAGTTGGGGCTGACGGTGTCGTATATATCCGTCGCTTCGCAGAAGTTGGACTGATCGTCGTTTGCCGTCGCGTCGAGCGCGGTGGGCGAGAGCGCGAGCGCTTTGCCTTCGTGCGCGCCGATGTACGTCACGGCGTCGATCACGTCCGCGCCGTACATGATGCGGACGTCGCCCGGCGACGCGACGGTGCCGTCGACCATCGAGAACGTGAACAGGCCCTTCACCTTGTCGGTCGGCAGGCCGCCATTCATCGTCGCGTCGTTGCTCTTCGCGAACACGACGTAGTCGCCGGTGCTCACGTGCAGACAGTTCGGATCGTCGACGACCTTGGGCGCCATGTTGGTGTCGCCAGCGCGGTCGAGGCCAATGCCGTTCAGATCGAACGACGACTTCGCGAGCGCTTCGAACCACTCGCCCTTGTCGTCGCCGATCGTCTTGGGATTGGACAGGAGCTCGGTGATGACGAGATCGCCGATCATCGGCGGGACGGTCGCGCGCATCGCGCCGCCTTCGGTGCACTGACCGATGACGGTGGGCTGACAGTCGTTGTCGGAGCCCGGCGTGCCGAAGTTGCCGGTGTCGTACTCGGTCATGTCGCCCTGGCACCAGTTCGCCAGGTCGTCGTTCAGCGTGTAGTCCGGCGCAGACGCAGCCGTGAGCTCTCGCGTGTGTCCCGACTTCACGCCGTCATACGACGCATCGTCGACGACGGTCTTGCCGCACTTGAGGCTGATCTCGCCGCCGCCCGTGTTGTAGAGCTCGCCGAGGTCGGAGCCGTATCCGTAGTCCACGTACGGCGGCAGCAGGTCATCGGCGGAGTTGCCGAGCACGTAGTACTGACCGGGCGCGACCGTCGCTTTGCTGATCGTGTGCGACTTGGCTTTGTCTCCACCGATGCGCGAGCTCGTGAGCACGACGCCATCGAGCTCGAGCGGGTTGTCGGTGTCGTTGTAGACCTCGATCCACTCCTTGCCTTCATCGGCGCTCGCCGAGTCAGCCATCACCTCGGTGACGACGAGATCGCCCGGCAGCATTCCGGTGCACGTACCGCTGGACGAGCTGGGGCCGCAGGCAGCGACCAAGGAAGTCGCGAACAAGAAGGACGTCAGGTAGATGGTTCGGTTCACGGGGCGTTGCCTCCAATAGTCGGCGGAGTCAGGCCCGGGGGCCGCGACAATTTCACTTGGCTCGTGCGTTCGATCACGATCTGGGTCTGTTTGCGGTGGGTGTGGGTGTTCTCGTAGACGGTTGGAACACCGGTGATCCACACGTACTCGCCTTTCCACTCGGCCAGGCCGCTCGTTCCCAGGACGTCCCGGTCGAAGAACACGAGCGGGAGGTCGTTGAACATGGAGCGCGACAGCGTCACGCGGGACGGGCCTTTCTCGCCGATGATCACGTCACCGACGACGCCGAGCACGTTCACCTCTTTGCCTACGTGTGCGTCGAGGTTCGCGACCGAGTCCCACTGACCGACGTCGATGAAGTTGTCCTTGCCCTCGCCGGCCTTGCGGAACTCGTCGATAAAGTCGGCGCGCGGGGTCCACCACGCGAAGCGCGCGTCGTAGTCGGGATACTTGAGGACGTTGTCGGCCCAGATGCCGCGCTTGGCGGCCTGTGCCTCGGCCATCGCGGCCTGGAGCTCTTTGTGGAACCGGCGCGAGTACCCGTACTTCGTGTAGTAGGGCGCCATGCCGGCGCGCACGCACTCGACGTTGTAGTTCACCCACACGCCGTTCTTCTGCACGAACACGTACGCGAGGTAGCGTTTGAAGCGATCGCGGATCTCCTTGGGGTGATCGCGCTCGAGGCGCACCGTCTTGACGCCCTCGAAGAAGTGCTTCGCCCACAGCTTCGCTTGCTCGCCCATCGGCGTCGCGATGCGGCCCGGCCGATGCTTGTTGCGGCGCGACTCGACGTACTTGTTCCAGTCCGCCTCCATGTCGCGGCGGTCGGTGTTGTTCTTGAACGTCTCCTCGGTGTCGATGCCGAGCAAGCGTAGCGAGCTATCGAGCCCGTCGACGCGGATGGTGTCGCCGTCGACGACCTTGGTCATCGTGAACTCGCCGAGCGTGAGGCCGGGCTGCTCGAGCTTGGCGAGCGACTTCTGTGCTTGATCGCGCGAGTAGCGCTTGCCAGCGATGGGCGTGCAACTCGTTGCGAGCGCTGCCAGGAGAAGAAGCGCAGTGCTGCGGCGACTCAGGGACATGCGTTGTTCATCCGCTTCGGGGTGCCGGGTGCGCTGCCGATGTTGGGCGTCGCGTCCGTACACCAGTTGGTCGGAAAGTCGTTGAGGTCGGCGGTCGGCGGCGACTTGCCCAGCGAGTAGGTGCCCGTGTTGGGCAGGTCGGGCCACTGCGCTTTGTCGACCTGGAGATCGCACGAGATGACATCGATCGCGGCGGCGCTTGGCCAGCTCGCGGCGAAATCGGGACCAAAGCCGTAGTCGATGTAGTCCTCGTCGCCACCGTCGGGCGCCATGCCAAGGACGACGTAGTCACCCGCGCTCACGGAGAGCGAGCGGCGAATCAGGAACGAATCGATCTCGTCGCCATCGAGCTGCCGGAGGCGAACCTTGATCCCCAGCAGGTCGAGGGCGCCGCCGCTCGCGTTGTAGAGCTCGACCCACGGGACGAGCACGTCGTTGCCGGTCTGCTTGCCAGCGATCTCGGTGATGACGATGTCACCCACGCTCACGTCGGGGCACACCGCTGTTTCGGGATCGCGTGTGCACGCAACCAGCGTGAGCGACGCGAGCAAGACCATGCGCACCGAGAGACTGTATCCCAGGCGCGTCCCCGTCGGTGACTGCCGGGTGAAGTGATCGTTACCGAGTGACGATGTACTCGTCTTTGGTCGTCGAAGCGGTGTTATCCGCCTTCGCGGCGAACACAAACGTGTGGCCATCCGTGGATATCCACGGGTCTTCATGATTGCCCGGCACGCCGAGGAACTCGTTGTAGATGACCGGCGTACCCCAGGGATCGGCCATCGTGGCGCGGGTCGCCGTGTAGATCTTCGTCCCGACGAGGGGATCGCGTGGCGATGCGAAGTACACGCGCGTGCAGTTCTCGGCGAGGAACGGGCCGGTCTCCGCGGTGGCGGCGTCGCTGAGGTTCGCGGCGAGCGCGGGCGGTTGGCCGATATCTCCTTCGAAGAGATCGCCGCCGCGCACGACGAGATACTTGGTGCTGCACGGCGTGTACGCTTTCTCGAGTGCGACCGAGTTGGGACCGTTCGCGGCCGTACCGAACGGCGCTGGGACCGCCCACGCCGCGCCGAGCGCCGTGCGCGTCGTCTTGAAGATGTCCTGCGAGCCCAGCGTGCCGGTGCGCGTCGACGAGAAGTAGAGCGTCAGGTCATTGTCGGCGAACCGCGGTGTCTCGCTCGTGATGCCGACACCGACGACGTCGATCTCCGCGATCAGCGTGGCTGTCGCAAACGCATCGTTCACCGTCGCGCGCTTGGTTACGAACAAGTGTTTCGTACCGTCGGCAGCCTGCTGCCCGAAGATAAACTCGAGGCCGTTGCCGCTCAGGGTGCCGTCATCCTCGTTGAGTGCAGCGGTCGCCGCTGGATCGATCTTCTTTGGCGTGCCCCACGGCGCGAACGTGCCCGGTGCATCGGGGAGCGGCATCGTGTCGACCGAAGAATCGTCGATCGCTGCATCGTCCGTCGGCGTCTGGTCGTCACCTGTAGCGGCGAGCTTGGTGCCGCATGCGGACAGCACCGCGAGCGTCACCGCCAGACGCAGAACCATGGTGCAATGGTAACGCAGGTCGCATGAATAGAACGGCGACATCTCCGTCGCACTCGTAGTGCGGGTGACGCACGTTTTTCACGTCTCCAGCGCTTCACGTAGCTTGTACACACGCGCGAAACTGCACTTGTTTCGAGATGGTCCTGGGCTTGCTGCTACGACCCTTGGGAGGAAAATACATGTTGAAGACCGTTAGCTTTGCTCTGCTTGTTGCGATGGCGGGAACTGGTTGTGTCGTGCGCGCTCATGCGTACGCGCCGGCCCCCTCTGGTGAGGTCTACGTCGACGAGGAACCGCCCGCGCCCCGCGTGTGGGTGACGGAGACCCGTCCCGGCTATATCTTCATGCAAGGACGCTGGGACCGCCGCGGAAACCAGTGGGCCTGGTCCGATGGCCACTGGGAGCGCGAGCGCGCGGGCCAGTCGTGGAACGAAGGCCGCTGGGAGACCCGTGGCAACCGTCACGTCTACGTCCAGGGTCGCTGGGAGAACGGTGGCGGTCGTCGCCAGCCCGAGCCGCCGCGCAACGATGGCCCGGTGGTCCGCGATCACCGCCACGAGGAAGCGCCGCCGCCAGCTCCTCCGCCGCCCGACAACGGCCCGGTCATTCGCGACCACCGTCATTGATCTGATCTCGGGGCGTCGGATCGTGCGTGCGCGCCGTGGGGATGGCATCGTCCCGGCGTGAAACGCTCGCTCGTCGTTCTGTTTGCGATCGGCTGTAACTCGAACGCCGCTCCGCCGCCCAACGCTCCGCCGCCGCATGCGGTACGCGACAGCAGTGTTGCGCCCGCGCCCGTCGACGCGCATCCGACGACGCTTCCCGGCAAAGAGATCTACACGGCGCTCTGCGTGCCGTGTCACGGCGTCGATCTGCGCGGCTACAAAGCCGACAACGCGCCGTCGCTGAACACTGTGACGTTCCTCGAGAGCATCACGGACCCACAGCTGACGGCCGCGATCATGACAGGCCGGCCGGGCACGTCGATGGCGGCATACGGGCAACCGCTCGGTGGTCCGCTCGACGACGCGGCGGTGACTCGACTCGTCGAGTATCTACGCTCGCAGGGGCCCAAGGCCAAGGCGCTCGATCCGGTCAAACCCGGCGACGCGAAGGCGGGCGAGGCGATCTACACCAAGAACTGCGTGAGCTGTCACGGCGACAAGTCGGCGCGCAAGGACGCGCTTCACCTCGCGAACCCGATGTTCATCTCGCAGGCGCCCGACGCGTTCATTCGCTACGCGATCGCGAACGGTCGTCCGGGCACGAAGATGATCGCGTGGACCACCCAGCTCACCGACGACGAGATCGATAACGTCGTCGCGTTCGTTCGCACGTTTGGCTACAAGGACGGCGATGCGACCGAAGCGCGCCTGCCCCCACCGACGGGAAAAGAGCCGCTCGTGCTCAACCCCAAGGGCAAGGATCCGGCGTTCAAGCTCAAGGAGGATCGCTTCGTCTCCGTCGATGACGCGAACAAGGCGCTCAAAGCGGGCGCGAAGATGATCATCATCGACGCGCGGCCGCCGTCGGATTGGATGCGCGTGCACGTGAAGGGCGCGGTCTCGATCCCGTATCACGACATGGCGCGCCTCTCGGAGATTCCGAAGGACACGTGGGTGCTCACGTACTGCGCGTGCCCGCATCACCTGTCGGGCATCGTGTTCGACGAGCTGCGCAAGCAGGGCCACCTCAAGTCCGCCGTGCTCGACGAGGGCATCAACGACTGGCACAAGAAGGGCTATCCCGTCGTCGCCGCCGACGGCGTGAAGCCTCCGATCTAGTAGTCGATGATGACGGCGGTATCCGGATCGTCGTCGCCTGTCGCCGGGGTGCTCGTCGGCTCATCGGGCGTGGTGGTGTCGTCGACCATGGGCGTGAACGTCACGGCGATCTTCTGCGTCGCGGGCGAGGGCGCGACGGTGAAGGTGCCGCACTCCGGGTACTCGCATGCGGTGTACGTGCCGGGCGGTACGGCGTGAAAGTGCGCGACGTTTTGATCGCACGACTCGGAGCCGTGAGCGCCTTCTCCGTCGAAGCTCACCCAGTTGCATTCGTGAGTTAGCGTGATCGCGAGCTCGACTTCGATCGGATTCTTCGGCATCGCGAAGTGGACGGTCACGGTCTGCCCCGCGAGGACGGTGGTCTTCTCTGGACTGAGCGAGTTCTTGCCGTAGACGCGAACCTCGGCGTCGCCCGGCGGCACGGCGTGCACCTCGAAGTGGCCCGCCGCGTCGACATCGCCGTCGAACATGTTGCCGTTCACATCCGTGACCGTGACGTTCGAGCCGGCGTCCTCGTTGTAGTTGTCGATCGAACCGACGATGTCGCCGGTCTCGACCATGACGAGCTCGATGTTGTCCTCGCCCGGCGTCAACATGCGCATGATCGTGATGCCAGCCGTTGCGTGCGTCGCGACGATCTTCAGCTCTTCGTCCATGGGTTCGAGGCCGGAGATGGAGAACGCGCCCGAGGCATCCGTGTGCGTCGTCGCGTCACCGGACATGCGTTGCGCGATCGGGCTGTCGGAGAGGTGATTCGGGACCTGACCGATCGCGACGAGCGCCCCCGCGATCGGCACGTGGCGATCGTCCACGACGTGACCATGAACGGTGCGACCGCGATCCATCGCGATCGTCCCTAGATCGGTGCGCGCACCTTCGCGCATCGTCACGCGGGGGAGCTCCTTCTTCTTGAAGTTGGGACCGACGATCATGATGTCGTACACACCTGGAGCGAGGTCGCTGCGCTCGAACGCTCCGTTGTCGTCGTTGACGTTGTCCGTGCGCCCGCCCCAATCGCTGTCGTCGCTCCCCTCGACATGCTGCACGATGCGAACGCCGTAATAGGCGACCGGCTGACCATCGAGCGTGATGCGCGCGGCGAGCGTGGACAGCTCCGGAAGCTCGAGCTTCACTCCGCGCGTGCCGGCTTTCACGGTGACGCCGTTTCCTTTGGGCATCGGTCGGCTCGCTTCTTCAGCGCGCTGTGCAACGAGCACCCAGGTGCCCGGTGTGATGCCGCCTAGATCGAACGCGCCGTATTCGTCGGTCGTCGCCATTGCCGTCTCGTACTCGTCGGTCGTGAGGTGCGCGTACACGGTCGCGTCGGGGAGGCCGTTGCCGTGCTTGTCGACGACCTTGCCCGCGATGCCGGTCACGGTGAGCACGAACGTGAGCTCCTGACGCTTGCCGATCTCGACGGTGATCTTCTGCGATACGGAACCGTGCAGCGCATCGTGCGCGGAGACCGTCCGTTCTCCGGGATCGAGGCCCTGGGCCAGGAAGCGTCCGTCTGCATCGGTGTCATCGCATAGGAGGCCATCGATCACGACGCCCGCGACGGGCTTGCCGGCCTCGTCGACGACGCGTCCTGCGACCTCGGCTCCGCGAACGACGTGCACCTTGATGCCCGTGAGCTCGTGAATGCCGTCGTGCTGGAGATGCTGCTTGGGCGCTTCGATGAACGTGTGCGACGACGCGACGATCGTGAACGGGCCGGCGGCAACCGCAGGGATAACGAACGCGCCATGGTCGTCCGTGTATTCGATGTCGATGCGGTGTCCGGACTCCGTCTCGACCTTCACCTGCGCGTCGGGAACCAGCGCGCCCGACGGATCGAGGACGATGCCTTTGATCGGCGCTCCGCCCTCGAGAGGGATGGTCATCGCGATCGGCGCGAACGGGTGTTCTTCTTCCATCGGGACGTCGATGCGGATCGACGCGTAGCCTTCTGCCGCCACGGAGATGCGCTCGCCCGTCGGATCGAGCCCGCGGAACACGGCGACGCCGGTCGCGTCCGTCGTGCGATCTATCCGGCCGACGTCGAGCGCGGCACCAGCGATCGGTTGGTGCGTCTTCGCCGACACCACATGCACGGTGAGCGAGGGACCGCGCCGCACGTGGATCTCGATCAGCTCGTCGCCTTCGCTGAACACTGTCGACCGCTCGCCGTACAGATCGCCGAGCTCCGCGGAGATCAACACGTCACCGGTCGCGATGTTGTCGAACGCGAACGAGCCGTCATCGCCCGCCGTCGTCGTTTCGGCACCGAGGTGTACGACCGCTTTGCCGAGCGGCTCGTTCTTCTCGTCGAGCACCACGCCTTCGAGACGAGCGCGCGTGAACTGCAGCGACGTATCGAGCTGTTCGTGCGCGTTGCGGAGGAGCTCGGCGACCGTTGCGGGCCGGGTGCCGTCGGGAACGCTCGCGGTGTCGGTCGATGTCGGTTTCATCGACGGTGCTTTCGCGGCGTCCTCGCCACCCGCGAGCAGCCACCACAGCGCGAGGAGCGAAGCGGCGAAGAGCAACCAGGCTCGGTTCGACATCCGGTCTCCTCAGTAATGAGTCCGCGAAGTGCCCGATGCCATGTGAAAGATCACCACGCGGCACCGTAGTAAGAACGCCACATGCCGCGCTGCGTTCTCGGATCGCAGCGTCCGTGGGCGCGTTTTAAGAGAGCTTCGCGGCGAGCGCTTCGTCGGCCATCTCGTCAAACGACATCCGCTGGCTGCGCTCGAGCTCCTCAGGTGTGAAGTTGTAGGCCGCCGCGCGCTTGTCGGCGCCCAGCACGCGCAACAACAGCGGTTGCAGCAAGCGCAGGCGCGGTTCGTTGTAGAGCGTCTGCATCGTGATCATGAAGCGGGGGAACGGCGTGCGCGCGACCGTTGGCTTGCGGAGCACGAGCTGGATGCGCTTGATCGCCTCCTTGAACCGCGTGCCCGATGGATCTGTCCTGTCCATCGGTGCGAGGAACACTTGCTCGAGAAACGGCTTCGCGTGCCACATCATCGTCGCAAACGAGCGAACGCTGTGGAGCGCCGCGCCGAGCGATTGGCGTGGTCGCTGCTTTGCCGCGGCGAGATATTCGTCGGAGCAGTAGTACTCGACCATGTGAAAATCGACCGCGATGTGGCGCGACTCGTCGCGGTTCACGAGGTGCATCGCGCGGTGGCTCATATCGTCATTGACGTAGTCGTCGAGAGAGCGGAGCAGGGCGACATCGAGCATCAGCTCACCCGACGTGATGTACGCGTTCGCGATCTCGGGTGACGTCTGGCGGACGAGCGTGAGGAAGTGAGGGCGAAACGCGGTGAGGGCAGGGCTCTCGACGTACTCGCGATAGCGATGGACGTTGTAGTGCTGGGAGAGACGCAGAGCGACCGCGGAGTGGCGCTTCTCGTCGGCGACGAACGTGGAGAAGATCTTGTGGAGCGTCGGATCCGTCGTCTTCGCGCGCTGCACCTCGAACAGTGCTCCCGCGAGCAACTCGATCCCCGACATGTCGAGGAACGCCTGGACGACGGCTTCCTCTTTCTCGCGCGGCAGCGTCGGTGGCGGCACGTCCCAATCGAGGTCGTCGATCGACCATTGATCGCGAACGCACTTGTCGAGCATGCGCCCGAGTTCCATGAGCCAATGGTACCGTGCCGTCGTGATTCGTGTGGTGGTCTTGCTCTGGGTATCCCTTGCCCTCGGGCTGGGGTGCGGCCACCAGGATGCTGCGCCCGATACGACGCTCGCGGGGATCAAGCAACGCGGCGAGATCACGTGGGGCGCGGATCTCCAGGGCGGCGAGCCGTACGTCTACGAGAATCCCTCCAACGACAAGGAGATCACCGGCTTCGAGGTCGACATCATGGACGCCGTCGCCAAGCGCCTCGGGGTGAAGGCGCGCATGGTGCAGTACACGTGGTCGACGCTCGTGCCGTCCCTCGAGCGCGGCGACTTCGACATCGTGATGAACGGTCTCGAGAACACGGCGGAGCGGCGCGATCGAATTCTGTTGAGTGACCCGTACTACGTTTACGCGGAGACGCTGACGGTGCGAAAGGGCGATCCGGTCCGCTCGATCTTCGAGCTGCGCGGCAAGCGCGTCGGCACGCTGAACCAGACGGTCGCGCACGACATTCTCCTCATGCTGCCCGTCGAGCCGTTGGTCTACGAGGACAACGACGCGCCGTACAAGGATCTCGCGATCGGCCGCGAGGATGCCGTCCTCCTCGACAACATCATCGCGGATCGCTACGGCTGTAAGGATCCGGCACTGCGCTGCTTGCCTAACGATGTCGCGCGCGGCACCTACGTCGTCGGAATTCGCAAAGGCGACGTGTCGCTCAAGAAGGCGATCGACGCCGCGCTCGCAGACATGCGGAAGTCCGGCGAGCTCGAGCAGATCCTGCGCAAGTACGAGCTGTGGGACGACCGCCAGCGCGAAGCGGATCTCGGCGTGGGTGTCACGCGACCTCCGCGCACGTTCGACCTCGCGATGTTCTGGCAGTTCTGCCAGGCCGCGTGGGTGACACTGGAGATCAGCCTCGCCGCGTTCTTGCTCGCCGTTCCGCTCGGCATGCTCCTCGCGATCATGCGCGTGTATGGCAACGGCTTCGCGCGCGCCGCAGCCCGCGTCTACATCGAGATGTTCCGCGGCACGCCCGTGCTGCTGCAGCTGTTTGTCCTCTACTACGGCATCTCCAAGCTCATCAACCTCGGCCCGATGGAAGCCGCGATCATCGGTCTCGGCCTGAACTACGCAGCGTACGAAGCCGAGGTGTATCGCGGCGCGCTGCTCGCGATTCCGCGTGGTCAGACCGAGGCTGCGCGCGCGATGGGCATGAGCCCGTGGCAGACGCTGCGCCACGTGATGATTCCGCAGGCACTGCGCTTGGCTCTGCCGCCGATGACGAACGACTTCGTGTCGTTGTTGAAGGACTCTTCGCTCGTCAGCGTGATCACCGTCATCGAGCTCACCAAGCGCATGACGATCGCGGCGGTCGATCTGCGTGGCTGGCTCGTCGCAGGCATCGCGTGCGCGCTGTTCTACCTGGTGCTGAGCTTCCCGCTCTCGGAGCTCGCCCGCCGTCTCGAGAGGAGGTTGGCGCGTGATCAGCGTCCGATCACTCTCTAAGCGCCACGGCAAGCGTGAGGTGCTCCGCAACGTGACGGCAGACGTCACGAAGGGCGAGACCATCGCGATCGTAGGCCCGTCGGGCGGTGGCAAGTCCACGCTGTTGCGTTGCTTGAACTACCTCGAGCCGTTCGACGACGGCACCGTCGAGATCTGCGGATTCACGCTCGGTCCCAAGACGCCGGCCACGACGCTGCGCGAGATGCGCACACGCGTCGGCATGGTGTTTCAGCAGTTCAACCTGTTCCCGCACCTGAACGCGATCGACAACATCACGCTCGCGCCGCGCATCACGAAGAAAGAGGACAAGCAGAAGGCCGAAGCACGCGCGCTGGATCTGCTCGAGAAGGTCGGCTTGCGCGATCGCGCGACGGCATTCCCGTACGAGCTCTCCGGCGGACAGCAGCAGCGCGTGGCCATCGCGCGCGCACTCGCGCAGCAGCCAGACGTGATGCTGTTCGACGAACCGACGAGCGCGCTCGATCCCGAGATGCGCGATGACGTCATGGAGGTGATGAAGAACCTCTCGACCGGCGGGATGACGATGCTCGTGGTCACGCACGAGATGCAGTTCGCCCACGACGTGGCGAGCCGCGTCTGGGTGATCGACAAGGGCACGATCGCCGAGGACGGGCGGCCCGATCAGGTCGTCGACGAGCCCAAGAGCGACGTCGCGCGCGAGTTCTTTGCTCGCCTCCGCAAGTAACTATACCTTTCGCGCGTGGTCACAAGGAACGTTCAGATCGCCATCGGGGCACTGGCCGTGTTTGTCGGCGTGTTCGTCGGCGCGGCGGTCGTGGTGAGTGTCAAAGGGGAGAAGCACGAGGCGGCGCCTCCGGTCGGCTCGGCTCACGCCGCGAGCTCCACGACGGTGGCACCGAGCAGCAGTGAGTGCAGCGCCGCCGCCGAATGCGAACAGGCGTGCAAGGGAAACAACCAGCCGGCGTGCGTCGCGTACGCGAAGATGCTCGTCGATGGCAACGGGGTGACCAAGGATGTCGCGGCTGCGCACGCGCTGTTCGAGGCGGCCTGCAGCGCGAACAACGGTGAGGCGTGTCGCCGGGCCGGTAAGGATCTCGAGGTAGGAGCCGGCGTCGCGAAGGATGCGTCGGCGGCGCGCCAGCGCTGGGAAAAGTCGTGCAACCTCGGCTATCCCGACGGGTGCGGAGCGTGGGGCGCTGCGCTCGCGTATGGCATCGGCGGAGCGAAGGAGCCGGAGCGCGGGCACAAGATCACGGACAACGCGTGCTCGGCCGGCAGTCAGGTGGCGTGCCGCAACCTCGGCGTCGACTATCGCGATGGCAACGTGGTCGAGAAGGATCTCGGCAAGGCCATCTCCCTGTTCCAGAGCGGCTGCGATCACGACTTTGCGGCGTCGTGCATGCTGCTCGGGTTCGCGTATCGCGACGGTACGGGCGTGGCAAAGGACAGCGCGAAGGCATTCACGCTGCTGCAAAAGGGCTGTGACGGCGGTGAGCCGCAGAGCTGCGGTGCACTCGGCGATGCATATGACGTGGGCGATGGCGTTGCTCCGAGCCGCGAGCAGTCGCTGGTCGCATACAAGAAGGGTTGCGACGGCGGATGGACGGCCGCGTGCCGCGCGTATTCCGATCATACGACCACGCACCGCGCGAGCGCGCCGTCGAGCAAGCCTGTCGTCGACGACACGCAGGCCAAGTTCCAGTGCGAGCTCGACCACGACCGTGGTTGGTGCGGTGGGCGCTGCGTTTCGATCGACACGAGCCAGAACTGCGGCCGGTGCGGAAAGACGTGCACCTCGTATCAGAAGTGCATCAACAAAGACTGCGCTGATACAGGGAACGCCGACTAGAAGAGCGAGCGCTGGGCGGGGCCCTGCACACCCGCCGGCGCGATGCAGTCGGGGCCATCGTGCTGCGCGCTGTTCACGTAGCTAGAGACGGGCTCTACGACCCAATCGCCGATCGGCGGTACGCCGAGCAACGCACGCGCGCCTTCTCCGTCGAGCGACGGATCCAACCACGCGCTGTAGGCGGATGGCGCGAGCACGACGGGCATCCGGTCGTGAATAGGTGCAACGAGCGGATTCGCGGGGCCCGTGATGATCGTGAACGAGTGCACGAGGCCCGCATCCGTGCGCACGCGAGCCCACAGACCTGCGAACGCGATCGTGTGCTTCGGCTCGGCGTGGAAGTACATCGGCTGCTTCACGGCGGACTTGCCGGTGCCCTCTCGCAGCCATTCGAAAAAGCCGTCGGCCGGCACGAGACAGCGCTTGCGGGCGAGCGCGTCGCGAAACACGGGCTTGTCCTGCAGGCCCTCGACGCGCGCGTTGATCATCAGAGGTGGCTTCGCGCCGCTCTTTCCCGCCCAGAACGGAAGTAGCCCCCAGCGCATCAGCTCGACGAGGCGCTTGCCGTCCTCGAGCACGATGACGGGAGCCGGTTGGGTGGGAGCGACGTTGAAGCGCGGCTTCCACCATTCGCCTTGAACGCTCTCGCCGAGCGCGGCCTCCATCTCCTCGATCATGTCCTGCTCGGACGTGAGGGTGTAGCGACCGCACATGGCTACAGCGTATCGCTAGTGAGCGTCTTTGATTTGCTTTTGCGCGGTCTGGAAATACGTATCCAGATCCTTCGCCGATTCTTTTCCGATGATCTCGAGCGCCTTCGGGAAGATCGTCAGCTCCTCTTCTTCCGCGTGCGCGATGACGGTGCTCACGAGCTCGTCAAACGCAGGGCGCCAGTCGACGTTCGTGTCGACTCGACCGACCAGCGCTTCGAGCTGATCGGCCTCCGCGTTGTGCCGCGCGGTCAGCGTGTGCAGCTCGGCGTAGCGTCCGAGCACGGGATAAACGGCGCGGATCTCGGCGCGCTCGTGCGAGATCAACGCGGTTCGAATCTCGGGCCACAGGTCCGCCTTCTTCTCGGGATTCTTCTGCAGATTCTCGAGGAGGGACTTCGCCTCGGCGTGCTGCTTTGCGAGCGTGTTGAACACGCCACTGAGGCCTTCGACCTTCGCCTTCACCGCTTTCGCGGTACCAGCGGTCTTCGCTTTAATGGAATCGATACGGTTCGGCATGATTCAGAATCTCCTTGAACCAAGGAGGTGCAGACACGGTGCCGCTCGCGTGCGAGGGACGCTTACGTCACGCGCAACAGAAGGACTTGCAGATAGCGATCCGCGGGCTGCGCGACGAGCGTCGGATACTCGGGCGGTAGGCCGCCTTGCTCGAGGATGATGCCGGTGCGCTCCGCGATGCGCAGGCCCTTGTGGGCGAGCTTCGCGAGCGAACCGAGCTCGTGTGTGTTTGCGGCGAGCCACAGGAGCCCATCGGGCGGCACGACGGCCGCGCACTTCGCGATGAGATCAGGATAGTCGCGTCCGAGCGCCCACGAGACGCCCGCCGCTGACGACGTGCTCGGTGGATCGCAGAGGACCACGTCGTACCGCTCCTTGTCCTTGGCGGCGCGCACGAGGTACCGCGACGCGTCGCCAGTCTCGAACTTGTACTTCTGCGCGTCGGTAAATCCACTGCGCGCGAAGTTGCTCGCGGCCCATGCGTTGACGCCCGTCGAGGTATCCACGCTCGTCACGGTGGCCGCTCCGAACTTGGCAGACGCGACGCTCAGCGCACCTGTGTAACTGAAGAGGTTCAGCACGCGCTTGCCGGCGACGAACCGCGCGAGATTCCTGCGGTGCTCGCGCATGTCGGTGAACAGGCCCGTGTTGAGGCCGCCCATCGGATGCACTTCGTATGGAATGCCGTGCTCCGTGACGAGGTGACTCTCGGGGACCTTGCCCGTCGTCGATTCTTTGACGTCGCTCTGACCACCGCGGGCGCGCAGCTTGATCACGGCGCCGTCGAGCCTCGCGAAGCCGACGATGGCTTCCGCGAGCTGCGTCGCGAGCGGACGAAACGCCTCCGCATACGCGTAGACGATCGCGGTGCGGCCCAGGACGTCACACGTGAAGCCAGGCAGACCATCGCCGGCGCCGTGAACCAGGCGATATGCGTGATCGGGACCCGGCAGACCGAGCTGTGTGCGCAGCGCGAGGGCTCGCTCGACGCGCCATCCGAGCAGTGCGCCGTCGATCTTCGCGAAGCCATCGGCCGGCGTCGAGATGATGCGCAGCCGCTGGTTGTCCGGATCGCCAAGGCCAAGGCCGAGCTCGTTCTCGCCCTCGTCGGTGACGGAGATCTGCTCGCCGGACGCGAGTGTGAGATTCAGGCGCGACGTATCGATGTCGCGACCACCGCCGGCGATGAACTGCGCGGCGAATCCAGGGACGACGATCGATTTCATTCTTCGCGCTTGCGCGGGCGAGCGATGCCGTACTCGTCGAGGCGGTTGATCAGCGTGCGGCGCGAGATCCCGAGCTGCTCGGCGGCGCGCGTCTGGTTACCGGCGCAGCGCTCGAGCGCCTCGAGGATGCGCTGCTTCTCCAGCTCGGCGACCGTCGCGCGCACCTGCGTCGGCATGTCGGCAGCGGACGGCGCCTTGATGCCCATCGGCGGCGGGATCGTCGGCGAGCTGCGGCGGCCTGCCGGACCTCTGCGCAGCGCCTCGTCCGACGTGATCGTCAGGTGATGCAGCTCGATCTCCATGCCCGTCGCGAGGAGGACGGCGCGTTCGCATGCGTTGCGCAGCTCGCGGATGTTGCCCGGCCAATCGTGACTCGCGAGCCACTGCTTGGCGTCATCGGAGAGCGTGAATTGCCGGCCGAGCGGACCCGCCGCGCTGGAGATGAACTGCACGGCGAGCGGGATGACCTCGTCCTTGCGCTCGCGCAGGGGCGGCACCACGAACGTCGCGCCCGCGAGGCGGAAGTAGAGATCGCGGCGGAACATGTTGCCGTCGACCATGTCGTTCAGATCTTTGGACGTCGTCGCGACGAAGCGCAGATCCACCGCGCGCGCCTTGGCGCTGTTCATCCGGCGGACTTCGCCGTCCTCGAGTACGCGGAACAGCTTGTGCTGGATGCCCGCCGGCAGCGAGTCGACGTCGGAGAGCAGAACGCTGCCGCCGTCCGCCGATTCGAGCAGGCCGGCTCGCGCGTCGGTGCCGAACATCTCGGCCTCGAGAACTGATTCGCTCACCGCACTGCAGTTGATGCGGACGAACGGGCCCGGGCGGCGCGGCGACATCGCGTGGATGCGCTCCGCGAACCGCTCCTTGCCAACGCCGAGCTCGCCCACGACGAGGACGGGGAGCTTGCCGACCGCGATCCGGGCGGCGGACTGTTCGAGTGCTGCGAGCTGCGATGACTGAGCGGCGGTCTCGCGGCGCGACCCTGCGCGCGTCTGCACCATCAGCGTCACCGCGCCGACAAGGAATGGCACGCCGATCTGGAGCTTCGTGTTTTTCTCGGCGGGGATCTTGATGCCATCGACCGTCGTGCCGTTTGACGAGCCGATGTCTTCGATCTCGACGTCCGCGCCGAGATGCAGATTCGCGTGATGGCGAGAGACGGAGCCAGAGTCGATGACGACATCGCACTTGGCCGACCTGCCCACCGACAGCGTGCCCGAGCCGGGGAGTGGTGCGACCTGAAGAGCGGCTCCGTCGATCACGATCAGGACGCGATCGCCAAATGGCGCTTCCTTTTCGAATCGGTCAGTGGTCACGCCCGCAGAGTTGTCGATCACGCACGTACGGTACATCGGCGAACCGCATTTCGTCGACGGAATCGGCGGTCTACTCGCGGAGACAGGACTGTCTACTCTGGGACTCACGGGGCGGGCCGAGAACAGCGCCGACCTTGGCGAATCCCGGCTTGCGCCAGAGGTCGCGGAACATCGCCCACCACTCGTGCGTCGCGATCACGATCGGGTTGCAGCTCGCGAGGTCCGTCGTCAGTCCAAACCGGATCGGTTGGCGCTCGCGTGCGAACGTGCCGAACACGCGGTCCCAGATGATGAGGACGCCGCCGTAGTTCTTGTCGAGGTACTCGGCGTTGGAGCCGTGGTGGACCGCATGGTGGCGCGGCGTGTTGAAGATCCACTCGAGCGGGCCCAGGCGCGGGCACAGCTGGGTGTGCAGCAGCTCCTGATAGAACAAGCTGAACACCTGCACCGTCATGATCATGAGCGGGTCAAAGCCGATCAGCGGCAACGGCAACCAGAAGATCACGCCCGCGAACGGTAGCCACGTCTGGCGGAACGCGACGGAGAGATTGAAGTACGGCGACGAGTGATGCGTCACGTGTGAGGCCCACAACACACGGATGCGGTGGCTCGCGCGATGAAACCAGTAGAAGCAGAGATCCTCGAGAACGACGAGTAGTACCCATTCCCACGCGAGGCCGTGCTGACCGAGGTGCCAGCCTCCGATCACGACGTGCGCGACCGCATGCCGGCTCGCCCACGCGTACGCCGCGAAGATGCCGTGCGCCCACGCGAGATTCAGCGCGAAGAAGCCTGCGTACAGCGCGAGGTTCGCGAACGTGTCGCGCGCACCGTACAGACGCCGCCCCGTCATGCTGCCGACCGCGAGCTCGCCGATGATCCCCGCCGTCGAGAGCGTGAGACCGAGCGCGTAGACGAGCGTGAGCGGGTTCACTACTTCACCGAGGCGGCGATATCGATCATCGCGGGGAAGTCGAGGTTCCCGGTCAGCGTCAGCTGCGTGCCCTCGCGCTGCCACGTCAGCGACGTGAAGCTGCCGAGGAACGAGAGCGTTGCCGTCGTGTCGCCGAGCGGGATCGAGATGCCGAGCGGAGTACCGGTGGGCGCGGCGCGCGATTCGATCAGGAGGAGCTGCGAACCGTCGTGGTCCATCGCGACCGCGATCATCGGCAAGCAGTGCTCCGACGGAACGATCGCGCGCACCTCGTGGCCTTTGGGCAAGCGCGTTGGCAGCTGCACGGGGAAGTTCATGGTCGCCCGCGCTTCGTCGAGAGAGATCGGCGTGGCGTCGAGATCCCAGTCAAAGACGACGGTGTTGCGCGGCAACGTCGGCGTGAACTCCGCAGCGTCGACGGGCGCGCCAAACTTCAGCGCGGTGAACTCGAACGAGTACCAAGGAGCCCCGTTTGTCCCCGTGAACTGCATCTTGAGCGGCAGCGTCGTGCCCGCGTGATTCCACACGCGATGGACCATGCGATACGGGGCACGCACGGCCGGGCGCACCACCCAATCCAGCGCGGGCTGTCCGGCAACGCGCGCGTTCTCGCTCTGCAGCTGGAACGTGTACGCGTTGAGGTCCGTCTTCGTGAGGCGCTCGATGTGGTGCAGCGCTTCGGCGTCGGTCGGCGGATGGGCGCCTCGGATGCGCACCGCGAACATCAGCTGCGGGTAGTACAGCGTCGTCGTGTTGCCGTCGAAGGAGAACAGCTCGCCCTGGTGCGGTCCGGGCGTCGTCGTCTCCACGCGCACGCGATATGGCTTTGCGTAGACCACGCTCCGCTCGACGGGAGCGTCGTCGATACCGACCTCCTTCGTCGTTCCGCGGTACGTGTCGATGGACTTGAGGCCTGCGGCGACGTCACGTGCGATGTTGCCGGCCCAGACGTCCGTGCAGCCCATCGCGCCAAGTGCCAATACCAGTGCGGTTGCGCTCTTCATCGTGTCTCCTTGCGAGGTGCGAGCCCGTACATGAACAACTTCGCGATCGCTTCGATCGAGTGCTTGTCGGTCATTCCCAAGTAGCCCTTCGCGCCGATCAGCTTCTCGACGACGAAGTGGTTGGCGAACTGCATGTAGATGATCGTGAACACGACGCCCGCATCGGCCCACGGCGGTAGCGAGCTCGCCGGCAGCACGGCCTTGAACCGCTTCGCGAGCTGCTGGTAGTGCGGTCGCACGTGCACGCCGGAGAACTCCGCGATGTCCACGTAGACGAGCGTCAGGTAGTCGCGATGGCGGTCCACCATCTGGCGCATCACCTCGCCAAAGCGCTCGAGGTCATCCGGGAGCTTGCAGCTCACGAGGAACTGCGCGAGCGGCTCGGTCGCGGCCGCGAACTCCGCGTAGCGCTTCTCGACGAGCACCGCGAACAGCGCGTCCTTGCTCTCGAAGTGGTTGTAGACGTTGCCGAGCGACACGCCCGCCGCCTTTGCCAGATCGCGCAGGCCGACACCGTTGAAGCCCTTCTCGCGAAACAGGGCGAGGGCCGTGTCCTCCAGCAGCTGGCGGCGGTCGGCGGTGGCTTGGATGCGTGTTCGGCTCTTCATTTGAATGAACGAACGTTCGTTTAGCGAATATTCCGGCGATGCGCAAGCCTCAAATGACGGAGGACCGCATCAGCTCGCGATAACTCCGCGAATAAACGCAGCGATCCGCGCGTGCACGAGGTCGGGCGCATCCCTGTAGGGCGCGTGCCCCGCCCTGGGAACGATCTCCGTCTCCACGGGACCACCCGCACCGCGTTCGATCTTCCGGATCTGCTCGAGCGTTCCGTACTCGTCCTTGTCGCCCTGCACGACGAGGATCGGGCACGTGATCGCCGGCAGATACTTCTCGATGTTCCACTTCTTGAACGCCGGATCGAGCCACGCGCGGTTCCAGCCCCAGAACGCTCCGTCGACGTCGTCGTGATACTTCGCGAGGCGCGAGCGGAGGTCCGTGTTGCGAAACGCGTCGGCGGCTTTGGTGATCGAGGCGATCGAGACGTCCTCGACAAACACGTGGGGTGCGATCGTGACGATGCCCCACGGCTGGACAAGGCCCATGCCTGCTGCGATCAGCGCGATCGATGCTCCATCGCTATGACCGACGAGGATCACGTCGGAGATGCGTAGGTCCGCGAGCACGGCGGGCAATCGCTTCGCCTCGTCGTGCATGTAGCTCAGCGCGCGGGGCACAGCGACAGGCGATGAAGCTCCGTAGCCCTCGCGCTCCAGGACCGCACCGCACCGATCGGCGGACATCGCGATCTTCTCCGGCGTGTCGCGCCACAGGCGAATCGAGCCGAGGCCTTCGTGCAAGAAGACGATCGTCGGAGTCGTGCGCGTATGGCGTCCAACAAACGACGCATGGAGCGTCGCTCCGTCGATAGTGCTGATCGCTCCTGCGCGCCAGTCACTCATGGGGCGCGGAGCTTGAAGCGCTGGATCTTGCCAGTCGCCGTCTTTGGCAGCTCGGCCACGAATTCGATCCAGCGCGGATACTTGTATGGCGCGAGCTTGGCTTTGACGAACGCCTGGAGCTCGTGCACCTCGACCGTCATCTCCGCCTTGAGCACGACAAATGCGCGCGGCTTGGTCAGCCCGTCTGCGTCATCGTGACCGACGACCGCGCACTCGAGGACTGCCTCGTGCGACGCAAGCGCGGACTCCACTTCGAACGGCGAGACCCAGATGCCGCCGACCTTGAGCATGTCATCGGTGCGCCCGCTGTACGTCCAGCGTCCATCGGCGTCGCACGTGTAGCTATCGCCGGTGCGCGTCCACGGGCCGTGAAAGTTCTGCAAGCTCCGCTCGCGGTTCGCCCAGTAGCCGATGCACGCCGTCGGACCTTTCACCCACAGCGCGCCTTCCTGACCGACGGGAACGGGCACGCCGTCGTCGCTGCGCAGCTCGAGCTCGTAGCCGGGCACGGGCTTGCCCGTCGTGCCGTACGCGATATCGCCGTGGCGGTTGGAGATGAAGATGTGGAGCATCTCCGTCGAGCCAATGCCGTCGAGGATGTCGCTGCCGACGCGCTCGCGCCACTTCTCGCCGACGTGGCGGGGCAGGGCTTCACCGGCTGACGTGGAGACGCGCAGCTTGTCCTGCTGCTTCAGATCTGGATTGGCGAGCAGCGACGCGAACAGCGTGGGGACGCCACCGAAGATCGTTGGCTGGTGATCCGCGAACACCTTCAATACGGCGGGCGGCGTGCACCGATCTGCGAACAGCACGGTCGTCGCGCCGACGGAGAACGGGAACGTGAGCGAGTTGCCGAGCCCGTACGCGAAGAACAACTTCGCCGCGGAGAACACGACATCGTCCTCACGAATCCCGAGCACGCCGCGTCCGTAGAGCGCGGACGTCAGGATCGCGGAGCTCTGCACGTGCATGGCGCCCTTCGGCTTGCCCGTCGAACCACTCGAATACAGCCAGAACGCGACGTCATCACTCGTGGTCTCGGCGACCTGGTCGATCGCGTCGGTCTGCTCGACCATCGCCTCCCAGCGCGGGTACGGACCTGCATCTCCGCCGAGCGGCGTCCTCGCGACCGCGGCCGCGCGCACGTACGGCGAGTCCGCGATCGCGGGGGCCAGCTTGGGCACCATGTGATCGCTGGTGATGACCGCCGTCGCGCGCGAGTCGCGCAGCATGAAGCGGTAGTCGTCGGTGGTGAGCAGCGTGTTCAAGAGAACGGGCACCGCGCCCATCGCGATCGCGCCGAGGAACACGGCCGGTAGCTCCGCGGTATCCAGCATCGCGAGCGCGACGCGCTGTTCGGGCTGCACGCCGATCTCGCGGAGAACGGCGGCGGCCCGCGCGGCTCGCTCCCACAGTGCCGCATACGAATGCCGACCATCGGCGTCGATGACCGCGATGCGATCGCCGCGACCCTCGAGAACGTGGCGCTGCAGGAGATCCGCCGCGGCGTTGTAGCTCCGTGGAACCTCGACCGTCGGAGGCACCGTCGACATGTCGACGCGCGAGAAGCTCACGCGAGAAGCCTACCGCTTTCGCGGCTTCTTGCGAGAGGTCGGAATGATTCCCTTGGCCCACGCGGGTACGTCATCGGTGCTCCACGTGAGCTCCCCTTTCTCGAAGATGGCGAGCAATCGGTAGGGGAGCTCGCGCGAAGAGTTGTCGTAGACCTTGATCCTGTCGAGGACAGGGATCGACTTGCGCAGGTTCTCGAGGGAGCGAGCCGCTCGGCCCGGCAGTTTCACGCGTGGGACGTCATGACCACCATGGCCAATTCGCTGGTCGATGCGGTGGGACGAGAGCTCTGGCGACGCAACGCCGATGTAGATCAGCGTCACATCGAAGCCCGCTGCTTGCGCTGCTTCGAGCAGCCTCAGCTTTTCTCCGCCTGGGTCAGAGAACTCGGTTTCGGTAATAAAACCTTCACCGTTCGCGACTCGCCGCTCGCGCTCACCGTCGAGTGTCCGGGCGGCCTCGAACGAATCAATGCCAGTGTGGGCAGCGAGCAGATCCGCATTCAGGAATGGCAACTCGGAATCGCTGAGGAACGCGTCGTAGTAGGTCGACTTGCCGGCGCCGTTGGGGCCGGCGATCAGCGCGAGCTGCGGCTTCGTCACCGCTTACCCTTTGTCGGCTTCGCCGCGCGGGAAATGGTCCCTTTGGTGTCGACGCCGTAGCGAACGGGGTTACGCGATTTGATCAGCGCGAGCGCCTTTTGCCTACCGGCTTCCGTATCAGCGAACATCAGGCGCTCGGCGAGCCGCGGGTCGTGGCTGACCTGCTTGATGCGCCGTGCCGATGCGCTCGAGATCGCAGCCTCGACAACCTGACCGAGGCGAGCCCAATGCTCGACCTGATCCGTCACGGACCGCTCCTGCAGCTCTGCTTCCTTGCGGGCGAGCTCGACGAGCTTCGCGGTCAACCGAACAGGGATTCCGTCTGCCATCCCGAAAAGTAGCAGAGGTATTCACGCCACGCAACGCTGTAGCAGAATGCTACGCGCGCTTCTTCTGCTTGAGCGCTTCTTGCTGCGCCTTGAGAACGACGTGCGACGTCATGTTCACGATGTCCTCGACGGTCGCCTCGTTCTGCATCGCTGCGACGGGCTTGCCGACACCGAGGAGGATGGGGCCGACGGCGGACGCGTTGCCGATCGCCTTGGCGATCTGATACGCGGCGTTGCCGGACGCGAGGGACGGGAACACGAGCGTGTTCGCCGACTTTGTCAGCTTGGAGAATCCGTAGTCCTGCTGGCGGCGCGCGGCGTCGAGCGCGAGCTCGGGCTGCATCTCGCCGTCGATCTCCAGCTCGGGGCGGCGAGCGCGCACCATCTCGAGCACCTCGTGCAGGCGCTTCACGTCGGGGTGACGCACGCTGCCGAAGTTGGAGTACGAGATCAGCGCGATGCGCGGCGTGATGCCGAAGCCCTGCACCGCATCGGCCATCTGCACCGTGATGTCGGCGAGCGTCGGTGCATCCGGGAAGATGTTGAACACGGTGTCGCCGAAGAACTTCACCGAGTTCTGCAGCACCATCATGTACATGCCAACGGCGACCTTGACGCCCGGCGACAGGCCGAACACCTCGAGCACGGGGCGCACGGTCTCGGGATAGTTGAGGCGCATGCCCGTGACCATGCCGTCGGCATCGCCGCGATCGACCATCAACGCTGCGTAATAGTCGGACTTGGAGAGCGCGGCGCGCGCGTTCTCGAGCGTCATGCCTTTGCGCTGACGCAGCTCGTACAGACGCTCGATGTACTTGTCGTTCTTCTGCGAGCGCGGATCGATGATCTCGACGCGATCGATCATGTCGAGCGACATGTCGTCACAGAGCTGCTTGATCTCGTGCGGGCGACCGAGCAGGACAGGGCGAGCGATTTCCTCGTCGACGATCTGCTGAACGGCGCGGAGCAGGCGTGCAGAGGCGGCCTGCGGGAACACGATGCGACGCGGATCGCGCTGCGCCTCCTTCGTGATCGTCCGCATGATCGAGTACGCCGCGTTGGAGCCCTTCGCGACGAGCTTCTGGCGGTACTCATCGATGTCGAACTTGATGCGCGCGACACCCGATTCCATCGCGGCCTGCGCGACGGCGGGCGCGACCCACCACAGCACGCGCGGATCGAACGGCTTGGGAATGAAGTAGTCGGGGCCCATCTTCAGCGACTTGCCGCCGTACGCCATCACGACACTATCGGGCACTGGTTCGCGGGTCAGCTCGGCGAGCGCGCGGGCTGCGGCGAGCTTCATTGCCTCGGAGACCGACGTCGCGCGGCAGTCGAGCGCACCGCGGAAGATGTACGGGAAGCCGAGGACGTTGTTCACCTGGTTCGGGAAGTCCGAGCGGCCGGTCGCGACGATCGCGTCGGGGCGCGCAGCGATCGCGTCGGGATAGCTGATCTCAGGATCAGGATTCGCGAGCGCGAAGATGATCGGCCGCGGATTCATCGTCGCGAGCCACTCGGGCTTCACCGTGTTCGCGACGGAGACGCCGAGGAACATGTCGGAGCCCTTCATCGCCTCGGCGAGCGTGCGACGCCCGTCGTCGGGGATCGCGAACGCGGCCTTCTGGCGGTTCAGGTCCGTGCGGCCCTTGTGAATGACGCCCTTGGAGTCGACGAGGACGACGTTCTCGCGCTTCAACCCGAGGAGGATGAAGAACTCGACGCACGCGATCGCGGCTGCACCAGCACCCGAGACGACGAGCTTGATGTCAGCGAGCTGCTTCTTCGCGAGCTCGGCCGCGTTGATCAGGCCCGCACCCGAGATGATGGCGGTGCCGTGCTGATCGTCGTGGAAGACGGGGATCTTCATCCGCTTCCGCAGCTTCTCTTCGATCTCGAAGCACGCCGGCGCCGAGATGTCCTCGAGGTTGATGCCACCGAACGTGGGCTCGAGCGCCGCGACGATGTCGCAGAACTTGTCGACGTCCTTCTCGTTCAGCTCGAGATCGAACACGTCGACATCGGCGAACTTCTTGAACAGGCACGCCTTGCCCTCCATGACGGGCTTGCCGGCGGCAGCGCCGATGTCACCGAGGCCGAGCACGGCCGTGCCGTTGGAGATCACGGCGACGAGATTTCCGCGCGCCGTGTATTCCCACGACATGTCCTCGTTCGCGGCGATCGCGAGGCAGGGCTCGGCGACGCCAGGCGTGTACGCGAGCGACAAGTCCATCTGGCTCACCAGCGGCTTGGTGGGGACAACCTCCAGTTTCCCTTTGCGTCCACGTCGGTGATACTCGAGAGCGTCGTCCTTCCGACTCATGCGCAGACCGTATCACCCCGCGACGTTAATCGCCGTCCTGACCACGGTTGGATGCGGACGGCTCGACTTCGCGGCGTCGGGTACTCCCGCGGGTTGCGTTCTGGCAGGCCACGACGAGGACGGGGACGGCATCGACGACGCCTGTGACGGGTGCCCCACCATCGCGGACCCGGACCAGCCGGACACGGACGGGGACGGCGTGACCGATGCGTGCGACCCGTTTCCCCTCGTCCCCACAGAGCACATCGAGTTCTTCGACCCGTTCGTTGAACGTACGGATGGCTGGTTTGCGGACATCGACCGAGCGACGTTCCTCGGCGACGCGATCCTGTGGGGCAACACCACCGACTACCAGAATCTCGCCCTCGCGCAGCCGCCTGGCTCTGACACGATCTCGTTCGCTGGCGTCATCGTCGACGCGGGCTCCGGCTTCCGTTACATAACGTCGAATTTCGCGAAGGGACTCGGCGGAGCCGGCATCTACTACTGCGAGCTCACCGACTCGGGCACCCTTCCGATCAAGTACGGTTTGACGTACACGCTCGACGGATCGAACTATCAGACTGCGGCCTTCTCGCCCGGCAACGCGTCTCTCGATGCGGACGCGTCGTACGCGCTGACGATGACGACGGACCCGACCGTCTCGACGTGCACGACGAGCTGGCCCGTCGACACCCATGTCATCTCGGGACCCACGCCTGCCGTCATCCCGGCTCTCTACTGGCTTGCCAGCTCCGCCGTGCAGATCCGTATCGACTACTTCCTGCAGATCCGTACGGATTAGCCGAAGTGATCGTCCGGCAGCGGGATGAAGTCGACCTCGTCGCCCGGCACCTTCGGAAACCTTCCCGCCTTCCAATCCGCTTTTGCGCGATCGATGCGCTCCTGCGTGCTCGCGACGAAGTTCCAGTACATGAGGCGCTTGCCGATCGGATCGCCGCCCAGCAGCACCATTCGCGTCCCCGGCTGGACCTCGATCCGCACGGGCCCCGGTGCGAAGACGGTCATGTGGCCGTGCTCGTACGTCTCGCTCTCGACCTGAAAACATCCCGTCACCGCGTACGCTGCGCGCTCCGGATAGTCCGGCAGCTCGATCGTCGCGGCGCCCGTCGCATCGATGTCGACGTAGAACAGCCGCGACAGCGTCCTGGTCGGCGCCGTTTTACCGAACGCCTCGCCCGCGAGCACGCGCACCGTCGCGCCGTCGATCGTCAGCTCCGGCAGCTCCGCCGCGGGCACGTGCTGGAACGTCGGTTCCGTCTCCTCGTGCTCGACGGGCAGTGCGCACCACAGCTGCAGGCCGTGAAGCTTCTGCGCCTTTGCCGGGCCGCGCTCGCTATGCACGATGCCGCGCCCGGCTGTCATCCAGTTGATCGCTCCGGGCGCGATCGTCACGTGCGAGCCGAGGCTATCGCGATGAACGATCTCGCCGTCGAACAGATACGTCACCGTCGCGAGGCAGATGTGCGGATGCGGACGGACCGTCAGCGGATGATCTGCCGCGATGTCCGCGGGACCCATGTGGTCGAGGAACGTGAACGGCCCGACCATGCGATGCAGCGGGGCCGGCAACACACGTTCGACACGGAAGCCATCGCCGAGGTCACGACCGCGGCCATCGATCACCAGCTCGACTTCGCTCATGCGCACAATCTACCGCGAGGACGGCGGTCGTCGCCTGTGCCCGGTGGACTTCACTGTTGCGCGGTCGATCAGGGGCAGGTCGTGGTGCGGTACGGAACGGCGCACATGGCACCGTCGGTGATCACGCTGTACCGGGATCCCGCGGTGCCCATCGCCTGTCCGTGGATCACGATGATCTCCTCGTGGCCCATCGCGTGGAAGTCTCCGACCGCGACGTATGCGGCATCGGCTTCCGCGACAACGCCTTCGAGGATCGTCGAGTAGGTGTACGTGGCCCAGCACCGACGAGGGGCCCGGCGCCCGTTCCTCGACGCGCAGAGGACCCCGTGTGCTAGCGTCCGCGGCCGATGAAGCGCCTGCTGTCGTTCGTTGTCCTCGCCGCGTGTGGTCCGGGAGGTGCGTCACACGATGACGCGGCGGTGGACGGGCGTAACAACCCGGGCGAGGACGCGCGGATCGTCGACGCGACGGAGAGCGACTGCTCGTACACCGAAGAGAGCGACGCGACGAACGACACGACCGCGAGCGGAACGGGCGAGCAATCCGGGCTCACGCTGCAGAGCCCGACCAAGGTGTGCGGCTCGTTCGCGAGCAATCACTTCGACGGCGACATCACGGTGGACGTGGATGCGTATCGCTTCACGACGACGTCCGACAAGGATCTGATCATCCGCCTCGTCGCCGACGCGCAGCCGATCGAGTATGCGGGCGTCGATATCTACAGCGGCGCGACGTTCAACAAGACCGAGGTCTCCATCACCTGGTACGGCGGTCACGGCGTCGGCACGGTGCATCTCGCGGCTGGCACGTACGAGCTCACGCCGTTCGCGCTGTCGTCGGCCGCGATCGCGAGCGACATCCCGTACAGCGTGAAGATCGATACGTTCGATCCTGCAACGCTGTGCCCGACGCTGACCACGGGCGGTTACGTGGAAGCGGCCGATGGCGCGATGAGCACCGGCAACGACGTCTACTCCATCCCGAGCGGCGCACCGATCGCGCTCACCGCGAATGCGACTGACGCGCCTGAGACCTCGAACATCACGCTCACGACAACGCCGCAGCGGATCACCGGCAGCGCGGCTGACGTGGCTGTCGCCGATAAGTACGAGGACCGCGACACGTATACGATTGCGACCGGCCCCGGCGTCAACGAGCTCACCGTGCGCACCGATTGGACGGCTGCATCGGACTTGGACTTCATGGTGTTCGATCCGACGGACATCACGCCGATCGTGCGCTCGTTGAAGACGTCGAACACGGCGCCGGAGCTGCGCACGTTCGCGGTGAAGAGCAACACGACGTATCACCTGATGATCGCGGCCTTCGTCGGCGGAGCGTTCCCCGTCGCGTACACTTCGACGATATGCGGCGCCAGCTACTAGCTCGTCGCTAGTCCAGGCCGCGTTTACCGGGCGCCCAGTACGGCTTCACGCGCTGCTCGTTACCGCCGGGCTCGTTCTTCACCTTCGCGCGCAGCATCTGGATCGTCGTTGCCTTGCCGGTCAACGCGAGACCCGTGTCCATCTTCTCGCGCATGGTATCGAGGACGAGCGTGCCGAGCTCCGCGTAGTGCGAATCGTTCCTCTGCT
The DNA here is from genome assembly GCA_036499725.1 of Kofleriaceae bacterium. GTDB lineage: Bacteria > Myxococcota_A > Polyangia > Haliangiales > Haliangiaceae > JABFXX01. Next base: position 39,438 of record DASYDE010000075.1, read on the forward strand.
TCTCGACGACGACCGCGTTTGCCAGCTCGAGATGCGCGATGACTTTCTCGACGGACGCGACATCGGCCACCTCGAAGATGTAGCGAGCTTTCTCGCCACGGAGCTCGTGTAGTGCGCGCGCGACACCGAGGCTGGTCTCGTCACCGACGAGCAGCGTGTTCACGCCGAGCTCCTTGAGCGCGACCGAGCTGCGCGGGCCAAAGCTGGAGATCCGATCGCCGACCCTCGCCTTGGGGCCGAGCTGTGCGCCAGTCGTCGACCCGTGCGCGTACACGATCAGCGACATCGTCCCCGCCTTGAGGTCGACGGCGAACGGCGAAAATGTGCGCGGCCCATCGTCGAGGATGAGCTGCAGCTTGTCGCCATGCGCGTAGCTCGCGCCCTGCATGCCGCCCTGCAGGCCCGTGAAATCGAGACGCCAGAACTTGGGGGCGATCTCGCGCACCGCGCTGACGGTCAGCCATCGTCCGGCGAAGCGACCGAGAGTTTCTTCGAGAAGAGTGCGTTTGAGATTCATGATCAACCGTCGATGAGAATGGGGACTTCGAGCTGCGCCGCTGCGGCGAGCGTGCGCAGGAACGCGGCGATCTGTTCGATGTCAGGATCGGCCTCGGGCGCCACATAGGACTTGGCGAGCGCGCGCGTGCGTCCGTCGGTGTCCTTGAGCGCAGCGAGCTCGATATCGTGGGGAATGACGCCGAGGAACAGCGCGAGCATCATCGAGTGCGTCGGGGCGAGCGGACCGACCATGAACATCATCTGGAAGATCTGATCGCTGCTGATCTCGAACGGGCCGCTCTCGCCGTCCCAGCGGACGCCGTATGCGACGCGGCTCTCGAAGAAGGTGTCACCGGCGGCGCGCAGCTTGGCAACCGGGGAGCCGTCCCAGTTGAACTCGCCGAGGCCGCGCACGAGGAGCGCACCGGCCGTGCACGCGAGCGACGTCGGCAGGCGCGCCATCAGCCACTGCTCGACATGCTCCGGAATCGGATAGCGAATGCGGCGATGGCAGCCAAACTCGTGGCGCAGCTGCGCGGGGCACTCGTCGTGACAGAAGTGCGAGACGTCGTCGAGAGGCTTGGCCTCGTCGAGGAGATCCTGCAGCGTGACGCCGCGCGCGGAGTCTCCGCCCGGTGCGCGCATCGTGAGTTGAACAGCGATGTCCTTGGGTTGCTTGGACACGCCATCCTCCTGCATGTGCAGGAGCATCGAGCGCGCCAGGACGCGCGTGCGGTGCAGCTCGACGAGCCGCTCCACCCCCAACTGCTTCTGGGGCTGGCACCCAGTGGCCAGCACGTAGTCGATCGCCATAACCCATCGTACCTCAACGTCTTGTTTCCGGCGGGCTGCGACGGTAGAACGCTTGGACGCACCCGTAGCTCAGCTGGATAGAGCGTTGGCCTCCGGAGCCAAAGGTCACAGGTTCGAATCTTGTCGGGTGCACCATGCCGAAGACGCTTGCAGAAATCGCGATCGAGGCCGGGCTGGTCACCAAGGCGAGTGTTGCCAAGGCCGGCAAGATCTCCGACGAGAAAAAGCAACCGCTCGTCGTCTCGCTGATCAAGGACCTCGGCATCGATGAGGTCGCGTTGCTCGGCGCCATGCGCAAGCAGACGCGGGTGTCCCTGATCGATCCGGCGCTGATCAGCATCGATCCCGAGGCGCTCCGCCTGGTCTCGCGCGACGTCTGCGCTCGCCTGCGCGTGCTGCCGCTCTCCGTGAAGGCCGATGGACGCCACAACGTCCTGCGCATCGCGATGGCAGATCCGACCGACACGTCCGCGATCGCCGAGCTCGAGCAGCTCACGAACCACGAGATCGATGCGGCCGCGCTCCCGCTCTCGGCGATCGACGAGCTCGTCGACCGTGGCTACAAGCAGAACAGCACGCAGGTGGTGTCGCGCACGGGCTCGATGTTCATCACATCCAAGGGCTCCATCCCTTCGCGCACCGGCTCGATCGAGACCGACGCCGAGGTGTCCGTGACGGCGCAGATTCCCATCGCGGCACTCCAGATGGCCGTCGGCACCGATGACCTCGAGGCCCGGCTGACCGCCCTCGTGACGGTGCTCACGTCCAAGGGCTTGATCACCGAGGCAGAGCTCGCCGCCGCTCTGCTCAAAGCCCGGTCGTAACATTCTGTTTCGGCACTGTTTGCCGTCTAGAATCCACGAGCGCGCCGAGTGGGGTGCGCTATCATCAGACAGGTCGTCCGTCGGACCAGCGACCCCCGATGTCTGCCCATGACATGACCGCCGAAATCATCTGCACTGGATGCAAGCACGGGTACGCCGAGGCGGCGCTGTTCTGCCCGAACTGCGGCCGGCCCAAGCTGCGCGAATCGACGGCCGACGCGCTCGTCGGTAAATTGCTGGGAGAGCGCTTCCAGGTCCAAGCGCTCATCGGCCAAGGCGGCAGCGGCACCATCTATCGCGCCGAGCACGTGACGCTGCGCCGCAAGGTCGCGATCAAGGTGCTGCACGCGGAGCTGTCGCGCGACGAGCTCGCGGTCGAGCGGTTTCGCCGCGAAGCGACGACGGTCGCCGACATCGACAACGAGCACATCGTCGAGATCCACGACTTCGGTCGCACCCCCGACGGTCGCCTCTACCTCGCGATGGAGCTGCTCGAGGGCGAGACGCTCGACGCGGTGCTCGAGCGCGAGAAGCAGCTCTCGATGGAGCGCGCGGCCGATATCCTGATCCAGGTCGGCGAAGCGCTGATGGAAGCGCACGCGATCGGCTACGTGCATCGCGATCTGCGTCCACGGAACATCTACCTGACCACGCGGCGTGGAAAGGCGAACTTCGTCAAGCTTCTCGACTTCGGTCTCGCCAAGCTCGTCGAGGTCGAGAAGGAACAGCCCGACGCGACGAACCTCGGCATGACGTTCGGCGACCCGCGCTACATGTCGCCCGAGCAGGCGCGCGGTGATCGGATCGATCGTCGCGCCGACATCTATCAGCTCGGCTGCGTCGCGTACGAAATGCTGACGGGGGCGCCTCCGTTCTCGGGGGCGCGCGTGTTCGACATCCTGACCAAGCAGGTCACCGATACGCCGACGCCGATTCCCACCAAGCGCCCCGGTACGCCGCTGTGGATGGAAGCCGCCGTTGCCAAGATGCTCGCCAAGGATCCGGCGAATCGGTTCGCGACGACCACGCGTCTCGTCGAAGCGCTGCGCCGCGGCCTGGATACCGGCGAGGTGATGGACGACGAGGTCGCGCGCCGCCGCGAGAGCGTTCCGCCCGCGAGCGTGTCGCGTGTGATGCAGCGCCTCGGCCTCAACGGTCCGCCCGAGATGCCGGCTCCACTTCCGGCGGCAGCGGCAGCAGCGCCCGTCGTGAAGCAGAGCAGCGAGCCGAGCGTGCGCCGCACGGGAACACCAAAGGTCGGTGTGCCGGTCGTGAAGGCGCCCGCCGATGCGCCAGGTTCGATCAGCAGCGACGGTAGCTTCCACTCGTCGACCGCAGGTGCGATCGAACCCCGGGGCGCGGGCGCGTCGAGCTCGCGCGCGAAGTCCAGCGCGGATCTCTCGACGGAATCCAACGTCTGGTACGACGACGACGACAAGGCGCCGAACCTCGGCGACTCGATGTACGAGGAGGGACCCAAGCCGCGCCGCTGGGGCCTCATCGTCGGGGCGATCGGCTTCCTCGCGATGGGCGGTCTCGTCGCGTTCGCGATGACGCGCGGTCCCTCCGAGAAGAAGCCCGAGGCTCCTCCTCCGCCTGTCGCAAAGCAGGAGGTTGTCGCGCCGAGCCAGATCATCGACGACGCAGGTGTCACCGCCAATCCGCCCGTGGCATCGACCGTCGTGTCGACGACGCCGACGGGAACGCAGGTCGCGACTACGACCAAGCGACCATCGAACGGCTCGAGTGGAACGAACAACTCGCGCCCCAATCCGATCAACACGACGCCGAGCGGGTTCTCGCCTCCGGGCACGCCGAGCGGGTTTTCGCCCCCGGGCACGCCGACCAACACGTTCGTCCCGCCGGGCACCACCAACCCGCCGACCAACACGTTCGTTCCGCCGGGATCGAACACCCCGCCGCCGCCGACGAACACGCCGAAAGATCCGGGCGTCAGCGGTGATGGCCCGCTCGATCCATACGGGACGGGTGGAGAAGCGCCGCCGTCTCCGAGCAATCCGCCGACGAGCGAGCCCAACGCGGGCGATCAAAAAGCGGACTTCTACGCGAACCTCGGCACCCAGCAGCTCAACGCTGGTGACACCGGCAACGCGGCCGCGAACTTCCAGAAGGCGCTCGCGATCGATGCGCGCAACGCGAACGCGATCACCGGCATGGGTGACATTGCGCTGCGGCAGGGCTTGTTCGCCGATGCGATCGCACATCTGAAGAAGGCATCGCAGCTGACGCGCAGCGCGCGCGTGTTCACGCTGCTCGGCGAGGCGTACTTGAATTCCGGCAACAGCGCCCAGGCCGCGACGGCGTTCAAGAAAGCGCTGCAGATCGACCCGGATAACTCGCGCGCTCGTGACGGCTACAACGAAGCCACCAATCGTGGCGGCGCTCCGACCGAATAGCGCGTCGACAGCGCTTGCGAGCTGACGCGGCGCGGCGGACCCCATTCCGTAATTCGCGACGACAGAAAGGTGCGACCGCGGCGCGAAAGGCCACGTCCGTCGGCGCATGCGTACACGTTCTCTCCTCTCGTTTGTCGGGATCGGGCTCATCGCCACTGGCTGTAGCTGGTATGCGCCGCAGGCCGCCCTGAACCCCAAATACAAAACCGCCGACTCCACGCCGGGACCCGCTCGCGTGATGCCGATCCTCGAGTGTCGTCACACGCAGGATCACGGCAAACCGAATCCGCGGCAGCGCGAGCTCTTCCTCGCCGCGTGGCCGACGCAGCTGTGGAAAGCAGCAGGCCTCTCCGGTGAACCGGTTCTCTCGTCGACCGGCTACGAGAACCCGCTGTGCGAGGAGTTCTATCGCCAGGACAACCAGCGGCAGAAGGGCTACGTGATGAACGCGCGACTGCAGCACGCAGTCGGTGAGCTTCTCGACGGACGGTCAGAGCAATCGCTGCTCGTGACGACGTACTTCTTTCCGTACCGCTGCGACGAACGCAAAGGAACCGTCGCCGACGAGCAGGGCCGTCAGCTCGGCACCGTCGGAACCGGTCAGGTCGATTGTTTCGAAGCGGGCGGCGTGCAAGTGACGACCGCGTTGCTCACGCGCACCGACATCGTGTGGTCGATGTCGACGTACGAGGGCGCGCAATACAACACAGCGTACACGGGCACGTATGACAAGGCGCCCGAGCTCGCGGCACAGCTCTTCGGCACAGGGTTTCCGCACGGCGTCATCGCGGCCGGAACCACCGTCGAACAACCAGCGCAACCGACGGCATCGCCAACGGTCACGCCGGTGAAGAACACGCCGCCGACGCAGCTCCAAAAGGGCAAGAAGAAGCCCGTCGCGCGGCAGGCTCGTTCGCGCGCTCTGCAGACGCGCTCGTGATGACGGACTCTCAGCGCGGCGTTTCTACGACAGTGTCACTGCGCGGCCCGGTGATATCGACGTAACTGCGCGTCGCTGGGTGGGCACACGCGTTGCTGTCTATCACCGCATGAGAGCAGTGATGATCTGCGCACTCCTCGTCGGGTGCACTGATGCCACGACGTTCTTTCCCGACAAGGGAACGGGGACGTGGGTGGCAATGGATGGCACACCCGCGCTCGGGTATCGCGCGATCTGGAGCGACGTCGCCGACGACGTCTATGCGGTCGGCACGGGTGGCGCCGCGCACTACGACGGCTCGCAGTGGGAGACGCTGAACGCGCTCGGCCCGACAACGTATCGCGCCGTGTGGGGACGCTCGGAGCGACAAGTCTGGATCGGTGGCGATGACGCGATGTTCACGCGCGCCGTGATGGGCTGGGAGCCGCAGCAGCTGAGCGACGACGGCGAACCGATCACGCACTACTCGGTGCTCGATATCCAAGGCGACGATCAGCACGAGTACGCGCTCGTCCAAAGCGGAGGGCAGGTGCTGCTGTTCATGAACCACGGCACCACCTGGGAGACGCTGTACTGGAGCTCGACGAAGCGCCTGCCTCTCGATGGCAGGCTCGTCGTGCTGCGAGATGGCTCGCTGCTCGTCGCCGGTGATGGCGCGATGGTCCTGTGCACGCCGCAACGCGATCTGCCTCTGTGGGACGCGGTCGACGCGTCGGGGTGGTACTCGCAGCCAGTACTTCCGGTGTTGCGTGGGTTGTCGGGCGGCGCTGGGTTCTGGGCCGGTGCGGGTCGCGATGCGGTCGTGATCCAGGACGATGACAACGACGACTTCACCCTGCTCGTCGATCAGCGCGATGCGATCGCGCCGCGCTCGGCGAACGATCTCTACGCGACGTCGTCGTCACGCATGTTCGTCGTTGGTTCGCCGGTCGTACTGCGATCGCCAGACCCGGTGTCGGGAGTGTCCAAGTCACCGGTCGAGGCCTGCGATGACCACGACTGCGTCCTGGAGCCCGTCTTCCCGCCGACGCAGATCGCGACGTTCACCGCCGTCACGGGCGGCCTCGAAGGGGCAGTGTTCGCCACGAGCGATCAGACCGTGTTTCGACGCGCCGCGAAGTAGTGCCCACTCGTGGTTGCAGTGTGGGCTCTGCGACTACCTTCGACCGCGACCGTCCGAGAGCGCATGCGCCATCTCCCCGTCTTGTCGTTGCTCGGTCTTGGTGTCCTCGCCACAGGCTGCAGCTGGTACGCCCCGCAAGCGGCGTTGAACCCGAAGTACAAGGTCGCGGGTTCCGCGCCGGGCCCGGCTCGCGTGCTGCCCATCCTCGAATGTCTCCACACGGACAAGGGCGACAAGAACGCCCGCCAGCACGAGCTCTTTCTCGCCGCGATGCCGAACGAGATCTGGAAGGCGGCGGGGATGAACGGGCAGCCGGTGCTCTCGTCGGTGCCGTACTCCAATCCGCTGTGCGAGGAGTTCTATCGCGAGGACAACGAGCGCCAGAAGGGCTACACGATGAACGCGCGCGTGCAGCGCGCCGTGGATCAAGCGCTCGAGGGACGTCCCGAGCAGTCGCTGCTCGTCACGACGTACTTCTTCCCGTACCGCTGCGAAGAGCGGAAGGGATCCGTCAACGACGAGCAAGGCCGCGCGCTCGGTACCGTCGGAACAGGGCAGGTTGATTGCTGGGAGAGCGGTGGCGTGCAGATGACCACACTCCTCCTTACCCGCACGGAGATCGTGTGGCAGTCGCAGACGTTCCAGGGCGAGGACTACAACAACAACTACGCGGGCACGTACGAGGACTCGCCGAAGATCGCAGCGCAGTTGTTCGGGAACGGCTTCCCGCACAATGTCGTCGCTGCCACCACGGTTGTCGAGACGACGCCGGCAGCCGAGCCCGCGAACGCGCCGCCGGTAAAGGCGCCACCCACGAAGACCAAGCCCCCCACGAAGTCCAAGCCCGCGCATCCGCGCCAGGCACGTACCCGGGCCCCCTCGACCCGGAACAGCTAGTTAGCGACGCTTGCCCTTTTGGGGCTTCCCGCCGCTCGGGCTGCGCTCGTCCTTCGACGGCGCGGACCACGAGGACGCGGAACCGGAGTGCGAGACTCCGAGGCGGAGACGGCGGCGCGCGAACGAAGGGACGAGCTTCGGAAGAGCCTTACCGGTGAGCATATTTCCACGGTGGGCCACGCGATCTGACGGCGCAAGTTTGCGTCGGTGAACTTCTCGGGAAGGAGATCTCTCCCCGGGAATCTGCGAGGATGAGATCGGATGGCCACGTTTCACGTGTACGTGGAGGGCGCCGACGATCCATCGCCGGCTGGTTTGAAGCGCGTCGCGCAAGCGATCTCGCAACGCTTCGGTTTGTCGTCGGATCAGCTCGTGCAGCGCCTCGCCGCGGGACGCTTTCGCGTCAAAGCGAATGTCGATCGCGTGACAGCGGAGTCGTTCGTACGCGCGCTCGCGGAGTGCGGCGCCACCGCGTCGATCGAAGCGTCCGATGGTGCAGCGGTCGCCGCCGTCGAACCGCGCAAGACGTCGTCGGGCTCGATGCCGCCGATCAATGTCGCGCGCAAAGCATCGCCGAGCACGCCGCCGCCGGTGCAGGCAGCGGCGCGTCCGCAGAGCAGCTCGTTGCCGCCCGCGACGCAGGCAGTCCGTCCGCAGAGCAGCTCGTTGCCGCCCGCCACGCAGGCGCGCACGACGTCCAAGAACAACATGCAGAGCGGTCTCGCGGCCGCGTTCGGTACCAACAACCGCGCGCAATCGGAGAGCGAGTTCAGCGCGCTCGGTGCCGGCAACTCGTTCTCGCTCGCGTCGCTCGA
>DASYDE010000076.1:0-44392 GCA_036499725.1 Kofleriaceae bacterium
CACTTCCGCCGCCGCGCATCGTCCACCGGTACGGCACGTAGCAAACCTGTTTCACGAAGAGCCGGATGCGGGAAATCTGCACGTCCGGATCTGTGGGGGCTCGGCGGGGAAACCCGCCGGGCTACCCGACGCCGCCGCGAAACGTGGCGATGAACGCGGACTGCTGCGCGGGCGCCTGCCCATCAGGCTCCACAACGCCTGACGTCGTAGTGCGGGCTCCGTTGGAGAGATTTTTGGAATCAGGAAGCCAGACGAAGACAGAGGGATTGGACGCGGAGGCTGTTGGCGGCTTCGTGTCCTGCGGTCGCACCAGATCGCGACATCCTTGCCGACGACATGGATCCGCCGATCCGCCGATCCGCCGATCCGCCGATCCAAGACCCGATCAAACCGTAGACCGCGCTACGTCGCGAGGTTCCACGCATGTCGTCGGTAGGTCGTCCGAGGGCCGAGGGGGCATGCGACCTCTCAGGGTGTGTAAAGTGCTGAGATTCAGTCGCAGAATCATAATGTAACCGGACGAATATGGGCAATAGACAATTGTTTACAATTAAATCCGAGTAATCAAGTTTGAAACCCGCTAGGGTTGCCGCATGCCTCGCGCACGTAAGCGACACGTCCAGCTCGAGTTGCTCGACAAGGCGGGCATGAAGCGCGTGACGCGGTGGGGCGGCAAGCGTCGTGGTGCCGGCCGCAAGCCCAAGAACGGTCACCGCGCCGGCCCGCCGCACGGTCGGAGGAAGTCGTTTCGCGCGAGCCAACCTCTCCACATCTCGTTCAAGGTGGTCGAGCGCGTCGGAGAGCTCAGGAAGATGGACCTCTACGCAGCTCTGCGGAAGGCGACGCTGACGACGGCCAAGCGTGAGGACATGCGCATCGTTCATGTGTCCATCCAGAACAGTCACGTGCACCTTCTCGTCGAGGCGGAGGGGAAGACGGCGCTCGCGCTGGGGATGCAGGGCTTCAAGATCTCGGCGGCGAAGTGGATCAACCGCGCGCTGTGGGAACGCGGTGGCAGTAGGGGACCGCTCTGTAAGGGGCAGGTCTTCGAGGACGGCTACTACCTCGAGGTGATCGAGTCGCCGCGCCAGGCGCGCAACGCGCTCGCGTACGTGCTTAACAACTGGCGCCGCCATCGCGAGGATCGCGGCGAGGACACGTACAAGCTCGTCGACAGGTTCTCGACGGGGATCCGGTTCGATGGGTGGAAGGAGCGAGAGGGGCAGGGACGGTGGGACGCTCCAGCGGGGTACGAGGAGCTGATCGTGTGGGAGCCGCGTACGTGGCTGCTGACGACGGGCTGGCGGAAGTACGGACTGATCAGCGTGTACGAGCGGCCGGCCCACGGGCTGAACGCGAGCGCGAAACGCCGACTGAAGCGCGCGCAGAGCGGCACGTAGCTCGCGCTGATTCGACCGGCGGGCGTGGAGTGCGTTTGCTACCGTCGTTGAATGCGTTCTATCGCGCTTGCCGCGCTGCTCGCGCTCGCGCCGGTTGCATCCGCGCAGGTCGTGCCGAGGAACGTCGAGCAGAAAGACGACAACGGGTGGACCGCGCTGATGACAGCGGCGCAGATGGGCAAGGTCGACGACATCAAGGCGCTGCTCGCGAGGGGCGCGAACATCGAGGCGCGTGATCCGAAGGTGTACGGCGGCGAGACGCCGCTGCTGATCGCGCTCGAGCTCGGTCAACACGACGCGGCAGTGTTGTTGCTGGATCGCCACGCGTCGATCGCGGGCGACACCGGCAAGAGTGCGCTCGAGCTTGCCGCGCGCGGCGGGTTCGACGACGTGGTCGATCGGTTGCTCGCGGCGAAGGTCCCAGCAAGGAACATGAACGCGTTGCTGGAGGCGGCGAAAGCGAACCATCCGACGACGATCAAGAAGCTCGTGAAAGCGGGTGCGCGGATCACGGCAGCCGAGGATTCTGCATTCACGCCGCTCATCGTCGCGTGTCGGGCGCATGCAGTTGAAGCGGCGCAAGCGCTGATCGAGGCCGGGGCGAGCGTGAACGAGGTCGATGCGGAGGGGACGTCCGCACTTCACTGGGCCATCGATGCGGAGAAGCCGACAGAGGTCCACGCGTATCGAGAGCTCGGGGCGCCGCACGACACATTTTGGATCTCGCGCACGGACGCGCCACTCGTCGAGCTGCTGGTGGCCAACAAGGTGAAGCTGGGCGAGCTCGACAAGAACAACAACACGGCGCTGCACCAGGCTGCGTTCGAGGATGCGGGAGCGGTGGCGAAGGTGTTGATCGCGGCGGGTATCGATACAAAGGCGAAGAACAGCGACGGACTCACCGCGTACGACATCGCGAAGGCTCGCAACAACTCCGTCGAGCCGCTGCTTCGACCAGCGGGGGCAAAGGCGCCGGTGGGGCCGCGGGAGCATGCGCCGGAGTACCGGACCAAAACCAAGTAGCCCGATTTTCGACCGGCAGTGGCGGAGTGCGTTTGCTACCGTCGACGAATGCGCTCTCTCGGGTTGGTGGTGCTCCTCGCGCTCGCGCCGGTTGCGTTCGCGCAGTCAGCGCCGGTGAACATCGAGGAGAAGGACAGTCGCGGCTGGAATGCGCTGATGAACGCGGCCGAGATGGGGAAGGTCGACGACATCAAGGCATTGCTCGCGAAGGGCGCGAACATCGAGGCCAGTGATGCAACGGTCTACGACGGCGCGACGCCGCTGCTGATCGCGCTCGAGTTTGGTCAGCACGACGCGGCGGTGTTGTTGATGGATCGCCACGCGTCGATCGCGAAGGACATCGGCACGGGAGCGTTGGTGCGCGCGGCGATGTATGGCTTCGACGACATCGTCGATCGCTTGCTCGCGGCGAAGGTGTCGCCGAAGGGGACGAGCGCGCTCGAGGTCGCGGCGAAGTACGGCAAGGTCTCGGTGATGACGAAGCTGATCCGAGCGGGAGCCGAGGTCAGAGCGGTGAACAAGGACGATCACGACTTCTCTCCATTGATCGTCGCGTGCCAGGAGCGACAGGTGGAGGCGGCGAAGCTGCTGCTCGATGAAGGAGCGGACGTGAACGCGGTGGACGCAGACGGCTCGACGGCGCTGCATTGGGCCGTGTTCGGCGAGCGGCCCGACGAGATTCACATCTACGAAGAGATGGGCCAACCGCACGACACGGTGTGGAGGCCGCACGAGAAGGCGCCGCTCGTGCAGCTGCTGGTCGCACGCAAGGTGAAGGTGAACGTCGTCGACAAGGACGGGAACACCGCGCTGCACCAGGCCGCGATGATGGATGCGTCAGCGGCGGCGAAGGTGTTGCTCGCCGCGAAGATCAACACGAAGGCAAAGAACAAGAACGGCTTCACGGCGTACGACCTCGCGAGGGAGCGGAACAACTCCGTCGAGGAGGTTCTCCGACCGCCGGGCGTGAAGCCGCCGCAGACCCCGCGTCAGTCGAACTTCATGAGCGGTAAGAGCCGGTAGCCCAAAAAAGCGCAGATTCCGCGGATCCATTCGACGCCTCGACGGCTCTAGTGGGTATGTCCGCTTTCTACGTCAAGAATGTCCCCCCGGCCGAGCGTGCTCTCAGGGTCCTCGTCGCCGCGGCCGTCGTCGTCGGCGCGCTGCTGTGGTTGGCGAGTCCGTGGGGCCCTGTCGTCGCGGCGGGCGGTGTTGGATTCGCTCTCACCGGGCTGCTCGGCTTCTGCCCCGCGTGCGCGATGGTCGGGCGTAAGCTGCCGGCGAAGAGAGTTTCGTGACCGTCGACCTCGCCGTCATCGAGCTGGCCCGCAGCGGAGAGCCGATCGCAATCGCACGCTTGCTCGAGCTGAGCCAGTCCGAGCTCCGTCGCTACGCGCTGCGCAGCTGCATGATCAGCGACGTCGACGACGCGGTGCAGGAAGCGATGCTCGTGGCCACGCGGTTCATCAGGGCGCTCCGCTATCCGCGGGCATGGTCGCGCTGGATGTTTCGCATCACCCGGCGAGCGTGCCACCGGCTCGCGAGGACGGCACTGCGCCGCGACATCTGGGACGACGATGTGGTCGACGCGTACTTCTCGATCAAACGCGATGACGAGGTTCGGCTCGATGTCGCGGCGGCGATCGAATCGCTGCCCGACCACTACCGGGAGGTTGTCGTCCTGCGCGATCTCGACGGGCTGACGATCGGCGAGCTGTCGCGTCAGCTCTCGATCACACGGACGGCGGTGAAAGGTCGTTTGCATCGCGCACGTGCGTTGATCCGCGAGTTTCTCATCGAGTAGCGCTATGGTGGAGGGGTGCTGAGTCGCGCCAGGAAGTTCGTGCGCCGCGCCGTCGACGACGGGCTCGCGCTGATCGAGCGCGCGCGAGAGATGCGGAAGAACCCGCCGCGGCAGTCGCGGTTCGAGGCGTTCGGCGCGATCTTGCAGACGGTCGTTCCGCGCGCGTTGGTGTTTGTCGATCGCGACTACGCGCGAAGCGTACGAGGGCTCGTGTCGACGGAGCCTGCGATCTGGAGCGGCGCAGAGCCGGCGGTCGGTGAGGTGGTGTTGAGCGCACCGCTCGAGGCGCACCTGCAGCTGACGAACAAGTGCACGGCGGGTTGCAAGGGCTGCTACACCGGTGCGTCGGCGGAAGGCGCGCCGAACGAGTGGGGCCTCGTCGAGTGGAAGCGCGGGATCGATGCGCTCGCCGATGCAGGCGTATTTCACGTCGCGCTCGGCGGTGGCGAGTCCGCGATCCTGCCGTGGCTCGGCGAGCTGGCGGATCACGCGCGGGCGCGCGGAATCATTCCAAACCTGACGACGTCGGGGCTCGACGGGTTGGAGGCGCTGCTCGGGATCACCGACAAGCTCGGGCAGATCAACGTCTCGCTCGACGGGCTGCACGACACGTACGCGGCGGTCCGTGGCTTCGACGGCTTTGCACGCGCCGATGCGGCGATCCGGAAGCTGCGTGCGGTGAAGCGCGAGATCGGGATCAACGTCGTCGTCACGCGCCACAACTTCGCAGAGCTCGACGGGTTGTTCGCGTATGCGGCGGAGCGGCGGCTCAGCGAGATCGAGCTGCTGCGCTTCAAGCCTTCAGGTCGTGGCGCGCGCGCGTACGCGGAGCTGCGCTGCACCGACGAACAACACCGCGCGTTCCTGCCGACGATCCTGGCCGCGGCCAAGAAGCACGCCGTGCGCGTGAAGGTCGACTGCTCGTACACACCGATGCTCGCGCACCACCAGCCGGACCGCGCGCTGCTCGCGGAGCTCGCCGTGTACGGCTGCACGGGCGGCGACTTTCTCGTGGGGGCCAAGCCGGGCGGGCAACTGACGGCCTGCTCGTTTGCCGCGCCGCCGCCCGCGCTTGACGATCACCGTCCCAAGGTAGATGAGCTCGCGCGCTACTGGGCGCAACCGCACGCGTTCGGGGCGTTCCGCGAGTGGCGAAATGCCTCGGAGCCATGCGCGAGCTGCACCTATCACTCGCTGTGTCGCGGCGGCTGCAAGGTCGTGTCGGCGCACGTCACCGGCTCGCTGGCGGCACCCGACCCCGAGTGCCCGCGGGTAGTCGACCACGTCGCAAAAAACAACGATGCGTCTTCTGCCTCTGGCGACGCTGGCGCGAAGCCACGTCACCATCTCCCCGTGATATGAACGGCCCGATGAAGACGGTCATGATCATCAGCGACGCGACGGGCGAGACCGCGGAGCGCATGGTCCGTGCGGCGACGCTGCAGTTCAGCGAGCCCGTACAGATTCGCCTGTACTCGCGCGTTCGTCTCGAGAGCGAGCTCGAGCAGATCCTCGAGAAGGCCGCCGAGACGCGCGCCCTGGTCGTGTTCACCGTCGTCAACGCGGAAGAGCGCGCCCTCATCAACTCGCTGATCGAGCGCTACAACATCGAGACGGTCGATCTGATCGGCGCGCTGATCAGCAAGCTCGCGATGTACCTCGGCTCCGCGCCGGCCGGTGTTCCCGGTCTCCTGCACACCATCAACGACGACTACTTCCGCCGCATCGAGGCGGTCGAGTTCGCGGTCAAGAACGACGATGGCGCCGAGCCGCGCAACCTGCCCAAGGCAGACCTCGTGCTCGTCGGGATCTCGCGTACGTCCAAGACGCCGTTGTCGACATACCTCGCGCAGCGCGGCCTCAAGGTAGCGAACGTGCCGCTCGTGCTCGGCGTGGATCCGCCCGAGGAGCTCTCCCAGGTCGACGACCGCAAGGTGTTCGGCGTGATCGTGCAGCCCGACATGTTGATGCGCATCCGCCAGGCGCGCCTGAGCCACCTCGGCATGCCCAACGATTCGTCGTACGGCCAGCGCACGCACATCGAGACCGAGATCGCGTACGCGCGCGAGATCTTCCGCAAGCATCCCAACTGGCCCGTCATCGACGTGACCAACCGCGCGATCGAAGAGACCGCCGCCGACATCCTGCGCATCTACCAAGAGCGCAACATGCCGGCGACCTAGTCCGCACGAATGCCCGGCGCACCAATGCTCGGCGTGGCGGGCCACGGCGTGATGCTCGCGCCACTCTCGCCGTGCGTGCTCGCGCGCGAGCCGAGTAACTCGCTCTGGATTTCGACGACGGATGGGCTCGTAACGATCGTCCCCGGCGCAGGTCCTGCCGACAAGCCGCCGGCCTCTCTCGATGTGCGCGAGCTGTCCTTTCCCAACGGCCCGCTGCTCCGCGCCGAGAAGGGCGGCACCCTCGCAAAGGTTCTCGCGCAGGTCACGCCGTTTCAGACGGGCCCGTGGACGCTGCTCGCGCCGCGCATGTTGCTCGAGCTTCCCGTCGGTCTCGCGGTGTTCTCCGGCGATGCCGACAACCCGATGCCCGAGCTGCATCTCCGCAAGGCCGACTTGAACGACGCGAGCACGATCCGCAACGCGTTCATCACGTTCGAGCTGCGCGCCGTCGAGCTCGCCGAGGTGAAGCTGCGCGGCATGTTCGACGTCACCGAGAGGGCGATGCAGATCGAGCACGGCCCGGTGCGCGTGTTCGAGTACAGCTACGAGCACGACGGCCTCACGTGGCGGAAGCGTCACTACGCGCTCGCAGAGGTACCGGGCGTCACGATGATGATGGGCGCGCAGGCACCGGACTCCGACGCGGATCGCATGTTCGCGCTCGCCGACGAGCTGATCGTGTCCTATTCGCCGCTTACTTCGTAGCGTGCGTTCTCCGCACGGGCACCTGGCGCCGACGGATGCTCCCGTGGCGCCATACGTATGTTGAAGTGAACCGCCCGCGTTGCGTACGACTCTCTCGTGGAGACAACGGTTGGATCTCTGAGCTCTGCCGATACCGTTTCGCCGACAGTGTTGCTGTCGAACGAGCCTCTCGCGGCCGTCGATGAACGGCAATACGAGGTCACCGGTGAGCTCGCGCGCGGCGGTATGGGACGGATCAAGGTCGCCCGCGACAAGCGACTCGATCGCTATGTAGCGATCAAAGAAGTGCTCGTCAAAGACGGCATGCTCGCCCGACGATTCGCGCGTGAAGCGCGGATCACTGCGCGCTTGCAGCACCCGTCGATCATCAGTGTCTACGAGGCAGGCACGTGGGCGAGCGGCGAGCCGTTCTACGCGATGCCCTTGCTCAAGGGCGAATCGCTCGATGCGGCCGTCGCTCGGAGAACGACGCTCGATCAGCGGGTCGCGCTCGTACCCCATGTTCTCGCGGTCGCAGATGCGATGGCGTACGCGCACGAACAGCGCGTGATTCACCGCGATCTCAAACCGCGCAACGTACTCGTCGGTACGTACGGCGAGACGGTCGTCATCGATTGGGGACTCGCGAAGGAGCTCTCGGCAGCTGAGGAACGATTCGGAACAGCCGGAGCCGATGGCGAGAGCGTGATCGGTGAAGTGATGGGAACCCCGGCGTACATGCCGCCGGAGCAAGCAAACGGCGATCCTGTCGATGCCCGGGCAGATGTGTACGCGATCGGCGCGATGCTCTCTCACGTGCTCACGGGAGCTCCTCCGTACGAGGGCGCGAGCTCGGCCGCTGTGCTCGATGCCGTGCTGCACGGTCCACCGATTCCGGTCGCCACGCGTGAGCCTGGTGCACCGATCGAGCTCGTCGCGATCATCGAACGATCGATGGCGCGCTCTGCGGACGCTCGATATCCGACAGCGCGCGAGCTCGCCGAGGACTTGCGACGGTTCCTCACGGGACAGCTCGTGGGAGCGCATCACTACACGCGGGGGCAACTCGTGCGGCGGTGGCTCCAGCGCAATCGGGCAGCGTCGATCGCGGCGCTCGTCGTCGTGGCCGTGACCGCAGCTGCGTTCCAGCGTGTCGTCTATGCCAAGCATGTCGCAGACGAGCAACGAGACCTCGCGCTCGCGAACCGCGCGGACGCTGAAGACCTGCTCGAGTACATGGTCGTCGATCTGCGCGACAAGCTCGCGCCGAGTGGAAAGGTCGACCTTCTCGGCAGCGTCGCGAACAAGGCGCTCGACTACTACGATCACCACGCCGCGTCACTCTCCGAACGCGGCAAGCGCGCGCTGCAACTCCAGGCGCTCGGACGCGTGCTCCACGACGCTGGAAACCTCGATGCAGCCGGAGCGCGGTTTCACGAGGCGCTCGCGACGTTCGACACGCTGTCGTTCTTGGACGGAGATACTCCGTGGCGCAGTCTCGCCGGAGAGACGCACGCGTTGTTAGGCCAGGTCGAGGCGGCGCGCGGTGCGAGTGGTCGCGCACGGGTAGAGGCTGATACCAGCTTGGGGATTCTTCAAGCGTTGCCCGATACCATCGAGAACCGCCGCTTCCTGGCGAGCACGCAGTTGGTGCGCAGCGAGCTCTTGCTCGCGAATGGACAGACGAACGACGCGGATGCGGCGACCAACGCTGCCGTCAAGATCGCGGATGACCTGGTCGCGGCCGACCCGAAGTCAGCCCCCGATCTCGATCTGCGTCATCGCGCGCACGTGCTGCTCGGTGACACCTACGAACGCCAAGGAAACCGCGAGCAGTTGGTGCCCGAGCGCGCGCTCGAGCTCCCTGCGGCGCAGGCACTCGTGGACGCGCACGTGCAGCATGGGGAGCTAGCCGTCGCGAGGGCGCACCTCGACCTCGCATTTGCAGCCGTCTCCGTCTCCGACGTCAAGTTGGCGAGCTCGGAGGGCGTACGGGCCCGCGCCGCGTACAAGCTGCTCTTCGAACGCGATCCAGGCAACTCGACGACGGCGTTCGCGTATGCCCAGACGCTCTACAAAGTCGGCGTGATCGAGACACAGACGCAGCAGCTGGAGGCCGCTCTCGCTGACTTCCACACCGAGGCGGCAGTCATGGATGCGCTGCACGCGAAGGATCCGGTGAACAAGGATTGGACGCTGTACGTCGCGACCAGTCACTCCTCGGTCGCGGACATTCTCGTGATCACGCACGACCCGGGGACTGCACTCGTCGAGCATCGCAAGGCGGTCGCCTCCGTGGCTGCTCTGCACGAAGAGAACCCGACGGACGTGCGGTGGACCAGGAACTTGGTTGGCCTGCAGGACCGCGTGGGACGAGACTTGATCGAGCTAGGGAGACCGGCCGAGGCAGTCGCCGCTCTGGTCGAGGCCGAGCCGCTGTCTGCGGAGCTCGTGCAGATCGATCCCAAGAACATCGTCTATCTGACGGGCCTGGTCGACGAGCAGGAGCGCATCGAGCACGCACAGCTGATGCTGCACGACGCGCACGCGGCTCGCCTCGCGGGGCAGCGGGCAGCCGCCACGTTGGCGACGATGGAGTCGATCATTCCCGGCGACATCGGTGTTGCCGACTCCGGCGCCGACATCTGCGAGCAGCTCGGCGATGCTGCGCTCATGCTCGGAGACGCGACGGGTGCGGTCGACGCATACCGCGTTGCGGCGACGTACGCGGAGGTGGCCGCCAAAGGGATGCCGGACGATTCGGCGCTCGCGGCTCGCGTGAAGCGACTGGCGGCAAAGCGCTCGCGGGTTCGCTAGCTGCCCGGGCCGAAGCGCACGGTCTCGGCGATCACGTCGAGCAGGCCCGCGCGCACGAGCGAGATGTAGAACAGCGCGAGGGCCGCGAGCGCGCAGGCGACCGTGTGAGCGATCGCGCGGAGACGAACGGGATGCGCCCGGCGAACGAGGTCCAGCGTCGCGCCGGAGACCCACGCCATTCCGAGCGTTCCGGCCGTGAGCACGGCAACGGACGGCGCGACGGGCATACGTTGCGCGTACGCGATCGCGACGAGGATGCCGCCGAACGGCGCGAGGAATAGCACCTCGACGGGCGGCCGCAGGGCAGGGCGTGCACGTGCCCGAACGCTCGCTTCGACGAGCGAGGTGAGCAGCGCCGCGAGTCCACCGACGAGGAACACCCACGCCAACGCGTAGATCCGTGCGCGAAAGCGACCGGATCGGATCGAGGCGAGCAGGTCGTCGCGCAGCACGACGTCGGCGGGATCCAGGATCGGGAGCGCGTTC
Source organism: Kofleriaceae bacterium (assembly GCA_036499725.1). Lineage (GTDB taxonomy): Bacteria > Myxococcota_A > Polyangia > Haliangiales > Haliangiaceae > JABFXX01. The sequence goes on from DASYDE010000076.1 coordinate 10,398, forward strand.
GTGAGCTTCACCGCGAGAGCCCATTCATTCGCATCGATCGCTGTTCCGGCCTGACCGCGCATCGCGACGATCGCTTGTGGCGACGACGGCCAACGCTTCACGATGTCTGCATAGCCGAGTTGCGCGGCCGCGAGGCTCTTCGTGCGGCGGAGGAAGTCGGCGCGGAACAGTGCCGCGTCGGGCGCACCCGGCCAGGCGGCGTCGGCGAGCTGCTGCGCGGACGAGAGCACCTGCGAAGGCGTCAGGGCATCGGCGTTGGCCATGAGCTCAGCGAGTTGCTTCGCGCGATCTGCGTGCTCGCCATGCTCGCCGACCTCTCCGCGCAACTGCGTGGCGCGCCGGCTCGCCGCGATCGCGACGCGCGCGTCGGGCATGTCGCGCGAGATGCGTTCGTACAGCCCGAGGGCTCGCCCCGGATCGTGCAAGCGGTCCTCGCACGCGCGACCAGCCGCGAACAGCGTGTCGGGTGATGCGTCCGCCGCGTGCTCGATCGCGCCGACGGCCGTCGCGAGCGCAGTGGTGTCATCCGTCTCGAGCGCATCGAGCAGCGGGTCGGCGTGGGCGGACGCGACGAGGAGCGCGCAAGCGACCAGCGCTCCGAGGACGAACCGCATCAGTGCGTGAGCGCGTCGACGTCAGCGAGACATTCGTCGCCGAAGATCACGGAGTCTCCGGACGTGACGTACATCTGCGCGAACGCCGCGGCCGAGCTCGCGCCTTCGTTGACCCAGTACATCGTGCACTTGTCGTTGGTGCAGTGCGCGCCGTGCGCGGTGTCCTGATGCGGTTCCACCATCGCGATGCCGTTGTTCACGAGGCCGACCGCGTGGCCGAGCTCGTGGACGAGCGTAGACTGCTCGACGTACCGCACGACGTTCTGGAACACGGGCGAGCTCGTCGAACGGATGACGTCCTTGAACATCGCGAGCACGTGCGTGTTTCCGATGGAGACGCCGAGGACCGAGTGGTTCGGTCCGTTGTCGTCGGTGAAGTAGCCGCTGACGAACACGATGTAGTAGGCCGTCTTCGTCGACGTCGATTGCGTGTCGCGGTGCGCATCGGCGAGCGCGAGGATGTCGTCGACGGTGAGCTCTTCGTCGCCAACCGAGCCGATGTCCTGCATCTGCGCCGTCGTGGTGGGGATGGTCAGCGTCTTCGTGCCCGAGAAGATGCGCTCGAGGTTGGTCTTGGTGACATCGAACGTGTCGCCGAAGCCGACGATCGCACCGGTGTACGGCTCCTCGCCGGTCTCGTAGTCGATCTCGAGAACGACGTCTTTGACAGCCGGGTTGAACACGCTGCCGTTGCCGGAGCCGCTTCCACTGCCGCCGCCGTCGATGCCGTCATCTCCACTACCGCTGCCACCACCGCTGTTGCCGCACGCCGCGAGAACGAGGGCGAGGACGAACGCGCTCTTCACTTGGCCTCCGCCACAGCGGGAGCTGGAGCCGGCTTGCGCCAGCGCAGTAGAGCCCCGACGATCGGCGTGACCATTGCGAGCGCCGTCGCTCCGACGAGCAGGAACGTCACGTCCACGCCCAGGCTGGATGAGTTGGGGTTCATGCCCCACTTGATCGCCAGGATGCGGCCGCGCCTCACCTCACCACTATAACGCGCGAAAACGGAAACGGCCCGCCTTCGCGAGCCGCTTGGAGCCAGAGGACTCCGTTAGCTAGAAGATATTGACGATCTTCTGGGTCCACTGCGCGATGTGGTTGCCCTGGTCCAGCTTCTGGAACGGCAGGCGAACCGCGGGGCCCGTCACCGGGAGGCCCTGCGTATTGCCGACGCGATCCGGGTAGAACGGCGCGAGCCAGAGCTGCGGCTTGAGCTGGTGGTCGCCGTTGGTCGTGCGCACGCCGAACGCGCGGTACGACGCGACGGTGAACCAGATCACGGTCTCGTTCGCGCCCGTCGGGCCCGCTTCCTGCGACGTAAACGGCGTCCACTTCGGCCACGAGTTGCCCTGGCCCGCCGGACCTTCCGCCTCGGTCAGGCGAATCGGTGTGCTGAGCGGCGCGCCCGAGGCAGGTTTGGCCGAGCTGACGACCCAGAGCTGCGAGTTGAGGTTGTTGTAGCTGCTGGCACCCGAGGCCACGTTGTAGAGGACCCACTTGTTGTCGGGCGAGTAGCCTGGGTAGTACGCGTACGTGTTGGCCGCCGACGTGACGATCGGCGTCGGCGTCTGACCGACGGTCTTCGTCGCCGCGTCGTAGTCGAACACGACGAGCTGGTTAGTGCCGTTCGCCGGAACGTTCGCGTAGACGTCGTCGCCCGAGGCGACGGACGCGGCCACGATCGTCGAGCCGTCGACGGAGAAGTCCGGGTGCGTGACCTTCGAGGTGCTGTAGATGTGCGACGCGGCGCCGGTGCCCATGTCGGTGACCCACATGCCGTCGTTGCGCGTCGAGATGAGGTCCGTATCGTTCGGGTGAATCGTCGTGTAGCTCCAGGACTGCGTGTTCTGCGTCAGGCGCTTGGTGAGGCCCGTGACCATCACCGCGTTGCCGTAGTTCGTCGTGCCGCCGTCCTGGCGATACGAGACGACCGTGCCGTCACGCGAGACTGCGTGGCAACCGACGCACGTACCGGACTGGTTCGGCTGGGGGAAGAACTGCTCGGGAGGAACAGCCTGGTTCTCCATGTCGTAGCGATAGATGAACGCGTTGCTGCCGTCGGTGGTGTTCCACCAGTAGACGCCGCCTTTGATCGCGTTCGCACCGATCCGGACCTTCTCGCTACCCTCGATGAAGGTGGTCGGCGCGCTGGACGAGAGTGCGCGCACGCGAATGTCGAGATCGACGCCCGCAGAACCACCGGAGAGCTGCGACCACTGATCGCCGGTGAACACGGTGTAGTTACGTGGGTTGCTCGGAACGACGTACGTCTTGAGCGTCACGTAGCCGCCCGACAGGGTGACCTCGTAACGGTCGTTCGCGGCGTCGCGCCAGTGCACGTCCATTGCGCCGAGGTTTGACGGGACGAGTGCGTTGGCCGGCGGGTACGCGAGCGCGACGGTCGCGGTCGTATCGGCGGTCGCCGCGTTGAATAGATCAGCCGTGCCGGCCGGAGCTGCGTTCGTGCCGCCATCGACTGTCTGCTCGACGAACACCTCGAAGCCGGTCTGGCCTTCGGCGTATGCGTAGTCGGCGGTCAACACGCCTGGACCTGCTGCGGTTCCGGTCGCGCTCAGGCTCGTGCCGGAGACCGCAGCCGCTCCGGCCGGGCTGATGGCCCAGGTCACGCGATCCGTGACGTCGGTCTCGGTTCCGTCGGCCGCGACGAGGGTCGCCTTCGCGGTCGGGGCGTCGGTCGTGGTGCCGTCGACCCAGTGGAGCTGGTGAGAGGTCAGGTCAACTCGGAGAGTCGGGGCGACGCCCGCGTCACCGTCGCCGCCATCGTCACCGCCGCCACCCTTAGACCCACACGCGACCAGGAGAGAACAACCGGCCAAGAAGAGACCAACGCGCATGCGCGCGAGACGAGCAAACCCCATGCCCCGGATCGTCGCTTAACAACCGCGTCGGCGCCCGAAAACAGCGGTTCGATAGCAACGCTGTTGTCTATCGGCCTAAGGCCAATCGGCCTCGGCGAAAGCCTCCTACATGTGATCGATCCAGGATCGTCCTCGTCGAGGAGCGTTCAGTCGTCGCTACCCGAGGACTCGCCGCGATGGATGCCGAGGGCTCGGAGCTTCTTGTGGAGGTTCGTCCGCTCGATCCCCAGGGCCTGCGCCGTCCGCGAGATGTTCCACTCGAACTCGGCGAGGCGGATCCGGATGAACTCCGACTCCACCTCCTCGCGGAACTCGCGCAGGCTCTTGCCCGCGTAGCGCCCGAGGTCGATGGCCGTGACCGGACCAGAGTTTTGCTTGCTCGCGGGCCGCGGGCCACCGAGGTAAGGCGGCAGGTCCTTCTCGCGAATGACCTCGTCGCTCATGATCACGAGGCGCTCGACCACGTTGCGGAGCTCGCGAACGTTGCCCGGCCAGTCGTACTGCTTGAGGCGATCGAGCACGCCGTCGTCCACCGGCTTGTAGCCGAGACCGTTCTCGTCGCAGCACTCGCGTACGAACGACTCGACCAGCAGCGGCACGTCATCCGGGCGCTCCTTGAGATCGGGAGACCGGATCGGCACGACGTTCAGGCGGAAGTAGAGATCCTCGCGGAACGAGCCTTCCTTCACCATCGCTTCGAGATCGCGATTGGTCGCCGCCACCACGCGGCAGTCCGTGCGCATCGACTTCTCGCCGCCGACGCGCGTGAACTCGCCGGTCTGCAGCACGCGCAGCACCTTTGCTTGCGCCGTGAGCGTCATGTCGCCGATCTCGTCGAGGAAGATCGTACCGCCGTCCGCCACTTCGAACAGACCGCGCTTCTTGGCGATCGCGCCGGTGAACGCACCGCGCTCGTGCCCGAACAGCTCGCTCTCGATCAGCTCCGGAGGAATCGCCGCGCAGTTGACCTTCACGAACGCGCCCGCGCTCACCGACGAGTTGCGGTGAATCGCGCGCGCGATCAGCTCCTTGCCTGTACCGCTCTCGCCGGTGATCAGCACGCGGCTCCGCGTCGGCGCGACCTTCGCGATCTGGCGACGGAGATCCTGCATTGTCGCCGTGTTGCCGAGCAGCTCCCAGCGCGCATCGACCGCGCGGCGCAGATCGTGGACCTCTTTCCACATCCGGCGACGCTCGAGCGCGTTGCGCGCCGTCACGACCACGCGATTGCGATCGAGCGGCTTCTCCATGAAGTCGAACGCGCCCAACCGCGTTGCTGCGACCGCGTCTTCGATCGTCGCGTGACCGCTTATCATCACGACAGGAATCTCCGACGTCCGCGACGACATCCCGTCCTCGCCGCGCGCCTTCAGCGTGCGCAGCAGCTCGAGGCCGTTGTCGTCGCCGAGCTTCACGTCGAGCAAGATGAGATCGACCGACTCGCGCTCGAGCACGACCGTCGCTTCAGCGGTGGACCCCGCCTCGTGCACGACGTGATCCTCGCCTTCGAGCACCATGCGCAGCGTGCGCCGGATGTTCTTCTCGTCGTCGATGATCAGGATCGGCTCGCGTGTCTGCGTGGACCCACTCGGTGCTACGTCGCTCATGCTTTGTCCTCGTCGGTCTTCGTGACGGTCGGCTCGGAATCTGTCGTCGCTACGTCGCTGCGGTCGAACTTCTCGCGCTGCCGGCGATTGAACCAGAACGCAGCTGCGATCAGGAGCAAGCCAACGCCCATGTAGATGGGGCGGAGGTCCTTCGACTTCTTGGGCGCGTCCTGCGAAATCACGATCGGCTGGATGTGCACGCCTTCACCGATCGGCTGCATCGACGCGTGATCGTTGCTCGGCTCGGGCGGGGCGACGACGTTCGCGGGCTCGGGGGCGTTCGCGAGCGGGTTTGCTTCGTTGTCCGCGTGCGCGACACCGACGAGCAGACACACGGCGAGCGCGATCTTCTTCACGGCAGCGCTCCGAGCAGCGACGTGCACGCAGCCTCGCAGGACTTCGGCTCGCGATCGTTCGCGAAGCAGCTGAGCATGGCCATGCCGTCCGTCTCGATCTTCGCGCGCAGCTTGCCCGCGTACGCGCCGTGCTTCCACGCGAGCGTCAGCGTCCCCGGCACGGCCGTCGGCTTCACCACGTCGCTCGTCGCGAACCCATTCTTCGGATCGCCCAAGCTCGTGATCACATTGTCCGGATTCGCGCCCGAGCCGCCGAGCCTCATCCACACCGCGTAACAGCCGCGCGACGGCTCGCCCCACGCCTCGCGGCCGATCACCTTCGCGCCCGCCGTCGTCGCCGCATCGCGCATCACATCCGCGATCGCTGGCAGCGAGATCCAACCCTGCGGCGCCTTGATCCCGGAGAACACATTCTCCGGCACCGACGACGAATCCGCTCCTGCGTCCCGACATCCCACGAGCGCGATCAAACCCGCCGCCAGCAAACCGAAACCGATCTCTTTGCGTCTCCGCGTCTTTGCGGTTCTCTTCGCCCCGACGCCGTCTCCCGAACGAACGGTCCGCGCATCCACGCCGCGTACCCCGCCCGGCGAGGCCGAAGTCTCTCTGCGGCTTGGCGGCTTAGCGGCTTTGCGATCCTCTGCCGAACGAACGGCCCGCGCATCTCCACCACGCAACTCGCCCGGCGAGGCAAAGGATCCTTCGTGCCTTCGCGCCTTCGTGGCCCTGTGCGTCGCGAACGGCCCGCGTACCTCGGGCGGCGAGCGATCCTCTGCCGAACGAACGGCCCGCGCATCTCCACCACGCAACTCGCCCGGCGAGGCAAAGGATCCTTCGTGCCTTCGCGCCTTCGTGGCCCTGTGCTCCACGCATGGCCGACGAAGCGCGCTCGCAGCTAGCCGAAGCAGCGCCATACCTTCTGGCCGTCCTCGACGCCGAGTCGCTGGCGAGCTTCGGCGGTGATGCCGATGCCACCGTTCTCCATCGGAATCACGCGAGTGCTGATCGCGCGGAACTGCGGACGCACGCCGGTCTCCAGGGCAAGTACGGCCCACGGGCGTTCCGTGTCGGCAGCATCGACGGTCTTCACCTCGACCTGCGCGGCGTCGCGCACGACCGTGATCTGATCCGTGTTCGCCGTGAAGTGCGGACCGCCGTCGAACGGATCGATCTGCTCGGCATAGTCGAAGCCGATCTTGCGCAGCATCGCCTCGACCGGGCGCGTCTCCGGGCCGACCTGGCCGATGATCTTCTGCACGTCGTCGGGCAGCAGCTCCACGTGGATCGGATCGTCGGGGAACAACGCGTGGATGAACTCCTTGTTGTCCTTCGAGACGAGATCCGCTTCTTGGTACGAGAGGCCGGTGAACTTGCGGCCGAGCGCTTCCCACAGCTTCGACGTGCCGTTGTTCTCGAGCGGCGGAAGCAGCTCGCTGAGCACCTGGTTGCGGAACATCTCGCGGTGCATCTTCATGAACAGGAACCGCACGTACGAGAGCGCCTTGCCAAGGCCATCCGTGTTGCGGCGGTACTCGGGCAGCAGGATCAGGCCGCCGATCTCCGTCGGGCCGCTGTAGTTGTAACCAATGCGCAGCGTCTGATGCGCCATGTGTTTGTCGAGCGTGACGCTGTAGCGCTCCTCGGGCTCGACACGGAAGAAGATGTGCGGCGCACGCTTGGTGCCGTGCTGCGCGTAGATCATCGACGTGCCGATGATCTGCTTCTTGGCGAGGTCTTCGAGCACGAACAGGAACTCGCGCTCGATGACCGGAACGTCGCCCGCGAACGACTTTTCGGAGAGCGCGAGGATCTTCTCGATGTGGCCACGCTCGGCAGGCAGATTGACCGTGTCCAGATGCTCGGCAACCGCGAGAACCTGGTCGACATCTTCTCGATACGATTGACGAATCCGAAACATGGCGGGCGCCGGCACCGTACCACTGTGCGGCTCCGTGTGGCCACCGCCGTAGCCGCAGCCAGCTGACCCTACGCCGCGTAGGTCATCGGATCTGCTCGAGTTAGTGCTGGCTCGACGGGTGCACTACCTCCGGACATGTGGCGCCTTCCGTTGCTGATCCTCATCGCGGTGGTCGGGTGCGCCCCCGACCAGCCGGCCGCGTACACGGTCGATCACACGGATCTCGCGTGCGGAACTCGCGAGCCGAGCGCGACGGCGAAGATGGCCATCGAGGATCAGACCGTCCAGATGCCGCACGCGCACGACAAGGTCGCGCCAGGCGCGGTCATCGATATCTACGTGCACGTGATGTCGAGCGGCGCCGGTCGCGACAACGGCGAGGTGCCGCTCACCGACATCGACGAGCAATTCGATGTGCTCCAGGCGGCGTACGCGCCGATGGGCTACACGTTCCGCGTCGCGGGCATCGATCGCACGACGAACCCCAACTGGTTTCTCATGACGCCCGGCAGCCCGGCCGAGAAAGCAGCCAAGGCTGCGCTGCACCGAGGCGGAGCGAGCGCGCTGAACATCTATACCGCCGACGCCGGCACGAACATCGCGGGCTACGCGACGTACCCCGTGGACTACACGTCCGCGCCGTATCTCGACGGCGTCGTCATTCTCCACTCGACCCTGCCGAACGGATCGTCAGCACCCTTCAACGAAGGTGATCAGCTCGTGCATCAAGTCGGTCACTGGCTGGGCCTCTATCACACGTACCAAGCAACCTGCGCCGACCTCGACGGTGACCTCGTGAGCGACACGCCCGCGACGAACGCGCCCGCGTACGGATGCCCGATGGGTCGCAACTCGTGCGGCGGTGGTGGCGACGACCCCGTGCAGAACTACATGGATGCGGCGGACGACCAGTGCATGGACTCGTTCACCGATGGACAGCGCTCGCGCATCGATGCGCAGTTCACCGCCTATCGCAGGTTCTAGTCGCGCTCGAGCTCGCCGTCGAGCCGAATGATCGGCGGCGGCAAGAGCCTCGCTTCGGCGCACAGCGCACCGATACCGAAGCCTTCGGCGGGCGCCATCTTCACGCGCGCCTCGGTCATCGGACCGTAGTTGCCGTCCTCGGCGATCTGATCGTCGGGCGCGTTGCGATTCCACAGGCGCTGGAACGCGAGCACGTCCTGGCCGCGAATGTCGGGCGAGGCCGTGTGATCGAAGTGAACGTCGTCGCCGGGGACGTCGTGCGCCCAGCCATGCGCCTCCATCACCGTGATCCACATGCTGTAGTTCGCGATGTCGACCGCGCGCCCACTCTCGTGGTTGGAGTTGCCGGGCACCGCGGTGATCGTGATGTTGCAGCGGTTCAACCGGTTCCACTCGCTCAAGAGGTACTGCTGCGGAACGGTGCGAAACGCGCTGTTGATCTGCATGATCTTGCCGCCGCCCGCTGCGACCGCCGCGAGTAGATCCGTCTTCGCGTCCATCGCTACGTACGGCAGGACCGCGCCGCCGGTGAACTGGAGGTTCGTGACCTCCATGAACGGGACGAGCTGACCTGGGACGAGACAGTCGACCTCTTGTGCGATCTGCGCGGACAGCCCCATCACGCTCGCGGTCGAGCACGAGGTCGTCGTGAACGTCTCGACGGGCGTGCCCTCGATCGACGGCGTTCCGATGTTCGCGTCGGGCGCAGCATCATCCGGAACGACAGCGTCGGGTGGCATCGCCCCATCACTGCTGCCGCATGCGGCGAGCAACAACGCGCCTAGCACCCACGAAGACTTCACTACGCCCACTGTATATCGCTCAGGGGAGAACGCGCGCTAGATCACTTCGCACCTCGGCGATCCGATTCAGCGTCGACCCTGCCCACGCGGCCAACCCCGGCGACAGCATCTCGAGTGCGACATCGGGCGCCTGGATCACCCGGATCGGGCGCTGTCCCACGGAGATACGGCGCTCGTTCTCGGTCACGAGCCACTCGAAGATCGTCGGTAGCGCGCGGACCGTGATCAGTTTCACGTCATGGAGGAGGAGGACGTCGCGCCCCGTCGCCGCGCCGAGCTGCTTGGTGACGTAGTTGATGGTGCGTGCAGTACCTCCACCCTTCCACTCTTGCGGATCGAGATCCCAGTGGAAGTGCTTGAGTTGCCGCTTCTCGAGTGCTTCCTCCAGCACGTCGCAGCGCGAGCCAAAGGGGGCGCGGAAGAACACGGGCTCGACGTGCACGAGGTTTACGATTGCGGCGCGACCTTCATCGATCTCGGAGTCGACAAGGTCCCTGTTCTTCTCGAGGCACAGGTCTTTGTGCGACTTGGTGTGGTTCCCGATGATGTGACCCTCGCGCAGGATCCGCTCGATGATCTCCTTCGCCTTGGGGCTCGGATCGCTGACCTGCTTGCCGACCAGAAAGAAGATCGCGTGAATGTGGTACTTCGCGAGCAGGTCCAGCACGACGGGCGTCCTGACCAGGTCCGGTCCGTCGTCGAACGTGAAGATGACCTCGGGGTCCCCCGACCGCGACGGGCCGAGTGCGGGCTGCGGCCAGACCTTTGCGCGCGCCTCGTTGGCCGCCCCGAACAGGGCGCATACCACCACGGCGGCAGCGACGAAACGCACCAATCGGTACGAGTAGCATGCGCGGTGAAAGTGTCCGCATTTTCGGCGATGCTGCGCACATGCAGCTTCACGAGCGTGAACCCGCGCGCGTTCCGCTCGCGAACCAGCCCACCCGGGGTCACTGGCTGCGCTACGGCGACGGCCTCGGCCCGCGCTTCTGGCTCAAGCGCGACGACCACACGGGTAGCGAGCTGATGGGCAACAAGGTCCGCAAGCTCGAATATTTGATGGCCGAAGCCCTCGCCCAAGAGGCGACACACGTCGTCACGTGCGGCGGCGAGCAATCCAACCACGCCCGCGCGACGGCGTTCGCGGCCGCGCAGCTCGGCATGAAGTCCGTGCTGATCCTGCGCACGGACGACCCGGTCGCCCCGCCCGCTGCGACGGGAAACATCCTTCTCGACCGCCTCGTCGGCGCGGAGATCGTGTGGATCTCGCGGCCCGCGTGGCGCGATCGCGAACGCCTCCTCACCGAGCAAGCCGAGCGCATCCGCTCCGCGGGCGGTCGCCCGTATATCGTGCCCGAGGGTGGCTCCAACGCGCTCGGCAGCTGGGGCTACATCCGCGCCGCGCTCGAGCTCGTGAAAGATCTCGAGACCATCGCATCGCCGAAAACGCCCGTCACCGTCGTCTACGCATGCGGTTCGGGCGGGACCGGCGCGGGCCTCGTGATGGGCGCCAAGCTGTTCGACTTTGCCGGCCGCGGTATCCGGGTCGCCGGTGTGAACGTCTGCGACGACCGCGATTACTTCGTGCGCGGCATCTCGAAGATCTGCGCCGATTCCGAGTCCCGCTGGCAGATCGGCGCGAACGTCACCGAGGCTGAGATCGACATCGTCGACGGCCACGTCGGTGCGGGATACGCCAAGAGCCGCCCCGAGGAGCTCGCCACGATCCGCGACCTCGCGCGCACCGACGGCGTCATCCTCGACCCCGTCTACACGGGCAAAGCGTTCCACGGTGTCGTCACCGAGTTGCGTTCCAACAAGGACCGCTTCGGCACGGTCGTCGCCTTCCTGCACACCGGTGGAATGTTCGGCTTGTTCGGAGCGGTTGGTGCCGGTCCGTCGATCTCGGAGGTCCTGTGAAGAAGCTGCTCGCCCTGACCGCCATCTGCTGCGCGGCCTCCGCTGCCCACGCTGACATCGTCCAGCCAACGGGCTCCGAGCCGGAGCGCCACATCACGCCCGGCCCCAAGAACCTCAAGACCGCTTATCTCCTCTCCGGCGTCGGCGTCGGCGTCTCGAGCGCGCTGTTCCTCTCGACGTTCTTCGTCGGCAAGCACGTCGGCGACGTGAATATGCCGGTCCTGTTCACGGGCCTCGGCACGGGCATGATCACGCCGATGCTCGGGCAGATCTACACGGGTCACTACATCACGTGGGGGCTGGCCATTCGCGTCGCCGCCGCGGGCCTGGTCACGTTCTCCGTGCTCGAACAATCGGAGGACACGCGCTGCGACAGCGAAGAGTTCGCGACGTGCCGCTCGCTCAAGACCGACGCGTACCCGATTCTCGGCCTCGCTGCGATCGCGTACATCGGCGGCGCCGCGTGGGACATCACGACGCTCCCCGACAGCGTCGACGACTACAACAAGCGCGCGACGGGCCTGATGGGGATCTCGCCGACACCGATGGGTCACGACGGTTACGGCCTCGCCGCCGTCGGCACGTTCTAGCCGCGGTCAGATGCACTCCTCGTCGATGGTGCGCCCGTCGTCAGAGACGGAGCAGAATTGATTGCCGTCGCAGATGCACGCGGGGCGGCCGTCGCATGCCGGTGGCACCGCGAGGCACGTCCAGCCGTACTCCTGGTAGGTACCGATGCCCGCATCCTCGTCGACGCCGCACTGACTGCCCGACTCCTTTACCGAGCAGTACTCGTTCTCGCCGCACGTCTTCGGCCCGCACGCGTAGCCAGCCTCGAGGGAGGGGCGCTTCTCGTCGACGTCGCACCCGTACGCGAGCAGCAGCACGAGAGGAAACCACTTCATTCGCGAGTGCTGCATCAAGCGCCGTGCCACGTCGAGCCTCTTCGACACCGCTTCGCACCGCGTACGAGCGTTCGAACCCTGCACACGCGCGGCACCAGTGTCACGGTTTGTTCCGTCGGCAACCGCGAATAGCAGCGCCGCCCCGAGCGTCGTGGCACTATGCCGCCGATGTACGCGACGAGGGTGATCGTGATCGCGCTTGCGATCGCGGCCTGCTCGTCATCCCGCGCGGCGGCGCCGGAGTCACACGCGGATCGCGCGTTCTACTTTTGGCGGTCGACGCTCGCGTTGTCGGCCACCGAGAAGCAAGCGCTCGTCGATCACCACGTCAACCGCCTGTACGTCCGTGCGTTCGATCTCGGCTGGAATCCCGAGCAACAGCGCGCCGACGTGATGGGGGCACTGGAGATCGTCGACGTTCCCTCCGTCCCGACGGTGCCGGTCGTGTTCATCCGTCAGGACGTGTTCGCGCACATGCCGCCGGCGGAGATTCCCGCGCTCGCACAGCGCACGTGGGACACGGTCGTTCAGCGCACGCAGAAGCTCGGCGCGCCGACGGAGCTGCAGCTCGACTGCGACTGGACCGATCGCTCGCGCGACAGCTACTTCGCGTTTCTCGGCGAGATGAAGCGCGTCGCGCAGGTGCCGCTCTCGGCGACGATCCGCCTGCATCAGATCAAGTACCGCGAGCGCACCGGTGTGCCGCCCGTCGAGCGCGGCGTGCTGATGCTCTACAACATGGGCGAGATCGCGGCCGGCGACGATCAGAAGGCGATCTTCGACGCCGCGACGACCAAGAAGTACATCGCCCGCTTGCACGAGTATCCGCTGCCGCTCGACGTCGCGCTGCCGATCTGGTCGTGGACGCTGCACGCGCGCGCGGGAGCAATGGTCGATCTGATGCAGAGCACGGACCCCGACGAGCTCCCCGCGTTGGACTTCGTTCGCGCTACGTCGAAGCCGACGCAATACGTCGTCACGCGCAACGCGTTCCTCCACGGTGTATTGCTCCGCGAAGGCGACACGCTGGAGATCGAGCGGACCACGCCCGCCGATACGCTCGCCGCCGCCGCGCTCGTGAGCCCCCTTCTCTCTCCGACTCAGCGTTCCATCGTCCTGTTCGATCTCTCTGACCGCAACCTCCAACGGTACCCGCATGACCAGCTCGCTGAGATCTTTCGCTCGTTACGCTAACGGCGCCCTCGCCGTGACGCTCGCTCTTGTCGCGGCTGCATCGCGACCGGAGAAGGCGAAGGCGTGTGCCTACGACTTCGAGGACTACATCGAATCGACGACGACGTTCGATCCGACGATCGCCGACGAGGTGGACGGCCTGTACTGGGACCCGTATCACGCGGGCTTCGGTGGCCCGTGCGAGGACTGCGCGGTCAACGACGCGCTGGACGACTGGATGACCTACCTCGGCAAGAACGTCCCGCGGCCGCTGTGGAATCAGATCCTGTTCAAGGCGCCGCTGACCGAGCTCGTGCAGCTCTCGTTCGCGCTGGACGGCGTGAAGGGTCAGACACTGCCGGCGCAGTACGCCGAGCTCGGTAAGCTCTCGAAGGCCGAGAAGAGCAAGGTCTCGGCGGCGTTGGGCGTCGCGCAGCTCGCGCGCAAGCTCGAGGCGTTCTCGGTCGTACCTGACTACGGCTACGGTGGTGCACCGCCGCCTCCCTCGCCGACGCCATCGCTGATCACCGAGGCCAAGAAGGGCGCGAAGTCCGGCGACGCCTTCCTCAAGCAGCGCTATGCATTCCTGGGCCTGCGCGCCACGTTCTACACGCGCGACTGGAAGTCGGTGCTCGCGTACAGCACGACGTACGCGAAGGAGCTCGCCGGTCCGTCGAAGAATCTCGCGTGGCGCACCAAGTACTACGTGGCCGGCGCGAACATGCGCACGGGCAAGCGCGCGCTCGCGAACGTCCAGCTCGCTGACATCCACGCCGAGTCCGCCGCGCTCGCCGCGGTCGCCGCACAGGACTTTGCGCCGCTGGAGGATAAGGACTGGAAGACGGCGCTCGGGATCGCGAAGACCAAGTCCGAGCAGGTCCGCCTGTGGCGCCTCGTCGGTCTCAAGCTCGATGGCGAAGCGGCGATGGACGAGATCATCAAGCTCGATCCGTCGTCACCGACGCTGCCGTTGCTGCTCGTGCGCGAGCTGTCCAAGGGCGAGAGCGGCACGTGGGCCGGTGGCTACGATCCGCCGCCCGCGGCGCAGCGCTCGGCATACCTGAGCCACCTCGATCAGATCGCGAACACGTTGCTCGGCAAGAAGCCGGATCGCCCGTGGCTCGTCGAGCTCGTCGCCGGTCACCTCGCGGCACTGCGCGGTGATCTCGCCGGTGCGCGCAAGCATCTGGGCAACGCGGTCGCGGCGAAGCCCGCTGACGTGAAGGTCGCGCTGCAGGCAAAGGCGAGCCTCGCGATGGCGATCAGCGCCGCGTGGAAGATGTCGCCGACGTTCGAGACGGAGATGGCGACGACGATGGCTGCGATCGATCCGGCGTTCACGCGCGCCGGTGCGCTGACGACCGCGGTGCGCCTGCAGCTCGCGAATGCGTACAAAGCGGACGGCAAGCTCGCCGACGCCGAGCTGCTCACCCCCGGCAACGTCGACGGCGCAGACTTCCAGCCGGGCGTAGGCCCGACGCAGGCCAAGGCGCCCGCCGTGTTGCACTGGCACGATCCGGTGTTCATCAAGCAGCTGATCGCGCGCGTGCAAATCACGAAGACGCCGTGGGACAAGTTCGTTCTCGACAAGGCGACGTCGCGCGGTGATCTGCAAGCGGAGCTCGCGTGGCGCTACATCCTCGACGGCAAGATCGCCGATGGCGCGAAGCTGTTCGGCGACAGCGAGACCACCGACGGCGGCCTCGGCACGGAGCCGTTCGCGATGCACGTCGTCGATTGCCACGACTGCGATCACGAGACCTACGCGAACGCGAAGTGGACGACGGGCTCGCTCGCGAAGAAGATGGTCGATCTAGAGAAGCAGGTGAAGCAAGGCGGCGATGTCGGCGCGAAGGGCGCGCTCGCGCTCGGCGTCGCGTACTACAACCTCAGCTGGTACGGAAACGCGCGCGTCGTCCTCGAGGGCACGCACCAGGCGTTCGACGAGCCGACGCAAGCTCTCGCGTGGTTCACGCAAGCGTTCAAGCTGGCGAAGACACGCGAGCTCAAAGCGCGCGCCGCGTACTACGCCGCGAAGGCGCAGCTCGGCATGATGATCAGCGCGACACCCGGCGGCGCTCAGTACAACTACATGGCGACGATCCCCGTGCCGTCAGTGTGGTTCACCGAGCTCTCGCACTTCAACGACACCGCCTACTACCGCGAGGTGTTGAAGGAGTGTGGCAACTTCGCGCGCTGGATCCGCGGCTAGCGCACGCGGCGCTGTCCTGACGCCTACTTCTGCGAAACGAGCGGGTCGATGATCTCGGCGAGCCGCTGATCATTCATCCCGCCGACGCGGCGCGTGACCTGCTTGCCACCGCGATCGAAGATGATCGTCGTCGGCAGGTTCTCCATGTCGTCCATGAACGTCGCGCGGATATCTGAATTCTCGCGCACGACCGGATAGGTCATCTCGTTGTCGGACTGGAAGTTCAGCAGGTCGCTGTCGCTCGCGTTGTCGCCCGTGAGCACGCCGAGGAACACGACGCCCTTGTCCTTGTACTTCTCGTAGACCTTGGAGAACGCCGGAATCTCGCGCTTGCACGGGTTGCACCACGTGGCCCAGAAGTTCAACACGACGACCTTGCCGGTCAGCGCGTCGGGCGACGCATACACCTTGCCGGTCGTGTCCATGAACTTCAGGGTCGGCAGGCACTTCTCGCCCTTCTCGCAAGCGGCCGCTTTGGCCGTCCCTACGTCGAAGGTCTTCTTGCCGTCCGCCGACAGGTGAACGAAGAGGAAGATGATCACGCCGACCGAGCCCGCGAGGAGCGCGCCGATCAGAGCCTTGGTGCTGGTTGTAACGTTCGACATCTAGCGGAACCTCAACAGTGACGGCTCTAGATCATCCGGGGGCACGAAGCCGAGTAGCTCGAGACACGTCGCCGTGACGTTCGCGATGCCTGCAGTTTTCGCACGTTCCTCGTCGATCTCGTAGTGATCACCGCGGTTGGGATCGTCGATCAAGAATGGCACGGGATTGAGCGTGTGACTGGTCTTGACGACAGGCTGGCCCGACTTCTTGTCGCGCAGGACCTTGCCGGCCTTGTCGCGCTGAAACATTTCGTCCGCGTTGCCGTGGTCGGCCGTAACCATAAGGATTCCTTGAAGCTCTTGGACGACCTTGGCCAGCCGCGCGAGCTGGAGATCGACCGTCTCCACGGCGAGCACCGTCGCATCGAATGAACCGGTGTGACCCACCATGTCTCCGTTCGCATAGTTCACCCGAGCAAACTTGTGCTTGCCGGTCCGTAATTCCTTGATCAGTCGATCCGTGATTTCGGCTGCCTTCATCCAGGGGCGCTGCTCGAACGGCACGTTGTCGGAAGGAATCTCGACGTACGTCTCGGTCCCGCTGTCGAACATGCCGCTGCGGTTGCCGTTCCAGAAGTAGGTCACGTGGCCGTACTTCTGCGTCTCGCTGATCGCGAGCTGTGTCACGTGCGCGGCGGCGAGGATCTCACCCATCGGCCGCTCGATCGCGGGAGGCTGCACCAGGTACTTCGCCGGGATGTGTAGATCACCGTCGTACTCCATCATTCCTGCGTAGAGGACATTCGGCACGCGCACGCGATCGAACTTGTCGAACTGCTTGTCGCCGAACGCGCGGGAGATCTCGATCGCGCGATCGCCGCGGAAGTTGAACATCACGACTGCGTCGCCGTCGATGATCGGCGTCGCGGGCGCGACATTGAACGGCGGGAGGTCCTGGTCGATGATGCCGGGCCGCTCGCCGCGATACGTCTCGACGGCCTTCGTCGCCGACTCGAACGTCTTCTGATCCGCGAGCACGTGCGTGTGCCAGCCGCGCTCGACCATCGCCCAGTCGGCCTCGTACCGATCCATCGTGATGTACATGCGACCGCCGCCGCTGACGATGCGCGCATCGATCCCAGCCTGCCTGAGGCCCGCGAGGAACTTCTCCGTGCGGTCGATGTACTCGAGCGCGCTCGTGGGCGAGACGTCGCGTCCGTCGAGGAGCGCGTGCACGTACAGCTTCTTACAGCCTGCCTTGGCCGCAGCGCCGAGCATCGCCTCGAGGTGATCGAGGTGCGAGTGGACGTTGCCGTCGCTGAGCAAGCCCAGGAAGTGGACCGCGCCGCCCTTGGCGCCACGCTCGACGACCTGCTTCCACACGTCGCCCTCGAACATCGCGCCGCTCTTGATCGCAGCGTTCACGAGCTTCGCGCCCTGCGCGTAGACCTTGCCGGCACCGAGCGCGTTGTGGCCGACCTCGCTGTTGCCCATGTCGTCATCGCTCGGCAGGCCCACGGCCTTGCCATGCGCCCGCAGCTCGGCCCGCGCTCCCGGAACCCACAGCCGATCCAGCGTCGGCGTGGCCGCGATCGTCACTGCGTCTGCTTCGTCACCCGCGCCCCGCCCGACACCGTCCATCACGACCAGAACAACGGGGCCTTTCGGCTGATGGCGCGCATGCGATCGCAACGTCATGTCGGGACCTTAGCAGGCGACCGCTACCTGGCGCCTGCCGTAGCCATGAGGACGGTATCCCAGGCTCCTGGCCCTGCTGCGCTCTGTCGTGTGCATGGCTTGAGACGCCACCGTCACGTGCTTCGAGGCGGTTAGATCGGCCAGGAGGGGCGATCTACGCGCCGAATTCCTGGCACTCCGATCGCATTGTCTTTTGCCATGCACGACGACGACGAGCCGACCATCGATACAGGGTTCGAGCATATCGGCGACACGGAGGTCCTCCCTAACGAGGAGCCCGATACCGAGATTCAGATGGCGCTCCCGGAAGAGGAGAAGACCAACCCGGCGCTCCCGCTGCGGCTGTCTCAGTACGCGATCTCGTTCACCAAGCTCCGCGCGACGACCAACTAGTGATCGGCGACCATCGCGCCGGTCCACCATTCGTAGTCGCGGCCTAGCTTGTCGCCGCTCGGGAAGAACACCACGTAGCTCATCGCGTCGTACGCGAGGAAGCTCGGGCGTCCGCCGGTGTCGTGACCGATCTGATGAACGCTGCGCCACGTGCCGGTGTTGAAGTACACGGCCGGTCGTCCTTCGATCGTGCCGAGCGGCTTCATTGACGGAAAGTGCGAGTGGCCGTTCACCACGTAGCGCAGGCCCTTTTGGGCCATCAGCTTCGTCGCGGCGAGGTGCGCCATCTTGCCGTCGAAGCTGTGCTGCATGTACTTGTAGGCCTTCGTCAGGTTCTCATCGGAACCGTGCGCGATGACCTTGTTGCGCGAGAGCTCGAGCAACAGCCGCAGCTTCTTGCCGAGGTCGAGCGAGAACATCTTGCTCTCCCGCTTGAACCAGTCGCGGACGAAGTCGTTCGCGAGGAATTCATCGACGACCTCGCTCCACACGATGCCCATCGGCTTCAACAGATCCTTGTGGATCGCGCTGCGCTGACGCACCCACGCGGGAACGGCATAGACAGGACGCACGTCGTCGATGTCGTCCACCTCGCCGACGTCGGGGTGATCCTCGCCGACCATCGCGCGCAGTTTTCTCGGGAACTTCAGGATCAGCTCGCTGCCGATCGCATCGCCGATCGTCGCGTCGCCGTCGAGGCTCGCGTTGATCGGGTCGCCGATATTGCCGTGATACGCGAGGACGCCGTGCTCGGGAAACGCGAGCTCGGTGTGGAGCTTGATGTCGTCCGCACCGATCAGCGCCTTTGCGACCATCTTGCGCGCGACGGGTGCCTGGAGCAGCAAGCGGTCGTGATTGCCGACGACGTAGTGAACCGTCAGCTCGCCCGTCGCGACCTTGCTGCGGATCGCGGTGAAGAAGTCGGCCTCGCGCGCGATCGTCTCTTTGACGATCTGCTCGACGTTGCGCACGACCGCGTTGGTACTCGCCCCGTGATACGGCCGCGCGCGTCCTTCGAACCAGCTCGGCGAGCGAACCAGATCGAACAGGTCGCCGACGAAGCACAGCTCCGCAGGCCGCTTACCCCGCACCTGCGAGATGCGCTGCCAGAACCGCGCGAACTGCTCGGCCTTGCTGACGGCCGTGCCGTGCAAGCGATCGGTCAGGTGGATGTCGCTGACAAAGATCAGCAACGGGCGTTCGCCCTGTCCCCTCATGAACGGATCATCGCACGGCGGCGGACTTCTCGCGCACTACTCGTCGCAGCTCGGGAATGAACACGTCGGGGTGCTGGCGGTGCGCGAAGTGCCCGCCCGGGATCTGGACCACTTCATAGGCGGCCGTGAACATCTTGCGCGACTTCTCGTACACGCGCGTCGACACGATGTCCTCGGTACCGGCGAACGCGGCCGTCGGAACGCGGATCTGTAGCCGGTGCGAGGCGGGGATCCAGCGGCGGAGCGTCTTGTAGTAGCCAACGGCCGCCTCGGCGTGACCGGCCGGCCGGAGTGCCTCTTTCGCGTGAGCGGTCTCGCTCGCGGGAATGTTCTTCCACCCCGGATCCCAGCGGTGCCACAGGTGATCGATCAGCGCGAAGTTGTCAGCGCGCAGCTTCTTCACCGCGCCGGGCAGGTTCAGCGTCAAGAAGTGCCGCGTCGCCCAGAGCAGGTTCGGCGTGAACCGCACGCCACCGGGATGCGGAATCGCGAGCGTGACGAGCGCCTTCACGCGATCGGGCTCGAGGGCGGCCGCACCGTACGCGGCTCCTGCGCCCCAGTCGTGCCCGACGATCACCGCGGTCTGCGCGCCGAGGGCGGGGATCAACGCGAGCGCATCTGCGGCGAGCGTGTCGACGTCGTACTTGCCGTCGGCCGGAATCTCCGACGGCGAGTAGCCGCGCTGGAAGTACGCGACGCAGCGGTAGCCATCCGCCGCGAGCGCCGTCATCGACGCGTCCCACGAGTAGGCGCAGTCGGGAAATCCGTGGATCAGCAGTACGAGCGGACCGTCGGAGGGACCTGCCTCGAGGTACGCGAAGCGAAGACCGTTGGCCGTGACGTACTTGATCTCCACGCGTCGAGTCTAGACGACGCGTTCGCGCTTACGGCAGGACGCGTTACATCTTCTGCAAGTCAGCGAGCGGAAGCGTCTGCATGAACGCCTCGATGTCGGTGGGCTTCGCGACAGAGCTCGCGCCCGTGCCGACGCTCGCGATGACGAGAATCTTGCCGACCTTCATCACACGCTGGTCGACGCTGTCCTGGCCGTCCTTGTCGTAGCGGTCGTACGTGCCGATCTTCTTGCCGTTTGGCTTTGCCCAGCAGTAGATGTAGTCGAGCTTGTCCGACGCCGTGATCTCCTTGCCTGCGACCGTCTTGATGTCCTTCGCGCGGCAGTCCATCCAGTGCATCGAGATGTAGTAGGTGTCCAGATCTCCGTTCTTGCCGTACTTCTTCCACGCGTACGAGAGGTTGCCGCCGTAGTTGTTGCTGCCGTCGAGATGCCAATCCGCGTCCTGCGGGAATGGGGCGCCGGGCTTGCCGACTTTATGCGCTAGCTCCGCGAACGCCATGTCGTCCACCGGATCGCCCGCGGGCAGCGCGGATGCATCGCCCGCCTTCGTCCAGTCAAACGCTGCGGCAGGCGCGGCGGGTGCGGCGGGCGCAGCTGCTCCTGAACCGCTCGCCGATCCTGAACCCGTTGCGGGCGCCGCCGCCGATCCGCTGCCAGTGGCTACCGCCGAACCAGAGCCCGTCGCGGGAGCTGCGTTGTCCTTCTTCTTGCAGCCTCCGACGAGAGAAGCCGCCGCCACCACCGAAACAAAAATCTGCTTGGATCTCATGTGGCCAAAAGCAAATCACGCGGCGCGATCGATCGTCGCGGTTTTTCGGCACGCAAAAATGCCTCACGTGCCTGGCCGATTTGCCTAGGCAACGACGTGTCGCAGCTACTTCTTCGTCGGAGAAGTCGTCGTCGTCGTCGTCGTCGTCGCAGGCGCTTTTTGGATCGCGTACGTCGGAAAGTTTTTTGGATCGAACGTGAACTTCTTCGCGTCGATCTTCGCATTCAGATCGACGTTGCTCAGATCGTACGTCGTGGTGTTGCCCTGCGGATCCGTGACGATCGTGCGCGTGACCGTCCATTTGCTCGGATCGATCACGACGTCGACAACCTTGTACGTGGCAGAGCTCGTCTTCGGCGTCAGCTCGACCACGACGCCACCGGGCACGAGCGAGCTCGGATTCTTCGGTGCGGCGATCGTGAACTCTTTCGCGACCGCGCCCTTCTGACCGGCGAGCAACGTCAGCACCGCAGGCAGCGCGTTGCCGCTCACCGGACCTTGCGTGGCCTTGAGCCCGAGGTGCTCGACGTACCAGAGGTCCTTGCCGTCGAACAGGAAGCTCTTGTCGAGCTTGTCTTTCTTGTTCGTGTAGTCGGCCGCGAACTTGCCGTGATCTTCGACGAGCGTGGCCTTGCTCGTCGTCGTCTGACCCATCGTCGTGTTCACGACCGTCTGGTCGAGCTTCGCGGTGACGCCCTTCGCCGTTGCGTATGTGGCCTCGACCTTGTCCACCGCCTGCTGCGGCGTGACGGTCGACGGCTGCGCGATGGCGGTGCCAGTCAGGAGGAGCGAGGCAAGGATCGCGCGCGTCACTTCTTGGCCGGAGCGGGCGTCGGAGCGATGGGCGTCGGCGTCTTGGCCGGGGCGGGCGTGGTGCCTGACGGCCCCTCGAGCATCGTCGGCTCCATCGCGCCGCCGCTGTTCTTGGGATCGTCGGCGTTGATGATGCGGTAGTCGCGCACCGACTTCTCGTCGAACTCGAACCACGACGCCTTGATCTCCTTCTTGAAGTCAGGCGTGAAGAAGCGGAACGCGTTCACGTTGTTCGACGAGTCGACAATGATCGACTGCGTCACGTGATAGTCCGTCGGCGAGACGACGAGCGTGAGCGACTTGTACTGAGCGCTCGGCTTCTTCGGCGTGAGCTTGAGAACGATCTCTTCCTTGGAGCCGTACTTGCCCGACGTGTCGATCGACGGCGTGAACTCCGCCTTGAGGTCCCCCTTGCCGTAGAGGAACGAGACCGCGACCGGCATGAGGTCGTTCTGGAGGTTCTTCTTCACGACCTGCTTGTTGTCGTGCTCGACCATGTAGAGGTACTGGCCGTTCGAGATGAACGACTTCTTGGTCGTGACCTTGGTGCCCTTCTTCTCGACGTAGTCCCAGCGCATCTTGCCGGGCTTCTGGATGTAGACCGAGCCGTCGCTCGTCTTGGTCGAGCCGAACGTGTCGTACGTGACCGACTGGCGGAACAGCGCCGTCACGCGGTCGATGGACGCGTAGAACTTCTGGACCTCGGCGAGCGCGGCGTCCGCGCTGAGCTTGGTCGCGACAGGGGCGGGTGCCGTGACCGCAGGAGGGGTGACCGTGGTGGTGGCGGCCTGCGAGACGGGGGTGAGGGCGAGGAACGTGCGGGTGATGATTCCGAAGAGGTCCATGGCAGCTATCTCCAGTCAGTCATTTCGACGCACGAAGTGGCGCCGGGATTCAGTCCCCCAAGGGTGCGCAACTAGGCCCGAATCTGCGGGTGCCCCGGTGGTAGCACGGAGCGCGGGGAGATACCCTAGAACGGATGAGAGCGTTCGGAGCCCACCTGACCGCGAGCCTCATGATGATGGTTGCCTGCAGCGGCGGCGGCGGTGCGCGACCGGAGCCGATGACGCCCACGCCGGAGCAGCCCGCGGCAGTCCTCGCGGAGGACACGCTGTACAAGCCGCCGTACGGCAAGCCGGAGCTGGAGAAAGCGCTGATCGCGGAGCGCGGCGCGGAAGCGACGGACGAGAAGAACGTCTCGGAGCTCGAAGCAAAGGAGGCCTACGACGATCGCTTACGGTTCGCGCAGGCGGATCTCGCGGTGCGCCGTCGCTTCATCGCATCGCTCGAGACCTGCCAGGACTCGGGTCGCGCATGCCCGCCTCGGTTGGATGATCCGCCCTGGGCCTACGATCCCGATCCGGATCGCCCGACGCCTCCGCCGCTCGATGCGCCGCTGCGGTTTGACCTCGGGAGCTGGAAGAAGATCGCGGTCGAGCTCCATGGTCGCGCGTGCGCGTGCCGCAAGCAGGCGTGCGTGGACAGTATGCAGGTCGTGATCGACGATCTCGAAGCGCGACCGATGAAGGACGTGCAAGGCGATGACGAAGCCACGCAGGAGATCGCGTGGGCGCGCGAGTGTCTGTTCCAGCTGCGCGGCAAGGTCGCGCTCCCGAAGAAGCTCGACCTGACCGAGTAACGATCTCAGGCCTGGGCGACCAGGACCTCGCGCTTGTTCGTGTGGTCGGGCGAGCTGACGACGCCCGCCTTTTCCATCTCCTCGACGAGGCGGGCGGCGCGGTTGTAGCCGATGCGCAGCTGGCGCTGGACCCACGAGATCGACGCGTTGCGGGTCGTCGTGACGATGTAGACGGCCTTGTCGTACATATCGTCGTCGGACTTGCCGCTCGGCGCGCCACCGGGCGAGTCGCCGCCTTCGCCCTCTTCGTCGCGCGGCTTGAGGATCTCGAGGTTGTAGACCGGGCGACCCTGCGTCTTGAGGTGAGCGACGACGCGGTGGATCTCGTCCTCGTCGATGTAGCAGCCGTGGAGACGCTGAGGTGCGCCACCGCGATCGCTGAACAGCATGTCACCTGCGCCGAGCAGTGCTTCCGCGCCGTTCTGGTCGAGGATGGTGCGCGAGTCGATCTTGGACGTCACGTGGAACGCGATGCGCGACGGGAAGTTCGCCTTGATGAGGCCGGTGATGACGTCGACCGACGGGCGCTGCGTCGCGAGGATGAGGTGGATGCCGGCGGCACGCGCCTTTTGCGCGATCCGAGCGACGGACGTCTCGACTTCCTTGGGAGCGCACATCATGAGGTCGGCGAACTCGTCGATAACGACGACGATGTAGGGCAGGCGGTTCGCGGGCGACGTGACGATCTTCTCGCGCGCGTCTGCTTCTTCGGGCGAGTCCGAGTCGACGGCGCGGTTGATATCGTCCTCGAGCGCGGCGGCAGCGGCCTCGGCGGCGACGCGCAGCTTGTCCGCTTCGATCTTCGCGAGCGCCTTGCCGATCTTCTCGTTGTAGGTCGTGATGTCGCGGACACCGGCGGTCGCGAGCAGATCGTAGCGGCGCTCCATCTCCTCGACGGCCCAGCGCAGCGCCAGGTTCGCCTTCTTGGGATCGGTGACGACCGGAAGCAGAAGGTGCGGGATGCCCTCGTAGATCGAGAGCTCGAGCATCTTCGGATCGACCATGATCATCCGAACGTCTTCGGGGCTGCAGTGATAGAGCAGCGACGCGATCATCGCGTTGACGGCGACGGACTTGCCAGAGCCCGTCGTACCGGCGACGAGGAGGTGCGGCATGCGCGCCAGATCGACGACGGCGGGGCCACCTTCGATGTCCTTACCTAGCGCCATCGGCAGCTTCGCGCGTCCCTTGCGGAACACGTCGTCGGCGAGGATCTCCTTGATGAAGACCTTCTCGCGCGCCTTGTTCGGCACCTCGATACCGACGGCAGCCTTGCCGGGGATCGGCGCGACGATACGCACGCGTAGTGCTTCGAGCGAGAGCGCGAGGTCGTCGGTGAGGTTCGTGATCTTGTTGACGCGCGTACCGGGGGCGGGCGCGAACTCGTACATCGTGACGACGGGGCCGGGGCGAATCGCGACGACGTCACCCTTCACCGCGTAGCTCTCGAGCGTCTGGGTCAGCTTCGCCGACAGCTCGAGCATCGCGGACTTGTCGACGACGTTGATGCTGCTCGAGTCGTAGTTGAGCAACTGGATCGACGGCAGCTGGTAGTCGCCATCGCCGAGCTTGATGAACGTCTGGCGATCGGCGTCGGCCGCCTTCTCCTTCGCGGCCATCTCCGCCTTGTCGGCGTGACGGAAGCGCGACTCGACGATCATCGGACCTGCGTCCGTGCCAGGTCCGGCCGCAACGGGAGGCGTCTGCGCCACGGCGCTCGCCGCAATCTCGGGCGCCGCGTCGTCGTTCACTTCGATAAGCTCGGGGACCTTGGTACCCGACGGGAAGCGCGAGCGCTTCTGCTTGGCGATCACCGGCTGCGCTTCGTCCTTCGCGTCGTCGATCGCCTGGGCGTGATCGATGACTTCGATCTGCGACGGCGCGACGGACTCGCCGAACTCTGCATCGCGCGTGTCCTTCTTGGGACGGCGCTTCTTCATGACGGGCTCTTCCTCCTCGAGCATCGCGCTCGGCTCGGTGCGCTCGTGGATCACGGGCTCGGCGATCCGCTCGTCATCTCCGAGCTGGAGAACGTCGTCCGTCGCGGACTCCTCGTCCTCGTCCTGATCGTCGTAGTCGCGCTCGCCACGCTCGGGGAGGATCGCGCGGACGACGTCAGCGCAGAAGCGACCGATCGCGAACATCGCGGTCTTGATGCCGCGGCCGAAGATCTTGAGTCCACGACCCATCGCGCGAATGACATCGGAGAAGCGCAGCGGCGTCGCAACGACGACCGCCACCACGAGACCGACCGCGCCGAGGAGCGCCGTGCCCGCCGTGCTGATCACCGCGCGCAGGATCTCTGCGAGGTGCTCGCCGATCGCACCGCCCGGGCCGTGGCCCGCGACGCGATATCCGCTCGCTGCGAGGTGCAGCAGCGTCGACAGCGAGAAGATGCCGACGACCGTGCCCGCCACGATCGCGATCGGCAGGATCGGCTCGCGCTCGAGCAGCATGCGCACGGACGCGACAGCGATCAGCACGATCACCGCGTACCCGCACACGCCGGCCAAGCCGTAGAACAGTCCCGCGGTCGCGCGACCGAACGGTCCCATCACCATCGCCCCGCCCTGGAGCGACAGCATCGCGACCAGAAGGAAGAGGGCGGCGCCGAGGCCGATGACGCCCAACACCTCGTGCCGACGGCCTGAATCCCCTTTCCGGGAACGATCAGCGCTCGGCGAGGGGGACGGCGAAGTATCTCGAATCTTTCGGTTCTTGGACATAAGT
The DNA here is from genome assembly GCA_036499725.1 of Kofleriaceae bacterium. Lineage (GTDB taxonomy): Bacteria > Myxococcota_A > Polyangia > Haliangiales > Haliangiaceae > JABFXX01. Next base: position 36,432 of record DASYDE010000076.1, read on the forward strand.
ACCCTCAGATCCCTGGAGCACTTTATCCTACATGCACCGACCCACCGGCCCAACTTTTCGCGCGGATGCGCGGCGTGAGCGCCGGTTTACTCGAGCGTGATGACGACGGTGTTCGGCGCGACGACGTACGAACGGGTCGACGACCCGCCTGTCTTGTCGGGCACGTAGACGCCGTCCTGGAGATTGAATGCGATCGCGAGCCCGCTCGAGTCCGTCGCCGGCTGCATCGCGATCGGAGCGACGCTTCCGGTGGTGTCGCTGAAGTAGCGAATGTCGCCCGCGGACGGACCGTCGCTGAGCTTCAGCGTGAGGCCGGGGCCCTCCGCGAACTGCGCGAGCAGCGTGCCGGTGTTGCCCTGCGTCGTCACTCCGCCATCGATCGCGAAGCCCTGGAGGTCTCCCGCCGTGAACAGGTAGCCGTTGATCTGGAGGCCCGTCGTCTGCGGCCCCGGCAAGTGCAAGTAGCAATCGAGGTAGCTGCCGGAGGTGAAGTGCAGGTAGCCGTCGATCGCTCCGTTCGTCTTGGTCACGGCGACATCGAACGCCCCCGTCGCGTCGGTGCTGACTTGGGCCGCGATCTGGTGGCCGTCGCGGTCCGCGAAGTCGACGCCCGCCTCGGAGATCGCGACACCGGTCCACGACGTGAGCGTTCCTTGAACGTGGAGCACGCTGTCGTCGCTGCCGCTCCCTGCATCGGTGCCGCTGCCGCGACCGGTGTCCGCGAAGTCGTCGAAGCCGAGCACGCTCGAGCACGCGGTCGCGACCAGAGGAACGATGAGGACGAGTGCGCGCATGGCTACTCGAGCGTCACGTAGACGACGGTGTTCGGCTCGACCGCGTACGCCCGACCCGCAGGCTTGGTGTTGCGGTGCGGATGGTAGATGCCGTCGGGAATGTCGAGCACGACGGCGGCGGGGAACGAGCTCGCGCTGGTGACGGAGGAGTTGAGCATCCCGGTCCCGTCGTAGTAGCGAACGTTTCCAAACTCGATCTGGACCGACTGGCCGAGCGTCACCGTGTCGACGAGCATCGTCCCCGTGTTCTGTGTCGCGGGGAGACCCACGGCATTGTGAAGATTCTGGACGTCGGTCGCGTTCATGAGCGCCGTATCGAACGTCCGGTTCGCTGACAACGGCCCCGGGAACTCCACGTACGCGTCGTAGAACCCGCCTGTCGAGAAGTGCAGAAACCCGTCGACGGAGCCGTTTGCGAGCGTCAAGTCGAGCGCGTAGGTGCCGAGGCCGTTCGTGTTGATCTGCGGCGAGATCATCGTGCCATCGAGAGCGTAGGCTTCGACACCGACATCGGAGATCGCGTTGTTGGACGCATCGGTGACCTTGCCCGTCAACCGGATCTTCGGACCGTTGCTGCCGCTGCCACCGTCGGTGCCGGTGGAGAAGTCCTCGAAGCCGAGGACACTCGAACAGCCCGACGCGAGCAGCGCGAGGATGAGAGCTGCGCGCTTCAGAACGCGCCTCCGAACGAAAGGCCGGCGGGAGAGTTTGCGACGCCGGGCGAGACGCGCCACGCCGTGCTCGGCGGTGCTTCGTCGTGCGAGCCGCCGGTGAGGATCAACACGACTCCGACCGCGAGCGCGACGCCACCGCCGATGACGAGCCCGGTCGAGATGCCCGCCGCGCTCTTCGCATCGCTGTAGTCGCTGCTCGCGTTCGCGTACGCGACGCCGGTGCACGTGTGGCCGGGGCACGCATCCTCCGCGTCGGAGTAGTGTCCCTTCGCCGAGTTGCCGAAGTAGAGGCCTACGCCGACCGCGGCGAGACCGACGCCACCGAGGACATAACCGTACGTGCGACGATGCAGGTGCGGTGCGCTCTGGGGCCTGATCGCCTCGTTTCTCGTCGTCGCCGACGAGGACATCGGATGCGTCGGCCCCGTCGTACCCGGCGGAGGCGCGGTACCTTTCGGCGGAGTCTCGGCGACTGCTTTGTCGAGCGCCACGTCGACGGTGACCGTCTTGCCCTCGGCGCTGATGTTCTGGTCGATCGTCTTGTCGGCGAAGCCCTTCGCCGTCGCGACGATGACGTGATCGCCGAGATCGATCGGCGTCTCGACACCGACGAGCGCGGTCGCATCCTCACCGTCGAGCGTGAGCGCGAGATCCGCAGGCGGCGACGCCGCGTTGATCAAGAGCTTTGGCAAGCGCGGCGCGAGCGCCTTGGCCTTGCTCGCGGAGTCCTTCTTCCGGCCCGCGTTCGTGTCGCTACCTGCGAGGTCGCGGTAGATCGCCCACGCCGACGCGAGCTTGTTGATCTTCACGTAGCAAGCGGCGAGGTTGTACTGCGTGCCGGCCGCGGGGTCGGCCTTCTGGCTCTGCTCGAACGCCTTGCACGCCTCGGGATACTTCCGGTCGGTCATGAGCTGACGACCTTTGTCGAACAGCGCGTTCGCGGTCACCGTCGATTGCGAGGGCTGCGCCTGCGCGACAGCACCGACGAGCGCGACGAACAAGAACGATCTAACGACGGCTGTTGCCATAATCCTCGCCCGGCTGGGTCTTCACCGTCTTCACCTTCGTCGATTTGGTGGTCTTCGTCGACTTGGTGGTCTTCGGTTCCGTAGTCTTTGTCGCTGCGGTATCGGTCGTCGCGGTCTCGACAGCAGCGTCGACAACCTCGGCGACAGCCGCATCGGCAGGTGCAGTCACGGTTGCCTCGACCGCCGCGTCGACGGGAGGCGTGGTCCTCGGTTGTTCGACGACGGCCGGCTCGGTCTTCGCGGGCTCGGTCTTCGCCGGTTCGATCATATTGCTCGATGTCGACGACTTGCCGCCGTTCATCACGACGACGATGACCACCGCAGCAATCGCAACCGCTGCGAGAGCGAGCCCGACGATGACGCCGCGACCCGAGCCGCGCTGCACCTGGCTCGATCCGGCCGCGCTCCCCAGCGTCGTCGGATTCGGCGTCTTGGGGAGTCCATTCGCGGTGCCCACCTGCGGAGCCGCGATCGGGATGCCTGGCGGCGCCGTGATCGCGCGCTTGCGCTGACCTCCGAGCGCTTGCGCGACGGAGCTCGCGTACTCCTGCGCGCGTGGGCTACCAAATGGCGCGAGGGCGAACGCGAGCGTGGCCACATCGGGATAGCGCGTGTCGACGCTCTTCTCGAGGCACGTGCGCACGACGTGCTCGATGCCCGGATGCCCCATCGGTGCCATCGGCGGCGTCGGATCGCTCGCGATCTTGATCGCCATCTCGGTCACCGTCGTGCCGTTGAACGGCAGGTGTCCGGTGATGAGCTCGTAGAGGATCACGCCGAGCGACCAGATGTCCGTGCGCTGATCGACCGTGCGCGTCGACCGCATTTGCTCGGGCGACATGTAGCCGGGCGAGCCCATCATCGTCGACGTCGTCGTGAGACCGACGCTCATCTCGTCGGGCGTCTTCGCGATGCCGAAGTCGACGACCTTCACGATCGGCGCGCCGTCGGGGCGGTGCGTGACGAACAGGTTCGCCGGCTTCAGATCGCGATGAACGATGCCGAGCTGGTGCGCCTCTGCGAGCCCGATGCACGCCTGCAGCACGAGATCGACGGCATCCGCGACGGGTATCGCCTGATGATTCGCGATGTCCGCGAGGTCCTGCCCGTGCAGGAGCTCCATCACGATGTAGGGAGCGCCGTCCTCGAGCGTGCCAACGTCGGAGACGCGGCACACGTGCTCGCCGCGCAGCTTGGCCGCCGCGCGCGCCTCGCGCATGAAGCGCTCGACGATGCTCTTGTTGTAGAGGTGCTCCGCGAGCAAGAGCTTGATCGCGACCGGCGTATCGAGCGTCAGGTGCGTCGCCGCGACGACGTAGCCCATGCCACCCTGGCCGAGCACGCGGTCGACCCGGAACTTTCCGGCGAGAACGCTCCCTGGCGCGATCACGCCGAAAATTTACCACGCCGCTCGTCGGTAAACGCCATTCTCGGTGGCCGCGTCTGCCTAGGGTGCGAGCGACGCGCGGGGGATGTGTAGGAGCAGTGGGAGATGATCGCTGACTGCCGTCTCGTAGTCGCTCATGTCCATCGCCCACGTCGGAATCTCCGGCGAGACGTCGGGCATCTCCTTGGTCGCGAACATGTGGTCGAGCATGATGTTCGCGGGCAAGAACGTGATGCCGCCGTTCGCCGCGAGCTGCGTGTCGAGCATGGTGTAGCGAGCCGGGTCCCACGGACGAAACACGTCGGTGCTGCGCGTGTCGTGCAGGTCCTCGTTGAAGTCACCGAGTACGAGCGCGAGCGGGTGCCCCGCGTCGTGACGCGTGCGAACGATGGGCTCGAGCGCTGCATTGCCGTCGACGCGCGCTTGCTCGTCGGCCGGTTGCGTTCCGGCCTTCAGGTGCACCGCGTAGAGATCGATCAGCGTTCCGTCGACGGAGAACGTCGCGCGCACGACGGGGCGCGGATTCGCCGCGGTCGGTTGCAGGACCGTCTCGTGACCCATGTCGGTCAGCGCGGCTCCGTCCCACGCGATGCCGATGCCGCCCGTGGCCGATCCGAGGGGTGCGAGCAGCTCGCCTTGCCACCCGGGCAGCGCGGAGATGATCGCGTCGAACGCGTTCTGGCTCTCGATCTCCTCGAACGTCACGACGTCGAGGTTCGCGCTCTCGATCAGTTCCGCGATGCGTGGCGCGAGCGCGACGCTCTCGAACATGCGCAGGTTCCAGCACCCGATATCGAGGTTCGTGTCGTCGGAGCCCGAGCCGCTGCCGTCGTCGCCACCGTCACCTCCGCCGCCACCACATGCAACCAGGAGCACAGAGACAAGGGCGGCGTACTTCACGGTGCGTGGAGAATCAGGCCTGGTTCGCCGGTGATCAAGAAGCGTCGGCGTCGGACTGCACATGGTCGTCGGGCTGTCCCTCGACGTTCGCATCGAGATCTCCGTCGATCTCCGAGGACTCGCCGACGATCGCGGTCGGATCGTCAGCGCGCTCCTGCTCCACGTCCGCTTCCTGCTCGGTGCGCGCGAGGAAGTACGCCGTGATCGCGATCGCCGCCTTCTTGTTCATGCCCGGAGCCTTCGCGAGCTCCTCTGCGGTCGCCTGCCGGATCGCGCGCACGCTGCCGAAGTGCTTGAGCAGCTTCTTGCGGCGCGTCTCGCCGATGCCCGGAATATCGTCGAGCTCGCTGCGCAGGCTCGCCTTGGAGCGCCGCTCGCGGTGGAACGTGTTCGCAAAGCGGTGAGCCTCGTCGCGGATGCGCGCGAGGATGTAGAGCTCGGGCGAGTTTGGTCGCAGCGCGATCGAGTCCTTCACGTTGCGGCGGTAGATACGGTCGGGTGCGCTGCCCGTCTCGAGCTCGCGCTCCTTGGCGAGGCCGATGACCTCGACGCCGTCGCCGCCCATCTTCACGCCGAGGTCGTTCAACGCCGTCACGGCCATGCCGAGCTGCCCCTTGCCACCGTCGATGACGAGCAGATCCGGTGCGGCCCACGCAGGATCACCGCCGGGCTTGTTCGCGCGTGCAAAGCGCCGCGTGAGCACCTCGTACATGGAGGCGAAGTCGTTGTTCTCGACGCTGCGGATCTTGAACTTGCGGTAGAGCTGCCGCGACGGCACACCGTCGATAAACGTGACCATCGACGCGACCGTCTCGGTGCCTTGGATGTGCGCGATGTCGAAGCACTCGATACGGCGCGGCGGTCCTTTGAGATCGAGGCGCTTCGCCACCTTCTCGAGCAGCGCGTCGGCGTCCTCGTCGCGGCCCTTCTTGGACGTCGCGCTCGCGGCTGCATTGCGATCGGCGAGATCGACGAGCTTGGTGCGCACGCCACGTTTGGGCTCGATGACCTTCACCTTCTTGCCGCGCGAGCTGCCGAGCCACTCCGCGATGACCTCGCTATCCTCGAGGTCCACGCCGACGACGACCTCGTCGGGGATGTACGTGCCGGTCGCGTAATAGACCTGGAGATGCTCGCCGATGACGGCCGGATCGGGCAGCTCCTGATCCCTTTGCGCGAACGTGCGGCGCCCGACGAGCTTGCCGGCGCGAATGAACAACACGACGACCTCGACGTTGTCGGCCTCGCGGTAAATGCCCCACACGTCTTGATCGACAAAGTCGTCCTGCACGATGTGCTGCTTCGCGATGGTGCGCTCGACGGCCGCGATCGAATCGCGCAGCACGGCCGCGACCTCGAAGTCTTCGGCCTCTGCTCGCACCGCCATGCGAGCGCGCAGACGTGTGAGGAGATCGGCGTTCTTGTTGTCGAGGAACATCTTCACGTCGTCGACTTGCTCGGCGTAGGTCGCGGACGGCACATCGATCGCGCACGGACCGCTACAGCGCTTGATCTGGTACTGCAGGCACGGACGGCCGCGCGTCTCGAGCACGTGGTCGGTGCACGTGCGGAGCTGGAAGTGACGGTTCAGCGTGCGCAGCGTCTCTCGCGCGCTGGAGGCGGAGTGGTACGGGCCAAAGTAGCTCGCGTCGTCTGCCTTGATATGCCGCACCACTTCAACACGTGGGAATAACTCGCGCTTGGGTTGGTCTTCACCCTTGGCCGGCTTGGGCTGCTTCAGCCGGAGAACGAGGTACTGCTTGTCGTCGCGCAGCTTTACGTTGAACTTGGGCTGATGTTTTTTGATGAGGTGGTTCTCGAGAAGGAGCGCCTCCTTGCTCGAGGTCACGACGATGGTCTCGATATCCACGACCGCCCGGCCCAGAAAGCCCGCCGCCACGAAGAACCGCTCGTCCCCGCCCGGCCGGAAGTACTGCCTCACCCGCGTGCGAAGATTCTTGGCTTTACCGACGTAAACGACCCCGCCTTTGGCGTCCTTGAATAAATAGACGCCCGGCTCGGTCGAAATTCGGTCGAGCACCTCGCTCGAGAGCGGCACGCGTCGACCTTAGCAGCAGCAGGCCGCGTGTATAGTCACCCCGACTTTTGGAGGACGCATGTTGAAGAAGCTTGTTATGGGAGCCGCGCTCGTTGGCGCGGTTGGTTCGGTCGCGACCGCTGGTAATGGAACAAACCTGACAAAGTTTGTCCCTGACAACACGCAGATGATGTTCGTTTTGGACGCCTCGCAGGCGCACAACTCGAAGCTTCTCGTCGAGAGCTTTAACAAGCTGCTCGACAGCAAGCCTGACGCTCGCAAGAAGATGGCCGAAGTCGGCATCGACCCGATGAAGGACATCGACACCGTGGCGGTTGCTGCGGGTGGCGTCGACGAGCTCGCGAAGATGAGCGAGGGTGGCAACATGGTCGTGATCGTCGAGGGCAAGATGCCCAAGGACGCGATCTCCAAGGCCGCTGCCAAGTCGACGAAGTCGTCGTACGCGGGCGTCGACTACTACACGAGCGACGACAGCGAGCTCGCGTTCATCGACGGCCGCATGTTCGTCACGAAGATGGGCAAGATGAAGGCCGAGATTGACCTCGTGAAGGGTAAGGGGAAGAACCTCGACTCTGGCGCGGGTGGCAAGGCGATGCGCGATGCGCTCAAGGCGACCGACACCAAGTCGCACCTGTGGCTGACGATGCTCGTCCCCGATAAGGACAAGCAGAAGATGGCGTCGTCGCAGATCGTCGCCAACAGCTTCGCGCTGACGATGAACTTTGCCGACGACGTCACGGTCGGCATCAAGCTCACCACCACCGACGAGAAGGCAGCCGGCAAGACCGTCGCGACCCTCAACGCGGCGCTGCCGCAGGTGAAGGGCATGATGGGCTCGATCGGCCTCCAGGCCGCCGCGGGCACGCTCGCGTTGACGCAGGACAAGGCGTCGATCGTTGGCTCCGTGAAGGTCACGGCCGCCGAGATCAAGACGCTCGTCGGTCTCGTCATGCAGAGGGCGGCTCCGCCTGCGGGCGCTGGTCAGCCCGTGCAGCAGCCGATGGTGCCCGCCAAGAGTGGCCTCGGCGCGCCCGCGCACAAGTAAGCGCGACGGCGTTGGAAGAGGGTCGGCCGTGAGGGTCGGCCCTATTTTTTTGTCTGGAAGCGAAACACGGCGTC
>DASYDE010000077.1:0-62911 GCA_036499725.1 Kofleriaceae bacterium
GCCGCGGGCTTCAAGCTCACGTACTGCCACAACGCCACGCTCGGTCGTCGCGACTTCTATCGCCAGCTCTGTCACGCCGTCGGGCTCTCGCCCGCGGCGACGGCCGGGAGCCTCTTCTACGCGCTCACGCGCCATGTCGAAGATCGCGCCGTCGAGCGCATCCATCCCGTCTTTCTCCTCGACGAATCACACCTGTTACAGCAAGACACGCTCGACCACCTCCACATCTTGCTCAACTACGCGTGGGACAGCCGCGCGATGCTCTCGCTCGTCCTGGTCGGCTTGCCCGAGCTCCGCGAGCGACTCGCGCTCCGGCGCAATCGCTCGCTGTACTCGCGCATCCACCACCGTCTCGAGATCGCCGCGCTCACGCCCGACGACACCACCGAGTATCTCCGGATGCGCATGGCGCGCGCTGCCGTCGACCGCGAGGTCTTCGGCTCCGACGCCATCGTACTGCTTCACGAAGCCACCGCCGGCGCGATGCGTGACCTCGACCGCCTCGCCGCTGCTGCACTCCGCGAGACCGCACGCAAGAAGCGAAAGCTCGTCGAGCGCGACGTGGTGGCTCGCGTCATCGAGGCCGACACCCGCGACCGCTGACCATCATTGGAGGTGCCCGTCCCGCTGCCGACTCCGTGATGGACATCGATCACGCGGTCGCGTTCGCCATCATCAGGCGCGCTCCGTAACAATATCGCAACGGTAAGGCACCCGGCTGACAGTGCTGTTCGTTTGGTGGGCTCTCGTTAGAAACTACGCAGTCTGGGGATTCGTGCTTGGAACACGACGTGAGCCGAACTCCGAAAATGTCAATGGAAGCGCGAAGTTCAGCGCTTGGGCTCTTACTCTCGCAGAAATCACTCCCCGCTTCGACGACGCCCCCCCCGTGACAAGCGATTCGCGATCCTTAAAAGCTGTCGCGGTTATCAAAGCAGCCGACCAGTGCATCCATGGCGCGATTGCCGCTAGAGCAGATGAAGGCGATCGATCGTTGCTTCGATGTCTTTGCGCTTCTCTGGGGTCAATTCTGACGAGCGAGACTCAAGGAGAGTGCGGAAACGCTCTCGCTCTTCTCGCTTGCGTGCAGGCCACCACAAAGACGGATCGTGGCCGTCGAGGATGTGTGTCCCCCAGCTGTCCACGCGACGAGAGAATTCGAGCGCGAATTGGTCAATTACTCCAGCATCGGGTTCGCGACCGTCGAATACCTTCGCCCAGTCGAAGCGGTTCCACGGGTTCTCCCGTTCCATCGGATCGTCGACACGTTTGACGGCCTCGAACCTGGTCTTCCACTGCCAGCGCCATTCGGAGCCGAGCGTGTAAGCGAGATTGCGGAACATCATGAGCTGCAGCGTGGGCTCACCGAGATCGGGGAACGCTGCCTGAGTCGCTTCGACGTTCTTATCGAAATCGATCAGCGCCTTCTCCAACTCGTCGAACGCGTGCTGCAGTGATGACCGAACTCCTGGTGTCATGCCGTGCGCAGCCACGACCTTGGTCGCCTGCTTCGACGTGTTCAGCAGAAAGTGCATGCGACTCGTCAGAACGTTTCCGGCGGCCACGAGCACCATAGTTGCGTCAATCCGCCGGTTCACGCTGTGCGTCGGACGGGTACTTTCTGGAACAGGCGACGCGCCACTCGGAGGACAAACGAGAACGAGCTGATCTCCATCGATCCCCGACGCGAGGAACAGCTCAGGTACCGATTCCTCGGGGATTCCTTCCAACATGAGCGCAGCTTTCGCCTGCTGAAAGGCTCGATTGACGCTATGTCCGAATCCGATCGCAGAATAAAACGCGGCTGAAAAGGTGCGTGCGGCCACGTCGCCGATTTCCGTGTTCATCCCGATGGCCGCCGGAACGTGCTGGACGACGGCCTCAGCCTGCGCGCGCGAATAGCATGAGTTGAAGAACACGAGCTGGATGTCTCCCGACGTGGCGGCCATGGTTTGAACGATCGCCTCCTTGGAGACGGCCTTGGTTCCGCCGACATCGTCTTGGAACAGGAGCTCGTCCTGAGTGGAGCCGTGGCCGCTAAAATGAACCACGCGCGGCCGCGTCTCGTTGAGACCTTGGAGAAGGTCGAGTGGACGCACAGCCCACCGAGATTCGAGGCGTACAGCATCCCGATGTTCTGACTTCCTGATCATCTCGGCGATCGCCCGTGCTTCTTCACCGAGCTGCAGCTCTGTCTGGTCGCGGGGATCCAGTGCGAGAAAAAGGACCGTGATCCGTTCGGGCGGCTGCTGCAGTTTCTCCACCGCTTCCGTGGTCGCCTTGTGAAGACGCGAATGCTTGGCGAGCGTACCTGCGACGGACCTCATCTGCCGATCCTGTTCACGGGCAAGTTTCCGCTGCTCCTCAAGTTGCTTGTTGGACATTCGGGCTTGCTCCGCGTTGAGCTTCTTCTGGGAGTCTAGGAGGCGCTTCTGTTCTGCTGCGATCTTCGAATCCAAGTCCGCCACCTTCTCTTGATACGTTGCGGCCTCTGCTTGGTAGCGCTGCGCCTCTCGCCCTTTTGATTGAAGCGTCGACAAGCTGCTCGCCCTCGCGGCGGCTTGTGCTGCCGCACCAGCTTTCCTTAGTGCTTCAGCAAGGCGTCCAGCTTCGCGAGCCTTGTCGCGCTGCAGCTGGGCGATCTTCTGCTGATTCCCGACGACGTCCCGCTGTGCGCTGTCGAGGCTCACGCAACTATTCGTCCTCGCCGACCTCTTGGCAGACGGCATCGATAGCGTCGCGGAGTTCGTCCTGATCAGTTCCCGAAGGGAGAAGAGCGTACGCGCTCGAAAAAAGTTCCTCTCGAGCATCCTCGAGCGTGTGTCCCCCTGCGCGAGCCTGCGAGACGAGGCTACGAACCGTCGATATGACACGGACGCTGTAGCGCACGCGCGTTTGCACGCGGATGCGCCTAGTCACTTGAAGCCTGTAGCGGATCTTGATTGTTCCCCTTGCCACTGTCCGTCCTCGAGGCGCGCAACGCGATGCCGCACTCGCAATGCAGTCTAGTGCAGAGCTACGACACGGCCAGCGAACTGTCTCTGGGGATCTCTCCGCGGGCGCCGTTCGGGATCGACGTAATGGCGATGTCCTCGACAATACTGGGCCTCGTCGAATTCGTTGGGTCACTCGGCTACTGCCGTGCTGCGCTTAGAACACTTCCTCTGCTGAGAAGCCGACGCGAGCCGACGCGCCGCGCTTGGCGAGAAGCGGCCCAAGTTCCGACGAGGGGTCGGGCCGTCGGTTGGTCGACCCTTTACGAATTAGGATCTCATTGTCGTGTGTCGCGTACACAAACTCGCCGGGTGGGACCTCGATGACTCCAATCGGTTCTCCGGCCACCTCGTAAGTACGGAGCGTGATGGTCGGCACCGGCTTGATCTGGTCGTGAATGAGTTTCCTTACTTGGCCAAGCACAGTTTTCTACGCCGAGCACGTCTTCGCTCGAGCGGAACCGCTTCAGCGCACCACGCCCCCTCCGGTTCGCCTTGATCGTCGACCCCGACGAACACTCTCCCTCCCTTGATGTTGGCGAATGCGACGACGGTACGCACGATCTCGCGCCGCTTTTCACGGTCGAGGGAGACGACTGAACGGCTTGAACTTGCTGAGCGATGCATGAAAATGCGGAATTGCTCGCGTTGTCCGTGGACTGGAGGATCGACTACTCACCAACTGCGCACCTCTACGGGCGCGTGTAGCCGTACGATGCGCCCTAAGTATTTTCAGCGTGCGGCACCGTCAAGAACAACCGTCACCCTGAGGCAACGCGTTTCCACCAATAGGAGCAGGAGACGCCAACCTGGTTGGCACGCCTCGCCAGCTCCTCTCCGCGTTTGTTCTTGCGTAGTGCGAACGCACACGCGGCCGCGATGTCGAGGGCGAGCGCATGATGCTCGAACCGTTTGTCGGCCAAGACTAGCTCGAGGGCATCGAACGCGCCTACGAAGTCGCCCGCACGGAAGCGCGCCACGCCTACGTACAGATACATCTCCGGGTGGTTGTCACCCTCACCAACTAGAGACTCGAGCTCGACCAGGCATGCATGGATCTGATCTGCTGCCACTTGCTTCGCAGCACGGATTCGCCGCGCCTCAGTGATCCCTTCCGGCGTGTTGATGGTTCGTTGGATCGCTTCGTCAGGCTCACCGGCACGAAGCATTCCGTCGATTACCGCTCTCGCGACGCCGGGCTCGTCTGGAAGCTCCGCGTGGGCTTGTCGATAGTGTTGGACTGCGTCAGCCATCCTGCGTTGGCGGAGAGCAACCGCCGCTTCGAACAGTTCACGGATCGCGGCCGCGTGAGGGGCAAGTTCTGGGTGGGCGCCTGCCCAGGCCTCCGTCATCTGGACGACCGCAGGTGTTGCTTCACTGAACGCCTTCCAGAAGACGAGCTCGCTTACGTCGCGAGGGAGGTTGGTGACGGCAGCCCGCCACGCGACGCCATGGACGAACTCGAGGCGTGCACCCCAATCTAGAGCGCTATCGATTGGAGCTCGCCAGTGGAATTCGCTGTCTGTGAGCGCGTCGAGCAGCAGCGTCACCAATTCGGGGCTCGCGTGGGGTCCGAACACGACCGTGCGCACGAGTTCCTCGCGCGGTCTCGCCGCATGGTGCGCTTGGCTTTGGAGGCAAACGCGTTGAAGCCCGGTCCAGAGATCCGACGCGAGGTGGTCAGGAATATGCTTCTTTAGTCGTTCGACAAGAGTTGCGATCACTAACGAGCGTCGAACGTCTTCGAGAACCGACACGGGTAGGTGCTTGCTAAGCGCTTCGAGCTGTCGCTCGCTTGGGCGCGACTCGCCCTTTTTCCAGCGGACGAGTGTGGTTTCCGCGACGCCGCTCTCCCGCGCAAGCTGTCCCTGCGAAAGGTTCGTCGCCTTGATCGCCTCTGTCATGATCGTTGTGCTGTCCCGCATCGGGAGCACGGTCGTAGCGACGTGTCCTGTCATCACGAGCCAGGCTCCAGCGCGAATCCCGAGCTCGACCGCGACGAGCTGCGCGCCCGCCATCGTCATCATGCGCCAGTCGAGGGGCCTCGATACACCGATGCGCAATGGGGCGGTAGCGAGGTCCCACTTCTTGATCAATGCGTAGATCCCAAGCGTCAGCAGTTCGCGCGCATCTTCGATCGTCGACGAAGGCACCAATTGCTTGTCTACGAGCGCACCGGCGATGCCGGTGCACAGCGCAATCACGCTTTGCTCATCGACGGTGGCTCCAGCGGCGACGCGTGCCGCCGTTCGCGCTGCAGCCGATGTGAGCGGGACGTTGGCTACGTCCCGCAACATGCCCAGAAGCACCGATCCCGTGGGATAGGCCTCCGCCGTGGCACTAGGTCCTTTGCGTTTTCGCTTTGGCGGCATCGGCGGAGGCTCTGGTTGTGGGACGTAGTCCAGTGCGAGTGTCTCGTGCGCCTACTTCTTGTCGTCGCCCGAAGGTATCGGCGCGGGTGTAGCTGCCTTGGGCTCTTCGTGCTCGGACGGCCGTGATTCGTCGCGCGCGCTCCAGTACGCATCATTGTTCGGGTTCATCTGGTTGGCGTGATTGTCAGCGTCGGACTTTCTGCTCATGGTCGATCTCCTTGGTGAGGTTGCGGTACAGATGATCTCTACGCACTCGACATCTAGGAGAGGAGCCCCCATCGATCTGCCATCAACGATTGCGTGGAAAGGCTTGCAGTGCGGTCGCTTCAACGCTGCGTCGGCCTTGCTGGAGCGATGATCGTGGGCGGCGCGGCGGAACTCGTGTCGCCGAGTACCTGTACACGAGTCGTCCCGTGAGTCAGCCACAACAGCCCGGTCCAAGCGCTGACCGCAGCATCGATGAGATCCTCTCGATGCTTGTAGTCGCGGTCGTTAAGCGGGCTCGGGGTTGAGAGCAACGCCTCTGTCGTGGGATGCGAACGGAGCCTCAGCGGTGGATTCGCCGTCGACAACGCATCGAGGCGCCTGAGCAGTTCATCGCAATTCTTGGCACGAGCGACTCTGAACTCGGCGGCCGGCATCCTCTTTGGCTTGCGTTTGTAGACGGGGCGTTCGTCGTCGTAGCCAAGTTCCTCCGCCCCAACGAGGCATGTGTACGGGTAGCACTCGCTGAAGCGACGCCCCGTCGAGGGCGGTCCCGACAGCCCGGAGTCGTACGACCAGCCAGAAGACTCCAGTCGCTCTCGCAGGGCAACTCCGCCCAGTCGAGGTGAGCTGAGGTTCGTTGTATTCGCTGAGACCTTCCATCGACCGTAGCGCTGGCCCACTTGCTTCTCGCACAGCCGTTGTCCCTTGGCGTTGTCCACCACTAAGGGCGCATCGATCATGGCAAGTACATCGTCGGCGGCGTTGACGCCGATCCAGTCGAGCGTTTGTTCAATGCCGACCGTCCAACCGGCGTCGACGATGGTGCCGTCCTGCGTCGCCGCCACAACGCCTGTCTCATTGGCATGGCCCGATCGCGTTGCTTCGGCCCACGCGAGGTCAACCCCGAGGACGATCATGCTTCGCCTCCGTCTTCTGTACACCGGCATCGCAGGCGTTTGATGTCGGTAACGCCTTCACTAGATCTTCGCTGAGTGCAGCCTCTTGATCTGCGCGTAGCAGCCGACGCTGACGACGCCGAAGTCGTTGAACGCTAGGAACGCATCGGTCGGTGTTTGTTCGCGCACGAAAAGCGCCTTGCACGCATCACACCACGCCTGCAGATTGACTACTGCTGGCCCGAAACGAAGAAACGCCCTGACCTCGGCACCGTCTAAGTGCTTTGTAGCAGGGCGTTAAGTCGCGGAGCGGACGGGACTCGAGCCCGCGGCCTCCGGCGTGACAGGCCGGAGGGTGAGTCCAGCCTTGCAGAATCAACTGCGAGATCGAATCAGAACGGGGTCGTCATCTTCGTGCCGACGAACGTGGCCGGCTGCGCGACCGTCGTGACGTCGGTGCCGAGCGTCATCGAGCCGTTCCACACGCCGAACTCGAGGCTGTCGACGAAGTAGTCGGCGTTCGCGTCGATGGCGCGAGCCTGGCCCGAGATGTCGAGAGCGATGATGCTGTCCTCGGCGACGAGCTGGTCGTAGACCTTGTCAGCCGCGACGCCCATACCGGCGACGCACACGCCGGCCCAGAACGAGGCCGAACCGATGCCGACGCCGTCGGCGACCGACGCGCCGATGCCGGTGCAATCAACCGCGTGAGCGAGGAGCTCGGTGAGGCTGTGCGCGGTCGGGTCGATCTGCGGAACGACGACGTTGTCGAGCGCGACGCGGATGACCTTGCCGTAGGGAACGTTGACCGTGTGCTGGCCGATGTTGAGCTTGGCCGTGCTGTCGAGGTTCACCGGGAGGTTCGCGATCGTCTGGTCGTCGATGTTCATCGACGCGAACGTGAAGTCCGTCGGCGTGCCCGCGACGTCGAAGCGAACGCCGTCGACGACCGTCGTGGCGGTGACCGAGCCGTCGAGGCCAGCGCCGGTGCCGACCGTGAGGCGCTCGTTGACGCCGAACTTCTTGTAGACGTTTGCCGTCGCCTGGCCGACCGCCTTGATCTTGTTCACGAGGTCCGGGGCGAGGCTGGTGATCTCGTCGTTGAGCGCGGGAACGAACGCCGGCTTTGCCGCGACGGCGAAGTCGTGAATCGTGCCCGGGTCGAGCTGCGCGATCATCTGGTCGACGATCCACTCGGCCGGGTCGTTCGGGCCGTCGGTCGCCGCGATGAGCGTGTTCAGGAAGTTGTCGGCCGGCATGTTCGCCGCGAGGTCGAACGTGTCGTTGACGCGGTACGTGCCCGTCGCGTCGAGCTTCTTGGGCGCGGGCGGCGGCGGCGTGGTGTCGGAACCGCTGCCGTCATCGCCGTTACCATCGTCATCGCGCGTCGAGTCGTTCGCGCAACCGGTGGTGAAGCTGGTGACTGCTGCGAGGAGGACGAAGCTAAACGAAGCGATGTTCTTCATAACGATGAGCGAGCAACTATCGCGTCCACGTGTTGCGCGCCAGCGATTTTTTGCGCCATCGCGTTAATTATCTTTTCGTCATTCTCCGACGGAGATCACGGCAACTCGAGTAGCCAGTGCGACTGTGCCGCGGCTGTGCAGTGAGCACTCGGTTTGCCGGAAAAGTGCAGACCGCGGAGGCCTACTGATTGCGCATCATCATCGCCATCATCATCGGCATCATGCTGCTGCCGCTGCTGTTCTGACTGGTCGCCTGCGACCGGACCAGGTCTTCCATCGAAGACTTGAGCGCCGTGACGGCGTCGGTCACCGCAGACATGTTGTCGTGAGAGGTCACCCGCGCCGCGCCACCCGTCACCGTTACGAGCTCCGTGTTCGTGATGTTCTTCATGTCTGCCTCTACATCACGTCCCGTACCGAGTCGTTTTGGAGGCTAACTACGCGTCACCACAGGCGGAAGGGATCCTCGCCCGCGTCTACCGCGCGATTCAGACTGTCTACTCAGTGCGGCGCCGGGCCGCCACAGACGCTCGTGCTCCACCACACGTTGTCGGTGCCCCAGGTGGTGCCGTACTTGGGCGTGAAGCCGTACCGGGTGCCTGCGTCGGCGCCCATCTTGGTCGCGATGGTCGAGTACAGGCGACCGAGGTCAAAGCAGCGCGGATCACAGTGGCCGCGGAACGCCTTGTCGATCGAGAAGTGAGTCGTCGTCTCCGGGTAGAAGCCGGCCGACAGCGCCGTCTGCAGATAGAGATTTGCGACGTTGTCGTAAACCTTCGCGGTGTACGGCTGCATCGGTGCGCCGGTCGCCGCGCATCCCGCGCCTGCGATCTGACCCATCTCGACGTTCACGCTGCGCGAGATACGGTCCTCACGCGCCTCGGTCACCGGTTGGAGAGCCACGCACTCGGCGTCGCTCGCGTAGTCGCTCTCGCACAGCGCATCGACGGCCCACGTCGCCGTCGTGAACAAGCGATCTCCGGTGCCGGCCAGCTGCGACGACGCCGACGACGTTTCCATCGCGCGCTCCGCCATCGTGAGGTTCAACGGATCGAGCACGCCCGACATCGCGGCCGTGCGCGCGGCCGTCGGGACCTTCGCCCAGAGCGCGCGGCCATGGCGTGCAGCGACCGTCTCGTCCATCACGTCCTTGCCGCGCTCGTACAACGTCGACGTCGGGCGCCACGTGTCGAAGAACGGACGCGCATAGAAGACTTTATCGGCGCTGATATACGCAGCGGGACCATCGGCGAGCGGGCCGCGCGACGCGTCGACCTGCTGCTGCATGTAGCTGTTGCTCGTCGCGCCGCTCGTGTCGTGAACGACGAACATCGCATCGGGCACGTTTGCGGCGGTGACCGTCACGCCGGAGAGCAGCGTGCGAATCTTCGCCTTGTCGTCAGCGCTGAGTTGCTGACCGGCCTGGCTCGGCGAACTCGCGCCGTCGCACTTGCCGTCGTCACACGTCGGGGCGTCCTCCCCGGAATCCGTCCCGTCCTCCGCAGCACAGCCTGCGGTCAGGAGCGCGGTCAGGAGCGCGGTGGTCGCGAGGAACCTGGTCGTGCGGATAGCAGTGATCACGGGTCCCTGCCCGTCGAGACGAGCAAGGTCTGCGCCCAGGTCCGCCCTACGGGATCCAAGGGGTTGGCGCACCGGTCGCTGGCGTCGGCAACTGCGGTCGCCGGCTCAGGGCGGCGAGGGTAAATCGGTCAGGTTCTACTGCCCGAGATCCCCGAGAGCGCCGAGATCGCGACCGCGGCCGCAATGGCCATGTACGCGAGGCTCGGGCGCCACAGGGCGAGCACGCTCGCTCCGCGCGTCTCGAGCCGCGGCGCACGCACGACGACACCCTCGGGGCCGGGAACGAGAATCGCGGCGGAGCGGAAGGGGGATGCACCCGCCCGCTCTTCGACGAGCCCAGAGACCTCGACGTCGTCGCCGTCACGCAGCACGACGACGGCTTCACCGTTGAACAGGATCGTCGTCGTAAGTGGTAGTGCACCGCCGAGCGTGCCGCCCGCGGAAATCGGAATGTCGCCGTGCTCGGTGACAAGGGTGAACGCACCGATCGACGTGCGGGGAGGACGTAGCCAGCTCGTGATCTCCACGGTGCCGACAGGCGTGCGCCACGCGGTCTCGGTGTCGGGATTGGAGACGCGAACGAAGCCGCGGCGCGAGAGCATGCCCGCGCGCGGTTTTTCCGCGCGACGCTGCGCGACGACGAATGCAGCGAGCGCGACAAACGCGAGCGCGACCGCGATGAGCAGCACGTGGATGAAGTTCGCGTAGACATTGAGCGCGGCGTCGGCGTGCATGTCGTCCCACACGCCGCCCGCGTGGGCAGCGTTGTAACGAGCGCTCGCTCCGCCGATCAGAATGCCCACCGCGACGATGGCGATCACGGGACGCCACCGCCGAATGCGGTCGGTGAAGCGCAGCTCGAGCAACGCAAAGAAACACGCGACGACGAACGGCACGGCGACGACGCGCAGCGCGAGCCCCCAGTTGGTCGGGAGGGCTGACTCGTCGAACGAAAAAGTTCGGTAGTAGGGGTCGAGACCCCACGCGCGCCACAGGTGCGACGCGATCGGCAGCCACAACCCGAGCGCGAACAGGAACGCGAGCGAGATCAGGATCAAGCCGTGCATCTGCTCGCGACGGCGAGGAATGAAGCGCGCGGCGAGCGCGACGAGCAGCGCGAGCGCGAAGAACGTCGGAACGATTGGCAGCGTTTGCAGCATCGGCAGGTCGCGCTGCTGCAGCCCGCTGTCGATCTGCGTGGAGATGAGTGCCGCGCCGACGATGAGCGCGAGGTGCGCGAACGGGAGCATCACGGCGGTGCGCGCAGCGCGGGACAAGCCGTGGACGCGCGACGGAAAGAACAGCGCGCCCGCCAGGATCACGAACATGGCGAACGGCGCGATGCCGCCGAGCACCTTGTCCAAGATCGGATGAGCGCCCGACCACTGCACTTGTCCCAGCAGCGCGTCGCCGCCGACCGCCGTGACGAGGACGGTCAGGAGGCACGACGACAGCACGCCCGCGACGACCAGGGGACGCAGGGAGCCGGCGGGGGGCCGGCGGAGGAGCTCGTCGGCATCGAACAGGGTTGCGGCCACGAGAGGGAGACACCGCTCGAACGGAATATGTTGCCGAATTCGTCTGCGGCAGTGCGGCTTTCGCCTACATGGGCGCGATCGCTCTCAATCCTGGCCACGATCGGCCGAACCGATCGGCGTGAGCTTGCTGGCCGGATTGAAGGAGCGCCGCGAGCGAGGTGCCCTGAGCGTCGAGCTATCGAGCTCGCTGACCCGTGTGCAAGTACTCGAGGAGACAGCGCTCTCTCTCGTCGACTGCGTACAAGCGCTCGTCCTCGACTTCGACGAGATCGGCGCTCCCGACGTGCGCGAAGGTCTCGTCGGTCTGCGCGGTCGCATCCGCGCCGGTGACAGCAGCGCGAACCTCAGCGAGATCGCGACGACCACCAAGAAGTCGACGCTCGAGTTCGCCGACGCGGAGCGCGAGCTCCTCGCCAAGCGCGATGACGAGCTGCGCGACATCATCAAGGTCCTGACCGAAGGACTCACCGCGCTCTCGGGCGGCGCGGCCGCCTATCACAAGCAGATCCTCGAGCAGGGCGCGCGCTTCGAAGCCGCGTCCAAGCTGAGCGATCTGGTCCGCGTGCGCGCTGCGATCACGACCGAAGTGCAGACACTGCGCGTGGCCGTCGTCGCTCGCCAAGCAGCGGACGCGACGCTCACCAATGCGCTCAAGGCCGAGATCGAACAACTCCGCACGAGTGTCGCCGATGCGCATCAAGCCGCGCGCGTCGATCCACTCACGCAAGCCGCGAACCGAGGCGCGTTCGACGAAGAGCTCGCGCGTCGCTGCACACTCGCGGCCAGTGGCGGTGCGCCGTTCGCGCTGCTGCTCGCGGACATCGATCACTTCAAGAAGATCAACGATGGTTACGGCCACCAAGTCGGCGACCGCGTGCTGTGTGCTCTCGTCGCGTTCCTGCGCGATCGCGTGCGCCGCGACGACATGATCGCGCGTTGGGGCGGCGAGGAATTCGCCGTGCTGCTACCGAGCGCGACGCTGAAGACCGCGTTCGCGAAGGCCAAGGCGTTCGTCTCCGAGCTCGCAGAAGCCGACTGGACGATCGACGGCGCGCGCACGATCCGTTTCACCGCGAGCATCGGCGTCGTCGCGTGGGAGCAGAGCGACGATCCTGCGACCATCGTCGAGCGCGCAGACAAGGCGCTCTACGCGGCGAAAAACGGTGGGCGCAACCGCGCCGTCAAAGGCTGATCGCCTCACGCTAATCCGACGGTGGCGCGCTGGCGTTTGGCGCCTTCCCGGGTGACCCTGCGCGCATGAAACAGTTCTTCATGCTCGTCGCCGTCGTCGGCACCCTCGCCGCGTGTGGTGGTTCCAAGAAGTCCGAGCCGGCCAAGCCCGTCGAGGCTGCGCCCCCGGTCGCGGCCGCGCCGCCGCCCGAGCCGGTCAAGCCGCCCGAGCCCGCGCCCCCGCCCGCGCCCAAGGAAGCCACGGCGACGCTCGCCGCTGCGTCCAAGTCCAAGGTGTCGGGCTCGATCACGTTCAAGGAGGTCGATGGCGGCGTGGAAGTCACCGCGGCCGTCGAGGGCCTCAAGGCCGGCGACCACGCGTGGCACGTGCACGAGACGGGTGACTGCTCGGCCCCCGACGCGAAGAGCGCGGGTGGTCACTTCAACCCGAACAACCACAAGCACGGCATGCCCGACATGGAAGAGCACCACGAGGGCGACTTCGGCAACCTGACCGCTGGCAAGGACGGCAAGGCGTCGAAGACGTTCACGATGAAGGGCATCACGCTCGCGGACGGCCCGACGTCGATCGTCGGTAAGGGCTTCATCATTCACGCGAAGGCTGACGACGGTAAGACGCAGCCGACCGGCAACGCGGGCGATCGCATCGCGTGCGGCGTCATCAACCTGAATCCGTGAAACGCTGAGCGCGGCGCGAGATCGCTGTCGCGTTTTGCACTAGGGCGGGCATGTAAGCTCCGCCCCATGAAGTTGGGGTTGGTTACTGCGGCGGCGTTGCTCGGCGGCTGCTTCGCGCAAGTGCGCCAGCCTCCGCCGGCTCCGCCGCGCACGACGAAGCTGGACATCGACATCCAGCAGGCGCTCCTGGCCAATGGCCTGCGGGTTGTTCTCGTTCGCGATCCACACGCGCGCGAGGTCCAGGTCACGATGCGCTACGGCGTTGGATCGATCGACGATCCGGCGGGTCAGGAAGGTGTCGCGCACCTCGTCGAGCACCTGATGTTCCAACAAAAGCTCGGCGAGCAGACGCTGTTCGCGAAGCTGCAGACCGCGACGTCGGAGTTCAACGCCGGCACATCGCACGACGCGACCCGATACTACGAGCGCGGACCGACGAGCTCGCTCGAAGCAATGCTCGCGGTGGAAGCGGTTCGCCTCGGCTATCGCTGCACGTCGATCACGGATGCCGCGTTCCAGCGCGAGCGCGAAGTGGTGCAGAACGAGCGGCGCGAGCGTGCGGGTGGACACGAGCTACGCGAGGCGCTGGAGACTGCCACGTATCCCGTCGACCACCCGTACCAGCATACGACGCTCGGCAGCGAAGCCACGCTCGCCGCACTCACGCGCGAACAGGCGTGCGCATTCGCTGACGCGTACTACACGCCCAGCAATGCAGTGCTCGTGATCTCGGGAGGCCTCGCGCCGGACATCGTCGCTGCGTCGCTGCAGAAATTTCTCGGGCGCATCCCTGCGCGCACCACGTCAGCGAAGACGCATGCACTTCCGCCCGTTCCTCCCGGCAAGGGCAAAGCGTTCGCGCCGCTCGAGAAGCGGTCCTTGCTCGTCACCTGGCCTCTTCCCGCGGATCCGGGTGAGCGCATGCGCGTCGGGCTCGTGATCCAAGACGTCGCCAGATACTTCGATGCGTTCGTGAGCGGTGAGGTCGTGGCACGAACGATCGGAGATGGACGCGCTGAGCGCGAGGGAATGTTGATCGTACTGGAGGGCAAGGAGACAGCCGAGTCCGTCACCAAGCAGCTCGACGACCTGTTGACCTTGCTCCCGAAATATTACGACCGCGGCTGGTACTACAGCCTCGGCGAAGACTTCAGCGACGCTCGGCAGAGTGTGCTCGCGCAGATGTTCCGCGGCTACGAGGACGGCTTTGATCGCGACGATCGCGTCGCGGCCGAGGTCATGGCTGGCCGCGATGCACGAACGCTGATGAGCTCCGAGCTCCAGGCTGTCCAGAAGCTGGATGCTGCCGCGTCGGCGGAGATCATCCGGTCGCAGCTCTCGGTTGCCACCGCATCGATCGTCGACCTCTCACCCGCCGAGGACGGCGACCACGCGAAGACGGACGAGCTCGCGGCGCCCGCGATCCACGACCTCGGCCAGGCGCGCGCGTCCGTGAATGCGACCGAAGCGAACACGCCCGTGACAGGCCACGACGTCCCGACACCCGGTACGGTCATCCAGCGCACGCTGGCGAACGGGATGCGCGTCGTGCTGCTGCCGCTGACGAGTGTCCCGACGATCGACGCTCGGATCATCTTCGATGCGGGTACCGGTGCGGAGCCAAGTTCGCGGCGCGGAACGGCGGCCGTCGCGTCGTACGGCTTGTCGCTCGACCTGCACTACCTCGCCGACTTCAAGGCGTTCGTCGAGGCGGGCGGCCAGCTCGAACAGCACACATCGTTGGACGAGACGATGTTCGGCGTCGAGGGGCTCGACATGCACATGGACTACTTGCTCGCTGCGCTGCGCCGCTGGGTGCGCGAGGGCTACTACAAGGAGAACGCGATCAACCTCGCGCGCCGCGAGCTCGGCAAGAAGACCGAGACCGATGCCCTCGTCGATGCGTGGGAGCGCGCTCGCTACGGCGCCGGGCACCCATACGTCGGTGCGGGCGATGTTCGCTGGTTCTCGTCGGCGATCACGCTCGAGGACGCGAAGATGTTTCGCGAGCAGCACTTCACGCCGGATCACGCGACGCTCGTGATCGCGGGCAAGTTCGACGCGAAGCTCGCCGACCAGTGGATCGACTTCTTGTTCTCCGACTGGCAACCGTCGACGCAGCATGCAGCCGCCGAGGACAGGGCGCCGTCCCCCGAACCCGTATCGCTCGCGGCAGACAAGGCTAGCTCGCAGATCGAGCTTTTCGTCACGCTCCCGGCGACGGCCGGCGATCGCGCCAAGCGCCTCGTGGCGGCGGCGATTCTCGATCACATCACCGACGACGTTCGCCATCAACTCGGCGCCACGTACGGGCTCGCCGCATACCTCGACGAGGAGCGCCTCGCGAGCACCTATGTCGCGTCAGGGAGCATTGTCGCCGGGCGCACCGGCGAGGTCTTGAAGTTCGTGGGCGAGCACCTCGACGAATTGCGCAGCAGCCCAGACGCCGCTGCCGTCGCGTTCGTCAATGCGCGGCGCGCTGTGCTCGACAAGCTCGCGGCCGCGAAGGTCACGGCAGGCGCGCTCGCGTCATCCGTCGAGGAAGACGTCGCGAGCTCACGCGAGTTATTGTCCGAACATCCGACCGCTCTCGCCGTGGAGAAGTTGACGATCGCGGCCATGCCGGATGTGCTGGCGGACCTGGATCTCGCGCACGCGGAGATCGTCATGCGTGGACCGCCGAAGGACGTGGATGCTGCGTTCGCCGCTGTTGGCCGCACCGCAACGCGCGTAGCGATTGCCGCCGACGATGACAACGACAGCCCGTTCACGGCACCGCCAGCAGTGAAGGATGTCGGCGACCAGCAACTGAAGATGGGCGACTACGAGGACGCCATCACATCGCCGCGCATCCAGAAGGCGGTCAGCGGTAGCCTGCTCGCTGGCTACGGCTTCGGGCAGGTCGATCAGAAGAGCTTCAGCGGCTACCAGATCGCGGCGGAGGGAGGCATTCGCTTTCCGTTCGCGACGGTCGGCTTGCACGTCGACTTCGGCCAGTTCTCCGGCACCTATCAGACGACGAACGGCAACACGAACGTCCAGAACAAGATCGCCGACACCAACATCGGCCTCGACGCATACCTTCACGGCGAGGCATACGACATGTTGTGGGGTGGCGTCATGCTCGGTGTCCGCTTCGACAAGCCCAAGGACGAGCTGCTCCTCCCGAGCATCGAGGTCATGCCGCTACCGAACACCTGGACGACCGGGTTCGACATCGGGCTCGAAGGCGGCGTGAACGTGGTGAGCGTGGGCCTGAATCACCTCGCGGTCTACACGCGCGTAAACGCGGAGGCCGTGGCCGGCAACTCGGTTTACGCGGTGACGTTCGGCCTCGGCTACCACCGCTAGTTAGCTCATCGCCGCGCGCTCTTCGGCGACGATGGCGTCCCAGCGCGGAATCTCGCGCAACAGGCCCGCGCGCTCGATGGTCGCGAAGTCCAAGCGGTCGTCGGGGAGACCCGCGCTCTGGATCTCGTGCAGCGCCTCGGCGGCGTGGACAGCCACGACGAGCGCCAGATCGCCGTTCGGCACGACGTGTGGCTGCGAGTGAAACGCGACCGCCTCGACGACGGTGAACGGAACGCCCCACAGGGCGAGCAGGTACGCACCGATCGCGCCGTGCGTGGTACCGATGATCTCGCGCTCGACCTTGTGGATCGGCTCGTTCGTCTCCTGCGCGCGCTGCTGGATGCGAGAGAGCTCGCGCGGCATGCGCAGACCGATGATCATGCGACCGATGTCGTGCAACAGGCCCGCCGCGAACGCATCGTCGGTGCGATCCGGGAGGAAGCGGCGCACGATCCGCGCGATGCGCAGCGAGTAGACCTGGAACTTGTCGAGCGAGAACTCGCGTGTCGGCGGTCCCATCGAGGAGAACACGTGCGCGCTGAGCACGAGCGACTTGAGCACCTCGAAGCCGAGCACGGTGACGGCGTGTTGGATGGATGTGATCCGACGCGTCATGCCGAAGAACGCGCTGTTCGCGAGCTGCAGCACCTTGAGCGACATGCCCGGATCTGTCTCGATGATGCGTGCGATCTCGGCGGCGCCCGCGGTCGCCTTGGTCGTCGCCTTGGTGAGCTGCGTGTAGACGCGCGGAACGGTGGGGAGGCGATCGACATTGCCGACGACCTGCGCGATGGCGGGGCTATGCGTCAGGTCGGAGACCGTCGACATGCGCGCGATCGCGGCGGCGAGCACATCATCGCGACCGCTCGCGGACATCACTTGCTGCGCGGAGGTGGTCGCGGCGAGTGACGCAGAGTTGCGGCCATCGGAGACCACGAGCAAGCGGCCGGTCGCCGGATAGCGCTCGCGCACCCAGTCGAGGAAGCCTTGATCAGCGCCGTCGTTTGCGGGCTCGGTGACCACCACGGTGACGCCGGAGGTCGGCCAGCCATCCTTGGCTTCCTCGATGGTCAGCGCATCCGAGAGCTCCCAGTGCGGCAGTCGCTTCACGACACGAGCGACGAGGTCAGTCTTGAGTCGGCTGGGCCCGATCCACACCAACGTCTTCTGCGCGCCATCCATGCAGTAGATGCATCGGCCAAGTCCGCGACTGGTGGAGGGCCCCGGCGCGAACGGGTGAGAGCGCGTCTTACTTGGAGAACACGCCGTCCGCGGTCTTGCAGGCGGGCTCGAGATCCTCTGCAGGTAGCGGATACTGCTTGTAGAAGTAGTCGGTCGCGTCCTTGCGCGTGCACTTGCCAGTCATGCCGACGGGTGAGCAGGCCTTGCGTGAAAACACCGCCTGTTTCGAGATCGCGCACAGCTTCTCGAGGTTCTCGACGCCCGCCGCCAGGTTCGCGCCCTTCCACTCGCGGCAACTCCCGACGTTGGTGTCGTTGCACGAGTACGTATCGCCCTGCTCCTGCGCGCCCTGCTTGGAGCACGCACCCAGGACGAGGATCATCAGAGCGAGGCGCTTCATGCGCCGATGATATCAGGCACACGGCAGCGTGACGCGAAACGTGGATCCGATGCCGGGAACGCTCGTGACGTCGACGCGCCCGTTGTGGGCTTCGACGATCTGCCGCGCGATGAACAGACCGAGGCCCAGGCCGCCGTACGTGGATGGCACCGCGCGCTCGAACTTGCCGAAGATGCGCGAGAGATCGTCCGCGCCGACACCGATCCCCTGATCGCTGACCTCCAGGCACGCCGCCGCCCCCTCCGACTCCGCCGCAACTCGAACGGGCTTCCCGCGGCCGAACTTGAATGCGTTCAGCAGGAGGTTCGTCAGCACCTGCTCGAGGCGGAGGCGATCCCAGCGGCCGCGAATACTGCACACGTCGATCTCGAGCAAGGAGCCCGACTGTTCGGCGCGCGGGCGCATGCGCGCTGTCACATCGCGGACGAGATCGCCGAGATCCACGTCCCCCAGCGAGAGCGCGAGATGACCACGCGCGGCTTGTGCATCGAGCAGCGTGTCGATCAGCGACGTGAGCCGCGCCGATTCACTGACCGCAGCGTCCGCGAGCACGCGGAGATGAGCGCGCGTGACGCCGCGATCGAGCAGCCGCTGGAGGTTCTGCAGCTGCAAGCTGACGTTCGTGAGCGGTGCGCGCAGCTCGTGCGACGCGATCATCAAGAAGTCGTCGCGGAGCGACAGCGCACGCTGCGTCGCGAGCAGCAGATCCTCGCGCTCGGTCTCGAAGCGCTTGCGATCCGTGATGTCGCGCACGATGGAGAACAAACAGCGCCGGCCCGACATGGTCTCGCCGCGCGAGCTGACCTCGACGGCGAACGAGGTGCCGTCGCTGCGCTGATGCTCCGTCTCGAACAACAGGCCATCGCGATTGGCGACGCGCATCTGATCCAGGACAGGCGCGTTGTTCGTGCGCAGGTCGTACACGGTCTTGGTGAGGATCTCTTCGCGCGTGTAGCGGTACGCGTGGAGAGCCGCGAGGTTCGCTTCGATGATCGCGCCGCTGTCCGCGTCGATCACCAAGATGATGTCGCGCGCGTGCTCGAACAGATAACCGGTGAGAGCGGGGTCGTACATCAGTCGACCTCGAACGGAACGCGGAACACCACATTCGTCGACTTTGTCGGGTAATTGCCGTGGAGACGCATCTCGTACTTACCGAGCGAGCTCGGCGCCTGCATCGACGTCTTCGTCGCGTCTGCGGGAAGGTACGCCCACGCGCCGTAGCTCGAGTCCGCGTCGCCGGCGCTGGCGATCGTGATCCAGTACTTCTCGCCCTTCTTGGCGACGAGCGGAGCGGCGAACTTCACGTCGATCTCCGCACCCGTATGGAACCTCTCGGCGGACAACGTGAAGTGCTCGGCCGCTCGCGAGGGCTGCGGAGGAGGATCCGGATCTTCCGCGAGGCCGCTCTCTACGTTGAACGGGAGGCGCGCGACGACGTGAAACGTCTGCTGCGGATAGTCATCGTGCATGCGCATCTCGTAGTCGCCCGGTTGCGTCGGAGCGACGAGTTCCGCGGTCTGGCTGCCGTCTTCGATGTATGTCCAGGTCTCGTAGCTCGCATCGGGCGCGCCGACCCTGGCGATCGCGATCCACGACCGCGCGTTCGCCGGCGAGTACACGGGATGGTCGAACGTGACGCCGACGTGACCACCCGACGTGGCGACCGACTGGTCGAGCTTCATCTTCGCCGGATCGGGCGGAGGTGTGCTCATCGCCTGGACGAGCGGATCGAGCGCCGCCGATGGCGCGGCATCGCCTGTGATCGTCGCGCTCGGTCCTCGCGTCGCTTCCGGCGCGACGGACGTGGTCGCGCGGCCCCGCTGCAGCAACGCGACGCCAGCTCCTGCAGCGACGAGCGTCAGCGCCGCAGCCGCGATGACGTAGCCCTGGCGAGACGCGGGCGCGCGCTTCACTGGGCTCAGCTGCGGTTCGGGATCACGCGGGTCCACGCCCGCTCATCATCTCAAAGGATCGGACCGACGCACGACGCGATGTCGAAGAACATGAAAGCGAGCGCTTTTTCCTGCGGCGAGAGAGCCGTCGTGGAGCACCCCATCGGGAACGGCGTACCGCTCGCGGCCACGTCACCCGGCAGAGATGAAGAACCGCTCGCGACGTGCATGTCACTGAAGACGACCTTGCCGCAGCGATCTGCGGGCGCCTGCGTGATCGGCGTCGTGAACTGAACGACCTGCGGCTTGGCCGTGCCCGGCGTATACGCCCACTGCTCGACCTTGTTCAGATCGGCCGAGTCGCAGGTCTGGCGCGCATCGTTCACCGTGACAGTACCCAATGCCGACGATCCGCCGACGTTCTGCAGCCACCGTGCGAACGACGGTCCCTTCGGGTTATGCATCTGATCGATCACCGCATCGATCGTCGTGTTCGTCAGCGGATGCATGTCGCTGCACACCATGGTCGATTGCCACGCCGCCGACGGAGCTGGGTCACCGGACTGCGGGTTCTTGCGGCCGTCGATCCAGATGTTGTGATAGTGCGACATGAACAAGCGGCCGCCCGCGTCGGCGAACGCCTGCACGTTGTCCATCTCCGCCTGCGTCTTCGACGTGACGAGCGTCGGATCGACGTTGCCCTCGCACGAGAACAGCGCGAAGTCGTAGCCCTTCATCTTGGCGGCGTCGCTCCACAGCGAGTGGCCGGTGCCGAACATCGTGCCGTCCGTGAACTGGTTCGCGCCGTTGCTCGCGTACAGGTGCACCTGGCCCGCGCCCGTATCCGTCGTGAACTCCGCGTCCGCGACGCCGATCTTGCGCACGAGGCACTCGAGCGAGTCGTACTGCCCCGTGACGATCGCGATCTTGGGCATGTCGCCCTCGGCCTTGGTCTTGGGCAACGTCGTCATCGTTTGCTCGACGAGGTTGTCCTGGCATTCGCGTACTTCCGGAATCACGACTTGCTTGCGCCAACGCCCGACCTGCACGACGAGCGGCACGTTCACGCCGGGAACCACACCGTCCTGCATCGTGAACTCGCCGTGCTCGCCCGACGTCGTGCGCGAGACAGAGCCACCCGGTAGCTCGTCCATGCAGTGCTCGCACTGAAGTCCCGCCGCGAGCGGTCCCGGATCCGTCTTGGGGATGTAGACGTTCACGCCGAACAGCGCGAGCGTGCCGTTCGGTGCGTACACCGTGCCGCTCACCGTCGTCGCAGGAAGTCCGCGCTGCTCGCACGTGCAATCGGCGCCTTCGCAGTGCGGAGCTGCATCGGGACCGTTGCCGTGAGGCGAATCGCTCGGTCCACACGCGGCAACAATTGCGAGCACGGCGAACAGCGAGAGCCTCATCGCTTCGGCTTATACCAAACTGTGCGACGAGCACGTCAGCAAACCTCGATGCTGCCCTCGTCGGAGATTGGCCGCATCTGCACACAATCGTGTGCACAACGCGACGCGCTATTCGCGGCCGAGTAGTCGCTTGAGGAAGTTCGGTCGCGTCGGCTTGCTCGTGTTACGGCGCGCTCCCTCCAGCGCCTCGCGCATCTCGCCCGCCGACTCGTAGCGCTTCGCTTTGTCGTGCTGCATCGCCTTGGCGACGATCAGGTCCAGCCATCCCGCGAGGTCGGGCCGCGCCTTGGCCGGGTGCCGCTCGACGTCGCCCTTGAGAACTTTCGGCAGCAGGTCGCCCTTGGACGTGAACGTGTAGGGCCACTTGCCCGTAAGGATCTCGTACATGACCACGCCCAGCGAGAACACGTCCGCGCGCGCATCCACGCTCGTGGGATCGGCAGCCTGCTCGGGCGAGATGTAGAGCGGCGTGCCGAGCAGCTGGTTGCGCGTCGTGAGCTTGCCCAGATCGTCCTCGACCTTTGCGAAGCCAAGATCGAGCAGCTTCACCTGATCCTCGCCGCTGGGCCCCACGACCAAGAAGATGTTGCTGCTTTTGAGGTCGCGATGGATCACGCCGCGATCGTGCAGCGCCTGGAGCCCCGCGAGCACTTCGATCGCGATCTGCACCGTGCGGCCGGGGCTGATCGTCCCCTCCTGCTTGCGGATCGTGTAGAGGTCCACGCCGTCCAGTCGATCCATCTCGATGAACGCGCACCCGTCCTCTGTCGTGCCGGCGTTGTGCACCGCGACAAACGCGGGATGCCCCATGCCTGCCGTCTCGCGCGCCTCGCGCACGAACCGCGCCCCCAGCTCCTCGTCGGCAGCGAAGCGCTTGTGCATGACCTTCAACGCGATGTCGCGACCGAGCAGACGATGATGCGCCGCGTAGACGGCCGCGATGCCACCGCAACCGAGCAGCTGCCCGATCTCGTACTTGCCCGACAGCGTCTCGCCCGTCCGATGCTCCGGACAGTGCTGGATACCGCCCTCATGGGACGTCTCGCACATCTCGCAGCGGGCCATCGCCGGCTAATCATAGCCCGTGTAGGATGGTTACGCGTGCGGCGTGTCTACCTCGAGTATCTCGGCGACTCGGTCGAGCTGCCCTACGGGGAGACGGTCCTGGGCCGCGATACGGGCTGCATGATGCGGTTTAACGACCAATCCGTGTCCCGACGGCACCTCAAGTTCATCCGCCATCCAGACGCGGTTATCGTCGAAGACCTGGGCTCCTCGAACGGCACGCTCGTCAACGGCGAGCGCCTGCGCGGCTCGCGCACCCTCTCGGAGGGCGACACGGTCAAGGTCGGCAGCCGCGTCCTCACCATTCGGTCTACCGAGGATGACGGGCCCCTGCCCTCCACGCTCGTTCTCGACGAGCCGGGCTCGCCCCACTCGCGGCGTGCGTTCACGTCGGTCATGGGCATCACCGCACCGCCGCCCATGCACACGCCCGAGCGCCGCAAGGACGAGCGCCACTCGCTCGAGCTGCCCGTGCTCTACGTCAGCCAGGAGCTCGAGCTCGAGACTGTCTCGCGCGACCTCTCCGTCGCGGGCGTCTTCGTGTGCTCGACAGTCCTCGATCCCGTCGGTACGCACTGCCAGCTCACGCTCCTCGTCGATGGCGGTCCACCGCTCGTCGTCTCCGGCGTCGTACGCCGCGTGGTGCACCAGGCATCCAACGACGAGCAGGTCGGTCTCGGCGTCGAGTTCGCGCAGCTCACGGAATCAGAGACGGCATGGCTCGAAGCCGTCCTCGAACGCACTCGCACCACACATCCCTGACCCGCGTCGTCCTCGCGCTCGTCGGTGCGAGAAACACGCGAGACGACGTGATCAGGGAACGTTGCACTCGACGGACTTCACGACCGTGATCGAGACCGCGACATCGATCGGAACGTCGAGCATGCGTGGCGGAACGACGCGGGCCTCTTTCGGTGCCTTCGCGTAGACCATCTGCGGGCGACGCGCGATACCGCATGCGCCGGAGCACGAGCCCATGCACTCGCTCACCGTGCGGCGCGCACCCGGCACGAGGTTCGGGGTCACGACGAAGACTTCGTGCGCGCTGTTCATCGCGATCGCAGGAGCGTCTGGATGGCAGCCGCGCACCTCGTCGACCGCAACCCAATGCCCGCTCGGCGCCGCCTCCTCCTCGTCGGGATCCTTCTCGCGCAACGTCACGACGAGCGGCGTGAGCCCCTTTGCGCGGAGTGCGTGGTCGAGTGCGGCGCGCTCGCGCTGTTGTTCGTGATCGAAGTCGGCGCCCGCGTCGCCTCGGCACTTCTTCTCCGACGGCGTCGCCGGCTCGAGGTTCAACGCAGGTGCTGCATACGCTGCGTCGAGTGTGGACGGTGTGGCGTCTGCCGCGACGACCGGCACCGGCTTCGCGAGCACGCCCGGACCGAACGCAGGGTTCGGAGACTTCGTCGCCGTCTCGGTGTGCGAAGACGAATGCGAACCACCGCATGCAGCGACGAGAACGACCCAAGCGCGACGCATCATGGCCCCGTGATGATCTTGCAGCGGCCGTCCATCGCGTCCGGCTTGTAGAGAGACGTACCGAGGAGCAGGCGCGCCGCTTCGAGCACGCCTTCGGTGACGGCGGGGTGCGGATGCACGCAGCGATCGACCGCGTCGAGCGTGCCGCCTTGACCGATCAGCAGCGCGACACCTTGGATGCACGTGCCTGCTTGCGGACCGACGACGCGCAGGCCGAGGAGCCGACCGTCGGGGCGCGCGAGCAACTTCACGAAGCCGGCCGTCGCGCGCATCGCGAGGTTGCGGCGATTGAGGCAGTTGTAGACGATGGCCGCGCGGTACTGGATGCCCTTCGCCTTCGCCATCTGTTCGTCGAGGCCGACGGCAGCGACCTCGGGCGAGAGGAAGTAGATCGCGGACTGCGCCTCGTGAACGATCGCGGGCGGATCGAGGCCGGCCATTTGCTCGACGGCGTGGCGCGCTTCGAGCTCGGCGAGGTTCGCGAGCATGAGATCGGGCGTCGCGTCGCCAGCGGCCCAGATGTGCGCAGCGCCCGTGCGGCACCCGGTGGTCTGGATTCCGCCCGTCTTGAGATCGATCGCGACGCCGGCGAGCTCGAGGCCGAGATTGGCGACGGAGGGTGCGCGACCAGTGGCGACGAGCACGCGGTCGTAGCGCGCGGTGCGCAGGGAGTTGTCGCCGTCGCGCCAGGTGAGCTCGACCTCGTCACCGATGCGCTCGCACTTCTCGATGCGCGACGAGTGCTGGACGTGCACGCCAATCTCGGCGAAGCGCGTGGCGACGACCGCGGAGACGTCCGCGTCCTCGAACGGGAGGATGCGCGCCTGGCGATCGAACAGCTCGACGTGCGTGCACTTCATCTGCGCGAAGATCGTCGCGTACTCGCAGCCGACGACGCCGGCGCCGACGATCGCGAGGCGCTTGGGCAGCTCGCTCATGTGCTCGATGGAGTCGCTCGTGAGGATGCGCTCGTTGTCGACCGCGAAGCCCGGCGGAACACGCGGCGCGGACCCGACGGCGATGAGGAACTTGTCGGCCGCGACCTGCTGACCGCCGACGTCGATGAGGTCTTTGCCGACGAAGCGACCGCGACCGCGAATGCGCGTGATGGTGCCGCGCTCGGGGAATGAGGGCGACTTGGAGGCCAGCGCGTTCAGCTGCGTCTCGAGGAGCGCTTGGGCTTCGGCGCATGCTGCTGCGACCTCGGCGCAGACGGCGCGCCACGAGATCGTCAAGGCGCTGCCGTCGTAGCCGCGGTCGTGGCGGCACGCGCGAGAGAAGTCACCCGAGAGGTGCCACAGCGTCTTGGACGAGAGCGCACCGTCGAAGATGCCCGCGCCACCGAGCGGGCCACCGTCGATGAGCGCGACGCGCTGGCCGAGGTCTGCGGCGCGGATCGCTCCCGCGACGCCCGCCGGGCCGGCACCGAGTACGCACAGGTCGTAGCGCTCCACGGCGCGATACTACGCCCGCGCGCTGCGCTCAGGTGGGCTCGACGCCGATCCAGAGCGGGCTCGACGCTTCGACGGCGCGGCGACGGGCGGACTCGATGCGGTCTCGCGCGACCTCGCTCGCGAAGCGGCCGACGACAGCGCGGCCCTCATCGTTGGCAGCCATCATCACACGCTCGGCTTCGTCGGGCGGGAGGTGAAAGATGTCGAGCAGGATCCTTACGACGAGCTCGCGCGTCGTGAAGTCGTCGTTGCGGATGACGACAAACACGTCGCGCTCGCCGGAGAGGACCGCGTCGGGGCGCTGCCCGTTGTGTGCGAATCGGAACAGCAGATCCATCGGCACGAGTGGCGGAACGTCGAACAACGCGAAGCCCGTCGTGCGCGAGAGAAACCCAAAGATGTCGCCAATGCTGGCCGTGCGCTTTGCCGTCTGCGCGGCAGCCGCGGCGTGCGCGATGACCATGACTGCTTCCGGAGCGCGACCATCGGAGATCACGACCGGCGTCTCCATCGCAACGAGCGCCTTGCTCTCGATCGCATCGGGGTCGCCGCCGAGCTCCTTGACGACGGACACGAACGAATCGTCCTGGAGCAAACCGTAGGCGAGATGAGCGGGCGACAGATGCTGCTGGCGCTGCGTCGCCTCGTGGTTCGCGACGTGGAGCACGACCTGTGCTTCATCGGACAGCGACGCCAGAAACGTCTTGAGCCCCTTCGCGTACCTGCGCCGGCGCAGCCGCTCCCAGGCGAATCCGCCGAGGGCCGCACCGCCGATGAGCAGGTACTCGATCACCAGGGGACCTTGCCACAAAGCGGCCGGGTTAACATTCACCGGAGATGGCTGCACGCGAGCACCTCGGTCGCTACGAGCTGCTCGCGCGGCTCGCGACCGGCGGTATGGGCGAGGTGTTCCTCGCGCGCCTGGAGGGTGCCGAGGGTCACGTTGCTCTCGCTCCTGCGCAAGGCGTCCCGCGCGACCGGGCTCGTCGAGCAAGATGCTCGAGCTACCTACTCGGACTTCGGCGCTTCGGGAGCGGGCGCGGGCGCGGGAGCCGGAGCCGGAGCCGGGGTCGCGTCAGCAGCCGGCGCCTCTGCCTGGACGAGCTTGAACTCGACGCGGCGGTTCTTCGCGCGGGCCGCGTTGAGCGGGGCGCCCTTGAGACCCTTCGGATCGACCGACGGCATGGAGTCGCCGTAGCCCTTCGAGATGAGGCGCGACTCGTCGACGCCCTTGCTCACGAAGTACGCCTTCACCGAGTCAGCGCGACCCTGCGAGAGCGCCTCGTTCGTGTCGTACTTCGCGCCCTTCTTCGGCTTCAACGGAACGTCGTCCGTGTGGCCACCGATCTCGAGCTTCACATCCGTGAACTGCGTGAGCACGGCGACGGCCTTGTCGAGCGTCTTGTTGGACGCCGGCAGGAGCGCGACATCGCCCGTCTTGAACGTGATGCCCTGGATGACACCCGTGAACTTCTTCAGCTCGGCCGGGATTTCGTCGGGGCAACCGTCGTCGTCCTGGAAGCCGTTGCGGGTCTCGGGCTGATCGGCGCACTTGTCGGCCGCGTCGGGCACGCCGTCGCCGTCGTTGTCGGGATCCGGGCAACCGTCGTCGTCCTGGAAGCCGTCCTTGTCCTCGGCGACGGTCGGGCACTTGTCGTTCGCGTCGGCCACGCCGTCCTGATCGTTGTCCGGATCCGGGCAACCATCGGTGTCCTCGAAGCCGTCCTTGTCCTCGGCCTCGGTCGGGCACTTGTCGGCCGCACCGACGATGCCGTCCTTATCCGGATCGTCATCGGTCTTCGGCGGCTCGACGGTCTTCGGTGCCGCGGTGTGCTTGCGACCGAACTCCTTGTAGATCGACGCGAGAGCTTCGACGTCGAACGTCTGACCGCCACCCTCCTTGGAGGAGGGAACGAGCAGACCACGGAGATCGAGGCGGACGCCCCAGTCGTTGTTCGCGCGGTACTTGGCGCCCACGCCCAGGTGGATCGCGTAGACCGAGTCCTTCTTGATGATGTCTTCGTTCTTGGAGTCGACGATCTGCAGTGCTCCTCCGCCCGCGAGCACGAACGGGAGGATGCGGTTCGTCGGATCGGCGGCGCGGAACTGGTACACGAGGCTGCCGCGGTACGCGATGTTCCACACATCGAAGACCATCTTGCGCGGCTCGGTCGGAATCACGCCGCCCTCGACCTCGACGCCGATCTTGTCGTTGAAGAAGATGCCCAAGCGGAGGCCGAACAGCGAAGAGTTCTTCAGGCTGTTGGGCTCGTCCGTGTCGGTCTTCTGCTTCTCCTCGACACCGAGACGGTTGTGGTCGGCGAAAGCGTGGAGACCGGCGATGCCGCCGACCTCGACATTTGCGTGTGCAATCGCGGGTGCGACAACCAGGGACAAAAGCAGGCCTAGGCGCTTCATACGCCGGTGTTTTTCAGCCACCCCGCCCCCCCTTACAAGGGAAAAATGGCGCTAGTTACTCAGTCTTCGCGAAAAAGGTCCGGCCACTGACCAGCCTTCGAGGCGGGCGCGGACGGACAGCAGCTCGTCTGTCGTCGAGGCCCACGCGAGCGCGAGGCGACGATCCTCGTCGAGCTGACGCGCGCACGCCGCCAGATCCCCCACCACCACGAGCGCGATGCGGTCCGCCGCGCGCTCGGTCGCCGCGAGCCACTCCAGAGCCGCGCTCATGGGCTGGATATCCCGCTCGCGGAGCCGGGCACCGATGGCCTGGGCCTGGGCAAGCTCCACCGGGTGCAGCGCGGTCTGCAGCCAGCGCGCTGCGTGCGACCCTGCGTCATCCGGCTTCGCCTGGGCGAGCTCGATGATCTGGGCGAGCTCACCGGCCCGCGGGCACAACAAGCGTGCGATGCGTTCACCACGCATGTCGCAGAGCTGTCGCGCGAGCTGGAACGCGAGCTCGTTCTCGTCGAGCGTCCTCTCCAGCGCGGCGCGACCGATCGTCAGCACGGGAGTGAGCACGCCATCGCGCGCGCGCATCGCGAGCCTGCCGGCTTCCTTTTGCTCCTTGTCGAGATAGACGGGCGGACGCTTCACGCCGAGCGCCCCCACGACGCGACCGAGCGCCGTAGCGACCGCGACGGGTGGATCCTGCTCCTTGGAGGGGACGGGCGCGGGCGGGCGCATGCGCGCGCGGTCCACACCGAACGGCGGTGCGACGAGCGCGAACAGCGCGGTCAGCGCGAGGTCCACGTCGATCCGCGCGAGCGCCATGAAGTCGTCGTTGCTCATCGCCTGGCGCGGCTTGGTCTTCTCGGTCGCTGGAGCGGCAGGCGCTTCCTTGCGCGAGAACAGCCCCTCGATGCGCTGGTCGAGCGTACCGATGACCTCGACGGCGTCGTCGATCGCCTTTGCTTTCTCCGGCTGCTTCGCGCGCTCGTACAGATCGCGCAGCGCCTTGTAGCTCTCCATGCGGCGGTGGTCGCCCTTGAGCACGGCCTGGTGCTGCACGATCGCCTTGGCGTCGTACTTGGCGTCGGCGAAGTACATGTCCGCGAGGCGCTGCTTGCGATCGTGCTGATCGGGCGCGAGCGTCAGGGCGACCTCGAACGCGGTGACAGCGTCGTCATTGCGACCGAGCTGCAAGCAGAGCTCGCCGAGCTGGTCCCACAGGCGCAGGCGCTCCTTGGGCCGGCCCTCCTCGGCGCGAACGTCCTCGAGCCGCCGGTAGTAGAAGCGGATCAGCGCATCCGCATCGGGCGAGCTCGCGAGCAGCGACTCCAGCTCGTCGGCGACGGCAAAGCCGAGCGGATCGTCGAACAGCGCATCCTGGTACATCGCGATCGCTTGATCGTGATCGTCGATCTCGTCGCGCGCGATCATCGCGCCGAGGTGCTTGTAGCGAGCGCGGACGCGCTTGTCCTTCTCCGTATCGACGAGGCGCTGGATGACATCGAGGCTGTAGGCCCAGTCGCCTTCGTCGGTGACCATGCCGAGATACTTGGTGAGCATCAGGTGGTCCCCCGGTTTATGTTGCAATGCCTCGCGATACATCTCGCGAGCGGTCGCGCGATCACCAAGCTCGACGTAGCGATCACCGAGCGCGGCAAAGCGCGGCGCCTTCTCCTCGGCGGGCGCGACGTTCGCGAGCGCGAGTTGGCTGGCCGCATGCGCGAACGGATCCGCCGCACCGACCTCCGCGCGCATCGTCAGCGACGCATGGTGATCGGGGACGATCGCGAGACCGATATCGAGGTGCTTGATCGCGGACTCTCGGTCGCCCACTTCACGTGCGCACTTCGCGATGCGGTAGTGCAGATCTGCGCGCCTGTCGGGCGGCAGCAGATCCTCGTCCTCGAGGAGCCCCTCGAGCAACGGGCGCGCTTTCGCCCATTGCTCTACGTCGTACAGCATGCCGGCGAGCTTCTCTCGCGCGCTCATGTCGGTCGGATCGAGATCGATCGCCCGCGACAACGCGATGCGGGCGCCCGTGCGATCGCCGAGCTCCTGCGAGACCTTGCTGCGCTGGAGCAAGTAGTGGCGCAGACGCGTCGGGTCCTCCGTCGTGCGGCACAGCTCGTCGAGGATCGGTCCCAGCTCGACCAGTGATCCGGAATCGCGACCGAGCTCGACGAGCGCCACGCCCGCCTTGTGATTCTCGGGATCCGCGATGCGCGCCTCGCGATAGAGCTGCTCCGCGCGCTGCGTGTCACCGAGGCCAACGGCGCAGTCCGCCGCATCGGTCAACCAGCGCGAGCGCTCGGTCTTGAGCGCGGGCCGCGCCGCTGCAGCCAACAGCAACGCGACGACGTCGGTCTCCTTGCCTTGATCGCGCAGCAGCGAGACGTAGCCATCGACAGCACCCACGAGATCCGGGTCCTCGGTGCGCGCTTCCTCGAAGAGGCGACCCGCGCGGTCCCAGTCCGAGAGCTTCGCGAGCTCGGCAGCGCGGCGCAGCACCTCGGCGCGATCGTGACCTGCGGACGTCACCTTCGCGAGTCGCTCGAGGGCGTCGAGCGCCTCCACTTCCGAGACCTCGCTGCCCGACGACAACCGCGCGATCGCATTCAGCGTCGGCGGGTGGCCCGGGTAGAGCGTGTCGGCCTCGCGATACGCGTCGAGCGCGCCGCCGACATCCTCGAGCTCGCGCTCGTAGATCTCGCCGATCTCGCGGAAGAGCTCCGCCCGCTCCTGATCACCGGAGATCTGGACGTTGCGGCGGTGCAGCAGATCGACGAGGACTGGCCACTCCTTCTCGGAGCGATAGAACAGCTCGAGCGCCTCGTACGCGGCCTCGTTGGTCGCGTCGATCAAGAGGACCCGCTCGAGGCAGTCCGCCGCGTAGTACGCGCGACCGACCTTTTGCCACGCTGTCGCCATCTCGCCGAGGCGCGCGGCTGAACCGTCGGCCTGGAGGTCGATCAGCGCGTTCATCTTGTCGAGCGGAAGCTCGTCGTAGCGATCCGTGATCCGCGCGAGGCGCAGCAGTGGATCTAGATCGCCGGGCACTGCCGCTTCGGAGAACGCGCTCAGCATGACGACGAGCGCGCGGTCCGCATCCTTGCGCTCCTCGAGCGTGGCGGCCAGCTCGCGGAGGATCTTCGCGCGCTCCCCGCTCTCCTCGGTGGCCTCGACCTGCGCGAGGTGCAGATCGACGACGCGATGCCCTTCGGTATCGAGGGATGCACTCGCGGCGCGCGCGATTCCACGCTCGACGGCAGCCTCGAGACGCTTCTGATCGAGCTCCGGAAACTCCTCGAGCAGCGCGCGAACAAGGATGTCCGCGGACCCGAGCGTGGCGGCGTGGCCTCGCATGCCGCCAGTATCGCCTAGTTGCTACTGGCGGGGGCCAGCGGCGGACAGCTTCTCTTCCGCGAGCATGTCCGCGACCTTGTAGGTCGGCGCGTTCACGCGCTTCGCCCGCTCGAAGATATCGAGCATCGTGTCGTAGATCTTCAGCGTGCCCTCGCGCGACTTGGCCGCGTCGTAGCCCTTCACTTCTTGCGCGACGTTGACGAGACCGCCCGCGTTGATCGCGTAGTCCGGCGCGTAGAGGATGCCGCGCGCGTGGAGGTCGTCGCCGTGGCGCGGCTCCGCGAGCTGGTTGTTCGCTGCGCCCGCAACGATCGGCGCCTTGAGGCTCGGGATCGTGTCGTCGTTGAGCCCCGCACCGAGCGCGCACGGAGCAAACACGTCGCAATCGATGCCGGCGACGGTGTTGATGTCGGTCGTCGCCGCACCAAACTCGCGCGCTGCACGCTCGCTCTTGAGCTTGTCGATGTCGGCAACGGTCAGCTTCGCGCCCGCCGCGTGGAGCTCCTTGCACAGGTAGTAGCCGACGTGGCCGACGCCCTGGACGGCGACGTGGACGCCCTTGAGGCTGTCCTTGCCGAGCTTGAACTTCACGGCCGCCTCGATGCCGCGGCGCACCCCGAGCGCGGTGAACGGCGACGGATCGCCCGAGCCACCGTGCGATGGATCGATGCCCGTCACGTGCTTGGTCATCGAGCGGATGATCTCCATGTCCTCGAGACCGGTGCCGCTGTCTTCGGCAGTGATGTAGTGACCGCGGAGGTCATTGATGAACTTGCCGAACGCCTTGAACAGCGCGACGCGATCAAACTTGCCCTTGGGGCGGATGATCACGCTCTTGCCGCCACCGTGAGCGAGGCCCGCGACGGCCGCCTTGTACGTCATGCCGCGCGCGAGACGGAGCGCGTCGATGTAGGCAGCGTCGTCCGTGTCGTACTCGATGAAGCGGCAACCGCCGAGGGCGGGACCCAAGCGCGAGTCATGGATCGCGACGATCGCTTTGAGCTGCGTCGCCTTGTCATTCTTGAAGTGCACTTCACCGAAGTCGTGCGCGTTCAGTTTGCCGAATACATCCATGCGCGTGTCGTATCGCGATCGGGTTCGCGCGGACACATTGCGACGACGCTTCTGGGTCCAGATTCGATCACGCACCGCGCAAAAAACCGATCACCACGCGTCCTCATGCGCTCCGCGCGCCCTACCGCGCGGTCGGTTGTTGTGGCCCGCGCGCTGCACTCACGATGCGCGTGCGACCGCGTCGCTGTTCTGCTGTCGAGCTTCCAGACACGCCGTTCTGGCCCGGCCTCTGGCGAACGCTGCGTGCGTGGGTCAGTCGCGTGCTCGGCCATCGAGCGAGAACGAGCAGCTCGCACCGTCTCGCGACAGCACCAAGTTTCCCTGGTGATCCGTCCCGACCTTGCCGCTGATCTTCACGCCGTTCCACAACCGCGCGCGCGAGCCCGATGGTGCCTTGTAGACGCCGCTGATCGCGCCCGCCTTTGTGACCTTCGCGGACAGACCGAGCACGATGCCGCCGTCGTATCCGATCGGGTACTGCGCGGTCAGCTTGCCCTTGTTGATCGCGAACATGATCGGCTCGCCGGGCGCGGGACGAGCGCACAGCGAATCCCCGGCGACCTTGCCCTTCTCCTTGGCACCGCCCATCGCGTAGGCGCCGTCGACGCTGCCCGTCGGCTTCTTCTTCGCCTCGGCGACGCCACCGAGCAGCAGCACTGCGAGCACGACGCGCATCAGCCGAACGTGATGCCCTGCGCGAGCGGCAGGTCCGTCG
Organism: Kofleriaceae bacterium; assembly: GCA_036499725.1. Taxonomy (GTDB): domain Bacteria; phylum Myxococcota_A; class Polyangia; order Haliangiales; family Haliangiaceae; genus JABFXX01. The sequence continues at coordinate 32,722 of DASYDE010000077.1, forward strand.
AGTAGTTGATCGTGTTGGTCGCGCGGCGCATGTACGCGCGCCACGAGTCGGAGCCGGATTCGCGGCCACCGCCCGTTTCCTTCTCGCCGCCGAACGCGCCACCGATCTCGGCGCCCGAGGGACCGATGTTGACGTTCGCGATGCCGCAGTCGCTGCCGGCCGCGGATACGAAGCGCTCGGCCTCGCGCAGATCGTTCGTGAAGATGCAGGACGACAGGCCCTGCGGCACGTCGTTGTGCATCGCGAGCGCCGCGGAGAGATCCGTGTACGTCATGACGTAGAGGATCGGCGCGAACGTCTCGGTGCGGACGACGTCGGTCTGTGCGGGCATGCGTACGATCGCGGGACGTACGTAGTAGCCGTTGTCGCAGCCGGGCACCGCCACGCGCTCGCCACCGCTGACGGTGCCGCCCTCCTGCTTCGCGCGCACGAGCGCGGCTTGCATCGCGTCGAAGCCGGCCGCATCGATGAGCGGACCGACGAGCGTGCCCGTCGCGCGCGGATCACCGATGCGCACCTGGGCGTACGCGCGCTGCACGCGAGAGACGACCTCGTCCGCGATCGATGCGTGAACGATCAAGCGGCGCAGCGACGTGCAGCGCTGCCCACACGTCCCGGCAGCAGAGAACAGAATCGCGCGCGTGGCGAGCTCGAGGTCGGCGGTCGGAGCGACGATCATCGCGTTGTTGCCACCGAGCTCGAGAAGGCAGCGGGCAAAGCGAGCGGCCACGCGAGGCGCGACGTTGCGGCCCATGCGCGTCGATCCCGTCGCGCTGATGAGTGCCACACGGTGGTCATCGACGAGCGCAGAGCCCACGTCCGCGCCGCCGACGACGACCTCCGACAAACCGGCCGGCACGGGCGTCCCCGACTTCGCGAACGCCGCCGCCGCGCGGTTGAAGATCGCTTCGCACGCGAGCGCGGTCAGCGGGGTCTTCTCCGACGGCTTCCACACGACGGCATCGCCGCACACGATCGCGAGACAGAAGTTCCACGCCCACACAGCGACGGGGAAGTTGAACGCGCTGATCACGCCGACAACGCCGAGCGGATGCCACGTCTCTGCCATGCGGTGACCTGGGCGCTCCGACGCGATCGTGAGGCCGTAGAGCTGCCGCGACAGTCCGCACGCGAAGTCGCAGATGTCGATCATCTCCTGCACTTCGCCGCGCGCTTCCGCCGTGATCTTGCCGGCTTCGGCCGTGACGAGCTCGGCGAGCGCATCCTTGTTCGCGCGCAGCTCGTCGCCGAACAGCCGGATCAACTCACCGCGGCGCGGCGCGGGAACGTCACGCCACACGGTAAACGCGGCGTGCGCGCGACCGATCGCGGCGGTGACGGCTTGCACGTCATCGGTGGCGACGAGCGCGGTGACCGATCCATCGATCGGCGACCGGGCTGTTAAATCTCCCTCGGCAAACGCGCCCGCTGGTACGCCGAGCGCGGCGAGCTGCGCGCCGAGATCCATTACGGAGTCTTCTCGGGGGCCGGCGTCACAGCCGGCGCTGCGGCCGGGGCCTTCGCAGGCGCCTTCGGCGCGGGGGGCGGAGTCGGCGGCGTCGTGGGGGCGGGAGCCGCACCACCGGCCATGCCGTCGACGCGCTGGATGATGTGGATACCGAAGTCCGTCTTGACGACGCCGACCTCGCCCGGCTTCAGGCGCAGCGACAGCTTCTTGAACGGCTCGACGAGACCGGCATCCGGCGTGACCGGGTACGACTCGCCCGACGCCGCGGAGCCCGGATCTTCGGAGAGCTCCTTCATCAGCGGCTCGATCTTCGCGCCGCCCTTGAGCTTGGCGACGGTGGCCTTCACGAGCGTCTCGAGCTCGGCACGCGTGCGCTTCACGCCGCGCGGGTCCTGCGCGTGAACGTCGGTCCATCCGAGAAGGATGTGCTTCACGTCCGCTTTTTCGGTGACGGGGGTGCGCGCGAGAATGTCGGCCGTCTCGATCGGGTCCGGCGGCGGCGGCGGCGGCGGCGCGATGCGCTTGATGATGTGATAACCGAACGGCGACTTCACGACGCCGACCTCGTCGAGCTTGAGGCGCAGCGACAGGTTCTTGAACGGCTCGACCATCTGCGAGGCCGGCTTGACCTCGTACTCCTTGCCGCTCGTCTTGGAGCCCGGATCGTCCGAGTACTCCTTCATCAAATCCTCGATCTTCGCGCCGCCCTGGAGCTTGCCGAGGATCTCCTTCACGCGCGCCTCGGCCTCTGCCTTGGTGCGCTTCTCGTCGCCCGCGCCCGGTGCGCCCGCGTACTTCACGAGGACGTGCTTCACGACAGCAGTGTCCTTCTCGACATCGGTGCGCGCGAGAATGTCCGCCGACTCCATCGGGTCGGGCGGCGGAGCGGAGACGCGCTCCATGACGTGGTAACCGAACTGCGTCTTCACGATGCCGGCTTCGTTCGGCTCGAGGCGCAGCGCGAGATCCTTGAACTCGGGAACGAAGCGCGAGTCCGTCTTCACTTCGTACGGATCGCCGCCCTTGCTACCCGGGTCTTCGCTGTTCTGCGCGACGAGCGAGTCGATCTTGCTCGGGTCTGCCTTCAGCTGCGCGAGGAAGTCCTGCGCCATCGTCGCGGCCTGCGCCTGCGTGCGCTCCTTGGCGCGCGGATCGACGCGCGGTCCCGCGTCCTTCCAACCGATGAGGACGTGCTTCACGTAGACATCCGTCGACAGCTTCGTGCGCGCGAGGATGTCCTTGCTGTCGATGTCGACCGCGGCGGAATTCTCGTTGCAGCCACTGGTGTCGCTGCGGACGCCGCTCATCCCAGGAGCAGCGGTCTTGGGCATCGGCTGAATGAGCTTGTCGAGCTTGGACGGCTCGTCCTTACAAGCACCTGCCAGCAGCGCCAGCGCGAGGAAACCGGAAAGTCGGGTCATGCGGCGGGCATCCTAAAGGAAACTCCGCGCTAATGGGGTGGCTCGACACCCGCTTCTTGCAGCGCGCGCGCGACCGCTGGCGCCTTCGCGAACGTCTCCTTGTCGAGCGCCTTCTCGAGCGCATCGGCGGCCTTCACCGCGCCGCTCGCGACGTGCTTCTCGAGCGAGGAGTCCATCGACTGCATGCCTTCCGCACTACCGGATTGGATGAAGCTGCCGATCTGCTGCGTCTTGCCCTCGCGGATCAGTGACGCGAGCGCGAGGCCACCCAGGAGAATCTCGTGCGCGGCGACGCGACCTTTCCCGTCCGCCTTGGGGAGAAGCTGCTGCGCGACAACGCCGACGAGTGAATCGGCGAGGAGGCCACGCACCTGCGGCTGCTGCTCGGCGGGGAAGGCGTTGACGTAGCGATCGATCGTCGCGGCGGCGGAGTTGGTGTGGACCGTCGCGTAGATCAAGATGCCAAAGCTCGCGAGCTGGAGCGCGGCCTTCATCGTCTCCGCGCCGCGAAGCTCGCCGACGAGGATAACGTCCGCATTCTCGCGACCAGCGCTGCGAATCGCGTCGAGGAACGTCGGAACGTGCTCGCCGACTTCCTTGTGCGTGATGAGGCAGCGCTGCGGCGTGTGCACGAACTCGACGGGATCCTCGATCGTGAGGATGTGCCCCGTGCGCGTCTTGTTGATGTGATCGATCATCGCGGCGAGCGTGGTCGACTTGCCCGAGCCCGTCGGGCCGGTGACGAGCACGAGGCCTGCCTTGAGGTCGGCGAGCTTGCGAATGCCAGGCGGCACCCCGAGCTTGTCGAGCTCCAGGATCTTCGTCGGAATCGCGCGAAAGACGGCACCGGTCCCGCTGATCTTCTTCAGGTAGTTCGCGCGAAAGCGCGCCTTGGTGCCGTGCGCGTGCGCGAAGTCGAGGTCGCCCGTCGTCGTGAACTGCGTATGCTGCGCGGGGTTCAGCAGCGGGTACAGAAAGCTCTCGATCTCGGCGCTCGTCAGCACCCTGTCGTCGTCGGGGATCAGAGAACCGCGCACGCGCATCATCGCCGGATAGCCAGGCGAGAGATGCAGATCGGAGCCGCCGCGCTCCAGGAGTTTGTCGAACAGACGATCGATCGCGAAGGCCACTACTTGTCCTTCTTTCCGCCGAACAGGCCGCCGAAGCGGCTCTTCGGTTGTTCACCACCGGGCGTCGCGGGCACGCCTCCCGCCGGCGTCGCTGCAGACTTCGCGGTGGGATCGAGCTGGATCGCGAGCTCTTTGCGATTTTCCGTTGTCGCGAGTGCGGTCTCCGTCGAGATGCGGCCGCTGCGCACGAGCTCCATGAGGGACTCGTCCAAACGGATCATGCCGAACGAGCGGCCGCGCTGGAGAAGGCTCGGCAGCTGGAACAACTTGTCGTCGCGGATCATGGCTGCGAGCGGAATCACGCCGGTGACAAGCTCGATCGCTGCCGTCACACCGCCGGCGATGGTCGGTACGAGCCGTTGAGAAACGATCGCACGCAAGGCACCGGCGATCGACGAGCGAACCTGCTGTTGGTCCTCGGGCGGGAACATGCCGACGAGGCGATCGATCGTCTTGGCCGCGTTCGGCGTGGACATCGTCGCGAGGACGAGGTGGCCCGTCTCGGCGGCGGTGAGCGCGATCTCGACCGTCTCCTTGTCGCGCAACTCGCCGATGACGATGACGTCCGGGTCTTCACGCAGCGAGCCCTTCAGCGCCGCCGCGAAGCTCTTCGTATGGGGCCCGACCTCGCGTTGCGAAACGACCGCCGCCTTGCGCGGATACACGATCTCGATCGGATCCTCGACGGTGATGATGTGGTGCGGCCGGTTCGCGTTCACCAGATCGACGAGCGCGGCGAGCGACGTCGTCTTGCCGTGACCACTCGGTCCCGCGATGACGACGAGCCCTTGGTGATGCTGGACGACCTTCGCGAGCTCCTTGGGCAGGCCGAGCTCTTCGAGGGATGACGGCTCGGTGCGCGCGATGCGGAACGTTCCTTTGATACCGCCCGCGGCGCGGGAGATGTTGGCGCGCAGGCGACCGCCCGTCGGAGATGCGAGCGCGAGGTCGACGTAGCCTTTGGTCTTGAGCCGTTCCTGCTGCTCCTTGTCGATCAGCGGCAGGAGCAGCGCTTCCGCGTCCTCGTGAGAGGCATTGCCAGCCTCTGGATCGACAGGGACGAGCTCGTTGAGCACGCGGATCGACGTCACGCGCCCACTCGCGATGTGGAGATCCGTCGCCCCCCGCTCGATCGCCGTCGCGATGAGCTTGCCGAACGCCGTGGTCGGCGGTGTCATCTTCTTGGGCGCTGCCGCAGCGGGCGCGGCCTTTGGCGCAGGAGCCTCGAGCGTCAGCTCTTCAGCATCGCCGGCCTCGTCGATGACGTCGGCGTAGTACGCGGCGAGCGCGGGCTTGCTCGTGTCCTTCGGCGGCGCGATCGGCGCGTCGGGCGCGAGCGCAGGAGGCGGCGTGACCTCGGGATCGAGCTCGAACGTCAAGTTGCCGCGCGGGCCAGCCAGCGGCGGTGTGGGTACGCCCCGCGCTGGCGTCGCGGTAGGCGCTCTGAGGGGCGCGGCGACCGGGGCTGCGATCGCGGTCGGCGTCGCACCGGGCGGCGACTTCTCGATCCGGATCACGATGTCTTCGCCGCGGCGGGTGATCAGCGCGCGCACCATCCGAGCGCCGATCTGCATGTCGGCCCGCGGAGCAACGCCATCGCCAGCAGGGATCAGCCCCTCGAGCGGGGTCCCGCCGACGAGGATGTTGATCTGGCCGCGCGTGACAGGCGTGTTGGTGATCTTGATCAGCTGGCCGCGCCGACGAAGGCTCGCGGGCTGCCCCATGCCGATCATGATCTCCGTGACGCCCTCCTTGTCGAGGTAGGCGAGGATCTGGTCGAGCTGGGCTCCCACCGCCCGTCATCGTACCCCAAGCCGACGGCTCGGCGGTGGCAGCGTGGCAACCGCGCACGCCCCCTCCTCGCCCTGGTCTCACGTAGGAAGTTTGCCGCGCTGATCTACAACCAATGAGTGACGGACGTCGATCAGCTTCAGGCCCGCCTCGCCGAGGTCGAGCTGGAGCGCGACGCGCTAGCCAAGGTGAGCGCGTTCGCACCCATCCTGTCGGGACAGCGCGATCCGCAAGCCCTCGCGGAGCAGACGACACAGCTCGCACTGGAGCTCTCGGGTGCCGGATTTGCTGCGTGGTACGCCGCGAGTGACGAGAGAGCCACGCGCTACTCGCTCGTCGCGTACGCGGGTGTCGCGCGCGAGGTCGCGATGCGGTTCTCGATGCCGTACCGCTCCACGGTGTTCGACGGAAGAACGGTCGTTCGCGCGAATGATCTTTCGCAGGAGCAACAACCGGCGCGCGGCACCGGTCAGCTGCGGCCGCTGGATCGCGAGCTGAATCTCAAGAGCTATCTCGCGGTGCCCGTGATCACCACAGGGAGCACGGGCAGCGTCGCGATCGCGGCACTGATGCTCGGGCACGAGCAGCCAAACGTGTTTACCGAGGCAGTCGAGCGCGTCATCGTCGGGTTGATCGCGCACGCCGCCACGTCCCTCGACAACGTGCGCCTCTACGGCGATGCGCAGCGATTGATCAACGAGCTCGAACGCACGAACAAGGAGCTCGATCAGTTCACGTACGCCGCATCGCACGATCTGCGCGCCCCTCTGCGCGGAATCTCCAATCTCGCGACGTGGATCGAAGAGGACCTCGGCGAGAACGTGCCGGCCAAGGTCGTCGAGCAGCTGGAGCTGTTGCGAAATCGCGCCGCGCGCATGGATCGGCTCATCACCGGACTGCTCGAGCTCGCTCGGGTGGGCCGCGCGCGTCAGAAGCCGGAGCGCGTCGATGTCACGGAGCTCGTGCACGAGACGATCGACTTGCTCGGCCCTGCCCATCCCGCGCGCGTGCTGATCGTGGGCGCGATGCCGACCATCAACACCGAGCGCGTCGCGCTCCAGCAGGTGCTGGTGAATCTGATCGGCAACTCGCTGCGCCACGCGGGTCGCACCGATGTCGAGGTCCGCATCAGTGCGCAGGAGACCCCCGACGAGATCGAGCTCGCGATCTCCGACAACGGCGTCGGTATTCCGAGCGAGCACCGCGAGCGCGTCTGGCAGATGTTCCAGACGCTCGCGCCGCGGGATGTCGTCGATTCGGCAGGGACGGGGTTGGCCATCGTCCGCAAGCAGGTCGATGCGAATGGCGGCAGAGCCTGGATCGACACTCCAAAGACCGGCGCAACCGTGCGATTCACCTGGCCTCGGGCCCCTCGGGCGGGATCAGCGCGGTAGGGCTCACTACCCTCCGGGTACGGCCGATTCGGTGTACGTGGCGGTCAGGAAGCGGCGGGCATACGCGGCGGGTGTTGCAATCACCGTCGCCACCATCGCGCTGCTCCACGTCGTGTTTCGGCCCGAGGTCGCGCCCGTCATCCAGCTCCTCCTGCCTGCCGTCGTCGTCGCGGCGTATCTCGGAGGCGTCGGCCCGGGCCTCACGACGACCGTGTTCGCGACGTTCATCGGAGGTGTGGTCCTCCGTCCGTGGGCGAACACGGATCCGACCCACGTCACGGAGCTCCTCCGCGTGGGCGCATTCGCGACGATCGGCGCGATGATCAGCGTGCTGTTCGAAGCGCTACATCGGTCCAATCGCCGCGAAGCGCGCAGCAACGAGAAGCTGATCCACAGCGATCGCCGCTTCATGCGCGCGTTCAACTCGAGCCCGATCGCGCACGCGGTGAGTCGCATCTCCGACCGCTGCGTGGTCGACGTGAACGACGCATACCTCAAGGTCTTCGGCATCGAGCGCTCCGACATCATCGGTAGGACGCCAGCCTCGGCAGGCGTCTTGGTGGCGCCAAAGGATCGCGACCGTATGCTCGCGCAGCTGCGATCGCACGGCGAGATTCGCGACGTCGAGGTCGAGGTCCCGACGATGAGCGGACCGATTCGCACCGTCCTGCTCACGAGTCAGCTTGTCGAGATCGAAGGCGAGACGTACGCGATGTCGATGTTCGTCGACGTCACGGCGCGCCGCAATGCGGAACGCGATGCTCGCGAACAAGCCGAGCGCTTCATGCAGTTCGCGACGGCGGTGCGCGATGCGTTCTGGCTGCGCGATCCGACCAACATGCGCATCCTCTACATCTCGCCCGCGTTCGACGAGATCTTCGGCCGCTCGGGACGCGACGTCTACGAGATCTCCCAGAGCTGGATGGACGCGGTCCACCCCGATGATCTCGAGCGCGTGAAAGACGCGCAGCCCAAGCAACTGCTCGGAACGTACGACGAGCAATTCCGCATCGTGCATCCCAACGGCGACGTCCGCTGGTTGCGCAGCAAGGCGTTCACGGTCAAGAACGACAACGGCGAGGTCGTGCGCATCGCCGGCATCACCACCGACGTCACGGAACAACGCGCTCTCGAACATCAGCTACGGCAGACGCAGAAGCTCGAGTCGGTCGGCCTGATGGCCGGTGGCATCGCGCACGACTTCAATAATCTTCTCAACGTCATCGTCAGCAACACGGACATGTTGCGCGACGATCTCGCGACGCCCGTCCACAAGGAGATGCTCGACGAGATCGACGCAGCCGTGTCGCGCGCCGCGGGCATGACGCGCCAGCTCCTCGCGTTCTCTCGCAAGCAGCCGCAGGATGCGGTCGTGCTCGACCTCAACCGCGTCGTCGAGGACACGCGCAAGATGCTACGCCGCCTGATGGGTGCAGACATCGCAATCCGCGTCTCCCTCGACCCCGAGGTCGGCAACGTGCGCTTCGACTCGAGCCAGCTCGTGCAGGTCCTCATGAACCTCGCCGTCAACGCACGCGACGCGATGGAGAACGGCGGCACGCTCCGCCTCGAGTCCCGCAAGGACGGCAGCTCGGCGGTCCTCGTCGTCGGGGACACTGGCTCCGGCATGACTCCCGCGGTCCTCGCGCGCGTGTTCGAGCCGTTCTTCACTACCAAGGACGTCGGCCGCGGCACGGGCCTCGGTCTCGCTGTCGTCCATGGCATCGTCGAACAAGCCGGTGGCTCGATCGCCGTCGAGAGCGAGCCCGACGTCGGTACCACGTTCACCATCACGCTCCCCACCGTCGCGGAGGCCGTCGAAGCGTCCAACACGAGCAGCGTCGTCGTCTGCCGCGGCACCGAGCGCATCCTGCTCGTCGACGACGACTGGCACGTCCGCAACGCCGCCGCCCGCGCCCTTCGCAGCCGCGGCTACACCGTCCACGAAGCCGAGAACGGCCGCGCTGCGCTCCGCATCCTCGACGACCGCGCGATCGACATCCTCGTCACCGACGTCGTCATGCCCGGCATGGACGGCCGCCGCCTGTTCGAAGCCGCCCACCGCCGTCGCCCCGAGCTTCCCGTCCTGTTCATGAGCGGGTACACCGACGACGAGGTCGTGCACCGAGGCGTCCAGGCCGCCGAGCTCGCGTTCCTCGAGAAGCCGTTCCGCGTCCAAGCCCTCGCGGCGAAGGTGCGACAAGTTCTCGACGACAAGCCCGCGTAGGTCTACCTTCCGGCGGATGGAACGCTCCGCCCTCGAAGCTCACTGGATGCCGTTTACGGGCAACCGCCAGTTCAAGGCAAACCCGCGCATGTTCGTCTCCGCAGAAGGCGCCTACTACACGGATGACAAAGGTCAGCGCGTGTTCGACGGCCTCTCCGGCCTCTGGTGCACCGGCCTCGGTCACACCCGCAAAGAGATCGTCGAAGCGGTCCAGAAGCAGGTCGCCAAGCTCGACTACGCGCCCGCGTTCCAGTTCGGTCACCCGGCCTCCTTCGAGCTCGCGAACAAGATCAAAGAGCTCACGCCCGCCGGCCTCGACTACGTCTTCTTCGTCGGCTCGGGCAGCGAAGCCGCCGACACCTCTCTCAAGATGGCTCGCGCGTACTGGCGCGCCAAAGGCCAGGGCACCAAGACGCTGCTCATCGGCCGCGAGAAGGGCTATCACGGCGTCAACTTCGGCGGCATCTCCGTCGGTGGCATCGTCGGTAACCGCAAGGTCTATGGCCAGGCCGTCGCCGCTGATCACATCGCTCACACGCAGCTCGCGCTGACCAACTCGGCCGCTGCCTTCACGCGCGGCATGCCCACCACCGGCGCCGAGCTCGCGGACGATCTGCTCCGCCTCATCGCACTCCACGACGCGTCCAACATCGCGGCCGTCATCGTCGAACCGATGGCTGGTTCCGCCGGTGTCATCCCGCCGCCCGTCGGCTACCTGCAGCGCCTCCGCGACATCTGCACCAAGCACGACATCCTCCTCATCTTCGACGAGGTCATCACCGGCTTCGGCCGGATGGGCGCGTACACGGGTGCCGAGGCGTTCGGTGTCACGCCCGACCTCCTGAACTTCGCCAAGCAAGCGACCAACGGCGTCCAGCCGCTCGGTGGTGTCGTCGCGCAGAAGTTCATCTACGACGCGTTCATGGCCGCGGGCGGTCCCGAGTACATGCTCGAGCTCGCGCACGGCTACACGTACTCCGCGCACCCGGTCGCCTGCGCCGCCGGCGTCGCTGCGCTCGACCTGCTCGTGAAGGACAACGCGGTCGCCAAGGTGAAGGAGCTCGCGCCGTACTTCGAGGAGAAGGTGCACTCGCTCAAGGCGGCAAAGCACGTCACCGACATCCGCAACTTCGGTCTCGCGGCTGGTCTCACCATCGCGCCTGCGCCCAACGAGCCGGCCAAGCGCCCGTACGAGGTCGCGATGAAGTGCCTCGCGGCCGGTATCTACGTCCGCTACGGCGGCGACACGATCCAGCTCGCTCCTCCGTTCATCTCGGAGAAGGCGGAGATCGATCGCCTCGTCTCCGTCCTCGGCGACGCGCTCAACGCCACCGCCTAAGGATCCGTCGCGTACGCCGCGCGGAGGTGCTCGATGAGCGTCCGCACGCGCTGCTCCTGCCGATGCATCGTGCGGTAGAGCGCGTGCACGACGAGTGTCTTCGACGTCCACGCGGGCAGCACGTGACGCAGCGTCCCTTCCGCGAGCTCCTCGGTGACAAACCACGGCGGCAGCATCGCGATGCCGCGCCCATCGAGCGCGAGATCGCGCAGCACGTGAGCGACGTTGCTCGAGAAGCGCACGTCGACATGCACACGCTCGACGTCCGTGCCGTCCGTGAGCGACCACGTATCGTTCGCGAGCCACACCGCGTGCGTGAGCGCCTCGTGCTTCGCGAGCGCGGCCGGCGTCTTCGGTGTCCCCATGCGGCGCAGATACGCCGGTGACGCGACCGCGATGCGCCGCCACTCGTAGAGCTTGTGCGCGACGAGCTCCGTCGTCAGCGGCGGCGCCGAGCCCACGCGCAGCGCCACGTCCACATCCTCGAGCGCGAGATCCGCGTTGCGATCATCGAGGCGCAGGTCGACGCGAAGTTGCGGGTGCGCCGCGGCGAGCGCGCGAATCTTGGGAACGACGGTGGCGAGCCCGAACGTGATCGGCGCGCTGACCTTCACGACGCCCGAGAGGCCACGCGCTCGGCCGACGCTCTGGGCGTCCTCCACGTCGCGCAAGATGCGCAAGCAGCGTTCGTAGTACTGCTGGCCGGCGGGCGTGACCTTCATCGAGCGCGTCGTCCGCGCGACGAGCTGGGTCCCGATCTCGTCCTCCAACGTCGTCAGCTGTCGACTGACCGCCGCCGTCGACACGTGCAGCTGCCGCGCTGCCGCGGAGAGCGTGCCGGCCTCGATCACGCGCACGTACGTCGCCATCTTTGCGAGCAGGTCCATTGTTAACCTGAGCGTAACACTGACCTACACCGCAGACCTCTACTGCGAACCGGCCGCGCGCCTCATCGTTGGGCTCACAAGGAGCTCGTCATGAAGTCATTCGCAGGAAAGGTCGTTCTCGTCACCGGCGCCAACTCGGGTATCGGTGAGGCCGCCGTCGAGCAGCTCGCCGCCGCCGGCGCCACTACCTACGGCCTCGCCCGCCGCCCCGATGCGCTGGAAGCCGCACGCCAAAAGCACCCGGCGGTGACGTGGTTGCTCGCCGACATCCAAGATCCCGCGCAAGCAAAGGCGGCCGTCGCAAAGGTCATCGATCAGAGCGGTCGCCTCGACGCGCTCGTCAACAACGCGGCCGTCTTCGAGTTCGCGCCGCTCGCGGAGTCGAGCGAGAAGATGGTCCACGATCAGTTCCGCACGAACGTGCTCGGCCTCGTGTGGATCACCCAGGCCGCCCTGCCCGCGCTCGTCGCGAGCAAGGGCCACATCCTGAATATCTCCAGCGCGGCGGGCCACAAGGCCGTCCCCGGTGGCTCGATCTACGGTGCGACGAAGGCGGCCGTCGAGTCGTTCACCCGCTCGTGGGCGCTCGAGCTCGCACCGCAGGGTGTGCGCGTGAACGCGATCGCGCCTGGTCCGACGGAGACGGCGGGCTTCAACAAGCTCCCCGTTCCCGCCGACGTGCTGCCGCAGATCAAAGCCGCGTTCGTCAGCCAGACGCCGCTCGGCCGCATGGCGTCGACCGACGAGGTCGCGATGTGGATCGTGAACGCGCTCGATCCGAACGTCACGTGGATGACCGGCGCCATCCTCGCGATCGACGGCGGCATGAGCCTGACCTAGGCCGTCGGTATCGTCCCGCCATCGACCACGATCTCCGTTCCCGTAATGGAGGCGGCGCGAGGCGAGACCACAAACGCGATGAGGTCGGCGACCTCGTGCGGCTTTGCCGGCCGGCCGAGCGGAATGCCACCGAGCGCGTTCATGATGATCTGTTTTCCGCCTGCGTAGTCCGTGCCCGCATCCGCGGCGAGGCGCTCTGCAAGATGGACGGCGGCCTCGCTCTCGACCCAGCCAGGTGACACGCGCACGACGCGCACACCTTTGGGTGTGACCTCCTTCGATAGCGACTTGCTGTACGTCGAGAGCGCGGCCTTGGCGGCTGCATAGGCGGTCGTCGACTCGGGGAGCGCCAACACCCTTCGTTCCGCCGGTGACGAGAGCGCGCTTGCCGGCGAGGCCGAGATCGAAAGTCATGGTGTGACCTCCAGGCGCGTGATGAGGTCCCCCGCGACCGTGAAGCGGTAGCGCAGCTCGACGGGGCTCCCGGGAAACGTGCCCGTCACACGCGCGGTAACCACGGTCTCGGTGCCGTGAGACTCGACGGAGAGCGGGACAGTCGTGTGGTGGTACTTCGCGATGGCGTCGGCACTCCACGCGGCGATGGCAGGGCGCCCGCGATGCGTCTCCTTCTCGTCAACGACGACAGCGTCATCTGCAAAGCATGCGGCGGTCGCCTCGGGCGCGAAGAAACGCTTGATGGGATCAGGTAGGCGTTGCATGTCCACGTCCGTAGTGGCGTACGCTGCTCGTCGCAAGAACGCACCGAAAGGTTGGGTACGCACTCGTGAGTAAGCACGACCACCACACACCAGCATCGGCGGCGAGCAGCATCGAACGCGCGATTCAGATGCTCGAGGGCCGCTGGAAGCTCGTGATCCTGTTTCACCTGTTCGGCGGTAACACGCGGCGGTTCTCCGAGCTCGAGCACGCGATCACCGGAATCTCGCAGAAGATGCTCGCGCAGCAGCTACGGCAGCTGGAGAGCGACGGGATCGTGACGCGCACGGTGCACGCGGAGGTGCCGCCCAAGGTCGAGTACCGACTGACCGCCTGGGGCCAATCGCTGTGCGGCGCGCTCGACGAGCTACTGACGTGGGGCGAGGCGCAGCCGGCTCGAGAATCCAGCTCGTAAGTCGCTACTGGGTTGCACGCCGCGCAAGCTTGCGCTTCGTGGCCGCGAAGTAGCGCGGCCTGCCACAACCGCGACCGTTTGAAACGACGGGTCGCGGCGAGGGCTAACCAGGGAATAAGGAGTGCGACTACGCGATCCCCACCTGGAAGTCCCGGCCTCTGCCTCGAACGGTGCGCATCGGCTCGGCGAGGACGCCTGCGCAGCTGCGCTGACGCGGACACGTGCGTTCGAGACGTAGCGCATGCTGGAGAACCCGGAAGCAGAGTTGATCTTGAATGAGGCAGACCGGGCTCGGGCGCGTTGTAGGGACTGAGCATCGTTCCCTGCAAGGACGTGTTTGTGGGACGTCATCTCGCTGAGCGGTACGGTCTGCAGATGAAGTCGTTCGCCGGCGTGTTGGTGATAACGGCGCTTATCGGCTGTGCGACGGAAGAAAGCAGCCCCGGCCCGAGCAGCGACCTGCGGAGAGACAGTATTGACGAGTGTCCCGCCTCCAAACTTCGGCGGCGGCATCGGCAGCGAGATCCGCATTGCAGACCTCATCGCGTCGGTGATCCTCTTCCGCGTCCACGAACCGGCATCGCTGACCGTCGGCGTGTTCGAAGGCGATCAAACGTTCACGCCTAGCGACGTGTACACACTGCGCTATACGGCGGAGAACGCTGACGTGTTGTTGGAGGGCCGCTGGGTCGCGAGGGATTACGCGATCAGCTATCCCAACGGCGAACGCTGCGGCCCCACGTGCCACAGCGCTCAGCTCGACGCGCAGCCGCCCTGATTACTGAGCGGGCGCGGGTTGCGGATACGGTTGAGGCGCGTACGGAGGCGGTGGATAGCCACCCGGCGGAGGCGGGTACCATTGCTGTTGCGGCGGCGGATTGGCCGGCTGCTGCTTCGGGAGGTGGCCGATCGGCAGCGACACCATCACGCCGAGGCCCGGCTTGTCCTGGTAGACGTTCTTCGTCACGTCGTAGAAAGCGACGCCGGAGATCAGAACGGAGCCATCGGCGAGCGAGAACTGCGCACCCGCGGAGACGATGATGTTGGCCGGGCCCGACTGGACCTCGGAGTCATTCGGATCGCCGAGGAGCGGGTCCATCGTCTGGCCCTTCTGCTGGATCGTGGGCTGATTGCGGATGGTCGCTCCGCCGAAGATGACGATGGATGGATCGACCTTGTAGCTGGGCGTGATGCTCGCCGCGAAGGCGTTCACGTGATCGCGACCACGCTCGGTGATGCTGTACGGGAAGCAATCTGCGCCCGCTGCGCAGGAGTTGTACTGCACGTAAGGCACGGACCACAGAATGCCGTCGAAGCCGATGCCGACGTTCAAGTTTGGATCGCTCGTCGGGATGATCGCGTCGATCGAGATGCCGTAGCCGGCGACATTTCCGTTGTCGACGGGCGGCTGCGTGGACTTGATGGCCTTCGCGCCGGAGTCGAATCCGTTCTCGTAGATGATGCCGAGCTGGAGGTTCTTGCCCGCGCGCAGCTTTGCGCCGCCGTGCAGCTGGGTGCCTGGAATCTCGACGCCCTGGTTGGGATCACCTTCGCCGGGGGAGGACAGGTGCGCGATGCTCGTCGCGCCGACGTCGAGTTGACCGACGGAGTCCATCGGCGTGCCGGTGGTGACACGGGGCGTACCACGCGGAACGAGAGCGGCGCGGTTGTAGTTGAACGTGCCGCAGCCGACGAGCAGGAGCGCGAGTGGGAACCACCTCATGTGCTGATCGTAAACGGTCTTGCGTGGCAGGTGGTGGCAGCAGAGTTGCCACCTCGTGTGATCAGTGTCGACGGAGGAGCTCGCCGAGCGTGTCGCGGACCTGCGGATTCGTCTCGATCTCGTGGTGCTGGCGCAGGATCGGGACGACGTCCGCGTTGTCCATTTGTGCGAGAGATTGGTAGGCGGCCTCGCGCAGGTTTCCGGACTCCTGCCGCAGCACCATGACGAGGAACTCGCCTGCTTCGACTGTCTGGATCTTGCCGATGGACTGGAGTGCAGCCGTGCGCACGCGCGGGTCGTTGCTCTCCCGATAGATGCGCGCGAGCGGATTGAAGGCGTGCGGGAAGTGGAGGCCGCTGATGGCGGTGAGCGCGGCTTCGCGGACCTGCGGATCACCGTCGGCGAGCGCCTTGCGAACGATGACGAACGAGCGCTTGAAGTAGAGGAAGCGCAGCGCTTTGACGGCGGCGCGACGGATCACGGGATCCGGCGAGAGGAAGAGTTTCTCGAGCGGGGAAAGCGCAGCGTAGGACTGCAGCTCGCCGAGCAGCTCCGCGACGTGGACGAGCGTCTCGCTCTCGGCGTCCTGCTTGCGCGCTTGCGCGTCGGAGAGCGTGAGCAGCACGACGAGCGCGCGGCGGCGGATGCCGTTTGGGTAGCGGAGGTCACCGACGATGGAGGCGGCGACGGCAAATGGATCGCCGTCCATCTCCCATTCGAGCAGGTCGACGAACCAGATGTCCGCGTAGGCGTGCTGCTGCTTGAGATAGTCGGGGAGGCCCGGGAGCTCGACGGGCGGATTGGCGAGGCCCTTGTAGCGCTGCGCGATCGTCGAGAAGCGCTTCTTGGCGCGGTCGGGAAGCTCGAGGCCGGCGAGTTTCTCGAAGCATTCGCGCACGGCCGGGTAGTCACCGACGGCGGAGTGCTGCGACGCGGCGGCGAGGAGCGCGTTCTCCGTCATCTGCACGGGGACACCGGTCTCGACGAACTTGTCGGCGCAGCGCATCCAGGTCAACGCGCTCTTGTGCTGGTAGTGGCGGTCGTACGGCAGGCCGGCACGGGCGGCGAACGCGGCTGCTTCCTGGTAGAGCGTCGCGGCTGCGTGAAGCTCACCGCGCTCGAGCGCGAGCTTGATGAAGTCCTCGTAGTACTGGAGGACGTAGAACTTGAGGTTGTCGTCGCGCAGCACGCGGATGCAATTGACGTATCCCTCGGCCAGGTTTTCGAACTGCGCGCTCTCTTTGCCGAGCTTGAGCAGGATCTGAAAGCAATCGAATGCGCGCTCCAGCTCGCCCACTTGCTCGAAGTCGTCAGCGACTTGCTCGAGCTTGCGTTGGCTCTCGATGAGAGCGCGACGCGCTTCGCTCGAGTTAGCGTCGAGACGCGCGGCAGCGAGACCGTAGTTGAAGTGAATGAGGGCTGCTTCGTACGGACGCTGACCGACACCGGCGGCGTGGGTGAGGCCTTTCCACGCGGCGGTGGCTTCGGGTCCCTGTTTCGCGCGCTCGAACGCGACGGCGGCGTGCACCGGCAGCTTCGCCTGCTGGTAGAGCTGCGCCGCGTCGGTCCACTTCTTATCGAGCTCGGCGAGACGTGCGCGGAGGCCGATGTGCTCCTCGGCGGAGAGCTGCGCGCGCGCCTGATCGAAGTAGTGAAGATAGAGGTAGACGAACGCCGCTTCGCGCGGACGATTGAGGTGCCGATAGATCTCACCGAGGCGGCGCAACCAATCGTCGTACTCGTAGTTGATGACGTGCGTCTGGCCGATCAGCTCGCGGTACTGGCGCTCGGCCTCGACCCACCGCCCCTGCTGGCTCAGCGCCTCGGCCTGATCCGCCGTGGACTCGATGGAGTTAAACGTTCTACGCGCCACGTTTGCCTTGGGGTCTTAGCATGCCGCTCATCGGCAGTTCCGGTACACCGCGACCGAGTCATCGGTCCCCGCGATGACGAGGTCCGTGAACGTATCACCGTCGAAATCACCGAATGCCTGGGCCACGGCGACGTGGTTGTACGGCAGCGGTGTCGGGTTCATGAACGTCCCGCTCGCATCCCACTGAAAGACCTCAACCGAGCTGGGTCCTCCGGACGTGCTCGCCTGCGTGGTGACGAGCTCGTCGGAGCCGTCGTGATCGAGATCGATGAACGTCAGCGCCGTCGTGCTCGAGGAGAGCGCAATGGACGTTCGCAACTCGAAGTTGGTCGACGTCAGCTCGTAGATCTCGATCGTGGCGTCGAGCATTGCCACCGCGACGATCGGGGTACCGCCCGCGAGATGGCCCCCCGCGACCGGCCCTGGTTCACCCGTCAAGGCGATCGCCTGTGGAGCTGCAGCGCGGATCAGGAGCGAGCTCGGAGACGTCGTCGTGATGAGCGGGTCGCTTCCACTTGCCCCGCTCCGACCAAGCATCCCGACGTACACGGGCGTTCGTCCCAGACCGACCGTCTCCGTCATCGAGTGCGTGTAGTTCCCGTACGAATTGCTGCCACTCGCGGCCCACGCGATATCCACCGGCGCCTGTCCGTCGAGATCGCCGACGGTCATCGAGCGCGCGTTCAGGCCGATGTTCTGCACGACGTCCAGCGACGCGAGAGAATTGTCTGTCACAGCGTACAACGTGATGACATTGGCGCTCGGATCGAGCACCGCGAGCTCGTTGTTGCCGTTCGGGACGAGATCCGCCGCCTCGATCTCGGTGGTCGTCGTGGTCACGGGGAACTGTCCAAACGTCGCGAACGGACCAGCACCCGTGGAAGCGTAGATATCGACGAAGTGGGACGTCGTAAGGACGTTGTGGGTCAGGAGCGCGATGTCGGCAAGACCGTCCCCGGTCAGATCGCCTGCCGCGATGTCGACGATCGATTCGTTCAGCTCGAGCCCTGCCCCTTCCGTGAACCACTCGGGACAGCCGGCGCGAGCATCGGCGCCACCGTCGTCGGATCCGCCCGCAGCGTCGGGAACATGGTTTGTGGTGTCGTCGCCCCCGATGAGGCCGAACACGCGATCGCACCCGCCGAGCAGACAGAGAGCGAGCAGCGATGCCCGCAGCGTCATTTTACGACGCTCATGCGCCGACTGACCGCGGGATCCGTCGACGGCTGCTCGCCCTGCGCTTTTCGCGTGCGGGTCGCATCACCGACGATGTCGAGCGCTCGATTGCGACGCTCGGTGCGATTGGTCAGCACCTCGCCGCTCACGATTTGCTGGCGATCGAGCAACGGGACAAACTCTGGCAGCTGATCGCTCGACGGCAGGACGATGACGCCGTAGAGGAATGCCTGCTGCTTGAGCGCGGTGATCAGCTCCGGCTCGATGTGACACTGGCCGTGCGTGATCGTGTAGAGCACGACGCGGCGCTTCTGCTCGCGGCGCAGGCGCGTGACCTCGACGAGCAGCTGGCGGAACACCTTGCCGTAGTTGCGGCCGCGCTCGCTGCGGAAGCTCAACAGGTACGGCACGGGTACCTGGCCCGAGCGACCGATCTTGACCGTCTCGTGCAGGCGCGAGTCGAAGAACCGCACCCAGATCTCGTCACCCTCGAGCGTGAGCTTCTTGATCAACGCGAGCGCGAGACCGCGCGCGAACACCTGGCGCTGGCCGCGCATCGACGCGCTGCAGTCGATCAGGATGTACTGCAGGCGGCGCTCGTCCTCGCGCTGTTTCTCGCGCCCGTAGTAGAGAAGCTCCGAGTCGACGACCTTCTGCTCGAAGATCTCGCGGTCGTACGCGAGCTCGGAGAGCACGAGCGAATCGATGTTGCCCTTGCGCTCGATCGAGGCGTAGCCATCGACAGCAAACGTTTGCGCGCCCGTAGAGCGCCGCGTCTCGAGCACGCTGGGAAGAAGGTCGAGTGAGAAGTTCGCGACGTCGTTCGCCTCGGGCGAGCCGAGCGCGGCGAACAGATCGACGAGATCGATCGCGCCGCCGAGCGCTTCGGACCCCGACGCGGAGTCCTCCTTGAACAGGCCGAGCAAGCGCACCGTATCGAGATCGATCAGCTCGACCTGCGTGTAGATGTGCATCTGCTGCGCGACGACGTGCTCGGCAAACGCCCACAGGCTGCGCGGATCGAAGTCGCGAAAGTGATCCGCGTAGTCGATCTCGCCGAGGATGCCCAGGTCGAGCGGTAGCGGCTCGGCGCCGGAGCCCTTGGTGCGATCGCGCCAGCGGTTGAACGTGTCGCCGAGGATGCGCGAGAGCAGCACGGCGACCATCTCGTCGCGCAGGCGCAATCCGGCGAGGCGCTCCGTTACTTCGCTGCCCGCAATGTTCTCGAGCAGCTGGCGATACTTCACCAGATCCGTCTTGGTGTTCGGCGGCAGCTGCAGGCGCGCGAGTTGCGCTTCGCGTGCGCGGATCACGTAGCCACCCGCACCGCGGGTCATCGACAGCATCACGCCGATGTCGTGGACGATGAACAGCGGCAAGTGCACGCCCATCCGAGCGAGCGAGTTGCTCCACGCGGCCGCGCGCACGAGCGCCATCGGCGTGTCGACTTGCACGTGCGAGAGCGCCATCGTCGCGACCTGGCGGGCCAGGAAGCTGCGTCGACGTTCGGCGGGAATCGGCACGGTGCGAAACTAGCACGCAGGCCCCACGGGGTGGCGTCACCGACGGAGCCTGCGAGGATTTCGCCCGCTCAAAAGTGAGTAGCCCCGACCATTCGGCCGCCCCATGCTGAGGCGTGTTGACGCTCATCGCGATGCTCCGCCTCGTCACCTACAACGTGAACTACGCGAACCCGGATGTCGCCGGCGCCGTCGCTGCCCTTGCAGAAACGGATGCCGACGTGATCCTGCTCCAGGAGGTCACGGATGCGTGGAAAGGGCCGCTGAAGAAGCTGGCCACGACCTATCCGTATCAGTCCTTCCACATCCAGGGTCGTCGCGCGGGTGGGCTCGCGGTGATCTCCAAGCAGCCGATCAAAGCGGACGAGTTGTGGTCCCCGCCGACGGGAGGTTACTTCCCCGCAGAGCGACTACTCGTCGAGACGCCGCTGGGCTCCGTGCAGATTCTTCACGTTCATCTCCGCCCGAACATCGACAACGGCAGCTGGTTCGTCGGGTACTCGACGACGCCGCCTGTCCGCAAGAAGGAGATCGAGACCTACTGGGCAAAGATCGACACGTCGCTCCCGACGATCGTCGCTGGCGACTTCAACGAGCTACCGGACGGCCTCGCCGTGAAGTTCCTCGCCGAACACGGCCTCGCACGTGTGCCGACCACTGGCCCCACGACGTGGCATTACGAGCGCGAGGTGAACGGCAAGAACGTGAGCCTGCTATCGATGGATATCGATCACGTCGTCGTCGACGACAAGTTCACTGTGGCGACGGCCGAAGTTCTCGACAAAGGTGCGTCGGACCATCGCCCGGTCGTCGTCACGCTCGAACGCGCTCCCGCAGCGCCGTGATAGCGTGACGGGCATGAACCTGTACTTCGCGACCGTGCCCGTGTTCACCAAGTTCCTCGGTCAGATTCCGACGTGGCTCGACAAGGCCGTCGCGTATGGCGAGCAGAAGAAGTTCGATCCGGAGACGCTGCTCCAGGCGCGCCTCGCCCCCGACCAGTACCCGCTCCTCCGCCAGATCCAGTCGGCCTGTGATCAGGCGAAGTGGACGTGCGCGAAGCTGTGCGGCAAGCAGGGCCCGTCGCACCCCGACACCGAGACGACGCTCGCCGAGATCCGCGCGCGGGTGAAGACCGTGCAGGACTACCTCGCGACGTTCAAGGAGGCCGACTTCATCGGCGCCGAAGATCGCGACGTGCAGCACGCGTGGATGGGCGACAAGAAGCTCCGCGGCGGTGACTACCTCGATCACTTCGCGCTACCGAACTTCCACTTCCACTACGCGCACACGTACGCGATCCTGCGCCACAACGGCCTGGGCCTCAGCAAGAGCGACTTCACGAGCACGCCGCCCTGGCGCACCTAGCGTCCGACGGCGCTCGTCGTCCGCGGCTAGAGGCCGAATTTGGACGACGCGAACACGGTCTCGAGGAGCTGGTCGACCTCGCGGATCATGCGCTGCGCGCTCTCACCCGGAAGCGCAGCGAGCGCGACCTTGATCTCGTTGAGGTTCTTGAGCTGGCTGAACAGCTGGATATCGGAGAGCTCCGTACCCGACGTGAGCAGCTCGCGAATGAGACCGAGCTCGGTGAGCAGATCATCGAGGCTCGCCGACGGACCGATGAAGCGGCGCTCGTCCGGATGCTCGCGGTAGTACGAGTCGACGACCGGGTTCACGATCTCCTCGAGGAGCTCGACCTGATCGAGGTTGTTCCAGATGTGGCGCAGGATGAAGAAGTCGCCGTCGTGGACCTTCGTGCGACCGTCGAACACCGCAGACGCCGCGAAGAGCTTCAACAGCTTCACGGCGCGGCGATCCGAGATGGAGATGCCCTCGCTGCGGATCTGGAAGACGAGTCCCTTGTACTTGGTCAGGAACTCCTCGGGGAACTGCATGAACTTGTCGAAGTTCTGCTGGATGCCGCGGAGCTCGCGCGCCGAGATGATGGGCTTGAGCTCCTGCGGGCGCCCCGAGACGTCGACCGAGCGACCGGTCATCTTACGGAGCTCGAGGGCCACGCCCTTCTTCATCAGCTCGTGGAAGTGATAGCTGTCGAGGTTGTCGGACAGCACGCGCACGAGGAAGCGGTCGAACATCGCCGCGAGGTTCTCGTCGTTGGGCACTTCGTTGGAGGCCGCGAACAGCGAGATGAGCGGCACAGGAATGACGTCGGGGCCGTTCTGGAACTTGCGCTCGTTGATGACGTGGAGAAGCGAGTTGAGGATCGCGGAGTTCGACTTGAAGATCTCGTCGAGGAACACGACCTCGGCTGTCGGCAACATGTTGTCGAGGCGCCGGGTGTAGCGGCCCTCGCGGAACGCGGCGATGTCCACGGGACCGAACAGCTCGTTCGGCTCGGTGAAGCGCGTGAGCAAGTACTCGAAGTACTTCGCGTCGATGAGCTTGGAGAACATGTCGATCATCGCCGACTTCGCCGTACCAGGCGGACCGACGATGACCATGTGCTCGCCCGCGATCGCGGACACGACCATCAGGCGGATGATCTCCTGCTTGTCGAGGAACTGCGCGCCCATCGTGCGGGCGAGGTCCTGGAACGCGGCGGAGGCGCGCGCGACGTCGACGGCGAAATTACGCGGGGCGGTCGGCGGTGTCGTCGGAGGAGCAACCATGCGGAAGCCGGCACATTACCCGAAAAGTCCTGCTTGGGTACGGGCCTGGCCGCGGATCGGCCGCGGCTTCTGATCACACCACGTGGAGCGCTGCGAGGCCGAGCCACAACAGGCCGGCGAGCGAGCCGAACCACGCGAGCGTGCGCACGTACTTGATGCCAGTGAGATAGATCGGCCAGTACGCGAGGCGCGCGAAGAAAAACAGGGCCGCGCCCGGCATCGCGTTGGCACCGGCGAGGCGCGCCGCGAGAAACAGGCCGATGAACAGCGGCAGGTTCTCGTTCATGTTCTTGGCGGCGCGATCGGCACGCGCTGCGAGCGGTGACTTCTCGGGGAGACTCTCGCGGTTGCCGAACGCATCCGTAGCGCCGCGGCGTGTCCAGGTAGGCGTGTGCAGCAGACCCGCAACCATGATCATCAGCCACGCGAGCACGACCGAGAACACGAGGTAGTGGATGTCGGTCATGCGGCTGGTTCAGCCGCGGGCGCGGGCGGAGGAAGCGTCACGACCTCGACGGGATCGCGTGGCGACGGCCGCAAGTGGCGCCGCAAGCGCTGCGCGAGAGCATCGATCGTCGGCTCGCCGAGCAGCTCCACGGCCTGCGCGCGATGGACGGCCCAGCGCTGCGCGAGGCGCGGCGTCTCGGCGATGCCAGGCGGAACCGCGAGGCGTGGATCGACGACAGCGAGCGCGTTGGGCACGGCGAACAGCGTCGCGAGCCCGCGCGGGCGCTGACCGGCGCCTTCCGCCGCGAGTACTTGCGAGAGCAGCGGGCTCTTTGCACCAGGCTCGCGCAACGAGATTTCGGCGAGACAGAACAGTGCGCCGAGGTGCGAGATGAACGCGCAGACGGCACGCACGTCGGACTCGTCGGGCGCGCGCTCGAGCATCTGCTCGAAGGCAGCAGCGAGCCGGGCCGGACCAGCCACTTGATCGCGCGGGCTCGCGTCCGCAGGCACCAGGTGGTACGCGACGGCGCGCGCGAGCTCTGGATCGCGCAGCACGAACACCGCGTCCTCCCAGTGCAGCGGCGGAGCGCCCGCGTGCGAGTCGAGCAACTGCGTGAGCGGCGTGCGGCGGAGCAGCGTCGCGATCACCGGTGCAGTGTCGGGCACGGCGAGCAGATCATCAAAACCGACATTCACGACTTCCTCGCGCACGCGGCGCACGCCCTTCCACGCGGTGAGGCGGTGCGGCGGCTCTTGCCCGTAGAACTTCGCGCGCCCCGTCCACCACGACACCGTGATGTCCTTGCGGTGCAGATTGAACAACTGGTGCAGCAACGCGTGACGCGCGAGGACACGCGTGCGGTTCTTCGTCAGCGGCTGGCTCACCATCGTGAGCGCGGTGTCGATGATCTTGCGGCGCGCGCGGTCGCTGACCGTCCACCGATCGGCGCGCGGGTGGACGAGGAACAGCGCGTTGTGCAGGCCGGCAGCGATCGAGAGCTCTTCGTTCTCGAGGAGAAACGCGGGCGGACGATAGACGAGCGTCGAGAGCACCGATGTACGCGCGTCGTCGACCTCCACGCTCTCGACGCTCGCGTGCGGCAGCTCGTAATCCCAGCGATCGAGATCTGGCAGCGCGATCGGCGCGCCGATGTGGAGCTCTCCTCCGGCGACGAGCGGCTTGATGAAGCCGGTGAGGAAATCCTTCAGCGCGATCTTCGACATCTACTTGCCGGGCGGCAGCTGCTTCTTGTCGTTGCCCTCGGGGAAGCCCCAGAGCGCAAAACTGCCGACGGCGTCATTCACGACCTGCGCTTCGGCGGGCGCCTGGGCGGCGTAGTCGACGGTCTCCGCCTTGTCGACATCCATCTTCGCGAGCGAGCGGCGCTCCAGCGTCTGGAACGCGCCGTCGCTGACCTGGAACGGCGCACCGTCCGTGGTGAACACGGTGACAAGGCCCGGACCGTGACCGAGAGCGCGTGCGAGCACTTCGGGCGTCACGCGCGGGACGATGTCCATGCCGAGCGGAACGAGCAGACCGGGCGTGATCTCGGACATCAGCTGCCCGAGAGGAATCACATCGAGGTTCTCGGAGCCGACGACGAGGATGCCGCGATCCGTGATGGCGACGCGATGTCCACGCAGCGACACCGGCGGCAACGCGAACAGGATGCGCTTCAAGCGCGAGCCGTGCGCGGCCGGAATTAGCGTGGCGACCACGCGGCGCGGCGGGCCCATCGCAGCGGCGAGCTTGAGCTCCACGCCGATCGGGTCGGGCGCCTTGCCCTGCAGCTGCGTCGGGTCCTTCGCCTTCTCCATCTCGAGATCCACGCTCGTGAGATCGGCGATATCTGACAACGCGAGCGGGCCCGGCAGGACGTCGACGCGATCGCCCGGCCAGAAGATGTGGAACGTGTCGGCGGGAAACACCGACGAGCACGACGCGAGATCGATCGGATGCTGGTAGCCAACTGCCACCGCGGCCGCCTGCCCCGTCGGCTTGAACACGTCGATGCCGGGCGTGCCGAGGAACAGCGCGAGGATGCGCTCGGGGAGCGCGTTCACGCGGATCAACATGTAGCCGCGGTCGCTACCGCGATCATCGAACGCACTCGCCGTGCCCGGTGAAAACAACCCCGCTTCGGCGTCGACGCGGTTGCGCCACAGGTAGCGAATGATTCCCTCGGAGAGACCGCGCGCGACGGCGAGGAACAGGTCGTGGCGATCGTCGTGCTCGAGGTTCTCGCCACCCGGCATCTTGCGGATGGACAAGCGGAACAGGAGCTTGGCGAACGGCAGCTCGCCCTCTTTGACGTAGCCCTGCGCGAACTCGTCGCCGTGGACCATGAAGTCCGTCGACGCGGGCATGGCGCCGATGTCGACCGCGTCGTAGCCGTACGGCGAGCGATCGTCGCGGTACTTCACGAAGTGCTTTGCCGTGCCCGTGTACACGCCGCCACCGACGAGCCGACACAGGCGCGCCGCGCGATCCGCCGCGTACGACGACACCGCCGGAATCAGCACCACGATCTCGCGACCGCCGAGCGCCGTGCGCGCCTTGATGATGGTGAGGTTCGCGAGCAGCTCGTCCAGTGACGCCTCGCTCGAATAGAGGCGGAACCACGACACCGCGCCCTCGAGCGTCGCAAACGTCATCGCGACGAAGCGACCGAGGAGGATGCCGCGCGGATCTGGTGCCACGCCCGGCGTGAAAAACCGGGTCTGTCCCTGCGCGACATGCTCGAGCGCCACGCAGCCAAATTAGCATAGGATGCGCGCGTGAATCGTCGCTGGACCATCCTCACGGCACTGGTGCTCGCGGCAGCTTGCTCGACGAGCCAGCCGCCTCCACCGCAATCGCCGACGCCGACCGAGCCCTCGACGTCCGCCAGCGGCAAGCGCGACGTGACCCCGCGCGCGAAGCTGCCGCCGGCGCTGTTGCCACTCCTGCCCAAGAACGGCATCTACGCGTCGGGCGGAGGGCTCACGTCGCCGCCGTGGCGCATCGTCGTCGATCTCGACGCGAAGACGATCTTCGTCGGTCAGTCGACCAAGCCGAACGCACCGTCGACGGGCAAGCTCGAGAAGGAAGCGATCAAGGAGCTATCAGCTCGCAACGGCGCCTACCTGATGGGCTTCGCGCACACGGCATGGACCGAAGCTCCGCCGACGACGCCGCCCGAGCCCACCGCGGACTACGACGAGGTTCTCGTCGTGCTCGAGGGCGACGATACGTTCTACTTGGAGGGCTACGGCCCGATTCGCCGCCCGGAAGCAGCGAAGACGATTGTCGAGCTTCGCGCCGCTGCCGGCCTCTGAGGCTCAGCCTTCGGGCGTGGCCGGGGCCTGCAGCTGGATGTCGACGCGGCGATCCTCGCGGTACGTCGCTTCATCCGACCCCGTCGCGTCGAGCGAGCCACGCGTGGTGACGCCCATCTGCGCTTCGGTGACGCCGAGGCGGCCGAGGTACTGGCTCACCGAGTGCGAACGGCGCGAGCCGAGACCGAGGTTGTACTCGTCGGTGCCGCGCGGATCCGCGCGACCGATCAAGGAGACGGCCTTGCCCTTGAGCGGGCCCGTCGTGAGGCACGTCGCGACCTGGTCGAGAACGCCGCGATCCTCCGTGGTCAGCTCGTCCTTGTCGAAGTCGAACTTGGGGCTCGCGCTCTTGGTGACCTTGATGCCGCACGCGGCAAGAATGTCGGACGAGATGGCCAGACCGGGGCTCACCTGCTCATCCGTCGCCACCTTGTCAGGAGTGACCGAGGGCTTCGCCACGGTGGTCGTGGTGGTCGTGGTCTCGGTAACCTTCGGCGCGACCGGCTTCTTGTCGTGGCTGCAACCGACGGCCGCGATCAGCACTGAGAGGAGAGTCATGGTCATCGTCTTCATGCGTCGAATCCTGCCACATTCGAGGCCAGAGTCCTGGATCCTCCTAACGGAGTCTCATGCTCAGTAACCGCCGATACACACTCGCCACACTGTGCGCGCTCACGCTCGCTGGATGCGGCAGCAAGTCCGACAAGCCGACCGCGGAGAAGAAGGATGCGGGATCCGGGGGACCACAGGTCGCGCCGCTCACTGCTCCTCCGTCGGGAATCGACAAGATCGCTCGCATGAACTTCGTCTACGCAGAGGGGTGGCCCGCGTACGACAAGGCGGTCGCGTTGCGCGCGAAGGGCGATGCGGCGGGCGCGCGCGCACAGCTCGAGGCGTCCATCGCAAAGGACCCCGACCACCTCGACGCGCACTACTTGCTCGCGAAAGTGCTCGCGCAGGCCGGTGAACATGCAGCGGCGGTCGATCACCTGGTGACCGCGCTCGGCGGCGACTACTACAAGTACGGGCCCGCGCTCCTCGAGGACAAAGACTTCACCGAGTTTC
Source organism: Kofleriaceae bacterium (assembly GCA_036499725.1). GTDB lineage: Bacteria > Myxococcota_A > Polyangia > Haliangiales > Haliangiaceae > JABFXX01. The sequence goes on from DASYDE010000077.1 coordinate 60,109, forward strand.
TCGCCACGCCGCACGGCGATGCGGTGAAGGCGCTCGCGCAGCGCATCGGTGCTGACTACGCGAAGCGCGTCGCGAGCGGTCTGTGGTTGGTCGGTCGACGCAGCACGTTCAAGTGGCCGACACAGAGCGGAGCGCAGAGCGCGACGACTCGCGGCGAGCTGTACGCCTACGACCGCGAGACCAAGCGCTATCTGCGTCTCTCGCACACCGATCACAAGGTCGCGGGCTACGTGCGCTCGCCGTCGGGCAAAGAGATCGCGCTCCTCGGATGGGACCGCATCGATCACGCCAAGGCGGATGACGACGCGTCGACGTTCGCGGCTGGCTGGGTGATCGTCCTCGACACGACGACGTGGCAGCCGATCGGAAAACGGATCGCGCTGCCCGCCGCGCGCGAGTACTCGATCGGTTACGCGGACGATCAACTGCTCGCGGGGACTGCGCAGGAGGACGGACGCTGGTCGACCAAGGATCCGCAGACGCTCGCGCTCGACGAGGCGACGGGCAAGGCGACCAAGTCGACGGCGATGTTGCCCGTCCCGCGCATCGCAGTCACGCTCGACGAAGGACGCTTGGTGCGCGCGCCGGAGGGCCTCGTCGCGGTGTGGTCCGGCGAACCTCCGACGACGCCGAGCTTCAAGACGGGTGGAGGCACCGAGATCGCGATCCCGGAGTCGCACGCCGCGTGGCAGTCATCGTTCGCCGTCGCGCCCACATCGGGACGCGTTGCGTTCGCGACCGCCGTCGACCCGTGTGCCAAGGGCGTCGAGTCGTCGCTGTACGTGAGCGACGGAAAGACAGCATCGCTCAAGCACCTGCTGACGATGAAGAGCCGGTTCGCCAATCGCTGGCTCGATGCGGACACGCTCGCGTACGAGGACGGCAAAGGCAGCATCCGACTCTGGGACGCGACGACAGCGCGCCAGTCGGCACGCTTGGAGAACGCGGCCGGGATCGCACTCGACGTGCTCTCGCTCGCGCCGGCGCGGCTGTGCAAGGGCGAGACGCCCGTCGATGCGCCCGATGGAGCGGTCGGCGGAGACACAGGCTCGGGTTCGGCAGCAGCGCCGTCGGATGACGAACCGATGCCGCCTGAAGAACCAGCGAAGTAGAGATGTTACGATCGAGCCGTGCGGATTTACCTCGTACGCCACGGTGATGCGGTTCCGGAGGAGGACGCGGGCAGTGACCGCGATCGTTGGTTGTCCGCATTGGGGCGGCAACACTCGCGAGCTCTCGGTCGCTTGTTGAAAGAACAGAACGTCGAGCCCGACGCGATCATCTGCTCGCCCCTGCCCCGCGCGGTGCAGACGGCCGAGCTCATCGCGAACGCGGTCGACTACATCGGTGTGATCACGTCGCTGCGCCACCTGGAGCCGTCGGCCCAACCGCGCGTCGCGGCGAGCGAGCTGCAATCGTACGGAGCGAGCGTGGTGCTCGTCAGCCACGAACCGTTCATCTCGAGCCTCGGTGCATACATCCTCGGACTCCCCGCGTTCCCGCAATTCCGGACCGCGCAGTGCTGTGCCATCGAGAACAACAAGCCGACCTTCACCGCGCGAGCGGATCTCGATCGCGTGACCGCGCTGTTCGTCGATTAGCCCGTGACCCCGATGGTGAGCGTCGCGACGTAACCATCCGTCGCGTTGCCGGTGATCGTCGGAATCTGGAGTGATGTTCCGTCGCTGAACACGTTGTCGGTGCCGAGCGACACCTTCGCGAGGTTCGTCGCGCTGCTCGCGTAGTTGCTCGTCGCGTAGACGACGTCGCATGTCGCCTTTGGCATCGCCATCTGTGACGTCGCGATCTTCGCCGAGCCGTTTGTCGCCACCGCGGTGCTCGGATACACCTCGAAGTGGATGTGCGGCCAGCGCCCGTCGTAACAGGCCGGAAAGATCGACACGAACGTGACCATGCCCGTCGCGTCGACCTCCTGCACGCCGCGCAGATAGTTCTGGGTCGTCACGCCTGACGAGTACAGCGAGTAGCGGCCTGCTGCATCGCAATGCCAGAGATAGACCGCGTAGCCCTCGAGCGGCGTGCAGTTGTTGTCGCTATCGACGAGCACGAGCTTGATCGTCAGCGGGACGCCAGCCGCAGTGCCGCTGTACGAGCCAAAGCTCGACGTGATGTCTGAGCGCACGATGCCCGATGACGTCAGCGCGTTCGGACCATTCGTGCCATCGCCCGGATACGGTCCCGCCGTCTCTTCGGGGATGGTCGAGCACGTTCCCGTCGAGCCATCGGTCGTCGTCGAGTCGTCGACCGCACCGACGTCGTTGCCGCCCAAACAAGCGGCGAGTGGCGCGATGAATGGAATCGCGCTTGCGCCCGCGACCCAGCGCAGAAAGTCGCGGCGGTGGGCCCGAATCGCGAGCGTGGTCAGGTCCTGCTGCAGCCCTTCGTGGGCGTCGTCGTGATCATGAGACATCCAGTCCTCCTTCGAGCGTTCGCTCCATCACGAGTCGCTCGTCGACGCCTCGGATTGCAGGACTGAAAGAATCCGCAACGCTACTTCTGCTCGGGCGGCGGACCAGGCGGATGATCCGGCTTGCATGCGAGCGGCCCCTGTCCGTCGGGACCGTGCGAGCACGTGCCCGTGACGTCGTGCTCGTGGATCGTGAACGCGCAGGTCGCGCCCTCGTTCACGTCCTTGCACGCAGCGAGCGCTTCGGGCGGCGGCGGACCGTGATGACCGTGGTGATCGTGCGGCGGCGGTGGCGGTGGAGCATCGTCAGCAGAGGCGAGAGCGAATGGCAGTGCAGTGGCCGCGAGCATTCCTGCGATGAACAGTTTTTGATGA
>DASYDE010000078.1:0-27330 GCA_036499725.1 Kofleriaceae bacterium
TCGGTCGGACTTTCACCGTGGGTCACATTCGAAGTTTCAGGTCGCTACCTCCTTTCTCCTCGACCAGGCTTTCCTGGCGCACTGTCCTCAGGATCCACATCGCGCCCTCAACTCATCGCGGGCGCGCCGTTCGAGGGCCAAGCGATCAAACGTGCACGGCGCGTGCGTTCACAGCCACTCGCAGCGCATCGACGACAGCGCTCAGATCACACGCTCTGCGTCTGCAACAGAATCTCCTCAGCGGAATCCGCGGTCTTCAGGATCCACAGCGCGACCGCAACTCATTGCCGTGCGCCGTTCGAGGGCCACGTACGGATGCAGCGTGACAATCGGGCCAGTGATGCATCCGGTACCATACGCAGTCGAGACGCCGCCCCGTATCTGACCGATGTCGAGGCGCGCCGAGGACCGACTAGAGTGAGCGGCGCCGCGCTTCGAGCAGCGCGCCGAGAATTTCGGCACCGTGCGTCCACAGGACCGCGCCGCCGGAGCCCTCGATGACCGTGCGCGCCGCGTTGGGAATTCGGCGAGCGAGCGACGCGCCGTGGTCCGGCGAGTGGAATGGGCTCGTATCGACGCTACCGTACCAGAGATGCACGGGCACGCCGATCGCCGACGGGTCGAACGGCCACGGCGACATCGCGAGGCGCGCATCGCGCGCGAGGCCGTCAGAGCCGCGAGCGAGGCCCTCGTTCACAGCAGAGGCAAACGCCGCGACGAAGGTCGGCTCCTTGTAAACCGCGAGATCGACTGCGGGGCTCGCGTCGATCATGCTGATCATCATCGCGGCGTTCATCCCGCGAAACATCGCTTCGAGCGAAAGCGGGTCAGTGTGCGCGAGCGCGATGTGCTGCTGGATCTCGGGCGGGAGCGCGCTGCGAATGCTCGGAGCGGCGAGCTCGTCCGTGCCGGAGACAAACGCGACTGCCGAGACGGAGCCCGCCGCCGCACACGCGAGCGCGAGGGGAGCACCCTGCGAGAACCCGACGATCGCGGGTTGGTCGAGCGACAGCGCACTAACAAGCGCAGCGACGTCGTGCGCGTCATCCGCCAGCGTTCGCTCGCGCGCCGCGTCCGATTCTCCGAGTCCCGGACGATCGATCGCGATGAGCCGCACGCGGAGGCGCTCGAGCGCACTCGCCGCGAACCCGAGCGAGCTGCTCGTCGCGGCGCCGGGTGAGAACAGCACGGGTACGCCCGCGTTGGGGCCCCACTCGGACCACGCCATGCGTCGAGCGGTCGCCACGTTGACACTGCCACAGCGCGCCGGCGCGACGACGTCGAGGGAGATGGACATGTCGGCGAGACTAACTCGCCGAGGCGGACGGCTGCGTCGCGCGCGGTGAGTAGAACGTGGCGATGACGAGCACCCACCATCCGCCGAGCGCGTAACCGCCGAGAACGTCGCTCGCGAAGTGCGCGCCGAGATAGACGCGCGCAGGACCGACGAGAACGATCAGCACCGCGAGCCCGACGATGGCCGCGGTGCGTGCTGGCGACGGCTGCAACCGGCGGAGGAGCACAGTGATCATGAAGCCGAACAGCGCCATATAGTTCATGACATGGCCCGACGGAAAGCTCGGCCCTGTGAAGCCACCCGCGCCGTGGATCGGCAGCGTGGGGCGAGGCCGCGCGACGAGGAGCTGGATCGCCTTGTAGAGCAGCCACCCGCCGCCCGTGGAGATGCCGAGGAACACCGCGTCGCGGCGCCAACCGATCGCGAACACCGCGACGACGACGACGAGAACGGCGTAGATGCTCGTCGGTTTATAGCCGACCCAGCTCACGGCCCGCGCGAGCGTATCGGCCCAGGTCTGTCGCTGGGCGGTGCGCGAGATCACGGTGTCGATCGCGTTCAGTGGCGCGAAGGCGGCGACACACGCGAGCAGCGCGAACGGAACGAGCAGCAGGTGCACGCGCCAGCGCATGCGCACAGCATGGCCCATGCCCGCGCCAGGTGCTCACTTCATGCAGCAGCCTTCGGTGTCGCCGCAGCCCCATTCCAGGCCTTCCTCGAACGTCGAGCACGCTTCCGTCGTCAGCTTGTTGCCGCAGTGGCCGCCGCCCTGCACGAACTTGTTCGCCGATCTGGTTCGCGACAGGAGCGAGGCTGCAGCGGCCACGACGGCGCTTGCGGTCAACGACCGCGAGCAGCAGCGCGCACGGAGACTTCTCCGTCCACGACGGCCGCGCGCAGGTCGATCTCGCGCATGCGCGCCTCGGTGATCGCGTCGAGCGCGTCGAGGAGCTCGACGACACCGCCCTGCCCGTTCTTGTACGAGGCCTCCGCCATGGTGCGGAGCTTGTCGAGGTTCGCCACGGCATCGGTCTGGAACTTCGTGAGTGCGTCGCGGCGAACACGCAGATCATCCCGCGAGCTCGCGAGTGCTGCGGAGAGCTCGTCTTTGCGTGCGGTGAGCTCGAGCTCCGCGCGGCGTGCTTCGGCGTGGGCCTTCGCGACGGCGCCCTGGTTGCGATCGAACATGGGCAGCGGGATGGCGACACCGCCCGTGACGGCGACACCACCTGGATCCGTCGTCGCGAACGCGGCGAGCTGCAGCGATGGCGTCGGGACAGCCTCGGCATGCGCGGTTTCCTCGTCGGCGCGCGCGGCGGTTTGCTCGCGCTGCGGGAGAGCGAGCGCCGGATGCATCGCGTCGACGGCTGCTTCGTCAGCGGCAGCAGCGGGCGCGAGCGCGGCGGACGCGTGCGGTGCCCAGTCGGCGATCCCGACCGCGACACCAACCGCGTGGGACGCGGCGAGCTCGTCTGCCTTGGCTTCGTCGACGCGGCTCGAGAGCGCGGCGATGGCGAGGTCGATGCGCTGGACCGCGTACGCGGACGAGGCGCCGGCGGCGGTGCGACCGACGACGATCTCGCGCAGCTTGCGCGCATCGTCCGCGGCAACGCCGAGCGCGGTCGTCTTTTCCTGCGCCGCTTGCAGCGCGACGACGCGGTGGCGGATCTCGAGCTCGACGCTCGCTGCGTCGGCTTCGACGGAGACGCGTGCGGACTCGACGTGTGCCTTGGCGGCTGCCTCGCGCTTGCCGCGCTGGTGGCCGATCAGGATCGGGATGTCGAGCGACAGCGTCTCCTGCGAATGGCCGATGGTGTCGGTGCCACCGACCGTGTTCGTCGTCGAGAGGCCGATAGACGGGTTGGGATAGATCCGCGCGCCGATGACGTCTGCTTGCGCGATGTCGACGTCGGCCTTCGCCGCCTGCAGACGCGTGCTGCGCTCGCGGTAGAGCGCGACAGCTTGGTCGGCGGTGATGGTGTCGGGAGCTGGAGCAGCGGAAGTAACAGCGGACGCGAGAAGCGCCGCGAGAACAACAAAGATGCGCATGGCGACTACTCCTCCTGCGCGGGTGTGCCGAGGACCTTGGGAGTCAACAGCTGGTAGATGAGCGGCAGCACGAACAGCGACACGAGGAGTGTCGTGACCATGCCGCCGATGATGACGACAGCGAACGGACGTTGCGTCTCGCTGCCGACGGCGTGCGAGGTGGCCATCGGGAGAAGGCCGAGAATCGCGAGCAGCGCGGCCATCACGAGCGCGCGGAACCGGCCTATCGGACCCTGGATCAACGCTTCACTTAGCGGCATGCCCTCCTTTCTCAGTGCTTCGATGCCACTGACGACGAGGAGGCCGGAGAGCGAGACCTGACCGAGCAGCGCGATGAAGCCGACGGCGGCAGATACCGAGAGCGGAATGCCCGCGAGGTGCAAACCGAATAGACCACCCGTCAGCGCGAACGGCGCGATGAGCAGAACGGCGGCGGCGCTGCGCGCGGAGCCGAGCGCGCTGAACAACAGGACGAGCACGAAGATCAGCGCGACGGGAACGACGACGCGCAGGCGCGCCATCGCGCGCTGCTGGTTCTCGAACTCGCCGCCCCACACGAAGTAATGGCCCTCGGGGACCTTCACCTTGTCCGCGACGACCTGCTGCGCTTCTTTGATGACGCTGCCGAGGTCGCGCCCCTCGACGTTGAACTTCAACGCGGCGACGCGACTGTTGGATTCGTGGTTGATGGCTGCGCGACCTTCACCCGTGTCGATGCGTGCGAGCTCGCCGAGAGGTACGCGAGCGCCGTCCACGGCCGGCACCGGGAGGTTCTTGATCATCTCGCGGTCGGCGCGCTCGGCAGCAGGCAGACTCACGCGGATCGGCACGAGGCGATCCTCCTTCCAGAGGTTCGTCACGACGGTTCCGCCGAGCGCGGTCTCGATCAGCTCCTGTGCGTCGGCGACGGGGATGCCCGCGCGACCGAGCGCTTGTCGGTCGAGCTCGATCTGTAGCTGCGGCGTCATCGCGTCGCGGTAGAGGTCGAGGTCGACGACGCCTTTGACGTTCGCGAGCACGCCCTTTGCGGCAATGAGCGTGTCGCGCATCTTGTCGAGGTCGGGTCCGAAGATCTTGAGAACGATCTGGCCACGCACGCCGGCGACAGCTTCCTCGACGTTGTCTTTGATCGGCTGACTGAAGTTGAACTCCACGCCCGGGATTTGCTCGAGCGAGGCGCGCATCTCTTCGACGAGCGTGTCCTTGTTCACGCCAGCGGGCCAGGTTTCGCGCGGCTTGAGGCGCACGAACGTCTCCGACATGTTGATGCCTTCGTTGTCGGTGCCGTCTTCAGGTCGACCGTGCTCCGATAGCGTGGCGATGACCTCCGGGAAGCCGAGGAGGCGATGGCGAACATCGAGCAGGATCTGCCGCGACTTCTCCTGGTTAATCGAGGCTGGCATCTCGACGAAGATCACGATGTCGCCCTCGTCGAGCATCGGCAGGAACTCCGCGCCGAGGCTCTTGGCCGTGAACACCGCGCCGATGATGAGACCGACGGCGAGGAGCCCCGTGACGATGCGGTTGCGCAACGCGCCAGCGAGCACGCTTCCGTAGCCGCGGCGTGCGGCCTCGATCCAGCGCGGATCCTTGCTCTCCGCGTCCTTGGGACGCAAGAGCAGGGCGCACAGCGCCGGCACCATCGTGAGCGCGAGGATGAGCGCGCCGAGAAGTGCGAACGTGTACGTCAGCGCGAGGGGGCGGAAGATGCGGCCTTCGACGCGCTGGAGCGTGAAGACCGGGATGAGCGCGGCGATGATGATGAACATCGAGTAGAACGTCGGGCGCGACACGTCGAACGCGGCGTGACCGACGAGACCGAGCATTTCGCGTCTGTTCTTTGGTTGTTTATGTCTGGCTTCGTGGATGACGTGCTCCACGAGGATGACCGCTCCGTCGACGAGGATGCCAAAGTCGATCGCGCCCATCGAGATGAGGTTCGCGGGCAGGCCGATCGCGTGAAGGCCGATGAACGCGCCGAGGAGCGCGACCGGAATGACGGTGACGACGATCAGCGATCCGCGCACCATGCGGAGGAACAGCCACGCGACGACGAAGATGAGGAGCGCGCCGAACAGAAGATTGTGGTGCACCGTGCCGAGCGTTTTCTCGACGAGGTGCGAGCGATCGTAGAACGGCTCGATCTTCATGCCGGCCGGCAGGATCTTTCCGTTCAGCTCCTTCACCTTGTCGTGGATCGCGTCGAGTACGCGCGTCGGGTTCTCGCCGCGGCGCAGGAGCACGAAGCCCTCGATGACCTCCGGCGCGTCGTTCAGGCCGACGTCACCGCGACGCGGAACGCCCGAGTAGACGAGGCGTGCGACATCACCGACGGTGACAGCCGTGCCGTTGTGGCTCGAGAGCACGACGGCCTGGATGTCGGCCGGCGTCTTCAGATATCCGATACCGCGGACGACCATCTCTTGCTCACCCTGCTTCAGGAAGCCGCCGCCAACGTTCTGGTTGGACTTCTTGAGCGCCTCGGTGACGTCGTTCAGCGTCAGGTCGTAGGCGCGGAGGCGCGCCGGATCGACCTCGACGTGGATCTCGGGGACAAAGCCACCGAACGACACGACATCGCCGACGCCGGGAATCTGCTTGAACTTGGGCGCGACGGTCCAGTCCTGCTCCTCGCGCAACGCTTGCAGATCGTGGCGATCGCTCGCGAGGCGGTACTGGTAGATTTCACCGAGCGGGGTCGCTTCGGGACCGAGCTCTGCGGAGATTCCCTCGGGAAGCTCGGCGCCAGCGACGCGCTCGTTCACACGCGTGCGCGCACGGAACGCATCGACGCCGTCGTCGAACGTCAGGTAGATGAGCGACAGACCGAACAAGCTTTCGGAGCGCATCGAGATGACCTCGGGCGTTCCGTTGAGCTCGCGCTCGAGCGGCAGCGTGATCTGCTTCTCGACTTCTTCGGGCGCGAGGCCCGGTGCTTTCGTGATGACGTTGATCTGGTAGTTCGTGACGTCGGGGAACGCCTCGATGGGCGTGTCCTGATACGCGGTGTAGCCGTAGATCGCGATGCCGAGAATGAAGATGAGGACTGCGACTCGACGAGAGACGCAGATATCGATCAGCTTGTGCAGCATTAGAGCAACTGCTCCGCTTCACCATCGAGGAGCAGCGCGCCCTTGATCACGACCTGGTCACCGACCGTGAGCCCGGACAGGATCTGCACCTTGCCGTCGATCGAGTGACCGACGCTGACCTTCTTCGCGACGTACGTGTCCGGCGCGCTCTTCACGTACACGATGTAGTTCTTGCCATCCTTGATGAGGACCGCGTCGCTCGGCAGCACGATCGCTTTGCCGGCCTGCGACTTGATCGATGCACGCGCGTACATGCCGGACCGCGCGTCGGGCATCTCGCCATCGAGCGCGATGTAGACGGGCGCTGTGCGCATGCTGCCGGTCAACGCGGAGCCGATGCTCGCGACCTTGCCGTGAACCGGCTTGTCGCCCGAAGCCAGCTCGATGTCGACGTCCGCACCCTCGTGCACTTGCATCAGGTCGCGCTCGAACACCTCGGCGACGATCCACAGCGCCGCGGGATTGCCGATATCGATCAGCGATTCGCCGCCCGGCTGCGCGACGCTACCAACCGTCGCGCGACGCGCGATGATGGTGCCTGCGATCGGCGCGCGCAGAACGATCGTCGACCCGCCGCCGCTGCCGAGCAACGCGACCGTGGTCTGGGCACGCGCGAGCTCTGCTTCCGTTTGCCGCATGTGAGCTTCCGCCGCGACGCGCTCGCTGTCGATGCCGACACCGCTCGTCGCCATCGTCGACTGGCGCTGGTACTCCTTCGCCGCGGCGTCGTGCTCCGCGATCGCCGCTTTCGCCGACGCGCGTGCCGCTGCTGCATCGGGCGACGTCAGGGTGATCAGCGGGTCGCCTGCCTTCACCTTGTCACCCGTGGCCACGTGCACCGCGACGACGTGGCCCGTAACGGGTAGGTTCACCTGCGACAATGCTCCGTCCCGAAACGAGACGCGCGCCGGTGCGCGAACGACGGCCGCGTCGTCATCGAGCGTCACCGCCTTGGAGATCACGTAGGGGCGAGATGCCTCGCCGATCTTCACGCTCCCATCAGCTTGGGCCGACGCGGTCGGCTGGGAGAACGTTGGAGAGGACTCGGCAGCCGACCCACATGCTGAAAACAGACAAATCAGCAGCGAGGCGGCATGGAACTGGAAGGTACGCACTGGCAGCGTCTGTTCGATTGCCGTGCCACTGGTAAACCCGCGTGGTCATAGGTCGAACTAGTGAAGCGGCCGACAATTACGCCCCACCTGGGGCAACCCTGTTAAATGTCGATTCGGCTTAGATTTACGCTCGCGCTGACCGCCGTCGGCGTCGTCCTGTTCGGGACGTGGGCGCTGTGGTCGTACCGCAGCGAGCGCGGCGATCTCTATACGGCGGCGACGAACGAGCTGCGGCTGATCGGGCAATCGCTCCGCACGTCGCTCAGCGGATCCCTCCGCGACAAGCAACCGGCCGACGTGAACGAGACGATCGAGGCGCTCGAAACGCTCGCTCCTGCGATCTACATCCACGTCCACGACGCGAACGGCCGCGACGTCGCGCGCAGCAAAGGTGCGGAGCAGAGCGACGAGACCGAGCAGCTGATGGCGAGCGCGAGCGCGACCCACATGGAGACCGTGCAGCTCGATCACACGACGCACCGGCTGGTCTACGCGGCGCCGCTCGCGAACGACGATGGGTCGGCGCTCGGCACGATCGCGATCGCTCGCTCGATCGATGACATCGACGCTGATCTCGCGCGCACGCTGAGTCGCCTGGTGATCGTCGTCGTCGCGTTCTCGGTCGCGACGATGGGCGTCGGCTTGTTGCTCGGCACCTATGCAGTCACGCGCCCGATCGCGAGCCTGCTCACCGGCGTGCGCCACGTGCGCGAAGGTGACTTCGTCACGCGCGTCTCGGAGGCGCGGCACGACGAGATCGGCGAGCTCACGAACGAGTTCAACCGCATGATCGAGGCGCTCGCTGCATCGCGCGGCAAGTTCGAGACCGAAGCCGAAGCGCGCCGCCGGCTCGAGCGAGGCCTCGGCGAGGTCGACAAGCTCGTGACCATCGGCCAGCTCTCCGCGGGTCTCGCGCACGAGATTGGCTCACCGCTGCAGGTGCTCTCCGGTCGCGCCTCGACGCTGCTGGATCACACGGATCCTCTCGTGCGTCGGCAAGCGGAGCTGCTCGTCGGCCAATGCGACCGCATCACGCGCATCGTGGATCACCTGCTCTCGCTCGGCCGCCGGAAGCCACCCGCGATCGGCCCCATCGACCTCGTTACCCCGACCCGCGTCGTGCTGGATCTCGTGACTGCGGAGGCGCGCAAGCGCGGCGTGAACATCGAGCTCGCAGATGCCGACAAGGAGCACTGGATTCAAGGCGACGCGGATCAGCTGCAGCAGATCGTGCTCAACCTCGTCCGCAATGCACTCGCCGCGACCCCGCAGGGCGGCTGCATCACCGTCTCGCTCGAGAAAACCGCTGACGCCGAGCTGCTGCGCGTGAAGGACACGGGCGTTGGCATCGACGAGCACACCAAACAGCACCTGTTCGAGCCGTTCTTCACCACGCGCGCGAGCGTGGGAGGCACGGGGCTAGGACTCGCCGTCGTCAAGACGATCGTCACGGATCACAAGGCCAGCATCGATGTGACGTCTTCCCCGGGCGCGGGCGCCGAATTCGTGGTCAGCTTCCCCCTCGACGAGAAGTCACATGGCTGAGAGACCCCGCATCCTGATCGTAGACGACGACTCCGCCGTCGTGGATTACCTCGTCGAGGTACTCGAGCCTCGCTATGACGTCGTGGCCGAGACCGCTCCTGCAAGCGCGCTCGAGCGCATCAAGAGCGAGGAGTTCGCCGTCGTCGTCAGCGACGTCGAGATGCCCAAGATGCGCGGGCCGGACCTGCTCGCCGCGATCCTCGAGGTAAAGCCGCGGCAAGCTGTCCTGCTGATCACCGCGTTCGGCAGCATCGAGCTCGCCGTCGAGACCGTGCGTGCAGGCGCGTGCGACTTCGTGACCAAGCCGTTCAAGTTGGACACGCTGCTCCTCGCGATCGAGCGCGCTCTCCGCGAGCGAACGATCCGCCGCGAGATCGTCCGCCTGCGCCAGGACCTGGGGCACGGCGACGAGTCCAGCGTGATCGCGCGCAGCGGTGCGATGAAGTCGGCGCTCGACGTGGCCCGCCGCGCCGCTCGCTCGACGGCGACCGTGTTGCTCACCGGCGAGAGCGGCTCTGGCAAGGGTGCGCTCGCGCGCTGGGTCCACGAGCGCAGCCCGCGCCGCGATGGACCGTTCGTGCAGGTCAACTGCGCCGCGATGCCCGCGGGCCTGATCGAGGCGGAGCTGTTCGGCGTGCGCCGCGGCGCGTACACCGATGCGCGCGAATCGCGCGACGGTCTGTTCGTCGAGGCCTCCGGTGGCACGCTCTTTCTCGACGAGATCGGTGACATGCCGCTCGAGGCGCAGGCCAAGCTGCTGCACGTGCTCGAGTCCGGTCGCGTGCGCCCCGTCGGTTCCTCGACCGAGATCGGCGTCGATGTCCGCGTCATCGCGGCGACGAACAAGAAGCTCGACGAAGCGATCGCGGCCAACAAGTTCCGGCAGGACCTGTTGTTCCGCATCAACGTCGTACCGATCGACGTCCCACCGCTCCGCGACCGTCCCGAGGACATCCCCGACCTCGTCCACGCGTTTCTCGCGCGCACGCACACGACCGTGGGCATGACGGAGGAAGCCGTGCGCTACCTGCAAGGGCGGCAGTGGCCGGGCAACGTGCGCGAGCTCGCGAACGCCGTCGAACGCGCGGTTGCGCTGAGCGATCACGATACGATCGTCATCGACGATCTGCGCGCGCGAGAGGACTCGCAGCCACCCATCAGCGATCCGCTCGAGGCTGCCGCCGACCGCATGCTGTCGCTCGAGCAGGTCGAGCTCGCCTATATCCGCCGCGTCATCGAGCGCGTCGACGGAAACATGGCGAAGGCTGCCCGCGTCCTGGGCATCGACCGCCGCACTCTCTATCGCAAGCTCAGCTAGCGCTGAGGGCGTCGAGCTGGTGCTCGATGGAGCGGATGAACGCCGGGATGTCGTGCGGATTGCGCGACGTGATGAATGTTCCGTCCTCGTACACCTCGCGGTCGACCCACGTCGCGCCCGCGTTGATGAGATCGGTCTTCACCGAGGGAAATGACGTCATCGTCTTTCCCTTCACGACGCCTGCTTCGATGAGCAGCTGCGGTCCGTGACAGATCGCGGCGATCACCTTGCCCGCTTTCACCATCGCCGCGACGAACTTCACCACGTCGGGCTCGATGCGCAGATGATCGGGCGAGTAGCCGCCCGGGATCACGAGCGCGTCGAAGTGAGACGCATCTACGTCCTTCGCTGCTTTCTCGACCTGCGCGTGCACTTCGCCCTTCTTGCCATCGAGTGTCTTTCCAGCCTCCGCGCCGACAATCGTCACGTCGTGACCTGCCGAGCGCAGCGCCGCACATGGCTTGCGAAATTCGCTGTCTTCAAAGTCTTCACCGAGTACGATCGCGATCCGGGACATGAGAAACCTCCTTGCTCGTACCTGTGCGATCCACAGGCCAGTCCTCGTCGGTGCCGCGCTCGTTGTCTCCGCGGTGAACGTGGCTGCGCAGCCCTCCCCCGAGCCCTCCGCGCCCACTGCGCCCGATCCGCTCGTTGCCGAGGGTCAGCAGCTCGCCGCGTCAGGTGAATACTCGCGCGCGATCGCGAAGTTCAAGGAGTCTGACGCGCAGAAGCCCACGGCCGAGAAGGCCTGCCTGATCGCTCTCGCATACACGCGCCGCGAGCTGTGGTCGCAAGCGGAGCTGTTCTTCGCGCGCTGCGCTGCTCGCGCGGGCGGCGGTGATTCGCTGCCGACGTGGGCGAACGATGCAAAGCAGGTGCTTCAGCAGAAGCTCGCGGCCACCGACGCATCGGCGGTCACATTCGTCGTCGATCCTGCGTCGCTCGACGCGCAGATCGCGCTCACCGGCTTTCCCGCGGACGAAACATTCGGCCCGCAGACCGTTCACCTCGCGCCAGGCACGTACGAAGTGACCGCGCACGTTCCCGGCAAGACCGACGCGCACGAGCACATCATCGTCGCGCCCCACGCACCGCAGACGGTGACGCTGAACGTGGTGACGCCTCCGCCGCTGCCCGCGCCTGCTCCTGTCGGGCCGGCCGAGCACGGCCGCGGGATGGCCACGTCCACCAAGATCTGGATCGGCGCGGGCGCGCTCGCTGTCGTCGGCATCGGCATGCACATCGGCATGGGCGTCGAGCACGGCAAGCTGTCCGACGCCCAGGACAGCAGCGCGTGGGACGATCACGACGGCACGTATCGCGGTCTCCGCATCGGAACGATCGCGTTCTACGGCGCTGCGGTCGTTACCGGCGTCGTCGGCTACGTCGTCTACCGCGGTGAGTCCAGGGAACGGCTGTCCGTTGCCGCGCTACCCACGGACGGCGGCGCGTTCGTCTCGCTGAGCTGGACCCGTTAAGGGCAGACGTTCAGGTTGTCGATATCGGCGAAGCCGACGCTCGCCGTCGGACTCTCCGAACCCGCGGCGACGACAAGAAAGCCCGACATGTTCAGCGTGCGAGCGACGCGGCCGAGCTCGTACCAGGCGTTCGCGTCGGCGGAGTATTCACCGATGATCTCGTTGGTCGTGCGGTCGGGACGCAGCCGCCACCACCGCATCGCCCCCATCACGAACGGGACCTGCGCGATGGTGACGGTACCGATCGCGTTGGTCAGACGGAGCTTGTTGTCGCGCGAGTTGATCGCGACATCGAGCGCGGTGTGCCGCAGCGTCGTGTAACCGGCGGTCGCAAGAATCGGCGTCGGCACCTCCATGAAGTAGCCACCGTCGGAGATGATCGTCGTCGCGTTCGACGTGCACGTGCCATCGCTCGTCGACGTTCCGCTCGGGGTGATGCGAAGCGTCTGCATCATGTCGTTCTCGACCATCGCAGCGCCGCTCGCGGCTCCCCAGGGGCCGCAGATCGTGTTCGTGAAGGTCGAGCTAGGCGTCGCCAACGCGGTGCAGCCCGTGGCGGTCGGCGCCGCATCCGGGGCCGCATCGGGGCCGGCATCTCCGCCCCGAGCAACATCCGCCGGCGTGTCATCGCCTGCGTCCTGCGCCTTACCGCCACCACCTCCGCACCCGACAACAGCGAGCGCGATAACCAGACCGACCGTCCGCATGCGGCGATCTTACTCTGACCCCACACGAGCAGGCAGCGCTCGTCCCACGTACGAAACGACCTCATCCAGGCATCCCGCATGCACGTCAGGGGGCATGCACGCGGAGACAACCGGGTTGGTGCTGCCAACAACGACGCATACCGTTGCCGATGGCAACGCGCGGGCTCTTGGACGGCATGGTACGGTCGCGAAGCGAATGGCAATCGATGTGACGGTCATCCGCGAGTTGCCTGCACTTCGGGCGATCGAGTCCGAGTGGCGTTCGCTCGCGCAGGGCTCTGTGTTCCGCGGCCCCGATTGGTTGCTGCCCTGGTGGTCCGCGTATCACGCGACCCTGGGCGCCGAGCTGCACGTGATGATCGGCCGCTCGACCGAAGGCGATCCGAACCACCCAGCAGGCGAGATCGTGTGCGTCGCGCCGCTGTACCGCCGCACCGTGAAGGTCGCTCTTCTCGATACGCGCGAGCTGCGCATGATCGGTGATGCGGGTCCGCGTCCGCCTGCGCTCGACTTCCTCGCGCGTGCAGGGTGGGAAGATCGCGCCGGAGCAGCGTTCGCTCGTGCGCTGATCGATGCGAGCTCGACGTGGGACCTGATCGAGCTCGAGCCACTCGCCGATCCGTCGCGCGTGCGTGCGCACATGGTGCAGCGCCTCGCGCCGGCCGGCTTCACGGTCGAGAGCTCGCCGTCCGGCGGCGGCGCGTCCCGCATCGGTATCTCGATGGCGCCGACGGAGGCGACAGATGCGGGCGGCCTCGTCACCACGTTCGGCGATGACCTCGCCGCGCTTCGCAAAGGGTTGAGCGTGCTGCGTCGCCTGTCGCGCCTGGAGTGGTCCGAGCGCGATGAACCGTCGCCGCTCGCGGACGCAGAGTCGATGGGCCTCCTCGAAGAGGTCGCGCTCGAGCTCGGCAAGCAGGGTCGCGCGCGTCTCGCTCGTCTCGACGATGCGCAGGGCGAAGCGTGCGCCGCAGCGCTCGTGGTCGACGACGGTGATCGCGCCGTCGTGCTCGCGATGGCCGTCGATCCCGCGACGGGTCCCAAGGCAAGCGCGCGTCTCTTGTACGCCGAAGCGATCGCGGCTCGTGCGCGCGGCTGCATCGCACTGGACGTCGTGACCGGTGCCGTGGAGTACGCCATGCCGTCGCTGCCGACGAGCAAGCAGACCGCGCTCTCGGTGCGCGTGTGGGGCCAGACGACCACCGCGTCCGTCGGCCGCACCGTGACGAGCGTCGCTCGCAAAGCGCGCCGTGCTCGCGAGACTCCGTCGATCGCAGCCGCCCAGGCGCGCGCCGCGTGGACGAAGATTCGCAGCGCTGCATCGAGCGTCGCGCAGTACGATCGCTACTGCCTCTACCGTGGACAGTTGTGGACGCGTGGCATCGAGCCGCCGCAGGGCCTCGAGCTGCGCGCATTCACCGAGGCCGAGTACGCGACGATGGACGACTCCCACAAGTCGGACCTCGTCGAGTCACTCTCGTTCGACGAGGCGACGGCGAAGAAGCAATGGGCGCGCGGCGATCAGTCCGTGCTCGCCCTCCTGGGGATCCGTCCCGCGGGAATCGCATGGGCCGCGCGCGGTCCGATCGAGGCGCCCGAGCTCGGCCGGACGCTCAAAATGTCCAAGTACGACGCGTACATCCACAGCGTGTTCGTCGCCCCCGCCGCGCGCGGTCGCAACGTCGGCCCCACAATGTTGGAGCAACTCACCAAGGATTTGCGCCAGAGCGACACTTACAGGTCGTGGGCCCTCATCGCCGCCGACAACACCGCCTCCATCCGCGCATTCCAGAAGGCGTCGTTCACGCCCGTCTGCGACATCATTCACACCAAGCTCGCGACGGCCGAGCGTGTGACGTGCCGCCCGCCCGATCCGGAAGCCCAGGAGCTTCTCGGTCTCGGGGAGTAGTGCGCGTCGCCGCCGCCGCCCTTCTGATCTTGGTCGCGTGCGGCGACAACGCTGAACCTCCGATCTCTGCGACGCCGAGAAGCGGCTCGCGCCTGCGCTTGCTCGACGAGTCCTGGGACGACCTGACGCGCCTCAGGTCCGACGCGCTGTACGACGCCGATCGCAACGAGACGTGCGAGCCGACGGAGTGGTCCGACGGGCGCCGCTACTGCTCACCGAGCGCGAGCACCGCGATCGGATTCTCGGATGCAGCGTGTACGCATCCTGTCGCGCTGTGGTCGACGCTCTCGCCGTTCCCCGTGCCCGCGTACTTCCGCCAGCAGTTCTTCGCTGCTGGCTCCCCGACGACGTCGCGCCTGTACCAACGCGGTGACCGGACGGACGCGCCGGGCGAGGTCTACGCGCGGCTCCCTGGCGGCTGCATGCTCCAGCCAGGGCCGACTGACACGCAGGCGTACGCCGTCACCGAGCTCACCGCTGAAACCTTTCAACACGTCGCGCTCCTGCCCGTCGACAGCGATGCTCACGAGCGCATCGTTCGCTACGCGTATGCGAGCGAGGATGGCATGCAGCTGCTCGTGCTCGATTCGCGCTTCGACGCACAGCTCGGCGAATCCTGCGCGTGGACCGCGCTACCTGGCGAGCTCCAGTCGACGTGCGCGCCGGCGACGACGGATCTCACCTACTACATGGACTCGCGCTGCACGACGCCGATCGTCGACGTGACGAACGGCATCCCGGCCGGCCTGTTCCGCTACTTCGACCCGGGAACGAGCTGCCCGCTGTACGGCTCCATCGGTACTCCGGTCACGTTGCCCTCGCTCTACAACCGCCGCTTCGATGGCCAGTGCTTGCTGTCGGTCTCCACGCCCATGACGAATGCGGCCGCCGTCGTGCCCGTTCAGGTCGCGACCGTCCAGCGCAACCACATCGACGAGCACCATCGCCTCCAACGCATCGAGCGCTCAGAACGCGCCGACAAGGTCACCGAGTCGCGCCTCTACGACACGACGCTCGAGACCGAGTGCGCGCGCATGACGCTCCCCGATGGCGACGCGTGCGTTCCGATCTCCTCGCCCGTCAACAGTCCGGCCGATGCGACGTTCCTCGATGAGAACTGCACGCAGCGCGTCGATCTGGACCTCGTGTCAGCGCCGCTGTGCGCGGATCCGCCGAAGTTCTTCGTCAGTCTCGACGTGCGCGGCGTGCCGGTCGTTCGGCCGCTCATTCCGTATTTCCAGAACGTGTACCGCACGTCCACGTCCGAGGAGTGCCAGCTCTTCTCCCCGAGCGCGGCGATCTATCGCCTCATGGATCCCCTGCCCTCGTCGATGCTCGCCCGCGTCACCGACGCGCCCCGCTGAACTAGAGCGAGGTTGGCAGCGTGCGGTGCTCGGTGATGTGCGCGTCGAGCTTGCCCGCGACGTCCTCGAGCATCTCTTCGGTGCCGTTCGCGGGAAGCAGTACGAGCTCGCCGTGCTGATCGTCGCCGACCTCGCCGTCGGGCAGCGTGACGTTGAGGCGCAGCGATGCGCGTAAGGCTCCGTCGACCAGCGTCGCGCCGACGAGCACGAGCGCGTACTCCTTGCCCTCCTCGAGCCCCATCCGCGGCAAGAAGTCCGCGAGGCGCAGCAGCAGCACGGTCGTGGGGAGGACCGGCGCCCCCCGCACGAGCGTCACGCGATCACCGTTGCGCGACGTGGGAAAGAACCCGCTCTCCATCGCGAGCGCCGCGATCTGGTCGTAGCGCGGCTCGCCGTTGAACAACAGGGGTACGTCGAGCTGCCGGAGCCGCGGGTGGGCCATCACGTCGGCAGCAGCGGGAAGCGCATCGTCGGCGTTGAGCGCGAGCACTTCGATCGATGGCAACCGCGCGAGATCGGCCCACGTGGAGATCGGCAACGGATCGGGATAGCCATCGAACTGCGGGATGAGATCGGTCGAGTATTCGTTGGCGACGGACAGGTCCGTGATCACGGCGAGCGCGGTCGCGTCGAGCGGGTACTCGATCAGCCACCCGCGGATGTTGTCGTTCATGATCGGATCGGACTCGTACACGTGCTTCGCGATCGCGTCGGTCAGGAGCTGGGTGTTCGTGTCCTGATCGAGCCACGCGAGCGTCGCGCGCATCTTCACGTGCTCGTCGGCCCAGCCGCTCGTGGCCGCGGCAACGACCTCGCCGCAAATGCAGTCGTCGGGATGTTGCTGGGTCTCGCTCATAGCGACGTGGGCAACGCGCGGTTCGCGACGATGTAAGCGTCGAGCTTCTTGGCGTTCGCCTTCAGCTGCTCCTCGGTCCCCTTGGGTCCGAGCACGACGAGATCTCCGCGCGCCTCGTTCGCGATCCCCCCGTTCGCGTCGTGCGTGTAGAGGCGGAACGATGCCTTCAGAGCGTCGTCGACGACGTCGAGCGACAAGAGATCGAGCTGGTACGCCTTGCCCTTCTTGTAGCCGGCTGTCGGAATGATCGTGGGCGCCTTCACGAGGAGGGCGCCGAACCCCGACGCGTCACGCACGAGCCTCACCCGCTCGCCCACCCGCGAGCCCGGCGCGAACTCTGTTCCTCCGACGAGCTGTTCGAGTGCCTTCGTGCGTTTCTTGTCGGAGGTCGAGCACGCGATCTCGATCTCGCGAATCGCCGGATGCCCCTTCACGTCCGCAGCGCTGGGAACCGCGTCGTCGTAGCCGACCTCCACCCGCTCGAACGCGGGAAGCTTTGCGAGGTCAGTCCAGCTCTCGATCGGAAACGGCTCGGGGTATCCCTCGAAGTCCGGGATGATCTTCGTGATCAGCTCCATGCTCACCTCGAGCGCACGCAGAGAAGCGAGCTGCGTGCCGTCGAGCGGGTAGCTCACGAGAAACTCGCGCATCGCATCCGAGGTGTACGCGTCGTCATCTCCCACGTGCGCTGCGACGGCCTTGTCGAGCTCCTTCTTCTGCGCTTGCTGGCCGAGCCAGGTCAACGCCGCGCGAATCTTGAAGCCCTCATCCGCCCAGCGAGCCTGCGTCGAAACAGCCGGTTTTTTCGCGGCGGGTTTCTTCGCGGCAGGTTTCTTCGCGGCAGGTTTCTTCGCGGGCATCGTTACCTCACGGCCTGGAAGTCGGTTTGGGCACCGGTCGGGGCGAGCTCTTCGATACTGACATGGACCACGCGCGCCGAGGGCGGCCCGTGCTCGCACCACGCGAGGAGCGCGGCGACCGCGGCGGGTGCGCCCTCTACCTCGAGCATCACGGAGCCGTCGGCACAGTTCTTCACCCAGCCGGTTATCCCACCGATCGCCCGCGCCTCGTCGACGGTCGATGCGCGGTAGGAGACGCCTTGCACGCGTCCGGTGATGATCGCTCTCGCCCGGCGCACGCTCCGAGCATCGCACATGATAGCGTCGCAGGATGGCCCGTGTCCTGCGCCTGCCCGACCGCGGTCGGCTGCTCGTATGCACGGACTTGCAGGGCTGCATGCGCGACTACGAGCGCATGGTCGAGATCTTCGAGGCGGCGCTGCTGCAGTACGACGGCGACGCGCACCTGATCTTCACGGGCGACCTCATCCACGGGCCGCACATCGATCCAGAGGACTGGCCGGACTTCCTCGGCGAGTACTATCGCGACGCGTCGGGCGAAGTGATGATCGCGTACGCCGGTCTCGCGGCGCAGTACCCGGGCCGCGTACACGCGCTGCTCGGCAATCACGAGCACGGGCACATCGGCGGTCCGCACACCGCCAAGTTCGCCGCCGACGAGGTCGCGCTGCTCGAGCAGATCCTCGGCCCCGCGGGCACGGCGCGCATGCGCGGCATCATCCACACGTTCTCCCTGATCGCGGTCAGCAAGTGCGGCGCGACGTTCCTGCACGGCGCACCGGCCGCCCAGCTCGACGCGCTCTCGCAGATCGAAGCGGCGGACCTCTCGGGCGCGCAGTACGCGAGCCCTCTCGACGTGCTCGACACGCCGATCGTCGGAAAAATTCTGTGGGCGCGGTCCGCGACGGAGGCCGAGGCCCGGCGCTTCCTGCGCGGCACGGGCGGCACGATGGCCATCTACGGCCACGACGTGGTCCCCGAGGGCTTCGAGAAGGTCGGCGACGAGCAGCTCTGCCTGTCGACCAGCTTCGGCCTCTACGACGCGAACAAGATGTACATCTCGCTCGACCTCTCGGCGGCCTACCGCGGGGTGAACGATCTACGGATCGGCCACGAGCTACTGCCGCTGTACCCCGATCGCGCCCCCCCGCGTCTCGGTGGAACGAATCCCAACGCTCGCGCTCGCTGAGATTCCGCGGGGTTAGCCGGATACTCGCTGGTCGGCCAGGCTTGCCTTCTCGCCCCGCGATCCTTATAAAGACGGGCCTCGCATTTCCGCGAGCCCAACCGATACCCCGAGAGATCGGGAAACGGAGAGAGAGCTATGAAGGACACCATCGGTCACCCGCACTACAAGCCCGCCAAGATCAACTGCGCCTGCGGCGTGGTTCACGAGACCTTCTCGACGCGCGGCGACTTCGGCATCGATATCTGCTCGGCTTGCCACCCGTTCTACACGGGCAAGCAGAAGTCCCTCGATACGGCCGGCCGTATCGATCGCTTCAACAAGAAGTACGGCAAGACTCCGGCGTAAGCTAAGCCGCGTCGCGCCTACGGAAGCGCCGCTATGTTCGACGCGCAAAATTTCAAAGACAAGATGGGGGCGCTCGTACGCCGCCATGAAGAGCTCGGTGCGCTCCTCGGTACAGCCGAGGTAATTAACAAGCGCGCCGAGTTCTTGAAGCTTTCGCGCGAGCACTCGGATCTCGATGCGCTCGTCGCAGCGTGGCTGAAGTACTCGAAGCTGCGCGCCGATCTCGACGCTGCCTTGCAGATGGTCGAGAAGGAATCGGATCCCGAGCTGCGGGAGATGGCGCGCGAGGAAGCTCGCGACCTGGAAACGCAGCGCGGCCAGGCCGAGCAGGACATGAAGATCCTGCTGCTGCCCAAGGATCCCAATGACGGCAAGAACGCCATCATCGAAATCCGCGGCGGCACCGGCGGCGACGAAGCAGCGCTGTTCGCGGCAGACCTGTACCGCATGTACACGCGCTACGCCGAGCGGCAGGGTTGGAAGATGGACGTGATGTCCACGTCCGACGGCTCGAGCGGTGGCTACAAAGAGATCATCGTCTCGATCGACGGCAAGGACGTCTTCTCCAAGATGAAGTTCGAGTCCGGCGTTCACCGCGTGCAGCGCGTGCCCGCGACCGAGGCACAAGGCCGCATCCACACGTCCGCCGCGACGGTGGCGGTGCTGCCCGAGGCCGAGGAAGTCGACGTGAAGGTCGACGAGAAAGACCTCAAGATCGATACGTACCGCTCGAGCGGCGCCGGCGGTCAGCACGTCAACACGACCGACTCCGCGGTGCGCATCACGCACTTGCCGACGGGAACGATCGTCGCGTGCCAGGACGAGCGCTCGCAGATCAAGAACCGCGCAAAGGCGATGAAGATCCTGCGCTCGCGTATCCTCGAGAACGAGCGCGAGAAGCAGATGGCGGCCGAAGCGGCGAACCGCAAGTCGCAGGTCGGCTCCGGCGATCGCAGCGAGAAGATCCGCACGTACAACTTCCCGCAGGATCGCGTCACCGATCACCGCATCGGCCTGACCAAGCACAACCTGCCGTCGATCATGGACGGCGATCTCGGCGACATCATCGACGCGCTGCGCGCGCACGATCAGGCCGAGCTGCTGAAGGCCCAGGCCGAGGGATGAAACTCGCCCTCCTGCTGCTGCTCGTCGGCAGTGCGGTGGGGTGTCGGCGAGAACAACCCGCGATCACGTCGTGCGGTGATTCACTCGCGGGAACGTGGCGCACGGAGCACGGGGACTGGGCTGTCGTCGACAACGGACAGGCGATCAACGCGTTCCCGCAGTTCGACGACTCGCACGCCGCCGAGGTGGATCCGACGCTCGAAGTGGCGCCGCGCCTGCTGCACCTGGAGCGCCCACCTGGCGACGCTCCCAAGATCGTCGGACAGATCGTCCGTCGCTACATGCAGGGAAGCAGCGTGTGTGAAGCGACAGCGGCCGTTCACGTACTCGCGTGTCACGGAAACACGCTCGAGCTCACGCTTGCAGATCCGTCGGTGCCGCTCTCGTTCGCGCCGTGCAGTTACTCCGCGCGCATGAATCCGTCGCGCAAAGAGACCTGGCAGCGCGTCTACTGATCCTCTTTGGCGAACGCGTCGGCCTTTGTTCGATCGGCGGCGGAGAGCTTCGGCGCGACCTCGATCGCGGGCCCGACGTGCCCGTCATCATCGGCCAGCGCGATCCAGACCTTTGCCGGCAAGGGATACACCACGAGATCGAAGTGGAGCGGTGACTGCTTGGTCACGTACGTCAGCGAGTTGACGTCGACGAGATCCGTTTCGGGATGCGCCGGATCTGGCTTCTTGAGGTAGAGCAGGACGACGGCCCCTTTGAGGTCCGTCTTTGTCGGCTTCACCGTGAACGTGAGGACAGGCCCCGTCGAGCTGCACATGCTCCAGCTCGACTGCCACGTCGTGGACTTCAACGTCGCGCCTGCCCAGGCCGGTAACGCCGCGGCATGCTTGTCACGCACGTTGAAGTTCGCAATCACGCGGGTCGCTCCAGCGGCCTCCTTGACGACGAGCTGCACACGCGCCCCGGCCGGGAGGTCCGCGGACGGACGCAGATAGCTTCCGACCTGCTCGAACACGACCGGAGTGCCCTTGCAGAGCTTCCACATCGATTCCGTGCATCCCTTTTCGGCAACGAGCATCGAAAGCGCGTCCTTCGCCTCCAGCCCGCCGACGTGGAGCCACGGGCGAAAACCGGCCTCCTCGCTGCTCAAGACGCTCGCGTGTGCGCCCTCCTCGAGACTGCAGGCATCCGCCCGCGTGGCCGCCAGAGTCAGGAGGGTTGCGACGCCAGCGACCGCGCGCACGATTTGCATTGCACCAGGGTAACCCATGTTTAGATTCGACCCGGTGAGGCGCAAGCTGGCGTTTGTAGCGGTGGCGGTGGTGCTGGTCGCACTCGCGCTTCTCTGGAAGCACCATGCGTCGTCGCATGCGACGGCCTCTGGGACGAACGCAGGGGGCGAGTCCGGATCGAGCGAACTGCATTCGTCGGGGCCGCGAAAGCCCGCTGTTCCGCTCGCGAAGGCAACGGTCTCGGGACGCGTCGTGAAGAAGGACGGCACCGGCGTCGCGGGCGCGATCGTCGCGTTCTCTCCGGATCAAAAGATCAGCGGCCTGTTCGCGCAGATGGGCCGTGACCAGCAGGACCTGACGGTCACGTCGTCCGCCGATGGATCGTTCACCGCGACGAACGTCGTGCCGCAGAAGTACACGCTCTCTGCGTCGGCGCGCGGAATGTCGGCCGGCGTCGCGGAGCTCGTCGTCCCCCCGGGCGCGACGATCAACGATGTGACACTGACCGTCGGAACCGACGGCGTGCTCGTCAAAGGCACGGTGAGCGACGTGCTCGGCGGCCCCGTTCCTGATGCGAAGGTCCGCGCCGGTCGCGCGATGGAGCTCGAACGCAAAGGCGGTGTCATGACGATGGTCACCGACGAGAAGGGCACGTTCGAGATGCGCCTGCCCGAGGGCATGTACAGCATCGGAGCGCGCCACGAAGCGTACGCACGCGATGACAAGGTCGTGCAGGTGCAGGGCGACGTCGTCACCGTCGACTTCATGCTCACGCCCGGTGGAGGCATCAAGGGTGAGGTCGTCTCGCGCGACGGCAAAGCCGTTCCGGATGCACTCGTGTCCGTCGGTGGACCGGAAGGATTGTTCAACGGCCAGAGCGCGACATCCGACGAGCGCGGCGCGTTCTGGCTCAAGGGCCTCGAGCCCGGTGCACTCGAGCTGACGGCGACCGGTGGCGAGTACACGTCGTCGGCGCCGACGGTCGTCGAGCTAGGCATCGGCGAGCAAGTCGAGGGTGTCCGCGTGATCGTCGACAAGGCGTTCACGATCTCCGGCAAGGTCGTCGACAAGAACGGCACGCAGAAGGGCGTGCCCGGCGTCCGCATCGGCTGCTTCACGTTCACGGGCCATGTCGCGATCGGTCGCGATGCGAGCGACGAGAATGGCCAATTCGAGATCAAGGGCGTGCGCCCCGGCAACTACATGCTGTTCGCCCTCGGCGACGACGTCATGCCCGAGATCGGCAAGTCCGTCGCGGTGAAGGACAAGGACGTGAGCGATGTGCTCATCGAGATGGCGCGCGGCGTGACCGTCACCGGGCGCGTCGAACCACCGCTCGTCACCAGCGTCACGCTCGCGCCCAAGATGGTCGGCATCGCGAACATGTTCGACGCGGCAAAGGCAGCGATGGTGCGCACGAATACCGACGCGAGCGGCGCGTTCACGCTCGAGCACGTTCCCGTCGGCTCGTTCGATGTCCACGCCGAGGCACCGGATGGTCAGGGCGGCAAGACGACGATCGTCGTCGGCTCGACGAACCAGTCGGACGTGCTCGTGAAGCTCGAGAAGCGCGGCGGCATCATCGGCAGGGTCGTCGACGTGAACAACCTCGCCGTCACTGACGTCACGGTGAACGCGCGGGTGAAGAAGGAGAAGAAGGACGGTGACTCCGGCTTCTCGATCGACTTCTCCGGCATGGGTCGCACGAGCGCGCACACGCGCAATGACGGCACGTTTCAGATCGTCGGCATCGACGCGGGCACGTACGACCTGACCGTGCGCGATGATCACGGCGCCGTCGCGTGGTCCTCGCCCGATGACAAGGAGTGGCCCACCAAGCCGATTCCCGTGGTTGTCGTCGGCAAAGAACCGACGCAGAACGTGCTGCTGTCGCTCGAAGATCGCAACGGCACGATCCGCGGCACCGCGCTCGGCCCCGACGGAAAAGCGGCGCCCGATGTGTGGGTGACGCCATCGATCGCGAGCAAGAGTACGGACGATGACGACGGCTCGCCGTTCGATAGTGACGACGACGACAAGGGCGACAAAGAAGCGACCGAGAAGAAGACCAAGCGCGAGCGGAGCCGCAGCGAGTGGAGCAACTACTCACCGGTGCTCACCGGCTCCGACGGGCGGTTCGTGATCACCAAGCTGCGCAAAGCCACGTACAAGCTCGTCGCGGAGTCGGCCAAGGGCACCGCGCACGGCGAGATCGCGAGCGCGAAGCTCAACGACACGGTGACGATCAAGCTGACGTCGCTCGGCGTCCTGCGCGGCAAGGTCACGCGCGATAACACGCCGATCGCGAGCTACGACATCGCGTGCAGCGGTCCGGGCAAGGACGTGCAGCGCCGCATCACGGATCCGGGTGGCGCCTACATGCTCGAGCGCTTGCCGCCCGGCGAGTACACGTGCAGCGCGTCGACCGATGATGGCCACGCGTCCGCGAAGATCGACGTACCGCAGGGCGATACGACACATGACTTCACATTGACGCCGTGGGCATCGCTCACCGGCAAGGTCGTCTCCGTGCTGACGGGTGCGCCGGTCGTGGGCGTGAAGGTTCTCGCGATGGGTAAGGGCAGCGGCACCGGCCTCGACATGTCGCGCATGCTCGAGGACATGATGGGCGGCAGCGCGCCGACGACCGACGCGTCGGGCATGTTCGTGGTGCCCCACGTGACACCAGGCGCAGGTGTCGCGACCATCCTGCCCGCCGCGGGCGGCTTCGATAAGCTCGGCGAACAGCCGTTCACGGCCGTCGACGCGCAGCGCACCGACATCGGCGTGATCAAGATCGTCCCCCCGCGCGATGGTGACGCCGGCACGCTCGGGATGACGCTCGCCGACAGCGACACGCTCACGGTCGTCGACGTGCAAGCGGGCGGACCTGCTGCGAATGCGGGCGTCCTCATCGGTGACGTCATCACCAGCATCAGCGGGACGCCCGTGGCGGTGATCACGCCCAAGCTCGCGCGGCTCGCGCTGTCGTCGGGTTCCATCGGTGTCGGACAACGGTTCGACCTGACCATCGACCGCGCCGGAACCCCGGTGCAGGCCGCGGTGGTTTCTGTGAAGTGGTAACGACGCGCTATAATTTCCTCTGTGAAGCGCAGGTTCTCGCTCGGAGTGAGCGTCCTACTCGCCGCGTGCGGCGGTGGAGGTTCCACCTCTGTCGATGCTGGACCCGATGCAGTGGAAGCGCGCTGTGATCCAGCCAAGCCATTCGGTCCGCCCGTTCTCGCGACCGAGCTGAACACCACGGGCGATGATGGCTGCGCGCGCCTCTACAACAACGAGCTCGACCTCGTGTTCTGTCGGCGCGCGGTCGGCGGAAACTTCGACGTCTGGACCGCGCATCGCGACTCACGCGACGCGGCGTTCGACGCACCATCGCTCGTCACGAGCGCGAACTCCGTCTCCAACGATGTATGGCCCGCGGTGTCTCCCGAAGGCCTCGTGCTGGTGAACGATGCGGATCGCACGACGCCCGGTGCGTACCGCATGTGGGCGAGCAAGCGTGCGAGCACGGACCAGCCCTTCAGCGCACCCGCGCTCATCACGGAGCTGCTGCCGTCGGACATCCACGGCTACTTCGCGAACGCGCACTCGATCTACTTCGATTCACCGACGCGGCCCGGCCAGGGCAGCAACGACATCTGGCACGTCGACTACAGCGACCTGGGCACGCTCGGCACGCCGACGCCCGTGATCGGCGACGTCAACACGAGCGAGGAAGAGGTCATCCCCGTACTCACCGCGGACGAGACCTCGATCTACTTCCGTCGCTCGACGACGACGCCGAATGCGGATCCCATGATGCCCCCGACGGTCGAGACCGACGTGTGGACCGCGTCGCGCACCACACCAACGGATGGCTTCGGCACGTCGTCGAAGATCGCCGGGCTCGATCTCGTGAACGAGACGGAGACACCGACGTGGGTCTCCGATGACAACTGCGTGCTGTGGGGCCAGATCAACGATACCGGCCGCCCGACGCTGCTCGATATCTGGCGAGCCGAGCGCCCGCGGTAGTTACTTCGCGTCGATCAGCTTCTCGAGCTCGGCCTTCATCTTCTTGAGCTCGCCGTCCTTGTCGCCTTCTTCGAAGCCCTTCTTCACCTTGCGCACGATCATGTTCTTGTCGGCGATGAAGGTGGTCGGCATCGTGTCCGAGCCGTAGCTCGCGACGACGCCGCTCTTCTCGGCGGGCATGTAGACGAGCGTCATGTTCTTGAGCTTGAGCTTCTTGTGGAAGCGCTTGCTCGCCGCTGGCTCATCATCGATGCCGATCGCGATGAACGTGACCTTGTCGCCAAGCTCGCCGGCGAGCTTGTCCCAGGTGGGGAGCTCCTTCGCGCACGGCTTGCACCACTCGGCGCCGACCGTCACGACGAGGAGCTTGCCCTTGTACGCCTTGAGCTTGAACGCCTTGTCGTCGGAGTCGCTCTTCGCGACGTCCAGCTCGGCGAGCCGATCGCCGACCTTGAGCACGTCCGCGGCCGCCGGCGCCGCGAGCGCAGCGGCCAGGGCGAAAGACGTTGCGAGGGCGGAGAGGAGCTTCATGGAGGTGAGACGCGTGGAGGGGCTCATCGATTCACCGCCAGCTCTTCCTCGATCCACATGTCGATGTATTCCGCGGCCATCGGGCCTTTGTAGCGGCGATCATTGAAGAACAAGGTAGGCGTCGAATCCACATCGTTCGCCTTGCCCTGCGCCTGGTCGGACGACACCTGGCCGTTCGCACCGTCGTACGCGGCCGTGAACTTCGCCGCGTCCATCCCGAGATCGGTCGCGTAACCGATGACCGCCTCCTTGGTGTGGTTGGGCGACATCGCGAACAGCTTCTCGTGCATCTCTTTGAACTTGCCGAGCTGCGCCGCGGCGAGCGACGCCTGCGCTGCGCTGCGCGAGTTCTCGTGACCGGGCACGCCCTCGAGCGGGTACTCCATGAAGTACTCGACGACGCGGCCGTCGTTATCCGCCGCGACCTTCGCCATTTGCGGCGCGAACGCTTGGCAGTGCGGGCATGCGTAGTCGTAGAACTCGACGAGGCGCACGGGCGCATCGGTCGGACCGAAGTGCGGCGCCTTGCTGACGTCGAGCTTCACCGGCGTCGCCGGCGGCTCGTACTTGTCCGTGTACAGCT
Source organism: Kofleriaceae bacterium (assembly GCA_036499725.1). Lineage (GTDB taxonomy): Bacteria > Myxococcota_A > Polyangia > Haliangiales > Haliangiaceae > JABFXX01. Next base: position 26,583 of record DASYDE010000078.1, read on the forward strand.
CGCGGACCTTTGCCTCGGGAATCTCGTCGACGAGCATCTGCGCGATGTACTTCACGGCGAACGGCGCGCGCTTGCACGACTGGTCCGACGTGAATGACGTGCGCAAGCTGTGGCTCTTACCGCACGGCGACTTCATCGAGCCGACGAGCTTGTAGAACGTCTCGACCTTGTCGCCGGTGAGCTTGCTGACGTCGACGCCAGCGAGCGGTGTCTTGTCGACAGGACCGCTATCCGCATCGGAGCGATCGAGTGCACCACCGGCACCCGTGGTGGGATCGGTCTTGGGCTGCTCTTTTTTGCAGCCCGGCGCGGCGAGCAGCGGCAGACAACAGAGAGAGGCGATCGCAGCGATCAGGGAACGGCGTGAGGCTCTCGGCACGCCCTGGTATGTACCGCGATCTCGGCCCGAACGAGAGGGATAGAGCTGCCTTGACGTTGCGCGTCATGAGCGGTATCCCTTCACTGAATGACGGTTCATTCAGCCGGAGACCGCGGGGCAGAAAAGCCCGATACCGGTAAACGGGACCGCATTCTCTCCGCCGCAGAACGCATCTTTGCGCGCCACGGGTTCTTCGCCGCGAAGGTCTCGGAGATCGCCAAAGAGGCCGGCGTCGCGGACGGAACCATTTACCTTTATTTCAAGAGCAAGGACGACCTGCTCATCTCGTGGTTCGAGCATCGGATGACGCGCGTGAACGCCGTCCTCACCGCTGCCGTCACCGCCGAGCCTGCCGAGCGCCAGCTCCAC
>DASYDE010000079.1:0-37613 GCA_036499725.1 Kofleriaceae bacterium
CCACAGCGTCAACGCCATCGCGATGGCGGCGTAGCCGTAGTGCTTGCGCGGCGCGACGCCGCGCGGCACCACGAGCAACACGGCGCCACAGGACGTGCAGCGATAGCGACGGCAGACGAGCGTCGCGGTCATCGGTGGCCCGGCAGCTGCCGGACCACGCAGCTGCCGCTCACGAACCCCGTGGCCGTGGAGACCGAGGCCGCGGCCAGGCTCGCGGCTCGGCACCCCACACACGCAGGCGGACGGACGCGCCGCCTCGACGGTCGGCAGCGAGGCCATCCAGGTCTTGACGTCGGACGCGTGATGGATGATTTGTGGAGTGCTTCGTGTCGGCTGCGTCAACGGTGACCGGCTCGAGGCACGACGTCGGCGGTGCTAGTAACACCGTCGACGTCACCTATGCGGTGAGCACCGTGCTCAGCCTCGAATCCGGACGTCGCTTTTACCGCAGCCAGCCAGTCGTCAGCGCGGCACGGTCCGAGGTGAACGCCGGAGTCCTCACCTCAACCAGGGCGCCCCGAAACACCGGCGTATCCCTCATCAGGCGTGCTCGCTAACACCGGTGTACGGGCAGACTAGATGTAGCCCATCGACTTCAGCCGCAACGTCATCGCGTGTCCACTCACAGTAAAGCTCTCTGCTAGTTCTTGGACGACGCTCTCGTAATCGCGTTCCAACTTCGTCTTTCGCCGAAGCAGCGCCCTTTCCATGAGCGCGGTGGGCATCAACAACGTGGACGCGAATTGATTTGCCGCGATCTCTCGGGGGTCCGTTCCTTGCGACGCTCGTCCTCCGCGGTACGAGATCGAAGTCAGCGAGTCCGCGTGAACGTTCGTGTCGCCGAAGTGATGTTTGAGAGCGAAGTGTCCGATCTCATGCGCGATGGTGAAACGCTTGCGATGTTCGTGGTGCTGCTGGTGAACGACAATGCATGGGGTCAGACCCGGCTGTGTGATCAGCAGGCCTGAGCAGTCACTTCCGAGATTGAGCTCGGTGATTCGCATCCCAAGGTGTTCGGCGATCGAATGCACGTCGACAGCCGGACGGCGAATGCGCTGACGAGAAATCAAGAGGTCTGCCGAACGGCGCGCGTTCGAAACCTTCAACGCTTCTCCTGAAGCGCAAACACCTCACGCGTCAGTTGGGCGATGGTCCGCCTCGACAGCGTGACCGACAACCCCCGCAGTTCGTCTTCGAGAACGCTCGGTGGAGGCAAGTTGACTTCGCACAGAAGCAGCTCGGCAGGGCTCGTTCGTAGGACCCGTGCGATCTCGAGTAGCGCATGCACCAGGATCCGTTGCCTGCCTGCTTCGAGATTCGAGATCACCGCTCGCGATCGCGGCGGTGAGATCTTCTTTCCAAGCTCCGCCTGCGAGATGCCAACACGCGCGCGTTGCTGCGCGATGTTTCGGCCGATCGCCTTGTAAATACCCTCAATTGGCGCAGGCACGGCTCAAGTAGAGACCGCAGATCGGCCTCTGTCAACGCGTATCGTAATACGAGCACATGAGACGCTTGCTCCGATATGCTTTGACTTTCGGAACGAACCGCCCGAACCTGGGACAGAACGGAGGTTCTATGTCGACATACGTCGTGTTCGTCGGAGCTACGAAGGAGACGTTCGAACAGTCGCCCGTGTTGGCCGGCGAGATGCTCAAGAAGGCCGGCGCCACCCCGGAAGCGGACTTCGTCCTGGAGGCGCTCACCCACAAGGGGGGAAGCGTCGAGCACGAGTACCAGTCCACGGACACGGTCGCCCTCGACGAGCACAAGGAGAAGTTCTTCCGTGCCGTGCCAAAGGGCGGCGGCCGAGCCTGAGGACGCAATGCCGAACATTGACGAGAGCCAACTGCCGCCGAACTTTCAGACCGGGCTGGCGGCTCTTCGAGTAGTGACCGACCTACCCTGTGTCGTCATCGCGATCGCGGAAAACTTCGCGTACATCGACCTCGGTGAGGAGGCGCTTGGCGGTCATTACAAGGAGGGATGCGCTCGCGTGGTTGCACGCGTCGCACTCACGTTTCCGGATGCAGATCCCTATGGGCTCGTCGTGATGCCGGTACTCCATCGGTCCGATGACAAGCCGGTCGATCGTCAGCACCCGGGACACCCCCACGCGACACCCGCTGCAACGGCACTCGGCGTCACGGACTTCGCATTCTGGAGCTGGAACTGGGAACGGATGCCGAGGAGCAAGCCTGAAGACATGGCATCAGTCGCCGAATGGGCGCGTAAGCGCTTTCGGCAGGTCGAGTCATGACAAGTGAGATCCACGCAGCGATAACAAAGGCAGCGCTTGGGACGCTTGACGCCATTCTGTTTCCGCGCGGCAGCATTCAGCCCGAGCACGGCGCGATCATGCTCGTGGGCGCAAGCACCGGGCAGCGAAGGCGGACACTCTTGCTCCGGGAGGTGCTTGCTCCCCGACCTGGCGAGGTTGTCTGGGACCACTATGCGGGCCTGCTCTTCTCGACCGGATACAAGTCGCGGGCGGTTTCAGCTGCAACACAAGCCCAGTGCGGGCTGGCGTTCATCCACACGCATCCGAGGACGCCTAGCGGGGCGCATCCGTGCCCGAGCGAGCAGGATTTTCGTGCCGATGCTCGCGACCTCTTCTTCTTGGGTCAAGAGCTTCTGAACGCGCCGCTGGTCGCGGCTGTTGTCGCGCCGAATGGGCGTTGGTCGATCCGTGAGTACAAGTTCTCGTTGCCCTCTGAATCCGCAGACGTTGGAATGAAAGGCTACCGCTGGCGTGACGGACGCATTGGCTGGGCAACAGCCCTGCGCGTCGTCGGCGAGCGATTGGAGATCCGCCCCTGCGCCCACGCTCGCCGTGGCGTTGAGAATTCTGCTCTCGATACGCAAGCGCAGGACAGCAGCATCCGGCTGTGGGGGCGCGATGGACAGGAGCGCCTGGCTGGGTTGCGCGTGGGCCTCACCGGGCTCGGTGGGGTTGGCGGCATTCTGGCAGAGCATCTAGCCAGGCTTGGCGTCGGCGAGTTGGTGATGCTCGACTTCGACCGGCTTTCCGTGGAGAACCTGAACCGATCACAGGGCGCGACACGCTCCGATGCGTGCATGCGCAAGAAGAAGGTTGCAGTTGGTGGTCGCAATGCTCGAGCTGCCGCCACCGCTCCGCGCTTCAAGGCGACCGCGCGCGATGGAAGCGCCGTAGAACGCGAAACAATTCCATACATGCTCGACTGCGACATCATCCTCAATGGAGCCGACTCGCCTTGGGCGCGGCAGGTGCTGAACCACATCGCCTACGCCCACATGATCCCCGTGATCAACGGGGGAACGGAGCTGCGCGGGCGCGACGGCGTTCTTGTTGCAGGCAAGTCGGAGGTCTCGGCCGCAGGCCCCGGACATCCGTGCTTCGAGTGCAGCGGCGTGTATGACCGTCCGTCGGTCACGGAGGCCATGGAGCATCCCTCGCTCAGAGGCCAACGCGGCTACCTGCAGGACGGTACCCAGGAGCCGGTACGCGCGCCGAGCGTCATCTCAAACAACGCCCTCGTCGCGTCGCTCATGGAGTTACGGCTGTGCGCGATCACGCTCGGCACCACACCGGATGCTGTGTTCGGCACTCAGCGATACGATTCGCTCGACGGCACGCTTCATTGGGCGCTCACCCGCGCATGCAAGGCCGGGTGTCGACAGGTGTCGCTTACTGGGCTCGGCGATGCTCATTTCCTACCAACCGGCACCGACCTCGATCGACAGGTTGCTCTTGAAGTAGAGAAGAAGTAGCCACCCATCTCAACCCAGAGATCCTGGACAGCGAATGCGCACCGACGACACTCCCAAATCGGCGTTATACAAGCTGCAGATCATCTACTTGGTTGAGAGCGGCCTTGGTCCAGAACACGAGCCACCGGAAGACAGCGCGCTCTACACGACGACGGCTCCGCCTGTGATTCCGCGTATCGGTGAGACGTACTCGCCGGCGGCCGAGGATCCTCCGGCCGGAGACACTTGTATCCCATGGAACGTCATCGACGTTGAGCACACGGTCTGGCCCGAAGCGGGCATGATCGTGTTCGAGACACGTGTCTTCCTTGAGCGCGATAAAGAGGCAGTAGCCGATGCGGCTCGACACAACGCCGAACGCCGAGCTGAACAAGCGAACGCGAACAAGACAAAGCCGAAGGCTGCCCCCAAGAAAGCCACGAAGAAGATCTAGCTCCGCGAGCCACGCCGTCGAGCAATCTGACTGTGCAACGACGATCGATCGTCGGCGGCCGCGACAGAGACGTCAGACCGCGCGCTCGACATCGACGACGAGACGCTCGTCGCCCGGATAGCGTCCGATGCTCATGAGCTGCCACAGCGAGGCACCCTCGTACGTGAACCACGTTGTGCTGTCGTCGGCGCAGCGGCGGACCCAATCGTAGACCGAGTCTTCAAGACGGCGGAGGAACGCCAGGGGCTCGCCAGCGAGCCAGAGATCTGGGGTGCCCTGCTTCCACGGACTGCCTCCGGCGAGAGAGACCGCAACCAGACCTCGATGGCGCAGTCGCTCGGCTGCGATGAACTCCGGCATCCACAGTCTGAACGTTGGGCCATTCACCGAGACGCGCTCGCCGCATGCGATTTGGTGGAAGCGGCTGTCTCCTTCCTCAATAGGGTGAAGCTCGAAGAACCGACGTTCTACCGGCCGGTACCCGCCGTGCTCAAGCGACCACTGCCAGTCACCATAGCGCGACGGGGGTTGTGCCAGAGTGGGCGAATCGATCGGGAGGAAAACCGGCGTACCGGTAGTGGGGTGACGAATGAATCCGGTCATGACTTCTCTGTCTCCATAGAGATGTGGCCAACGTAAGAACGACGCGACGTGGCCCCAAAGTCGCGGGCCGCAGGTTGTTCCTTCAATCGATCATGATGCTCGCCCGCGTTTGTCCCGACGCCCGGATGGCAATCAGTTCGCAGCCACGTGCGCAGGAGGCGGCGTTGACTGGCGTCAGCAATGGAACGGCGGCCATGGAGCACGCGCCGGTTGTCGACGAACAGGGCGTCCCCGGGCGCCAAACGTACTTCGGTGACCGCGACCTTGGCCTGATTGGACAGGTCCGTCCGGAATCGCGCTAACGCCACCTCTTGCCCGGCGGTCGCGTCAATCGCGCGAAGCCAAGGCGAGCAGAACACGGCGTCGCCACGATCAGTGCGACGCAGTACCGGCCATCGTTCCGTCGGAGGACCGCCCTCGAGCGGCGGACAGGCGAGATGTACCCGGTACAGCAATTCACGCTCCTCCTCGGGCATCGACTCCACGACTGGCCTTGCATCGAGAAGCAGCGATGCGCCGTCTGCATCGTCCTGCGCCTCGCAAAGCCAGCCGATGACCCCCACCTGGGGATGGTCCGTGTGGAGAGGCACGCGTCCCGGCTTGGCGACGTAGGCGTGCGCGCCGGGGCGAAGCGCGATCGATTCTACGCCGACGAACTCGCCGAGGGTGCGCGCGAGCTCGAAGTACTCGGTGCGGTGGAGCGGACCGCGAACAACCGAGAAACCGCGATCACGCAACTCGTCTGTGATCAGGGCGGTCATTCGAGGCTCGCGCACGCGTGCCAGCAGCGGTTCTGGCAGTCGTGCCAGCAGTCCGTCATCTCGGCGTCGCGCATGAACTTGCCATCGTCCCGGTACGGTTCCCCGTACTCGGACTCCCACCAGGCGGCGGTTCTCGCAAAGACCTGCTGAAGAATCGGTAGCTCACCCGGACCCCTTCCGAAGCCCCCATCGTGATCGAGGAGGTGCCCGAACAACCGGACGCAGTCGCGGTGGTACGAAACCGGTGAAAGCATATGGAGGTGCCAGAACAGATCGATGTCTCGCGTCGGTGCGAGCCTCGCCATCGGATGGAGTGCCTTCAGCCGTAGCCACTTTACGTAGCGGTCGAACCCCTTCTCGCGCTGCTCGCGTGTCCAGTCCTCAGGGAATGCGTCGGAGCGCTCTGACGCAGCAACGAGGTCGACGCTGACGATGGGCGTGGCGGTGTTCTGTGCCTGGTGCGTTGGGCGAACGAGTTCGAGCATGGGTGCCTCCGTGGGGGTCTGTTTCAGATCGTCGTGTTCAGGACTTCAAGAGCGACAGTCCGCCCTCGCTACGGACCTGTGACCACTGCGAGCGATATGCCATTCAGCACCAGAGAGACGTTCCCGACGAGGATCTCGAAATGGCCTGCGATCAGACGGCCGCAGGGCGACTGCAACCACTGGTGGATTTTCGCTCAGCGGTGAGTGAAAATCCGCCATCGTGACGACGTCGCCATCGGAACCAAGCGAGTTACTCGACCTGGCAGTCGGGAATCCCTACGACGCTGGGGTGATCGCAAGGCGCCGCGAGAAGGACGCCGAAGGTCGCTGGCCGCGAGGAGGCAACGCATGGTTTTCATGGTGGGAGTCGTTGCCCACACCGTTACAGCCTGACGAACCGGCGTTAATGGCGTGCTTCCTCGGCATTGCGAACGAACCCGGAATTGTAGAGGCGCAAGCCAAGATCGAGCGCCGGGCACGGAACCTGCTCAAGGGTCTGTTGGATTCGTGCGCCGAAGTGGCCTGCCGCGCCTTACGCGTCACGGGCGCGCTCGACGCGATCGTCGGCAACACCGATGTCATGCGCGACGTGCGCAAGACATGCTGGGCGGCAGCGTTCGGAGAGCGACTCGACACGGTCAGCAGCATGTCCCGCCTATTCCAGACGACTCCTGTCCTCATTGAGGGCGCAACGGGGACCGGCAAGGAGCTTGTCGCCCGCGCGCTTTGTCTGTCCATGCGTGGACGATGGAAGCGCGGACACGGGTGGACCGCGGCGCCAACGGAGTCTGTTCACCTCGCGTCTCTCCCCGCGGCTCTCGTCGAGAGCGCGATCTTCGGGCATGAACGTGGGGCCTACTCCGGCGCGCATAAGGAGCGCCCTGGCGTCCTCGAGCGCTGCCACGGCGGTGTGGTGTTCCTCGATGAGGTCGCAGAGCTGCCAATGAGCACACAAGTGTCGCTCCTCCGCACGCTGCAGGAAGGCAAGACCAGGAGGCTGGGCGCCGACGCTGATCGCGACGCCGCCCCGCGTATCGTCTCCGCTACCCACAAGGACCTCGAGGAGCTGGTCGCGGAGAATCGGTTCCGGCTCGACCTGCTGTATCGCCTTTCTTCTGTCTCGATCGCAGTGCCGCCCCTCGTCGAACGGCTTGCGGACATCCCGCTCCTTGTTGAGAAAGAAAGTGAGCTTGCCGAACCGGCAGCGCGCCCGGCGCTTCGAGACAAGTTCGACCGGTTCATGAAGCTTCACCCCAATTATTCCTGGCCCGGCAACGTTCGCGAGCTCCACGCGGTCGTGCGCACACTGGCGCTCGGACTTCAGCCGCGTTTGAAACAGATTGCGAGCCGGCCCGAGCAAAGGCTCACAGTGCCGTCTGGGCTCGCCGACACCGCATGGACGCTGCGCGAAGCGCAACGTTGGTACTGCGGTCGTGCGTTGGAGAAGGCTGGAACACAGGAGCGTGCGGCAAAGTTGCTCGATATCAACCGTGGCACCCTCAGAAACCACCTCGAGCAGGACCGTGATGACTAAGCGCACCGGCGTTTGGCCCAAGCGACCCAAGGGCTTCTATGAGGACTGGACGATCTTCTGTTGCCAGACGCTCTCGGCGCGCCTGCAGCAAGACGGGAACGACGAGGAACTTGCCGTCGTGCTCCTCGCAGCAGGCGCGATACTCGGTGGGGCGGGCCTCCTCTACCTTGCGTCCGAGAACAAGGACACGATCGACGCGAAAGGTAGGGAGTGGGGAATCGCCAACCTCAGCACTATTGCAGGCGTTGGCGGCGCCGTGCTCGGTGCAACCGTTGGTGGCCTGGGCGTCACGTGGCTAACCCGAACCCTCGGACGCCATGCCGATAGCCAAAAGGTCGATGCCCTCCAAGCTCGGCTATCCAACGCACGCCGCGAGTTCGAGACGCTCCAGAACGACTGTGCGAATGGACGCCTTGACCACCTCCACCACCGCTTGGCCGTCGAGCGCTTGTTCGTGGAGCTGACGAACACATGAGGTGCTCAGGATGTACTTCATCGCCGAAGGCGCGCAGCCGCTGCTTCGGAATCGCCACAAACAGCGCGCGGACCTCGCCGACGCGAATGAGTCGTACCACGGCAGCACGAGCCATCTCTCGCGCCCAAACGGAACAGCCTGGTAGCCTTCGACCATGAGCAAGCCAACCGAAAGCGTCACGCTCGAGGACGACGTTCAGGAAGAGCTGCGAAAGCTGGCCACACGCTGCGGCCTTTCGATGGAGGTGCTCGTTAACTCGGCTCTCCGTGACTACATCCGGTACGAGAATGCAGTCATCTCATCGGTGGAACGCGGCCTCTCTGATCTGGATGCAGGCCGCGTGTCGAGCAGCGGAGACGTACTCGAGATCGTCCGCCGCGCCCGTGAAGCGCTCGCGAGCGACGGTGGACTTTCCCGCGAGGAATCGATCGCGCGCGCACGGTCGGTGGTTGAATGCGTGCGCTCGCGGAAGGACTGATGATGCCCTGTGGATTTTCGGTTCGGCCGCTGTAGTAAATGTGTAGTAAGCCGTCGTCGTTTCGCGTCGAACCGTGTCCAACCGGACCCAATTCTCGACGCTGAACTCGTCGAAATCATTCACTCGACACGACACTACTCGACACCTCGCGACCCCGTCGCTGAACTGTCACGCCGGAGGCCGCGGGTTCGAGTCCCGTCCGCTCCGCGACTTAACGCCCTGCTACAAAGCACTTTGACGGTGCCGAGGTCAGGGCGTTTCTTCGTTTCGGGTCTGTAGTAGGCGGTCGGCCCTGGCACCGAATGGAAGTAGCGCCGGTCGCGCCAGCCAACTGCTGAACGTCAACTACACGCACCCGGCGGTGGGGCGATGTAATTGTCGCTCAGCAACCAACCAAGGAGCAGGCGAAGCGGTACGTCGCCCAGGTCGAAGCGCCTGTCGCCCGCGGCCACGTCGGCATCCAGGAGGTCGGAGACGCGACCGCCGGAGGACTGCGCCCAGTTCCTCGGAACGTGGCTCGAACAGCGCAAGGCGCAAGGCACAGGCCCTGAGGCCAGTGTTCCATGCGCACGGCGGAAGGGGGGGAGGCCTCCGCAAGGAGTACATCGAGCAGTGCTGGGAAGCTGCTGAACCGAAGCACGTCGGATCGAAGTCAGCTTCGTGAGTCGGCACCTCTCGACCGCGCGTCGCTCGACGAGGTCAGCGCCGCGGTTGGTCACTCGTCATCGGTGGTGACGAAGCGGTTCTACGATCGGTGGTCAGCGCCTATTCTGCGCGGGCAAAGCGAACTACTTACCCGTGAACGCCCGGCCATTGCGTGTAAAGAACGTCCGACCAGAAGCGGATGTGGCGGGCCGCGCCCTTGGTCGCCGCCGAGCGTGGTCCTCCGGTGAGGTAATCAGCTAGATCGCAGCCCGCGACGATCATGTCGATCGCGCAACACGATGCGATAGAGAAGATCGGGTTGCCGGCGTCGGACGGCTCCGCTGCCATGTAGTGCTGGCCGCCGATCGGAATCAGCACGGGCGCGTTCGAGAGGAACTCCATCCGATCTTCAAGAGCAGGCGGCCGCTTCCCCCATTGTGGGAGCCAGTACTCCGTCTCCTGGAAGTAGGCAGCTATGCCCTCGAACGGCGACACGAGTCGAGTCTCGATCTCGCGGCGCGTCCCCCTCCAGTCCATCCAACCCCAGCGCTCGTCCTCGGGGGAAGGGACATGTTCCTCATCGGTCAGGCTTTCGCCCGCTTCGAGCTCTGCGAGGCGAACGGTGAGGGTTGCACGGTCGTACTGAGAAATCGGAGGCCGTTCGCGGAGGAAGGCCCGCAAATCGAGGGGAAAGCGAAACCCAAAGGTGGTTTCGAGGCTCGCCAGCTCGTCCTCTCGCAGTCCGTCATCGAGGTTTCTTGGCATCTTCGGGGAGCGCTCAGATGTCCCAGCTCTACGCGGCCTGCTTGCGCGGTGCAACAGTGATCGTCGCGTTCTCGTGCTCCTTGAGAGCGCGCACCAGAGTAGTCATTCCGTCGCGCGCACGGGTGATGCGGCGGAAACGACCTGCGGCGTCAGCGACCGCGGTCATCGTCGATCGCGCGGACGCGAACAGCTGCGCCGAAGACGAGAGGCTACTTGGGTTTGATCGAGTCGAGGCGATCGCGCCAGTATCCAGGACGACGCTTGCAGTGAAAGATCGCGAGCACGATGACTTCGTCGCCGACGGCGACGTAGTCGATCTCGACGCCAAAGCGCTGGACGATGCGGCGCCGCACGTTCAGCTCGGCTGGCGTATCGGCCACGAGTACTCCGATCTCCGTGAACTCCAGCGTCACCGCGAGGACGTGCTCGACGTCGCGAATGAACGTGTCACCCAGGCCAGATTGAGCGCGCTCGTAGTACTCGATCGCGTCCTCGTACTCGTCGAGCGCTTCGCGAAGGAACCGGTAGTGGTTCACCGGCCGCGGACTTCGCGAAGCCGAACGGCGACGCGACGGCGCACTTCTGCGGCATCAACCAGTTCGGCAGTTCCATTCGCGACGGCGAGTGCACGCTTCGTCAATTCGGCGGCCCGAAGCGCCTCAGCGTCGGGGTCAGCGTCTTCCTGGTCCAAGCTGTCGAGCAAGAGCTTCGCCGCGCGAGCCCGATCCTCGACCGGCAGCTTCAACAATTCCTGCAGGTGCTCTTCGGCGCGCGCCATGGTCTAAGGCTACCACCGTTGCGCGGATCCTCATCCCCGGGCATCTTGGCTGATCGTGTCGCTCGGAGACTGCAGTAGATAGTAAGCGGTCATCTCGAAGGAGGCCTCATCCGCGTGCGGTTCTCCTACGACAGACCTTTCAAGGAGGACACGAAGGGCGCTGGAGGGGACGAGCGTCGCGTCGACGGTCTCCTCATCTGTGGGGCTGAGATCCGCCTTCCGCGGGCGAGCGGTGCAGCGTGACGCGGAAGAAGAAGCCCGCCGCGTCTCTCGTCCGCTCCTCCGCGGCCGAGTACCTGACGTTCGTGGCGGCCAGCGGCACGGGCGGCGTTGAAGCCGTCTACGCCGACGAGAACGTGTGGCTGAGCCAGAAGATGATGGCGCAGCTCTACGACGTGGAGGTCCCGACCATCAACTACCACCTGAAGAAGGTCTTCCAAGACAGCGAGCTGGAGGAGCAGGCAGTTATTAGAAATATTCTAACAACTGCGGGCGACGGTAAGACCTACGACACCAAGCACTACAACCTCGCTGCGACCATCGCCGTCGGCTACAAGGTCAACTCCGAGCGCGCGGTGCAGTTCCGCAAGTGGGCCACGCGCGTAGTCGAGGAGTTCACCATCAAGGGGTTCGCGATGGACGACGAGCGCCTCAAGCGAGGCCGATCTTGGTGGTGCACGTGTGCGCGGCGACACGGCCGCTGTGAGGTTCACGATCGGGGAGGCGTCGGATCCCGCTTTACTTCGTCGGGGCCGCCGACTAGCGTCCGCGCCATATGACCCAGGTGGGCCGTCTTGCGATCGCGTGTGTGGTTGTCCTCGGTGCGTGTGCGGATGCGGCGAAGCCCGATCCTGGCCCGCAGGGCGAGATGGGTGACATGGGCAAGGCGGGCGTCGCGTGCTGGGACCTGAACCAGAACCTCACGTGCGACCCCGCAACCGAGGACTACAACAGCGACGGCGCGTGCGATGTCGCCGATTGCCAGGGTACCGACGGTGCTCCGGGTGCGCCGGGTGCGCCGGGTGCGCCGGGTGCGCCGGGTGCCAAGGGCGATCAGGGCATCCCCGGGATCCAGGGGCCCAAGGGAGATCCGGGCATCCAAGGCATCCAAGGCATCCAGGGCATCCAGGGCATCCAAGGCGACAAGGGTGACAAGGGCGACACGGGCGCGACGGGCGCAGGCGGCACGAACGGACAGCTCGGCCTCTCCGTCTTTGGCACCGGCTCGGTGACGGTCAGCACGACCGGCTACGTTCAGATTCCCAACCTGAGCACGACGGTGACGGTCCCCGCGTCGGGCATCGTGTACTTCGCGAGCGACGGTGGCATCACCACCAGCTCGACGGCAGCGACCGGCTATTCCGGCGTCGACATCGTGCTGATGGTCGATGGCACGCTGCTCACGGCCGGTGGCTACCGCCGCATCTTCGCTGCGAACACGACGGGCCTGACGTCGAACATCGCGAACTGGTCGCTCTCCGCAGCGGTGCCGAATCTCACAGCTGGCGCACACACGTTCGCGGTCAAGGCGTACTGGGTGCAGGGCTCGTCGGCGGTCGTCGGTGGCGACAGCTTGTCGGTGAATCAGCCGACGATGAGCGTGCTCGTCATCAAGCAGTAGCGATCGGCGACGATTGGGTGCGGCGGTTCGCGCGGTAGCGAACATGCGTGCCCGACGCGCGGTCCCAGAACGTGCGCTTGCCCGAGCTGCGCGCGGCGGCGTAACCGAGGTTGCCCAGCCCCAACACCAGGAGGGCGAGCGTCATGAACCCGATGACGTTCACGCCGTAGAACTTCGACGGAACCAATTGATCGACGTAGATGAACGCGATGATGGGCAGCCACAGCGTTGCTTGTCGCGCGAACACGGCGGTCAGGGGCGGTCTCGTCTGGCCAGGCCAGGTAACGACCTCGAGCTCGAACATCCCCTTGCCGGGAGTCGTGCCCGTGCGCCACATGAACAGCGTCGTCAGCGCGAGCATGAACGCGAAGACCATCGGGTTACCCCATCCATCGCTGGGTAACGCGAGGCTTGCCAAGACACCGAGCACCGCGGCGAACATGAAGTCGACGAACGTCGCGGCGGAGCGCACGCCAAAGCCGGCCGACCGCGTTTGCTCGGCACCGATGAGATCGATCGCGGCGAGGAGGTCGTCGTAGCTCGCGAAACGATCCTTGGGTGCCGGCGCCATCATGCGCGCGATCAACTGATCGAGCGCGGTGACGATGGTGCGCGAGTTGCCCTTGCGCGGCACGGAGGGACGCGCGGCGGTTTCGTGTTGCGTGACCAGGTCCGCGCGCGTCTCGCCGCGAAACGGCGGTTCGCCCGCGACGAGGTGATACAGCGTCGCGCCGAGCGCGTAGATATCCGACCGCAGATCGATGGGATCGCCGTGCGCTTGCTCGGGCGACATGTAGAGCGGTGTTCCTGCGAGCGACGTCTGCGCGACCGGTCCGTCGCTGACTTCGCCTGCCGATGCGACGAGGCCAAAGTCGAGCACCTTCACCACACCGTGCGCGTCGTACATGAGGTTCGACGGCTTCACGTCGCGATGCGTGAACCCGGAGCGATGTGCTTCACGCAGCCCGAGCACCGTGGCGCGAATCGCGGCGAGCGCAGCGTCCGCACCCATCGGTCCATCCGCGATCGTTTCCTGCAGCGTCTTGCCCGTGACGTGCTCCATCGCGAAGTAGAGGCGGCCTTCCTCTTCGCCAATGAAGTAGATGTGCGCGACGTTGGGGTGCTGCACGCGGGCCTGCGCGCGCGCTTCGCGGACCATGCGATCGTGCGCGGACTTGCTGCCGCTACCGGACGGGAGAACCTTCACAGCGACGGGGCGGTCGAGCGCCAGATCCGTCGCGAGATACACTTCGCCCATGCCTCCCGCGCCGAGCTTCTTCTCGACGCGGAAGTGCCCGAGACGCGCGCCGACGGAGAGCTCGGTGCTCTCTGTCGTCTCTGTCCTCGGTGGCTGTCCCTGTCCAGGGGCAGTTGCCGTGAGTTCCAACGCCTCGGCCACGGCGGTAGCATAGTGCACTCATGACCGCGCTGCAGTTGCATGGCACTCCGCTCTCGCACTTCACGCGCATGCTGCGCATTCTTCTCGCCGAGCTCGGCGTCGCGTTCGACTTCGTTCGCCTCCCCGGCGTCCTCGCGACTGGTGCCAGTGCGTACGCGGACAACCCGATGCAGCGCGTGCCGATCATGATTCACGGCGCGGTCACGATGTTCGAGGCGGAGCACATCGCGCGGTACTGCGTCACTCGCTTCGATACGCGCGACTGGTTCAGCGTGCGGAGCGAGGAGGTCGATGATCTCAATCGCATGGCCGTCATCCGCGGCATCATGGCGAACGAGGTCGTGCTGATCCTCGCCAAGCGCGGCGGCCTGGCGGACACGGAGAACGTCGTCTACTTCCAAAAGCTGGTCGGTGCCATCGAGGGCAGCCTCGCGTGGCTCGACGAACGCACGCAGGCCGACACGGGCGGCTTCGACTGGCGCGACATCGCGCTCGTCTCGATGTGGCAGCACATCAACCACTACGTGCTGCTCCCCAACCTCGACCGCTACGCGAACATCGCCGCGCGCGTCGCTCGGTTTTCGACGCGCCCCGCCGTGGCATCGACCACACCGGCCGCTTCGCTTGCCGAAGCCCAGGCCGCAGGGTGGAAAGCCGGCTAGTCGAGCTGCCGGAGACAGAAATGGGGTCGGACCCCTTTTGCAAGTAGTGATGATCGTTGGGCCTTGGCGCGCCCGAGGAGACTCGCCCGTGGCGCACCCATTGCGTGATGTCCGGGGATGTTCCGCACGACGTTCTCGACTGCCCTGATGGTGGCCGCTCTGGCTGGCTGCGTGTCGTCCTCCACGGATGCCGACCAGCCCGAGGATGCGGAGGACGGTCAGATCCTGGGGGCCGACAACAAGGAAGACTCGGTCTGGTTCGTCGAGGACAACTCCTGGGACTCCGAAGCGGTCCTGCGGTTCGTGAACACGGCGAGCTACGACCAGCTGACGAACGAAGCCGGTCTCACGAGCTGGCCCGCCAAGTCGATCGCGAATGCGAAGAAGCCGATCAAGACGCTGACGGATCTGGACGCGCTCTCCTGGGTCGGTCCGGTCACGTTCTCCGAGCTCCGCTCCTACGCGGTCGATCACGGCTTTGGCCCCAAGGTCGGCGAGGAGTACGCACCGGCGAACGAGGAGCAGGCGATCAACAACACGATGGCCGCGATGAGCGCGCTGATGTTCAAGCGCTACGCGACCACCGACACGTTCAAGCGCGGTCAGCACGCGAAGGCCCACGGCTGCGTCGACGCGACGTTCCACGTCGAGAACAACGTTCCCGCCGCGCAGCGCCTCGGCCTGTTCGCGCAGCCCGGCGACTTCCGCGCGATCGTTCGCTACTCCAACGGCGACTCGACGGTCAAAGCCGACAACGAGAAGGACGTGCGCGGCATGGCGATCAAGGTCATCGGCGTCGATGGCGAAAAGATCATGCCGGAGGAAGCGACCGCGACGACGCAGGACTTCCTTCTCATCAGCCACCCGACACTGATGGTGCGCAACGTTCTCAAGTACGCCGACCTCGCGCAGCGCATGGCGAGCGGCAACCAGCTCTCGCTCGTGACGTTCTTCCTCTCGCTCAACCCGGCCGATTGGGAGCTCCACGGCCTCACGACGATCCTCGCGATGGTCAGCCACAAGGTCCCGAACCCGCTCGCAGCGAAGTACTTCTCGACGACGCCGTACGCGCTCGGCGCCAACGCGGCCGTGAAGTACAGCGCGCAGCCGTGCGTCGCGGTGCCCGAGTCGGTGCCGACGAATCCGGGCCCCGACTACCTGCGCGACGCGCTCAAGAGCTCGCTCGCGTCCGGCGACGCCTGCTTCAACTTCTACGTCCAGCCGCAGGTCGATGCGCGCACGCAGCCCATCGAGGATCCGACGATCGAGTGGAAGACGCCGATGGTGAAGGTCGCGACGCTCACGATCCCGCAGCAGACGTTCGACTCGGCCGCGCAGACCGAGACGTGCGAGAACCTTTCGTTCACGCCGTGGCACTCGCTCCCCGAGCACCGTCCGCTCGGTGGCATCAACCGCGCTCGCAAGGCGGTCTACAAGGCCATCTCCGGCATCCGCCACATGCACAACGGCGCAGCGCAGACCGAGCCGCGCTAAACAATCGGCCCACGCGGTCGAAGCGTCAGGGGATGGACCTCGACGCCCTCGGCTCGATGAGTAGTGTGCAGCAGGCCTACACGGTGAAGGCCGCGAAGATGTCGCTCGATGCGACGAAGGCGCAGGGCCAAGCAGCGGTCGCGCTGATCCAGTCCGCCGCGCAAACGCCGCCGCCCGTCGGGCCAAACGGCGAGGGCGCGCGCATCAACACGTACGCGTAGTCACTCCTTCGGGTGAGCCTGGAAGAACTTCAGGACTTCGTCGCCCCACACGAACGCGTCCGGTAGCACGCACGGGATCGCGTACTGCGGCGCGTATGGATCGGTCGTGCTGCCCGGGATGCAGTGACCTTGCGCGTAGCCGAACGGGCCGTCCGCGACTGTTTTGTACGCGTGGTCGAACGTCTCGATGACGCCTCCGCCCGTCCACTGATCGTGGCGGTAGTTGGTGTCGCTCGCGAGCGTCGTCGGGCCGGTGTCGCCGTAGAACGCGATCGCTGCGTCGCGGATCTCGGTGAGCGAGTTGTAGCCGACGGACATATCCGTCCGACCCATGAGGAACAGGATGGGCGCCTTGCGCGACGGCGTGCGGCCATCCTTGAAGCACGTCACCTCGCCGAAGTTGGTGCCATCGCCGCCGCCACCGGGCGCGACGGACGCGAACAGATCCGCGTGGTCGCAGAGCAGACGCCACGTGACAAAGCCGCCGCGCGAGAAGCCGGTCAGGTGGATCTTCTTCTCGTTCACGCGGAACACGTCGCGGAAATTCTCGACCATCGAGATCAGCGCCGCGTCGTTGGACGCGTGCCACGTCGAACCGTTCTGACCGCCGCCGTAGGGCGGGCCTGTCGGAGCGAGGACGATGTACCCAGCAGCAGCGCCGATGTCGCGCATCTTGATGTGCGCGTCCATCAACAGACCGGTTCCCGTATCGCCGTGCAACACGAGGATGAGACCGCATCCCGGCTGCAAGCATTGCTGCGGAATGCGCGCGTCGACGGACAGCCCGCCGCATGTGTAGACGTGGTCGCCCGCTGTCACATCGGTGACGCAGCCACTCGGGACGGGTGGTGGAGCATCCGGCCCGCTGTCGTGCGAAGAACCGCTGCCATCGTCGCCGCCTCCGTCGCTACCGGTCGCTGCTCCAGGGCTGCACGCGACACACGCGGCGATCAGAACGACGACCAGACTGCGCATCCTTCAAGGATGCCCTATTTGCTCACGAGATCGCTCGCGATCACGGTCCAGTCCTTGTTCCCGTTACCCGCCGCGACTTGCGTCTCCATGCGCGCGAGCACGCCGGGCAACATCTCGAGCGTGCGCTTCGCTTTCTTCACCTCGGCCTGCATGAGCAACGCATCCTTGCGCGCCATCGCGAGCTCCCAGGACGGCGGCTCGTTCCACGCGGCTTCCGCGATGCGCTTGAACCGGTTCGGGAGTTGCGAGCCCGGGTTGAAGAACTCGAACAGCTTACCGACATCGACCGGCGATAGCCCCATCGCTCCGCCGAGGTTGATCATGTCGATGAACATCGCGCCAAGACCCATCAGCATGAGATTTCCGACGAGCTTGTAGGACGCGGCGGCATCGACGCGCTCGCCGAGGTCAGCGAGCTTCCCCGTCATCGGCGCGAGCAGCGGCGTGACGCGCGCACAAACCTCGCGATCGCCCGACACCATCATCGTGCCCGTCGACTCGGCGGCGTTGCCCGGACCCATGAACACGGGCGCGTGCAGATACGTGTACCCAGCGGCCTTCGCCCGCGCGGTGCGATCGAGCGCGCCGGCCGTCGACGTCGTGGAGTGATCGATGACGAGCGCACCTGCGGGTGGTTTGGCGGCGACGAGCACGCTGTCGACGGCAGCGTCATCCGAGACGACGATGTGGATGCGCGATGCGCCGGCGATGGCTTCATGCGCGTCGGTGAACGGCACGGCACCGGTTTCGGCGAGAGCCTGTGCGCGCGACGCGGTGCGGTTCCAGACGTGGACGGTCTCGCCCTTCGTGCGGAGCGCTTTGACAAATCCAGAGCCGAGGAGGCCCGTTCCGAGAACAGTGATCATGCGCCGAGCCTAACGCCGTGTCGATCGGCTCGCACGCTCCCGCCCCGATTCCGCTGAGCTGTCACGCCACAACCGCGGCAGAGGCGCACGGTGCCTTCGCTCGAACCGTCGCCTGTAGGTTGGCATCTTCGTCCCCTGTAGCGAGGTGACACGGCGCGTGCCTTGCAAAACCGCCACGTCGCAAGAAGGGGCTCGGCAAATGGATGATCTAGAACACGCATATCCAAGCACCGACAGCGTGGTCTCGCGACGCGCAGGCTACGTCGTCGGGATCGGCGCATCCGCCGGTGGCCTCGAAGCGCTGGAGCACTTCTTCGACAACGTGTCCTCCGACACCGAGCTGGCGTTCGTCGTGGTCCAGCACCTGTCGCCCGACTTCAAGAGTTTGATGGACGAGCTCCTCGGTCGTCACACCAAGCTTCCCATTCATCTCGTCGAGGACGCGATGATCGTCGAGGGTGGACACGTCTATTTGATCCCTCCCAAGAAGGAGATGATCATCTCCGGCGGCCGTCTGTTGCTGACGGAGCGCGATCTCCAACAAGAGCTCGCTCTTCCGATCGACGTGTTCTTTCGCTCGCTGGCGCAGGACTGTGGTTCCGGCGCGATCGCCGTCGTGCTCTCGGGCAGCGGCAGCGACGGATCGCGCGGCATCTGCGACGTTCACGCTGCGGGTGGCACGGTGATCGTGCAGGATCTCGACAGCGCGCAGTTCGGCGGAATGCCGCGAACGGCGACGGAGACGGGGATCGTCGACTTCATTCTCGCGCCGCAGAACAT
Source organism: Kofleriaceae bacterium (assembly GCA_036499725.1). Taxonomy (GTDB): domain Bacteria; phylum Myxococcota_A; class Polyangia; order Haliangiales; family Haliangiaceae; genus JABFXX01. The sequence goes on from DASYDE010000079.1 coordinate 18,729, forward strand.
TCCACGTGTTCTCGAGGAGAAGGTCAGGCGCGGCGCGACAGTCGGAGCAGGTGCGGTCAGTCCTCCGCCGCGGTCGGCGCGCTCGATGGCGTTCTCGGAGGTCTACCGGCTGCTCGAAAACGAGTTCGGGATCGACTTCACGCACTACAAGCCGAGCACGGTCACGCGCCGGATCGAACGGCGCCTGCGCCTCTCCGATGTCGATGGCATCGAGCAGTACGTCGAACATCTCTCTCGCGAGCGAACCGAGCTCGACGTGCTCTATCGCGATCTCCTGATCGGGGTGACGCGCTTCTTTCGCAACGAGGAAGCGTTCGCCGTGCTCCAGCAGCGGGTCCTCCCGGAGTTGATCGAGAACGTGGCGCCGACGAAACCGATCCGCGTGTGGGTCGCGGGGTGTGCGACGGGAGAAGAGCCGTACTCGATCGCGATCCTGCTCCACGAGCTCCTCGCCGAGCTGCCGGGCAGGTCGTTCAAGATCTTCGCGACCGACATGCACCGCGGATCTCTCGAGCTCGCGGCGCGAGGTTTTTTTGGCGCGGCCGCGCTCGCGAACGTCTCGCAGGAGCGCAAGGACCGCTACTTCATCAAGAGCGGCGCCAGCTATCAGCTGCTGCCGGAGCTGCGACAGTCGATCGTGTTCGCGCCCCACAATGTGATCAAGGACGCTCCGTTCACGCGCGTCGATCTCGTGAGCTGCCGGAACATGTTGATCTATCTGCAGCCGGCGGTGCAGCAAAAGGTCCTCAACCAGTTTCACTTCGCGCTCAATCGCGGCGGTGTGATGTTCCTGGGGCCCAGCGAGAGCCCCGGAGCGTTGATCAAGGACTTCGAGACGATCGATGCGCATTGGCGCATGTACCGAAAGCATAGCGACGTCAGGACGCCCGTCGATCCGCGGCTCCAGCCGAAGTCTCCGGTGCGAACAGCGCCCCCTGCGATCACGGGTCCGTTCGCGCGGTACTCGATGTCGCATCTTCTCGCGACGTACGACGCGTTGCTCGAAGACTACATGCCGTCGAGCTTGCTCGTGAACGATCGCGGCGAGCTCGTTCACGCCTTCCGTGGCGCGAGCCAATTCCTGAAGCCGCGCGATGGTCGCCAAGGTCTCGAGGTGAGCGAGCTCGTCGACGATCAGCTCAAACCGCTGATCACGGGAGGATTGCGGCGCGCCCTGTTGGCACCCGCGCCGCTCACGTTCAAGAACGTCCAGCTCACGGTCGGAGGGACGGAGCAGGTGTTCAACATCGGCCTCCGTCGCGTCGCACCGCGCCACACCGAGGTCCCTCACGTCCTCATCACGTTCGATCAGCTCGACGGCGCGCCGATCCAGCCGGCCGCCGCGACGGAGATCGATCTCGGCCAGCTCTCGCGCGATCAGCTCGGCTCGCTCCAGCACGAGCTCGACTACACGAAGGAAAATCTCCAATCCGCGATCGAGCAACTCGAAGCAGGTAACGAGGAGCTGCAGGCTTCGAACGAGGAGCTGATGTCCTCGAACGAGGAGCTCCAGAGCACGAACGAAGAGTTGCAGAGCGTCAACGAGGAGCTGTACACGGTCAACGCGGAGTACCAGAGCAAGATCGGCGAGCTCACCGAGCTGACGAACGACATGGATAACCTGCTCGCGAGCACGGAGATCGCGACGATCTTCCTCGACGAGAAATTGAAGATCCGTAAGTTCACGCCGCAGGTCGCAGAGTCTTTCAACCTGCTCTCGCAGGACGTCGGTCGCTCGATCGAGTCGTTCACGAGCACGATCGAACACCCCGAGCTGGGCTCGGACATCCGTCGCGTCCTCGCGACGACCGAACGTCTCGAACGAGAGGTCCGCGACCAGCACGGCCGAGCGCTGTTCCTGCGCATCCTCCCGTACCGCGCAAAGGGAGGAACCGCGGGCGCGGTGATCACGTTCGTCGACGTGAGCGGACTCAAGGCCGCGGAAGACGCGCTGTTCCACGAGCGCTACCTGCTCAATAGCTTGCTCGCGAGCGTGCCGGACGCGATCTACTTTCGAGACACGAAGGGCCGCTTCATCCGCACCAATCCCGCGGCCACCGCGCGGCTCGGGGTGGAGAATCCCGCGCAAGCGGTCGGCAAGACGCCGTTCGAGCTCACCGATCCCAAGACGGCGATCGCGATGTACCAGAAGGACGATGAGGTGCTGCGCACCGGTCAGCCACAGCTCTACGAGCTGGAGAGCTGGAGCCGGCGCGACGGTCGCCTCGAGTGGGATCTCGTGACGCGTCTCCCGCTCGTCGACGCCACCAAGCAGACAGTTGGCATCATCGGCATCGCACGCGATGTGACCGCGCAGAAGACGGCCGAGGAGAAGATCCAAGAAGCGGTCCGCCGTCGCGACGAGTTCCTCGCGATGCTCTCGCACGAGCTTCGCAACCCACTTGCCGCCGTGGTGGCAGCGACGGAGCTGATGAAGGGCGATCTGTCCAAGGTCCCCGAGCTGCCGCAGCTCGTCGACGTTCTCGATCGCCAGGCCCACCAGATGGCGCGACTGCTCGACGACCTCCTCGATGCGAGCCGCGTCACGCAGAACAAGATCGAGCTCCGCACGAGCCCACTGGATGTTCGGACCGTGATCGAGGACGCTCTCTCCGCGACGCGTGTGCTGATCGAGGCGCAGGGCCACTCGCTCACCGTCGCGCTCGGCGACGCTCCTCTCACCGTCATGGGCGATCCGTCGCGACTCCAGCAGGTGTACGCGAACCTCCTGACCAATGCGGCGAAGTACACGCCGAACGGGGGCCACATCTGGCTCGAAGCAGGCACGGAGGGCCAGGACGCGGTGGTCAGCGTCCGCGACGATGGTGTGGGCATTGCTCCGGAGATGCTCGACGCGATCTTCGATCTGTTCGTTCAACCGAACCGTACGCTCGATCGCTCGCAGGGAGGGCTCGGCGTCGGTTTGACGCTCGCGCGCTCCCTGACCGTGATGCATGGCGGCACGCTCCAGGCGAAGAGCAATGGCGAGGGAAGAGGGAGCACGTTCACCGTACGTCTCCCGCTCTCGAGCGCTCGCCCCGCGGAGGAGCGTCCGGCGCCGGCGGCACGGGTGGAAAAGGGGGCGCGCGTCGTCGTCGTCGAAGACAACGTCGATGCGAGAGAGATGCTGTGCCATCTGCTAACAAAGGCCGGCTTCGACTGCGAATCGGTCGGCGACGGTCTCGCGGCTGTCGAGCTGATCGAGAAGTTCAAGCCGCGGACGGCGATCGTCGACGTCGGTCTTCCGGGGATCGATGGCTTCGAGGTCGCGCGTCGCGTTCGCAGCGTGCCGGCCCTGGAGGGTGTCGCGCTGATCGCGCTCACGGGCTACGGGCAGCACAACGATCGCGCCAAGGCGCTCGAGGCAGGGTTCAACGCGCACATGGTGAAGCCAGTGAAGTTCGAGGAGCTGATGAAGTTGCTGACGAAGTAGGCGTAGAGTCGCCTCCCATGCGCAGCTCGTTCGCAGTGATCGCCGTTCTCCTCGTCGGGTGCGGCGGCGACGACACTGCTCACCACCCGCCCGATGCTCCGCGGGGAGGTTGTCAGTCGACAGACTGCGACGCGGTGGCGACCTCCATCAATGGTCTGTCGTGGCTGTCGTCGTGCACAGCGCCGGCGTCCGACAAAACCTGCTTGTCGTCGAAGATCTCCACGAGCGGAACCGTGATGGGCGCACCCGGTGCGACGTATCAGGTGACGATCCGCTTTCGAGGTGTCGTCGAGCTGAAGTCGTACGCGGGCGGTGGAGGTACGACGACGGGGTACTGGACCGTCGGCGGTACGGCACCGAACGATGGCTACAACGTCTACGAGCTCGTGGTCACGGATCCGCCGCAGAACTACTTTCTGAACAACGGCCCGTCGAACGTGCAGATCGTCTACCCGCTCGACTACAGCGAGACGATCCAGGTGGCGACGGGCGCGACACTCACGCTGAGCGCGGACCCCGTCGATGCGGGTGAAGTGAAGAACGTCGACGCGAACCTGCAGCCCGTCTCGATCGACGGCACGAGCGTCCCGCAGCCCTACGACGGCCAGTTCATGGTGATGGACGTGACAAACATCGACAGCATCTAGTTTCCGCGCAGAGCAACCGTCGGCGCCCGCCGCGAGTCATGGTGTGAGCGGGATTGGCTCTAGAGCAGACCGCAGTACTGCTGCGGGATACATGCACCGGACCAGCAGCCGTTCACGATGCCCGGCGACTGATTCTGCGGGCAGAGCGGCGGGCTCGAGTTGCACGAGACGGTCCCGTTGGTGCACACGCCTGGATCCTGGACGCCTTCGTTCACGCACGCGACGAACTCGGCGCCGGGGCATTGCTCGGGCGTTACCGTCTTGAGCCCACCACACCCGGTGCCGTACGGCGCGTCGTAGATCGCGGTGCAGCCGTTGTCGGACGTGCAGCTGAGCGCGTCGAGGAAGTTGCAACTGACGGTGTCAGCGACGCCCCCCGTGCTCACCGGATAGCAGCCGAGGAAGTCGTCCACGCGGTGCTGCGGATCGACGCCGCCGTTGCCGTAGTATTTGTTCGATTCCTTTGCGACGTAGCACGCCGGATCGCTCGCGCACGCGCTCTCGCTCATGCCGATGCACTCCGACAAGCACGAGCCCCACGGCGGAATCGCCGACGTCGCCCCGGAACACGGTCCGCAGCTGCCAGCGCACGGGTCTCCGCCGCTGAAGTCCTGGCAGGCGAGCGTCTCGGGATTCACGAGCCGGATGAGGGGAGTCGTCGTGACTCCTCCGCACGGCGGCGGTTGGTCGTCCCCGGTCGTGTCGTCGCCCTTGTGGTCGAAGTAGAGCGTGCAGCCCGTAAGTCCGATCAGCGCAGCCGTGGCGGTGGCCGCGACCGTGGCGAGTACGAGGGATGCCCAAAAGCTACGCATGGGGACCTACACAGCAAGGGCTACGCCACGATCGGAGCCGAGTGATTCCGCGCGTCTGCCAGACGGCGCTCTCAGATTTCTGCGGGATCAGAAGGGAAGACTGCTGCAGTACTGCTGGGGGATGCAGATGCCCGTGTAGCAGTCGTCGTTGATGCCAGGCTGTGTTCCCGCGGGACAAGCGGGCGGGAGGGAAACGCAGGTGGACATGAAGTCCGGCCCACACCGGCCAGGGAGGGTCGAGGTCTGATTGACGCACGCGACAAAGTTTCCGTTCGAGCAACCCTCTGCGTGCTCGATGCCGCACTGCACGCCGGCAGGCGCGTCGTAGACCGAGTTGCAGCGCGAGAGCGACGAGCACGCATACGCATCGAGCGACATACACTCGGGCTCTCCGTCCGGAGGCTGCAGGTTCGCGGGGAAGCAGCCGAGAAACGAATCGCCGGCGGTCGTGCCGTAGTAGTGGCCCGCTTCCCGGGTGACCCGGCAGCCGGGCGTGGTCGCGCAGAGTGATTCGCTCAGACCCAGGCAGGTAGATCCACAGGGTGCCCAATTGGGCAGACTGCCCGCATCGACGAAGTCCGGGCACGAGGGACACGTCGACGGGTTGCACTCCGATCCGATGGAGTGAGCTTCGCACGCGAGCGTGACCGGGTTGAGGAGCTGGATCTGCGGAGGGCCTCCAGGATTGCTGCAGCCGTCATCGCCGAACCCATCGTCTCCGCTGCCGCTGCCCTTGCCGGTGAGCACGCGATCGCCGTTGTCGCCGTGAAAGAGCGTGCAGCCCGCGAGCAGCGAGAGAGCGATGGCGAGGAATCTGATCATGCGCGGTTCTTGGACTTCATCGCGCGATCCATCTCGCGCTTGTCGTCGGCCAAGCGCTTGATGTCGCGCTTGTCGTGGACCTTCTTGTGCGTGACGAGAGCGAGCTCGACTTTCACGCGCGCGCCTTTGAAGTACAGGGAGAGCGGAATGACCGTGTAGCCCTTGAGCTGCGTCTTGTCACCGAGCTTGTCGATCTCGTGACGGTGCATGAGCAACTTGCGCACGCGACCGACGTCGTGGCCCCAGCGGTTCGCCTGCGCGTACTCGTTGATCTGGATGCCATGCAGGAATGCCTGCCCCTTGCGGATCTCCACGTAGCCGTCCGCCATGGTCACGCGCGCGTCGCGCAGCGCTTTCACTTCGCTGCCGACGAGTGAGATGCCGGCTTCGTAGCGGTCGTGAATCGTGAAGTCGTGCGTCGCCTTGCGGTTCGTCGCGATGACCTTGAGGATGGGCTCGGCTGACTTCACCACTCACCAACATTCGGCATCGAGGTCCACGGTTCGGCGGGTGCGAGCGAGCCGTCCTTCTGGAGCAGCTCGACGGAGACGAGATCAGGCGAGCGAACGAACGCCATGTGCCCGTCGCGCGGCGGGCGGCTGATCGTATAGCCGAGATCGATGAAGCGCTGGCACGCGGCGTAGATGTCGTCGACCTCGTAGGCGACGTGGCCGAAGTTGCGGCCGTGCGTGTACGCGTCGGTCTGGTCCCAGTTGTGGGTCAGCTCGATCAGGGGCGAATCCCCATCGCGCTCGCCGAGAAACACGAGTGTGAAGCGCCCCTTGTCGCTGTCGCGGCGCCGGAGCTCCCGCAGTCCCAATCCCTCGCAAAAGAAGCGGAGGGCGGCCGGCAGGTCGCGCACGCGGATCATCGTGTGCAGGTAGCGCATGGCGCTGAGTTAGCAGATTTCGGTATGTTCGGGGTCATGAGCAACGTGCTGGTGAATTTTCGCCTCGATGCCGACCGCCCCGTGCGGTTGAAGTGGCTGGCGACGGACGGTGTTCCGGGGGACGGGTACAAGGCTCAGGTCATCTCGGTGACACTTGGGGGGACCAAGATCGCCATGGATTCCAGCGCGATCCTCGAACAGACGGCCCCTGACGCGGCCGGCGGGATCGGCGGGTACATGGTCACGTTCAACGGCATGGTCGGCTTTGCCGAGGACCACGCCCACCGCGCGCTCGTCGAGAAGCTCGAGGACGCGGAGATCGAGTACGAGCTCGTGTTCGTCCGCGAGGAAGGCGAGGGTGTCGCCGTCGAGAACGAGGACTACCGGATCCTCGACGCGCCCGCCGCGATGGCCCACAAGATCAGCAACCGCCCTCGCACCGAAGTCCCGAAAGACTGATGCGCGACGACACGCCGAGCCGGACTGCGCAGTGGGTCGCTGCGGCGCGCGGCCTTGGCATGTTGCTCCCCGACGACGTGCGCGTCGCCGACGATCCGTACGGCATCGCGTTCTCCTCCGTGCGCGTCGCCAACCTCGTCGAGAAATACGGTCCGCGCGCCATCGCGATGCTCCCCGGCATGAGCACCTGGATCGTGTACATGCAGGTGCGCACCAAGTTGCTCGACGACGCCGTGCGCCGGTTCGTCGACGAGGGCGGTGATCAGGTGGTGCTCCTCGGCGCTGGCTTTGACTGCCGCGCGCTGCGCCTGCCCGAGCTCGATGTCGTATCGGTGTACGAAGTCGATCACCCGGCGACGCAGCAGCACAAGATCCGCGTGCTCGAGGAGCTCGGCGTGGACTCGCCCGTCGAGTACGTGACGTGGGACTTCGAGACGAACCCGATGGACGACCTCGGCGATGCGCTCGTCGAGTACGGCCACGATCCCGAGCGCCCGACGCTGACGATCTGGGAAGGCGTCACGATGTATCTGACCGAGGGAGCGATCGATTCGTCGCTCCGGGCGATCGCCGGCTGGAGCGCACCGCGGTCGCTGCTCGCGATGACGTACTTCGCGAAGAGCCGCCTGACGACATCGTCCCTGCCGACGCGCATCGTGCGTTCGATCGTCAAGCGCTTGGGCGAGCCCTTCAAGTGGGGCATCTCGCCGGAAGACTTGCCCTTGTTCCTCACCGAGCGCGGCTGGGGCGTCATCGACGATCTCTCGACCAAAGACGCGGCGCAGACACTGTTCCCGCCGGCGCTCGCCGCGACGGTGAGCCAGGCCGATTCGCGTGTCGCGCTCTGCGCGCGATCTGCGTAGGGGATAGCCCCTTCAGCTCCCGCCTTCGGAGTCGTCGTCGCTGCGCGACCGGCCTTTGCGGGGCCGCGGCAGATCGTACTGCTCGAGCCGATTGATCAGCGTCCGGCGCGAGACGCCGAGCAGGCCGGCGGCCCGGCTCTGGTTGCCCTGCGCGCGCTCGAGAGCATCGAGCACGCGCGCGCGTTCCTGGGCCTCGGAGAGCGCGCGCGGATTGATGTCTCGCGTGCCGGTTGCGCGCACGTAGGTTCCGCGCATTTTCTCGACGGGGAGGTGCTCCGGTGTGATCGGAGCATCGCCCGAAAGCACGACGGCTCGCTCGATCACGTTACGGAGCTCGCGGATGTTGCCGGGCCAGCTGTAGTCACGCAGCAGCGCGAGTGCAGCACCCGTGATCTCGTGGGTGCCGCGTGTCCCCGCGGCTCCCGCGAACCGTCGGGCGAGCATCTCCACCTCGGCTGGGCGCTCGCGCAGCGGCGGGATGACGAGCGTCGCCGCGCTCAAGCGGAAGAACAGGTCCTCGCGGAACGTGCCCCGGCCGATCGCGTCCTCGAGATCGACGTTGGTCGCGGCGAGGAAGCGAACGCCGACCTGGCGGGACGTGAGCGCGCCGACGCGGCGGACCTCGCCGTCCTCGAGCACGCGCAGGAGCTTGGCCTGAAGCGCCAACGGCATGTCGCCGATCTCGTCAAGGAGCACCGTGCCGCCGGCCGCTGCCTCGAGCAGACCCTGCTTCATCGAATGTGCGCCGGTGAATGCGCCGCGCTCGTGGCCGAACAGCTCGCTCTCGAGGAGGTTCTCGTTGAGCGCTGCGCAGTTGATCGCGACATACGGCTTGTCGCTGCGAGGCGAGTGCTCGTGAATCGTGCGCGACAGCTTCTCCTTGCCAACGCCGGTCTCGCCGAGGATCAGCACCGGCAGGTCCGAGACGGCGATGCGCTTCGCGAGAGCGTAGAGGTCGCGCATCGAGCGATCGGCGATGACGAGGTCACCGTGATCGTCTTGCTCGGTCGGAATCTCGTCGGGCAGCGTCATCAATGCGTACGCGCTGCGTGCATCGGTGGGGAAGTGGGCGACCTGGCGCGACGTGCGCCCGAGCGGCTCCAGTGCCTTCGTGAACCGCTGCGCGATCTGCTCCGCCTGCTCGCGACTCGCATCGAGGGCCAGGATCGCGTACGAGCGGTGGCCCGACGATGCGAGCACATCCGACTGTCGGAGCGTCTTGAGCAGCGCGTCCACCACCTCCTGCTCGCACTCGGACTCGACCCGGAATCGCAACAGAGCGAACTGCCCGCTGTTACGGCTCGCTCGCGCGCATTCCTCCTCGACCCGGGTCTGCATGTACTCGTGAGACGCGACGCGATTGGTCCTCGTCGGCGTGAAGCGGGCCTGGACGATCAGGATCAGCGAGCCGATGGTGACGAGCTCGTTGACCCCGAGCTCGTGCGGCCGGTGCGCGGCGATGGCCACGTCTCGCACCTTGGTGCCATTCGAGCTGCCGACGTCTTCGATCGTGCACACCGGGCCGACCTCGAGAGCAGCGTGAAAGCGCGAGATCGAGTCATCGTCGATCTGGATCGTGTTCGCGTGATCGCGACCGATCGTGACGCGGCCCAATGCGGGTAGTGCGTGCGTGGCGATGACGCCGGCCTCGCCCATCACGAGCAGCCGGAAGCGGCCCTCGCGCGGGGGGACGTTCGGCACCAGCGGAGCCGTCACTCTGTAGGATCGGCGCACCAACGGACGTCGACGATAACACGCTGATCTCGCGATCCGAAAACGACGACGGGCGATCCAAAGATCGCCCGTCGCGGGGAATGAGAGAAGAGCTTAGAGAGCGGACAGGAACGCCACGAGATCCTGCTCTTCGTCAGGAGTGAAGCTGAAGCTCAGCGAGGTCTCGTAGAACTTGACCAGGTCCAGCAGCGTCTTCGCCGAACCGTCGTGGAAGTACGGCGCGCGAGACGAGAGGCCACGGAGCGAGGGGACCTTGAACTTCTTCATGTCTTTCCACACGCCGGTGATCAGCGCGCGACCCGGATCGGTCACCTGGAGCACTTCACCCGTCGAAGTGTTGCGGAACGTATAGAGCGGCATGTCCGCGGTGCGGCGCTCACCTGCCGCGACACCGACGTCGAAGAACGCACCGCGCTGGCTCGTGCCCACGTTCTGCGCGGTGTGGCAACCCTGGCATGCGCCACCGCCCGTGGTGCGGCGGCGGGTGTTGAACAGCTCCTGACCACGATAGATCGCCTGGCGCGCTGCGACCGGGCTGTTCTGCCAGCCGTCGAAGAGATCGAAGCGGTTCGCGACGAAGTCCTGGCCCATCAGGAACTCGGCGCCGCCGTTCGCGCCGTCCTTATCGAGGCGGCCCGTCCGGAACCCGGTGAGCTGCGCGTTGAACAGGCTGCTCTCGAAGTCCACGACCTCCGCGTTCACCTCCGGAGGAAGCGGGGCGAGCGCCTGCGCGTGGCCCAGCGTCGCGCCATCGGCCTGCGCGGAGAGTGCATCGGGGATGGTCGCACCGGTCACGCGGCCGTCCCACATCACCGTCGCCATGAGCGTGAGGTTCGTCGCAGGGAGCGGGCGGCGGAACATCGAGAGCTCGGCGGCGGAGGCGTGACCGTACGGGTCGTCGACGGTGACGAGCTCGAACTCGGCATTCGCCGGCATGGGGATACCGACGCGGATCGTGCCGCGGTTGAGCAGCATGCTGTACGCGCTGCGGCGCGCTGCGAACGTCGACACGTCGGCGTCAGGACTGTTGGTACCGTCGACAGGGCGGAACAACGGATCGCGGCCGAGCGTCAGCGCGAAGCGCAGCTTCACCTCGTCGGCCGAGATGGTCCAACCCTCGGTTGCCGCGTGGCACGAGCCGCACGATCGACCGTTCGTGCCGAACTGCTTGAAGAAGCTGCTATCGAGATCGACGTTGCCGTTCGAGCTGAACGTCGTGTTGATGCCGTTCTTGTTCAGGATCGGGAAGTTGTTGGGGAGCTGGACCGCCAGGTCGGACTCGACCGAGCTCGTCTGCTCCTCGGTGTCGTCCGTCGTCGTACAGGCAGAGAATCCCAGTGCTGCAAACAATAGCGCGTGCTTCACCATATGCTCCTTTGGTGCATCCGTGCCCGTCCCCTGGGCAACTCGAGCCGGAAGGAGTGCGTGAAACGAGCCAGCGTCCTGCCCCTCTGGATTCGCTCCGTTAGAAGGCCGTTGGGCAATCGTGGTGCAACCGTTGTGCAACCGGTTGTGCAACACCGCGCGGATCTCAACCGCGGGTGCACTAGCGCTGCTGTGGGCTCGCGTCTACCAGCAACGACACGCGGGTGGGACGCAGGAGCCGCGCCGACGTCTCGTTCCGATAGAGCAAGCACTTCATGATCACGTCGGTCTCCTCCGGACGGATCGTGCTGCCGGGCATCTGACGCATTCGCTCCACCGTGCTCGCCCATTCTTCGCGCGTCTTGTGCGCGGTGAGGATGCGATCGCGGTCGTGGCACTCCGAGCATCGCCTCTCGGCGACGCTGCATGCCTCGTGAATGTCGGACGGAGCCGATGACGGGTACAGCGGTGTTGGCTCGCCGCACGCCGCGATCATCGCGGAGATGACCAGCAGTTGGAGTCGGAGCTGCAATGAACCTCGCTGTCTAGTTGTCGAGGGCGCCTTCGGCGATCCAGTCATGCACGACTTGGACCTCGGTCGCCGAAAGATACGGTGGACCATTGAATGGCATGCGAGAGCCGAACGGCGGGGTGCGGCTCAGCTTGAGGAGAAGAATACTGGTGCACGGCTCGCCGGGAATCACGATGTGCGCGCCCGAATTGAGGCCACCGCGCCGGAGCGCTTCGTACGTGGTGAGATCGAGGCCCGACGTGGTGCGGTTCAGGTGGCAGTTGCAGCCTCCGGGAGAACGAAACATCAGCGGCCGCACGTCGTGCGCGAAGGAAACAGCCACTGAAGGATCGCTGTCTGCGTTGGAACAGCCGAGATGAGTTCCTCCATCGCCGGTGCCGGCATCGCCTGGCTCCGCGTCCGAGGTCGCCTGCAAGAGGCCGACGTCGGGCGTGTCGAGCGTACAGCCCGCGAGGGCGAGCGTCAGGATCAAGGACCTCACGGGACTCCCTCCGCGAACTGGATCTGCAAGTCATTCACCGTCGTGTTGATCGTGAAGTTCGCGACGTTATCGATGAGGTACGCGTTGATCGAGCCGGAGGCGCTGCGCTTGAAGAGCTGCGCGTCCGACGTGATGGCGGTGGGAGCGACGTTGGTGGCTAGCCGGACGGTGACGTCGGTTGCGACCGGCGTGTAGTTGGGGCTCGTCGTCGGCGCCGAGGTCGGGATCGTGTACTGGAACACGGGCTGCGGATCGAGCGCCGTCGACAGCGCGGGTGGAGTCCCCGTCGCGACGCCGGATTGCAGGCTCGAGGCCTGACCAATCGGGACCTGGTTGTTGCGCAGGGGCTGGCGGCCGAAGCTCGTCCCGAGCTCGAAGACGTCCGCGACGTATCCGCGCGCGTAGACCTTCTTCGTCGGCACCGGCGGGAACGTGGCCGGATCACCAACCTCGAGCGTCGTTCCGGGGAGCACGACCGGCATGTTGACCCACGTTCCGTCGGGGACGGGGTCCGAGACCAGTCCGCGATCGAGCGCCTCTGCGAGTGCGGCCGTCGAGGTGATGAGCTCGCCGTTGTACTGCGCGGTGACCGGCACGTCGATGACGCGGCGGAGCGGGGTGTAGCGCGTGTCTCCGCAGATCGTGTCGATCAGCGGCAGGTGATCGACGAGCGGCGTGAACACGCTCGACTGCGTGTCGAGTCTTCCGAGCACGTAGAGCGGAGCGACCACCGGAATGGTGGTCTCGACGGGCATGGGACCGAAGTTCCAGTACCTCACCGTGGCCCCGCCGGACTTGCCGGTGCTGCGCGCGACGACGCCATTGCTCATCATCAGGGCGCTGTCGCTAAGGCCGTCGTTGAGTCGGATCTGGCTCACGAGCTCGTCGTTCGCGCTGATGCTGGGCACATCCGTCCCTGCGGGCAGGACGGTCGTGACCTCCGGCGGTGCGTCGAGAGTCATGACAGGAGGCCCGTCGATGGTGATGTCGGAGACCTGTGGTCCGAGGTCACAGCCGGCGGCCAGGATGACGAGTAGATACGTTGGTCTCATCGTGCTCTCCCTCAGAACGGACCGGCGATGCCGAGGTGGATGACGTTCTCGTCTTCAAAGTCCGAGAAGTCGTAGCGCTCGAAGCTTAGCTTGACGCGGATCGACTGCGCGACCGCGACCGCCAAACCAGCGGTGTGGCGGACGAGCGCACTGTCGGAGCGGAGTAGACTCGATTTGAGTACATTGCCCCGCCTGCGCAGGAAGTCCTCGCGGAGCACGACGGTCACGCGGGAGCTCACGGGGAACTCGAGCTCGCTGTAGCCGCCGTCCTTGACGAACCACGGGTCGTACGTGCCGTCCTTGCCCGGCCCGTATTTGAAGTCGGCGCCCGGATCGTCGCCGAGCGCCATCTTGGTCCGGCGCCGCAGGTATTCCGTGCGCAGGAAGATGTCGCGGAAGCGCAGCACGACGTGTCCTCCCCAGATCTGGAACGGTAGGTGGTGGTCAGGATCGTACGTGCCGCGCATCGTCGAGGCACCGGCAGTCATGTTGAACTTGCCCGCGAAGTAGCTGAGGACTGCCTGGCCACCCACGACCGGCCGAGAGTTGTTATCGACGTAATACGACTCGCCCGAGCGCGACAGCTTGTAGTCGAAGTCCACCGGATCGGACGCGGCGCGAGGTCCGCCCACGGCGTACGCCGCATACGACGCCTGCAGGTGATCGCCGAAGTAATGCGTTCCGTTGAGCTCGATGCCGTTATCGACCCACGGCGTGGGTAGGACGCCCTCATTCCACTCGTTGAGTCGGACCATGCGGCCCATGTCGTACGGCAGCGGCTTGTCGCTGGTGCGATGGTTCGCGGGGTCGTGGCGCGACGGAAACTCGCCGAAGGACGGCGTGAAGCGGCCGACGCGAACGTTGAGCTCGTCCGCGCCGCGCAGATCGAAATAGGCCATGCCGACCTCGAACCCGTGGCAGGCCACACATGCCTTCACGCTCGCGCTGACCTTGTTATTGAAATCCATTGCGATCTTGAGCGAGACCTCCGCCGTCGCACCGTCGAGCGCGATCTGTCGACCGGTTGTCTCCGACGGGATCGCCATGTAGTCGAGCTGGATCGAGCCGGCGAAGTTTCGACGGAAGCCGACGTGCGGGCTCGCGGCAGCCTTCTCGGCGTGCGGTTCGGACGCGGGATCCGTCAACGGCAGCGGGGCGGGGACGAGCGGCGCGGGCTGCGCATCCGCCGCCGGCGCGCTCACCGGCGCCGAAGGTTCGACGGACGTGGAGCTAGGCGCGTCTTGCGCGGGCTCTGCCGGCGGTGGCGTCGGTGTCGTCGTCGTCGGTGACGGCGGCGCGTTCGTTGGCGGTTGGTCCGCGCGCTGCGCGAACGCGACACCCATGACGAATAGCGGCGCGATGATCGCAGCCAAGCTTAGGCGAAAGCTCACCGTGATACCCCCGCCAACGTCGTATCACGGCGCGCTGTGTCGGTCGCAATCCGTGAAGGACGTCTCGGTTTGGTTTTTTTTCTCTTCTCTGTTTTCTCGTAGGCGAACCCACGTTGCACACCGCGAAACGCCGCACATGTGAGTCTGCATTTGGGTGCCGGATCGAAACCGCGGAGCACGCTATAGTCCAACGCGATGGAGGACAGCTCTCGAGCAGAGGGAGATACCCTTATAGGGTCGACACTGGGCAAGGATTACTTGGTGCTCCAACAGATCGGCGAAGGAGGAATGGCGTCGGTCTACCTCGTCGAGCACCAAACGCTGCAGAAGAAGTTCGCGGCGAAGGTCCTCGCGAGCCAGCACGCGACGAGCGCGGAAGCTCGCGCACGCTTCACGGCAGAGGCGCACGCGGCCTCGCAGCTCGATCACGAGAACATTGTCCGGATCTCGGACTTCGGCATGACTGCCTCTGCTCGTCCGTACTTCGTGATGGAGTTGCTCGTCGGTCAGACGCTGGCGGATCGGATCGAGAGTGGACCGATGAGCCTCGAGGAGGTCGTCGCGGTGAGCGTGCCTGTCGCGCGCGCTCTCGCCTACGCGCACGTCGACGGCATCATTCACCGCGATGTGAAGCCCGAGAACATCTTCCTCACCCAGCGTAGCCAGGGACGTTGGGGAGTGAAGGTCCTCGACTTCGGTATCGCGAAGCTCCCGGTCAGCGATCGGATGACCAAGACCGGTGAAGCACTCGGCAGCCCGATGTTCATGGCACCCGAGGCGTGCCGCGGCGAGGATGTCGACCAGCGCGCTGACGTTTACTCGTTCGGCATCGTCGTGTACTTGATGCTCACCGGCCGCGTGCCGTTTGCCGACGAGAACCTGCTCAAGGTCCTGCAGATGCAGGTCGTGGCGCCGCTTCCCTTGCCGAGCTCGTTCAATGCGGAGATTCCGGCGGAGCTCGAGGCGGTCGTCGTCCGCGCGCTCGCAAAAGAGCCCGACGATCGCTACGCCTCGATGGAGGAGTTCCTGTTCGCGCTCGAAGCGGCGCTTCCCGATGGCTCCGACAAGCTGCTGCTCCAGGCGCAGTTCGGGACCACGGCGACGCCCTTTCCCGGCGCGCTCGAGCGTGTCCGCAACTCCGGCATCCTGCCCGCGACGACCGTCGGGCGTCCCGCGAGCGCGTCGTCGTCGCCGGTCGTGATGTTGCCGCCCGCGCCGCAGCGCAGTCGCGCTCCGCTCCTCATCGGAACGCTGCTCGCGGTGGCAGCCGTTGGCGGGGGCGCATACGCATATATGACAACGCATCGTCAGGGAGCCACAGCGGCGGCTGTCTCGCCGCCCGCACCGTCGGTGGCAACGGCGTCGACGCCTCCCTCGCCCGAGATCGCGTCGCCGCCGGCTCCCGCCGCGCCTCCCTCGCCCGAGGTCGCGGCAGTAGCTCCGGCTGCGGGGAGCGATTCCGAGGTGACGCCCGATCCGACGCCGGCGAATGATCCCACGCCGGTCGCCGACGAGCCCGAGACGGAAACGCCGCGCGATCCGAAGGGGAAGAAAGGGCGCGCGATCGCGCAGGTCCGTGCGAAGCGCGCGACAGAGATCGCGGCGACGATCGCGAAGCCCGGATCCGGATCGGGCAGCGCACACGAGAGCACCGGTTCTGGCTCCGCGACCGCCATCGTCAGCACGACCGCGGCGAAGCCGGTCGAGGCGGTGACGCCTCCGACGCCCGTGCCCCCGACGCCAACGCCAACGCCGGCGCCGGCGCCGGCGCCCGCGGTGGCCGTCAAGCCGATGCCGGCCACACCCGCTCCGGTCGCGCCCGCTCCAACGCCCGTCGCCGTCGGATCGATGGATGCGACGCCGACGATCGCGAGTCTCGACGTCAACGGCCCGCTGCCGGCGTCCGTCGTTCGACGCGCCGTGGAGCGTTCGCTGCCAGCGCTACGCGCGTGTTATCGCACCGCAGCGACCGCGCAGAAGCAGACCACCGCCGTCTCGATCTCGCTCGCGTTCGAGATCGACGAGAGCAGCGTCGCTACCGGCATCTCGGGGGGCGCGACGAGCTTTGGAAAATTGGGCGCCTGTGCGCGCACGGCCATCGGTCAAGTGCAGACGCAGCAGGCGCCCGACGTCGGCACCGCGCAGGTCGCGGTGACGATCAAGTTCACGCCGATCTGATCTGCACGCATCGAGAGATGGAGTGGACCTTTGTCGCGCTGGTTCGTGGTCTTGATCGTCGCGGGGGGCGGCCGCATCGACATCGATCCGGTTCCCGACGCGGCGAGCACCATGCTCGAGTCCGAGCCCGACCGAAGGACCGACCGACTTCACGTACTGGAGCTATGGCCCCAAGCGCGATCTGCCCGAGCTCAGGGTCGGCACGTGGATGCCGAGCGGCACCGATCGCTTACCTCCCGTCACGGTCGCGATGGACGGTTATGCGATTGCTCGGCGCAGTATCTGGGACAACGATCTCGCAACCCAGTGCGCACCAACGCAGGTCGTGCACCTCACGGCCGACTGCAGGTCGTGACGGGCACCGTGATCCCCATCGATGCATGTAGCGACGCCGTACACGCCTCCGTAACTAATCGCCGGAGAACAGCGTCACCACGGATCGTGGTGCCTCTTCGCCGCGTAGATCTCGGCGACGACGGCGTAGTGATCCGACGGCCACACCTCTCCGCGCGGAACGTTCAATGCGATCTGCGCGCCGATCGCCTCGCCGCACAAATGCTTTCCGGGACCGCGCACGAACACGTAGTCGATGCGGCGGCTGTGCTCGCGCGATCGCAGCGCGTACGCGTTCCGTCGGTCGTACGTGAAGCCCGCGTTCGGATCGTTGCCCGTCACGGTCCACGCGTCGCTGTAGTAGACGCTCGCTCCGCCCATCGGCGTCAGGCCGCGCATGAACCGCATCTCGTCGCTGTCGGGATCCGCGTTGAAGTCTCCGAGCAACACCGGCGGCGGCTCGTCGACGGGACACAGCGCAACAACGTGATCCGTCAGCACGCGCACCTGTTCGCAGCGCGCGCGGCCCTGGTCTGCTTGATACGTCAGGTGCGTGCAGAACACCGGCATCGGACCGCTCTCGCACTCGACGCGCGCGAACGCGGCCGTGCGCGTATCCAATCCGGGCGGCGAGGGCAGTTGCAGCGTCTGCTGATCGCGCAGCGCGTGGCGCGAGATGATCGCGTTACCAAACGTCAGCCCGCCGCCGACATTCCACGCCGGCACGTGATGCACGCTCTGCCAGCCGAGCTTCTGCGCGATCTCGTGGGCCTGGCTCGGCAGCCCGGTGAACCCGAGCACCTCCTGGAATCCGACCGCGTCGAGGTCGAGCTTGCCTAGCTCGTCGACGATAATCGCGAGCCGCTCGGCCCACGGGCCTTGCCTGTTCCAGATGTTAAACGTGGCAACGCGCCAGACATCGCTCCGCTGCACTCGTCTATCGTACCTCGCGTGAGGAGACTCGCGCTCGTTCTGGTCTTCGCTGCCTGCCATCAGTCAGCGCCGCCGCCCACGGCGGGCTCGGGCTCGGTCGCCAAGGGACCCATCGAGTCGGGCGCCCTCGAGGACCAATGGATCCTCCAGTTCCCTAACGGCGCGGACGACACGTCGCCGCTCGTCGTCGCGATGCACGGCATGGGCGACACCAACTTCAACTTCTCGCGCGCGTTCGCCGGCTTTCCGGGCAAGGCCGAGCTCCTCTTTCCGCGCGGCCCACTACCGTCCGGAGATGGCTTCGCGTGGTATCCGCGCAGCCGCGACGACGACGCGCAGACGACCGCGATCCGCGCTGCCGACGCGACGCTGTGGCCGGCCGTGATGAAGCACGCGCGCGGTCGGCCCATCATCGTCACCGGCTTCTCGCAAGGCGCCGTCATGTCCTACGCGCTCGCCGCGCTTCACCCGACGGACATCGTCCACGCGTTTCCCGTCTCCGGCCGACTGCCCGCGCCGCTGCTCCCCACCACCGCTGCAGCCCCGGTCACCGCGTTCCACGGCACCGCCGATCCGGTGATCCCCGTCGACATGGATCGCGAGACGAACGCAGCCTTCAAGACTGCCGGCGGCTCCACCGAGATCCGCGAATACCCCGGCGTCGAGCACCACATGATGGACATGGCGCCCGACGTCTTCGCCCAGATCGCCGCCGCGCTGCCCTCCCCGAAGTAACTGGGGAAACCACCGCTTGACCCCCCGGACTTCCGCCCCCATATTGCGTGCGAGCCGTTTCGGCGGCTCGTCTTTGACATGGGGGCGTACCGGTTTCGACGAGGATGTTGACGTTCGGATCGCGCGTCGTGGCGCCCATGGCCACGTAAAAATGGGCAAAAACTGCAACTGCGAACGATAACGCTGTTGCTCTCGCCGCCTGATAAAACAGGTTGACGACGGTGTC
>DASYDE010000080.1:0-126405 GCA_036499725.1 Kofleriaceae bacterium
GATCTCTATCCCGAGCTGTACGGGAACATCAGCCACGTCGTGCGCATCAACTACTACCCGCCGCGCGGCGACAACAAAGAGGGCTGGGACAACATCGATATCTTCGGTTGGCTCGGCTACCCGATGCAGATCAAGGTGAACTTCCTCTGCCGCGACTCGATCCTCGCGGCGCCGATCGTCCTCGATCTCGCGCTGTTCATGGACTTCGCGCACCGCGCCGGAATGTCGGGCGTGCAGGAGTGGCTCTCCTTCTATTGGAAGAGCCCGATGACGCCGGAAGGTCTCTACCCGGAGCACGATCTGTTCATCCAGCTGATGAAGCTGAAGAACACGCTGCGCTACACCAAGGGCGACGAGCTCATCACGCACCTCGGCGCCGAGTACTACGATTGATGCAGCGACTGCTCGTCGTGCTCACGGCGATCGCCCTCGCCGTCGCCGTCAGATGCGGTGTGAGTGCTGTCAGCGCAACGCACGAAGTCGACGCGTTCGATCGCGATAGCGACTGCACGAGTGATGGGCCCGCCGACGGCACGATCCTCTCCGTGTTCATTCCGCGCGATAACCCGTGCGCCGATGCCCGCGAGGAGCTCGTATCGACGCACTGGAAGCGCGAGTCTCAAGCGATCCTCGCCTGCCTCGCGGCCGCGGGCCTCGCGATTGCCGCGCTCACGCGTTCGCCGCGAGACAAGGATCGGACGCTGCCACCCGCTCGCGTCTGCTAGCGACGCTTGCGACGCAGCACGAGCGCGCCGAGGCCGATCCCGAACAGCGCGATCGCGTTGCCGTTGCCACCGTCGGTAGAACAGCCGCTGCCGATCTGCGTGCCACCGCTATCGACGCCTGCGTCGCCGCCAGTCTCGCCGCCACCACCGGATCCGCTACCGCTGCCCGAACCACTACCGCCGGCTGGCATATCGCAGTCGCTGTCGGTGCCGTCGCACTCCGCGAGGCAGCAGCCATCGAAGTTGGTGCACGTCGTGATCGCGACAGTGGTGCACGCGACGTTGCACTGCGCGGCCGCGCCCTTCTTGCGACCCGGATTGCACTTGTCTGTCGTCGAGCAATCGAGCGCGCAGTTGCCGGGGAGGCCCGCGCCGATGCCCGGATCGCACGTCTCCGTGCCTTCCTTGATGCCGTCACCGCACGCGGGCGCGTTCGCATCGTACGCGACCGTGACGTTCGTGAAGCCGCCGTTCGATTGACCGGCCTGGCTCGATGCAGCGCCGCCGATCGCGACGGTGAACGTGCCCTCGTTGTTCGCGGTCTGGCTGTTCGCGTTGGACTGCGCCTGCTCGAGGCGAATGCGATACGTGCCCGCAGGCTGGAGGTTGCCGGCCTTGTCCTTGAGGTTCCACGACAGCGTCGCCGTCGCGTAGCCGATGCGGCTCGCACCGCTGATGATGTCGGGCTCGGCGTTCGGGTTGCCGATCTTGCCGTTCCACGCGAGGAGGTACTGCGTGCGCACCGCGGCCTGGAGGTCGAGCGTGCGAACGTACGTGCCGTCCATCTTCTCGATCCAGACAGCGAGGACGTTGTTCGGCGCGTAGTTCGCGGTCGGACTGGGGGTCGACGTGAACGTGATGGTCACGGCACCGCGGGCCTCCACGGTGGTCGCTGCAGCCCCCAGGATCGCCATCGCTAACAGCGCAGAACGACTAAGGTCCCAGCTCATTGCTCCCATTGTAAGCAAGAAGCCCGCCCGCGTGGGACGTGAGCTAGTTAACGCCGCCGCCGGTGAACAGGTCGCGCGGGTTGATGCCGAGCGAGCGCATGGCGGTGTCCCAGATGTCGTCGGGCGGCGTCTCGAAGACCAGGCCAGGCGTCGCATCCGTGTGGAGCCAGGCACCGCGCGCCATCTCGGCGGCGAGCTGGCCCGGGCCCCAGCCCGAGTACCCGAGGAGCAGGCGGATGTTGCGGGGAGGCTGGGTCGCGATGGCGCGGAGGCGATCCGGCGACGTCGAGAGAGAGATGCTGGACGTGATCGCGATGGTGCCCTGCCCGGGGAGCGCGATTCCGACGGGCTCGTGAAGAACCCAGCCGGTGCTCGGCGAGACCGGGCCGCCGGCCCACACGACAGCTTCGTCCTCGCCGCGCCAGCTCATCTCCAGGCTGTCGAGCAGCTCCGTCGCGCGGATCGGACTCGGGTGGTTGATGACCAGGCCGAACGAGCCCTGCTCGCTGTGCTCGATCATCAGGACAACCGCGCGCGAGAAGTTCGGGTCGTGCAGCTGCGGCATGGCCAGCAGCAGACCGGGCGCGAGGTTGCTCGACTCCACGGGGGAATCTCAAGTGTCCGCGATAAACCGGGAAATCACACGCACGAAATGAGCTGCTACGATCGGCCTATGAACTTTTTCGCGCGTGCAGTCGTCACTGGTTTTGCTCTCTCGCTCGGCTCGGCGTTGTTCAAGAAGGTCGCCAAGCAGCTCGGCCTCACCGACGAGGAGAAGAAGGATAAAGATACGGAGACGGTTCGCCAGCAGGACGGCGGCACCGATCCTGGTTTGCAGCACGCGCCAGCGAACTAGTCAGAGATAGCCGACGTACATGTGCTGTACGTCGTCTTCTTCATCGATCTCGCGCAGGAACGCTTCGACCTCGGCGCGCGCGGTCGGGTCGTCGATCTTCACGGGATTCTTGGGGCGCCATCCGATGCGCATGCCGGAGATGGACCAGCCGGCGGAGGCGAGAGCCTTGGACACGGCGTCGAGATCCGTCGGTTCGGTATAGAAGCGAACGCCGCCATCGCCTTCCGGATCGAGCTCCAGATCCTGCGCGCCTGATTCGATCGCGACCTCCTCCGCGGTCGACGTATCAGTTCCCTCGGGCGGCGCCGCATCGAGTAGTCCGACGTTCGAGAAGTCCCACGCGACCGGACTCAACTGGCCCTTGCGGAACAGGACGCGGATCGTGGTCGTCGTGCGGTTCTTGTTATCGGTCAGGCACTCCACGATCAACGGAACGCGGTGCGGGCCGAAGCCTTCATACGTGACGGTCTCGAGCGTCGTGCCGTCGTCGAACTGACCGGAGCCCTTCTTGATGGCGCGGTCGATCGCGTCCTTCGGCATCGAGACCTTCTTCGCTGCCTCGAGGACCGTACGCAGCTTTGCGTTCATCAATGGGTCGGCCCCGCCCTTCGCGGCGAGGATCAGCTCCTTGGAGAGCTTTCCGAAGATCTTCCCTTTGGCGGACGAGGTCGCGAGCTTTCCTCGAGTCTTCCACTGAGCACCCATGGGCTCGGAGCTTTACCGCACACGGGCGGCATCGATCGTTGCATTTGGCGCCAGATCTGGCCGACTGCGCACGGACGGTTGCACTCGATGCGCAGTTAGTCCCGCTCGACGCGCCCCGCCGTCGACAAATTCGGTTTCGCTCCCTCAAAAAGCTCTTTCACCAACGCCGACCACTGATCTAACGTCGCGCCACTTCGAGGGGGAGTACTGATGAAGTCCATTACTACCGCAGCAATCATTCTCGGTTCGGCACTTGGTCTCGTCGCGTGCGCAGCGCCTGGTCGCAACGGCTCCGGCGATGACGGCACGGGCGACGACGGCACGGGCGACGACGGCACGAATGGCAGTGGCGAGACGCGCCGCTGCAACAAGATGGACCTCGTGTTCGTTGTCGATAACTCCGGCTCCATGGCCGAGGAGCAGGGCAACCTCGCGACGAACTTCCCCCAGTTCGCGAACATCCTTCTCAACTACGTCGACCCGCAGGGCGGTCAGCTCGACTTCCGCATCGCGGTCACCACCACGGGTACCGACGACACCACGACCGAGATCATCAACTTCGGCGGCATGAGCCTTCCGACGACGATCATGGAGCATGGCGACAACGGCACGTTCCTCAACAACTGCGGTGGCTCCAGCCGCTGGCTCGACGCGACGGACGCGAACCTCGCGACGGACCTCGGCTGCCGCGCGAACGTCGGCACGTCGGGTCCAGGCACCGAGATGCCGATGCGAGCCGCCAAGATGGCGCTCTCCGATCGCGTCTCGGACGGCACCAACGCCGGCTTCCTCCGCGACGACGCTCTGCTCGGCGTGGTCATGATGACGGACGAGGACGACTCGTCGGCAGCGAACGGCGTGGTCACCACCACCGTCGATATCTCTGGCGGCGAGACGACGACGGGCCTCGATACGCCCGACGCGCTCGTACACTTCCTCGATACGACCAAGGGCTCGCGCCAGAACTGGGCGGCCGGTGTCATCGCGGCGCACGCGAACTGCACGTCGTCGTTCGGCGATGCGGTCGCCGCGACGCGCCTCCAGAGCTTTGTGGACGCAGCGAACAGCGGCGGTACGCAGCAGGCCGTGTTCGGCAACATCTGCGACGGTGACCTCTCTGCGTCGCTCAAGCAGGTCGTCGACAAGTTCCAGAACGCCTGCCAGACGATCGTGTTCTAAGAACTCATCGTTTCCGTCGAATCGACGCGCGGCGCCTTTCACCGGTGACCGCGCGTTGTACGTTTCGGGCATGCAAGGCAAGCACGTCGTCGTCACAGGTGGTCGCGGTGCTCTCGGGCGCGGCGTTGTCGAGCTGCTCACCGCGCGCGGTGCGATCGTTCACGTCGCGGATCTCCCCGACGTGTCGCTCGACACCGAGGAAGCAGCGGCGAAGTTCTACGCGACCGTCCCCGAGCTGTGGGCGTCGATCCATCTCGTCGGTGGCTTCGCGATGGCGCCGTTCGTCGAGACGTCGCTCGCGGACTTCGAGAAGCAGTGGCGCCTCAACATGGTCACGTGTTTCCTCGCCTGCCGCGAGGCCGTCAAGGTGATGCAGAAGAACGGTGGCGGTCGCATCGTGAACGTCGGCGCGCGCCCCGTCATCGCGCCCGTTGGCGGCATGCTCGCGTACAGCACGGCCAAGGCCGGTGTCGCCGCGCTCACGCAGGGCCTCGCCGCTGAAGTGCTGAAGGAGAAGATCCTCGTCAACGCGATCCTGCCGTCGACGATCGACACGCCCGCGAACCGCAAGTCGATGCCCGACGCGGACCACGACAAGTGGCCCAAGCCGGCGGAGCTCGCGGAGACGATCGCGTTTCTCGCGTCGCCGGCAAACACGCTAACGACCGGTACGCTCGTCCCGGTCTTTGGTCACGCGTAGCTACTGGCAGACGTCGGGAACTTCTTCGACGTCGCTCTCCACGTCGCGCGCGTCCCACGCTGCTTTCGTCGGAATCAGGATCGGCGTGAGCGGATGCGCGAGCAGGTCGGGATGCAGCTTGTCGCGGTCGAGCTCGTACTCCGTGACGACGTAATCGATGATGTCGGTGCCATCCCACTCGTCCTTGTCGTAGAGCGACTCCGCGTAGAAGGCGCGGTACTCGTGGATGAACGCGGATGACGGGAGGTCGTCGTAGTAGCCAATCTCGCTGCGGTTGAGCACGTGGTTCGTCTCGTGGATCAGCGTCGCCGCGAGGCGCGTGATCGTCATCTGCCGGCTCAGGTAGATGCGATTGCCCCACTGGTAGCCGTCGAGATCGCCCTCGATCGCCTTCGCGGCCTTGCTGCCGTGCGCGTGGATCGTCACGCGATCCTCGGGCATCAGATGCGCATCGGGAAGGTCCGAGCGCACGTGCTCGAAGTCGCCGCACGTCAGATCGCGCAGCTCGTCGACATGCACGAGCCCCGCTTCGATCGCCGCCGCCGTCTGCTTCGCGAGCTTGCCGCCATCACCAGGCATGTCGCGGCCGGCCTTCTCGAGCTGATCGAGCGCCTTGCCGATGTAGTCGCGGAACGACTTGGTGGAGTGCGAGGGATCGACCTCGACGAAGCGCGACGTGCCGTCCGCCTTGCCGCCCATCCCGTCGTTCTCCTCGGCGTCGTCGCCCTCCGGCATGGCGCACGCTGCCACGCTGGTCAGCGCCAGAATCCACGAAGTCCACATCGCGAGCCGCATGCAGGCCGATGCAGCAAGAACAGGGCCCTGCGCGGCGCGAGCAACACCGACTAGTTGCGCGCTGTGCGGGTCGCGATCGGCTACTGGAGCGGCCAGCTAGCTCGAGACCAAGGTCGCACGGGCGAGCGCCACCGGGCGTCGACGGCGCCTCACCTTGTGGCCAACAAATCCCAAGGCGCCGAGGCCCAGCGCAAACATGCCCAACCCGAGCGGCAGCGGGCGCGGCTTCGCGTTGTAGTCAACGATCACGAATTCCGAGGCGACGTTCAGCCCTGTCCCTCGAATCTCTTTCCTGCTGCGCTCGCTGCGATCGAGGCGACCCTCGATCATCCCTTCGACCGGTTGCGAGAACAGCTGCTCGGCCGCCTGCTCCCCACCCGTCGCATCAGCGAGCTGCACGAGCGGCCCGCTATCGGCGAACAGCACGATCTGCGCGCGTCGCGATGTCGCGGGCGCACGCAGAGGCAAGAACACCGCCGCAGGTTGCTTGGGCGTAGAGCTGCTCTGGCCGTCGTACTTCGTCTCGAACGTCTGGCTCGCGAAGTTCTCGAGCATCGGCTCGCAGTCGGTCAGCCGCACCCAGTCCGCCGCGGGCGGATGGTCCGCGAACTCGGCGCACGAGATCGTGACCGGCGCGCGGTTCGTGACCGAGCGATACGACCACCGAGCGCCGACGAACGTGGCGATCCCACCGCCTACGACGAGGAGTGGTCCGAGGAGCCAGTAGCGAGCACGCATCTCGGTGCCGACACTACTCCAGACTCATGCCATCGCGGCGCGCAGGTCGTTCACATGGACGGGCTTGTACACGGGCGGCGTCGCCAAGCGCAGAGCTCGGCGAACATCGTCGAGCGGGCGCGAGAGCCACTTCTCCCATTCCACCGCCGGCAGATACGCAGCGCGACGACCGCGCGTGAATGCAGCGCGTGCGAGACGACGAACAATGCGCCCGTCATCGCCGAAGCGCATCGATTCGAGTAAGCCGCCCGCAGCGAGCAAGCCAACACCGGGCGAATACGTCTGACCGAACGCGAAGGAGAGGAGCGCGAGCTCACCAGCGAGATCTGTCTGATAGCCGGTCACGACGTGCATCAAGTCGTGCGAGTCCCGCATGCGATCCGCGATGTAGATCTGCTCCTCGTCGATCATCGGCATCGGCACCGCGTCCGCTGCTTCGACGAGACCGCCCGGCGTGATGCCTTCCTTGTCGCAGAACGCGAGGTACGTGCGGCCGAGACTCCCGGTCGGGAGCGCGGCGAGCATCTCGCGATCGCGCAGCGTGTCCAGGAGTGACGGCCGCTCCGCGAGGATGTGCCGGCCGATCGGGTCCTGACGCAGGCGCTCGCACATGCTCGCGATCGCGGGCGCATCTAACGCGCGCACGACCCGGATCGCCGCGACCGTGTCGTCGGGATTCGTGAACAGGACGCGCAGGGCGCGGAGCGCTTCGAACGGCTTCACGTAGCGCAGGTTCTGCATGCCCGTTGCGATGCCGGCTACGTTCATCTCGCTTCAGCTTCGCATGCGCCGTTCGGCCGCAGGCTGTGATTTCGGTCGCTCGCGGTGCCATCCGTTGCCGACTCCAAGCTCGCGACAATCCTCGGAGAACCCTGTCCGGACCTGGTGTGAGGTGCTTTCTCCTGTTGCTCGCGCTCGCGGCGGGCTGTGTTCCCTACGCGATCCCTCCGGCGACGGTCGATGTGGGAGGGCTGCGCTCGACCGAACAAGGAACGCGGACAGGTATCCACGTCGATGCCGGCTTCTCGCCCATGCAGCTCATGCCGACGCAGTTCAATCGGCGCTGGGACGCGATGCTCGCTGGCTCGTTCGATCGTTTTGGCTCGCACAACACGTGGGGCGGTGCGGTCGCGGCGGGGCCGATCTTCTTTCCGTTCCCCGTCAACAACCCCGATGCGCGCGTTCGGTTGCTACCTCAGGTGATCGGTCGGTTGAGCACTGATGCGTCGTCGATCGGCGCGCGCGTCGCGATCGAATACGTGACGTTCACGAGCGGGTCCGCGAGCGACAGCAACGGCGGAGGTGTCTCCTACGGAGAGGCCGCGATCGGTGGCTACATCGAGAGCGGCTATCGCAGCGACGACGAGCTCGTGATCACCGCGGGCCTGACGCTACGCATCCCCGTCATCGCCGGCGTCTCGTGCTGCCTCCACTGACCCTAGAGTGTTCGGCGACACTGGATCTGACCGGTTGCCCGAGCCAGCGATTTCGTGGGCAACTCCCCGGGCGCCAGCCGACGCCGATCAGCCACCATCCAGTTCGTCGCGTCGGCCCACAGGGGTCGCGGGTCTTCGCCAAATCGCAGGCTCGGGCTCGAGTTGAGAACGGCTCAACCGATCAGAACTTCTGTGGGCGAGTACCAGGTATGGGATACCTAGTGCTGTGCGCGCTGACCTGCCCGCGAATGTCGCTGCGGCGATCGAGCGGCAGCTCGCGGCGGGTCGGCCCTCGCTGATCTTCGACAAGGCGCGGCTCGCGGCGAACATGCAAGAAATGGCGGTGGCGGCGAAGGCGCACGACATCCGCGTGCTGTTCGCGGCGAAGTCGTTCCCGCACCCGCTCGTGTGGAAGCTCGTCGCAGAGCATCTCGACGGCTTCGATGTCGCGAGTGTCGGCGAGCTCGCGACGGTGCCCGACTCGCGCATCATCTCGATCGCAGATCCGACGGGCCGCGCGGGATCCGTCACGCCGCCCTCGATCGTCGGTGTCTCCCACGACGAGCTGCTCGTACAGCACAACGCACTGCGCAGGATCTCGCCGGCGAGCACGACGCATCGCCTGATCGTCGCGTGCGAGACGCCGGCGCAGGTTGCCGCCGCCCCTGCCGATGCGGATATCGCGATTCGGATCAGCGCGTCGATCACGGGCACGGATCCCGCGGTGGGCGCGCTTCTCGACGGGACGGGCTTTCGCCGCTCGCGCTTCGGCATCGATCGCGCAGCCCCGCACGCGATCGAGCTGATGCGCGAGATGGCGAGCGCAGCGGAGATGCGCCGCGTCGGGTTGCACGTGCATCACGGGCCGGTGACCGCGACGACTGGCGAGCGCTTCATCGCCACCGCGCAGGCGGCGATCGCATTTGCGGCGGAAGCCGGCATCGCGCCCGCGTTCATCGATCTCGGCGGTGCGTGGCACGGTATCGCGGACTTCGCCGCCGCGTTCGCCCATCTTCGCGCCTCACTCGCCACCATCGAGATCCTCGTCGAACCAGGGCGCGCGATCGTCCGAGAGGCCGGCTTCGCATGTGGCCATGTCGTTGCTGCGCGCGAGATCGCGGGCCGCTCGCTGCGCATTGTCGACATCTCGCGTCTGTGCCACCTGCGCTGGAGTCCCGTCGAGCTCGTCGGCGCCGCTCCGCACGCAGGCACCGGGATCAACACCGTCGTGCTCGGGCCGACCTGCAGCGAAGAAGATCTCGTCGGCGAGTGGACCGTGCCGCCCGGCATGCTCGACGAAGGCGCGCCGATCGTGCTGCGCGGCGTGACCGGCTATTCGTCCGCGTGGAACACGAGCTTCGGCGGCGTGTCGCCCGCCGACATCGTGATCGCCTAGCGCTGGATGAACAGCGCGAGCGAGCGAGCGGCCAGGTTGTACGTGCGGCCGTTCATCCGGTACTCGGTGCCCGGCTCGGCGATGTTCGCGGACGTCTCGAGACCGGAGCCCGTATCCGCGACGCGGTACCACGCGAGACCGTCGGCGGGCGCGGGCAGCGTGACCGTCGCGGCGGCGGTACCGCGATCGTACGCGACATAGATGGAGGTCGCCGCGTCGCCGAGCGCCGTGCCGTCGAGCTGCCACGCGATCACCGCGCGCGTCGCATCGTCCATCGCCGCGCCGGCCAGTGTCGCCCCATCCGCGTCGCGCCACGCGAGTTGTGCCGGCTCGATCCAGTGTGGCGAGCGGAGCGCGGCGTGCGCGGCGCGGAACTGCATCACGCGGCGCGCGAACGTCGTGAACGCTGACTCGTCCGTCGGATACGCGAGCCACGTGCCGGGTGAGTCCAGGTTGTACGGGTTGTTGTTGCACTTCTGCGTGCGCAGGAATTCGTCGCCACCGACGATCATGGGGACGCCCTGCGAGAGCATGAGCAGCGCGAAGCCCGTGCGCGCGGCTTGGCGTTGCGCGACCGCGTCGCCTGCGTGATCCCACGAGCGATTATCGGTGGTACCGCCGTTGGAAGGACCGTACGGCCACGCCTGCGCGTTGTTGGATGCGTTGCACGCGTAGAGGTCGCGCATGGTGAGGCCGTCATGCGCGACGAGGAAGTTGATCGACGCGCTCGGTGGGCGACCATCGGAGCGAAACAGGCCGGAGGACGCATCGACGCGATCGGCGAGCGTGCCGGGCGTGACGTTCGCGACACCGCGCTGATTCTGATCCTGGCGGATCGCGTCGCGGTACTGGCCGTTCCACTCGGACCAGCCGACGGGGAAGTTGCCGAGCTGGTAGCTGCCAGCAACGGTGCCCCACGGCTCGGCGATCAGCGGCGTGCCGGAGAGCGAGGCGGCGATCTTCGCGAGGAAGTCAGGCTTGTACGTGAAGCCGCCAGGGCCGTACGTGTTGCCGAGCACCGGTGCGAGATCGAACCGGAAGCCATCCACGCCGAGCGTGTCGCGCCAGTAGTGGAGCGAATCGAGCACGAGCGCTTGCGTGAGCGGCTTGTCGCCCGCGAGGTCCGCGCCGACGCCGTTGGACGACGTGAACCCGGTGCCCGCGCGATCCAGCTGGTAGTAGCCCGCGTTGTCGATCCCGCGCAGCGAATACAGCGAGCCGCCACTGCCCTCGGCGGTGTGATTGTAGACGACGTCGACGAAGACCTTGATGCCGTGATCGTGGAACGTGTGGACCATCGCGGCGAGCTCGCGCGTCGGACCACCCGGGGAGCGATCGCACGCGTAGCGACGATCGGGCGCGAAGTACGAGAGCGTCGAGTAGCCCCAGTAGTTGTCGCCGGAGTCGCTCGCCGGATCGCGATCGTTCTGATCGTTGCCAGTCTCCTGCAGCGGTAGGAACTCGACGGCCGTCACGCCGAGGTCGGCGAGGTACTGCGCGCGCGTCGCGGCGCCTGCATACGTGCCCGCGCAATCACCGCCGTCGGCCATGCCCGAGGCCATGGTGAACCCGCGCAGGTGCACCTCGTAGATGACATCGTCGGAGAGCGGGCGCGCCGGATGCGTGCCGATGTCGAGCACATCGTCGCGCAGCACGATCGCTTTGGGCGCCGATGGGCCCGAGTCGATCGCGCGGTTCGCATCACCCGTACCGAAGTCGCCGCCCATCGGGTCGTGCGTGATCTCGCGCGCGTAAGGATCGAACACGAGCTTGTTCGGGTTGAAGCGATTGCCGTCCTTGTCGACATCCGCGATGCGGCCCGTCGCCGAGCCAGGTGTCCACGCCGCGTCGTATGGCCAGTTGGGTCCCCACACGCGATACCCGTAGAACACGGTCGCCGGTAGCTCGCTCGTCGCGATCGACGTGCTCCACACCGCGACGCCGTGGTCATCGCTCTGCGTCAGCGCAGCGTGCGAGACGGGCTCGCTGTTGGCGGAGGAGTAGATCCACACCTCGATGCGCGATGCGCGAGTCGATGCGACACGGAACGTGACCGCCGAGCCGTCGGGCGCATAGTGCGCTCCCATCGGCGCTGACCACGCGCTCGGTGGCGCGTCGGGAGACGTGGTGTCATCCCCCGTCGACGGCTCGTGATGGTCTGCGCACGCCGCGAGCAGCACGAGCGAGAGCAACACCAGCTTCATGCCGCCACGCGGTGCAATGACCGTGCGTGCGTAGATCCGCGAATAGTCGACGACTCCCGTGGGCACGTGTTGCAGAAGGCAACGCGCTAGCGAATATCGTCGTCGCTGGGCTCGGCGGTGAGATCGGGAATCACGGGCTCCGCGCCCATCGGCGTCAGGTCCTTGCGATCGGAGCGCACGGCGTTCTCGCGGCGCTTGGGGACCTCGACGGCCACGTCCTGCGGGAAGCGCGCCTTGAACGTGAAGAAGACCGTGTTGCGGTAGAAGCCGGGCACGTCGTCACCAAACGAATCCGTGCCCTGCGACTGCACCATCAGCTCGTAGCGCAACGCGTACTGGATGCCCGGCGAATACTGGTACTGCAGGCCCACGTCGAGCCGGCCGATCCAGAAGGAGTTGTCGACGCTCGAGTCGACCGGATCGATCAGCTGCGTGCGCATCGCCGTACCCGAGCCGGTCGCGACGAGCTTTGGCTGCCGACGATGGATCTCGCCATTCCACTTGAGCGGAATCCCGGCGCTCACCTGCGCGACATCGCTAACCGTGTTTTGCGCGACGAGGAGGTTCGGCGTCACGTCGCGACGAATGGACGCGACGCCCACTCCCCAGACATCGACGAGCGAGAGTTGGGCACCGACGATCGGGAACAGGCCCGGGGAGCGGCCCTTGGTCATCGGGTTATACGGATCCGTCCCGTACGGAACGACGTAGACGGCGCCCGCGTCGAGGTTGAGGGAGTAGCGCCGATCCAGATCGCGCGTGTATGCGCCGCGGATGCGCGGGTTGTACTGACGATCGAGGCGACTGCCCATCGGGGCACCCACCGGGGCGATGCGCCGCATGTGGACGATCGACGCGCCACCTTCGAGAGAGATCGTGGACTGGACGAAGTTGCGTTCGATGCCGACGGTTCCGCCCGCCTCCTCGCTCGTGATGATCGTCGGGTCCGTCATGTCGTCGTCGCTGCGGCTCGCGCGCCCGAACAGGCGCTGCGTCAGGCGGATCTCGCGCGACCAGACGTAGTCGCCGTACTCGCTTCCATCCGCCGACGAGAACTGCAGCTTGCCGAGTGGCTGGAGCTGAACCGGCATCTGGTCGGTCTCGGTGCGCGCCGTGATCGCGTTCAGCACGCCTGTCTGCGCGTTCAGCGAGACGATCATCTCGCTGCGCGGGCCCGGGAGGAGAAGCGCCTGGTAGGCCGCGCGGCCGCTCCACGAGGGCGTGTGGCCGTTGATCGCGTACTGGGTGGCCTCCGCCTCGCCCTCCAGGTCCTGGATCAGGCGCGGCATCGCATAAGTGAACTTCAGTCCAGGTCGGACCTGTACGAACGCGTCGGGGTCCTGCTGGCCGCTTTGCTCCGAAAACACGTTATCGGTGGCTGCGACGTCACCGCTAAGAGTGGCGTGATAGCTACCGCGATCTGCAAGTGCTTCCGACGTCAGTGCGCACGTCGATGCGAAGATCGTTAAAGCACCTGCCGCAAGTTGACAGGCCTTGGACCGCGCATGGTTAGAATCCGATCCAGGACTTTCGATCATGCGCAGTGAACTCCTCGAAGAGACAGTCGTTTCCCCGTGGTTCGTTCCTCTTCTCGCCGCGAGCGAGGAAGACGAGGACGAAGAGGATGACGACGACGAAGATGACGACGACGAAGAGGACGAGGAGGGAGACGACGCCGGAGGCGCGGACGACGATGACGACGACGATGTCGACGTCGACGAGGATGAGGACGAGGACGGCGACGGCAAAGCGACGCCTGCGGGCGGCGCGTGGGAAGGGGAAGAAGGCGAAGAGGAGCTGGTCGAGGACAAGGTAGAGGAAGACGACGAGGACAAGGAAGGCGTCGGTGGTTGGCGCGATGGCTCTGATCCGCCGTGGGGCAAGGACGAGGAGCCCGACGACGACGACGACGATGACGACGACGACGACGCGGATGACGAGGACGACGACGAAGAAGAGGACGACGACGAGGAAGAGGAGGCCGAAGAGGACTCCGATGCCGAAGCGAAGCCCGTTGCGGTGGTGAAGCGTCCCGTCGTCCGCAACGACGACGATGACGACGACGCCGAGTCCGAGGACATCGAGTACGAGAAGCGAGAGGAGCCCCCGCGTCGCGGTCCTCCCCCGATCCGTCCGCCCAAGCCGCTTCCGGCCGGCGTACCGATCGGCACGCCGATCAAGGCGCCCGCAAAGCCGGTGCCCGCCAAGCCCGCGCCCAAGCCCGTCGTCGAGAAGCCTGCGCCCGCACCGGCCAAGCCCGTCGTCGAGAAGCCTGCGCCCGCGCCGGCCAAGCCCGTCCTCGAGAAGCCTGCGCCCGCACCGGCCAAGCCTGCAGCGGCCAAGCCCGCGCCGGCCAAGCCTGCGTCCAAGCCCGCCGCGAAGCCCGCAGCGGAGAAGCCGGCAAAGGCTCCCGCGAAGGAGAAGCCGGCCGCGAAGCCCGCTCCTGCCAAGAAGCCCCCCGCCGCGAAGCCCGCGCCCAAGAAGAAGTAACCGGGCGCGGCGGCCTTCACATCTCCCCCTTGAGGCGCAGGAAGATGGGGAGAAACACGAACGCGTACACGAGGCAGCCGCCGAGGACGAGCAGGAAGTCCTTCCAGCCGAAGCGAACCTCGAGGTCCGCGTGGTGCCGGATCGACGAGTACCAGGCCCCGACGAGGCCGAAGAAGATCCACAGCACCGAGTGGTAGGCGAACGAGAGCGTGTTGATCTGAAACACGATGCCGGCGAGTGACGCGAGCAGCGCCATGCCCCACACCTGCACGACGGCGGCACCCGGCACGTACGCGAGTGCGCGCAGGCCGACGAGCAGCGTCTTGAATGACATGTAGATGATGGTGACGAACAGGAACATCCCGACGAAGCCCATCTCGGCGAGCGTCAGGACGAACGAGTTGTGCGCCGTGAGCCAGTGGTGCTCCGTGAACTCGCGGGCGCCGACGCCGAACACCGGGTGCTCGCGCAGCATCTTGAGTCCCTGCGCCCACGCCTCGTAGCGATCCTGCGTCGAGATGGCCGCGTTCTCGCCTTCGCGACCACCGAGCATCGAGGCGATGGTGCCGACGGCGCCGGCGGGGAGCACTGCCCACCATCCGTAGCGGCGCACGAGATAGACGCCCGGTACGAGCATCGCGGCGATGAGGCCACCGCGGGACTTGGTCATCAGGACAACAGCGACGACGAGCCCGACGCCGAGGATGCACAACAGGCGGCGACCGAACGTGCGCTTGCGCAGACCGAACGCGATGAGCAACGAGAGCGCGCCGGCGGAGATCGTGAGCGCGACCTCGTTGGGATCTTGAAGCTCACCGCGATAGCGCACGCGCTGCTCGACCGACGTGGTGCCGATCGCGCCGACATGCTCGCAGCGGTACTCCTTGCCCGGCTCGACGTCAGGACCGAGGCAGTCCTCGTTGATCTCGCAGCTGCGCCCATCGGATTCGGCGCCCATGCCGAGCGAGCCCTCGTCGGAGACGACGCACTCGGTGGGTGCGAGCCCTTGGTGAAAGCAGATCACACAGATGAAGAGGCACGTCGTGACGGTGACGCCGGCGACGAGCTGGAATGTTCGAAACTTTTGGATGCCGTGCGCGATGGTCGCGTAGAGCGCGAACAGGATCGCGAGCTCGACTCCGCGCTCCAGCAAGTGTTCGGGAACGACGACAGCGGTGCCGACGATGGCCCAGCCAAACAGCGCGCACACCCACGGCAGCGTCGGGACGGACTGGAGCTGGAGGCGGCGCAGCCGGATGTCGATGACCCACCCGAACACCGCCATCGCGGTGAACAGGTGGAGCAATGGGACCTTCTGGAGAACGGGAATGAACTCCTGAGGACGCGCCAGGATCAGGATGATCAAGCCGCAGATGCCGGGAACAGCGAACACGTTGGTTGCGCGAATGCATTGCGACTGCGATGCCGTCTACGAAACCGGCTGACACCGCGAGACGCGGGTTCACCGAGATGCCTGATCGCTGCGACTTCCCTAGGGATTAATGAATCATGCGAGAGCGAATCGCGGACTTACTCCACCGTGCCGGAGCGCTACAGGCGCTCATGAAGGTGCGCGCGTTCGCTCCGTTCCCGACGCTGAGCATCGTCACCTATCACAACATCGCGGACCACGAGCTCACGTTCCCTCACCCAGAGGTCATCGACGCGACGCCGAAACAATTCCGCCGGCAGATGGAGATGCTGGCTCGACATTGTACGCCGGTTGCCATCGATGACTTGGTCCGCGCGCTCGACGGAGCGCCGCTCCCGAAGAACGCGGTGATGGTGACGTTCGACGATGGCTACGCGAGCTGTCACGACGTGGCACTCCCGGTCCTGCAGCAGCTCGGTATCCCGGCGACGTTCTTCATCGCGACGTCGTTCGTGGAGGAGCGGCGCCTCTATTGGTGGGAGCGCGTCGCTTTGCTCGTCGCGGGCGCGACGAAGCGAGGCCGCATCACGTATCCACACACGTTGGAGCTGCTGCCGCGCGATGCAGCGACGCGGCGCCGGCTC
Source organism: Kofleriaceae bacterium (assembly GCA_036499725.1). Lineage (GTDB taxonomy): Bacteria > Myxococcota_A > Polyangia > Haliangiales > Haliangiaceae > JABFXX01. The sequence goes on from DASYDE010000080.1 coordinate 16,191, forward strand.
GACGACATCATCAAGGACACGCCGAACCTGGATGTCGATCGCTTTCTCTCCGAGATCGCGCACGCGCTCGGCGTACCGTGGACGCCCGAGCTCGAAGCAGAGCGCACGCGCGGCCTGATCATGACCTGGGACCAAGTCCGGGCTCTCGCCGCGGCGGGCATGGATGTCGAGTCGCACTCGCGCAGTCACCGCGTGCTGCAGACCTTGGAACCCGACGAGCTGCGCGCAGAGCTCGCGGGATCACGCGCGGATCTCGAGGCGCGCATCGGCAAGAAGGTGCGCGCGATCGCGTATCCCGTCGGACGGCGCGTGGGTCGGAGAGCGCGCTGGATCCGCGAAGCGCTCACCCAGGCGGGCTACTTGCTCGGTCTCACCAACGCGAGCGGCGTGAATCGCATCTGGCCGGGCTCGATGCGCCGGATGATGCCGTTCGACCCGTTCGACGTGCATCGCTTGTCGCTCGACAGGTCCATCAGCGACGCGATGTTCCTGACGCAGATCGCGCTCCCGCGGTTCGCTTACATAGGTAGGCACGAGCCGGATTGACGAAAATTGGATCCACCCCGTCGAGGGTTGGGACAATTTTAGGATGAGCGATTCCTGGCGCCGCAGTAGCCCTCGTATCGAGACCGAGTCCATGTGCTGGGAGATCGTCAAGAACCAGCAGGTGAGCACCGTCGCCGTCGATCTGTCGACGATGGGCGTGCGCATCGAGCGCCCCTACGTCGGTGGCGGCACGGTGAAAGAGACGCAGCTCGAGCTGGAGATTCCCGAGATCGACGAGCTGATGTGGGCCAAGGCCGAAGCAACGTTCGACACGATCTCGCAAAGCAATTCGCCGAACGGCGGCCCGATGAACCTGATCCGCCGCACCGGCTATCGGCTCGTGAACGCGGCGCGGCGCGACCTCAAGCGTCTCGAGGAGTACGTGATGGAGGCCGACAAGAAGCGCCGCCGCCGCTGGTACAACGAGGCTCGTCAGCTCGTCGCGCGTGGCGCGATGGGCATCACGTTCTGAGGTGACGGATCTGACGCGGGCCCGCACGAACGGGCATGCGCATCCTCGCCATCGTCCTGTTGGTTTCGGCGTGTCAGGCTGACCCCGTCGGGCGTCTGTGCGACCTCGGCAGTGCCGCACCGGGGCCAAACGAGCTCACCATCGCGACGCCGTCGCTCGATTGCGTCTCGCGCACCTGCCTGCGCACTCCCGTCGAACGCGAGCTTCCGCCGGGCAGCGTTCCCCCGACGGGAAATACCGGTCTATGCACCGCCGCGTGCGGGTCCGATGACGACTGCGAAGGCGTGACCGAAACGCCCTGTCGCACGGGGTTCGTATGTCAGATCGCGACGACGGTCGGACCGTTCGCGTGCGAGAAGCTGTGCGTCTGCCGTGACTACGTGAACACGCCGCGCCCGGATGATGCCGCTTGCCCCGCGCCGTAGAGCAAGAGGTATTCGTCGACCATGCGGTCGGAGCTGTAGCGAGCAAGCGCGACCTCGCGGGCGCGACGGCCCATCACGCGAGCCCGATCCGGATCGGCGGCGAGCGACGCGAGTGCGGTCGTGAACGCGGCTTCGTCGACGGAGACGAGCAGGCCGGTCACGCCGTCGTCGATCACGCTCGGCAAGCCGCCGACGGCCGTCGTCACGACCGGTAGCCCGGCGGCCATTGCCTCGGGCACGACGAGGGGCAGGCCCTCGCTGATCGAGCTCAGCGCGAAGCAATCGAACGCTTGGACGACGCGCGGCACGTCCATGCGCCGCCCCGCGAGCACGACGCGCGACGGATCCGGCAGGGCAGCGACCGCGGCTTCGACATCGGCGCGCGCATCTCCATCACCGACGATCACGAGGCGTACTTTCATGTGCGCGAGCAGCGGCGCCATCGCGCGCACCAGCATCACTTGGTTCTTGTTCGCGTCCATGCGCCCGACGGTACCGACGACCCAGGCGTCTCCAAGTCCGAGCTCGGCGCGGATCGCCGCGCGCGCCAACGCATCGGGAGCGTAGCGGTCCAGCCGAATACCGTTGGGGATCGTGCGCAGCCGATGCACGGGCGCATCGTGAAGCAGCCGTGCTTGCTGTTCGGTGGTGTCACTCACCGCGACGAATGCATGCGCGAGCCATGCGGCAGCGCGCCGCAGGAGGCGATGACCGCGAGAGCCCGGATTCACGCCGTGCTTGGTGTGAATGACTCGCGCACCGGCGAATCGCGCCGCGGGTGCGCCATAGATGAGAGGTAGCGGGTTGTGCGTGTGCACGACATCTGCGCCGTGCCGCCGCAGTGCGCGCGCGAGGCGTGGCACCAACGTCGGATCGAGGCCACCGCGCTTGGGGACACGGTCGACCACGATTCCAGCGTCATCGAACTCCTTCGCGAGCGCGCCGTCGGGTCCGGGAGCCAGCGAGATGACGGTAACTACGTGTCCTCGCGCGAGTTGTCCGATCGCGAGGTCGAGCGCGACGCGCTCTTGGCCACCAACTCCGAACGACGAAAGGACATGAACGATGCGCAGCACGCTTCTTGCCTAGGGTGCAAGCGTGATTCCGAATACGGCTGCGCAGAGCGACGAAGATTCGCTAGCTTCGCTTGGCCTCGCACCGAGCGCCCCCGCACAGCGCGCGGAGTGTGTCCGCATCGCGCGCCACATTCGCGATAGCGGCGCGCGCGTGATCGGCTTCGTGCCCAGCGACGACCAGGTCGGCGTTCCGGCGCTGCTCGTGCATCTCGGGCTCGCGCTGTGCGATCTCACCGGCGGAACGGCTGCAGTCGTGGACGCGAACGTTCGCTACCCCGGGCTGCCCGCGCCTTCGCACGGCGACCGCACCCTGCCGAGCACGGTGTTCGCCACGCGCTGGCTCCGCGGCGCCCTGGCCCTTCTCTCGCCGGCCCACGCCGAGCACGCTGGCGAGGTCGTGCCGCAACTGGCTCGCGCGCTGCTCGAGTGCACCGAGCTATTCGGGCATGTTCTCGTCGATCTAACGGGGTTCGAGCTGCTCGGAGAGCACGCGACCGCCGCGGCTTGTATGGATGGCGTGGTGATGGTGGGCCGAGCCCGCGTCACTCGCGAATCGGACTTAGTGCGACTGGCGCCACAGATGCCCCGCCGCCGTTTTTTGGGAGTGTTACTCGTCGCTTGATTACACAGGAAGGATCGTGATGTCGTCGTCGCCAAAGATGCCCACCCTCGAGCAAGAGAAGATCGCCGTTATCGGACTCGGCTATGTCGGCCTGCCGGTCGCGCTTTCGTTCGGTCGCAAGCTGCCGACAGTGGGTTTTGATATCCGTCAACGCCGCATCGACGAGCTCAAGAAGGGTCACGACGATACGCTCGAAGTGACGACCGAGCAGCTCACGTCGGCAACCAAGCTCGAGATGACCGCGGATCCCGCGAAGCTCTCCGAGTGCACGTTCTTCATTGTCGCGGTGCCGACGCCGATCGATAACAACAATCGTCCGGACCTCGGACCGATGATCAGCGCGTCCAAGACGATCGCACCGCACCTCAAGAAGGGCGACATCGTCGTGTACGAGTCGACGGTCTACCCGGGCGTCACCGAAGAGGTGTGCGGCCCGATCCTCGACCAGATCAGCAAGCTCGAGAACGGCAAGGACTTCTTCCTGGGCTACTCGCCGGAGCGCATCAACCCGGGCGACAAGGAGCACACGTTCGAGAAGATCGTGAAGGTCGTCTCGGGCCAGACGCCGGAGTCGCTCGAGCGCGTCGCGAAGGTCTACGCGTCCGTCGTCACGGCGGGCGTTCACCGCGCGCCGTCGATCAAGGTCGCCGAGGCCGCGAAGGTCATCGAGAACACGCAGCGCGATCTCAACATCGCGCTCATGAACGAGCTCGCGTTCATCTTTGATCGCATGGGCATCCGCACCGCGGACGTGCTCGAGGCGGCCGGCACCAAGTGGAACTTCCTCAAGTTCTCTCCCGGCCTCGTCGGCGGTCACTGCATCGGTGTCGACCCGTACTACCTCACGACCAAGGCGCAGGAGCTCGGCTACCTGCCCGAGGTGATCCTCGCCGGCCGCCGCATCAACAACAACGTCGGCCCGTTCATCGCGCAGAAGACGGTGAAGATGTTGCTGCAGAAGGATGTGTCGCTGCGCCAGGCGCGCGTTGGCATCTTTGGCCTCACGTTCAAGGAGAACGTGCCCGACCTCCGCAACTCCAAGATCCCGGACATCGTCAAGGAGCTCACGGAGTACGGCATCGACGCGATGGTCAACGACCCGATGGGCGATCCCAAGGAAGCGCACGAGGAGTACGGCATCGAGGTCACGCCGCTCGAGAAGCTGCAGAAGCTCGACGCCGCGATCCTCGCCGTCGCTCACAAGGAATACGTTCAAAACATAAACAACCTGTTCGAGCGCATCAATGACGGCGGCGTGTTGATCGACGTGAAGAGCGCGATCCCCACGTCCGTGAAGCCGCCGCGCGGCATCCGCGTTTGGTCACTATGAAACGGACACGCTACGACGAGGTTTGCGAGCATCTGGTCAACAACCCGAAGCGTTGGCTCGTCACGGGCGTCGCCGGGTTCATTGGCTCGGCGCTGCTCGAGCGCCTGTTGGATCTCGGCCAGTCCGTCGTCGGCGTCGACAACTTCCTGACCGGCCACAAGCGCAACATCGACGACGTTCTCGCGATTCACCCCGACGAGCGGTTGCAGTTCCGCTTCATCGAGGGCGATCTGCGTGACAAGGAGATCGCCGAGAAGGCAGTGAAGGACGTCGACGTCGTCCTCCATCAGGCCGCGCTCGGCTCGGTGCCGCGCTCGCTCAAAGATCCGATGGCGACGCACTCGCACAACGTGGACGCGTTCCTCAACATCCTCGTCGCGGCGAAGGATGCGGACATCAAGCGCGTCGTCTACGCGTCGAGCTCGTCGGTTTACGGCGATCACCCTGCCCTGCCCAAGGTCGAGGACAAGATCGGCGTTCCGCTCTCCCCGTACGCGGCGTCCAAGCGCGTCGACGAGATCTACGCGCAGGTGTTCCACGGTGCGTATGGCCAGCAGAACATCGGTCTGCGCTACTTCAACGTGTTCGGTCGCCGCCAGGATCCCAACGGTCCGTACGCGGCCGTCATCCCGCGCTGGATCTCGTCGCTGCTCGAGGGCAAGCCGATCGTGATCTTTGGTGACGGCACCAACAGTCGCGACTTCTGCTACGTCGACAACGTCGTGCAGGCGAACATCCTCGCCGGCACCACCGAGGACACGAAGGTCTGCGGCACCGTCTACAACACGGGGTGCAACGGCCGCACGAACCTCGTCGAGTTGTTCAAGATGATTCGCGATGACCTCGCTCGCGATGTTCCCGAAGTCGCCAGTGCAGAGCCCGTGTTCGAGCCTCCGCGCGCCGGCGACATCCCGCACTCGCAGGCGTCGATCGACAAGATCATCGGTGCGCTCGGATTTTCGCCGACCCACCAGATCGTCGACGGCATGGACGAGACCGTCTCGTGGTTCTCGCAGCGGCTGCGTAAGAAGCGCGAAGCGGTCGCCAAGTAAGGTACGCTGTGGCCGTCATGGCCGACGACGACCTGCCGAAGCCGCAGCCCAAAGAGATCGACGAGAAGCTGGCTCTCCAGCTCAAGCACATGGTCGAGGACAACGTCCTCAAGGGTCAGCCGTACGGCGACGAGAAGTGCGACAACTGCCTCTTCTATCTGAACCCCGACGACAAGATCGCGTACTGCTGGCACCCAAAGCTGCGCGTCCTCGTTGGCGCTGAGTGGTGGTGTCAGTGGTGGGAGAAGATCGAGGACTGATCTCCCGTGCGCGTCGAAGAGAAAGGGGTCGACGGGCAGGATCTTCTTCGCGCCGAGCAGAAGGATTCGCTGCTCGAGCGAGAGGACATCGAGCTCCAGCAAGGGCTCGCGAACGAGCGCGCCGTCGACAAAGAGGGCGATGAGCTCCTGCTCGCGACGATGCGCGACATCATCGAGAAGAAGCCCGTCACGGTGCGCGCGCTCGGCCTTCCGCCGCGCGAGACCAAAGCTCTCGAGCAGCTTCAAGAAGCAGTGACCGGTCGCGACGTGATGAACACGTTCGTGTTCGCCGAGGATCGACGCTCCAAGCTCGATCAGGCGCTCGCGATCCTCCAGCCGAACCTGTCGGCGAGCCACAGCTCGATCGTCGGTGGCCTGCGCTGGGACATGAACCACCTCGTCTCGGAGATCCACGAGCTGCGCGTAGACCTGCGCGAGCTCGAGGACGCGCAAGAGGACGGGTTGATCGAACGCATGCGCCACCCGGTGAAGACGGCCGCACCGGATGCACCCGACACGACGGAGAAGCCCCCCGAAGCGGATCCGGACGCGCAGAAGCCCCCGTCCTCGCTCGCTGACGGCCCCGACGTCGAGCCCGAAGAGAAGACGTCGAGCATGTGGGAAGACCCGAATCCCGACGCCGTGCCCGCGCAGAAGCTGCGCCGCGTGGACCTCGCCGACGACGAGACGGCGGAAGCGCTGAACCCGACGAGCAAGGCGTGGTGGAGAAAGCAACGTGAATGAGCTCGCGGCGCTGACGCATCAGGTGCGCCTCCACGCCGAGGCCGCGCTGCTGCGTCGCTTGAACGCGGGTGCTGGATTCGCCGATCCGCGCATCCCAGCGCAGATCTACCTGCGCGATCCAGATGCGCTCGCGCGACTCGCAGGCGGAACGCTCCGACCGCAGGGAACGCATCGCGCTGCGGCCGCCGCCGTCGACATCCTGATCGACGAGATCCAAGCACCGGCCGCCTCGGGGCGCATCGCGAGCGTCCGCGCGCGCCTCGGTCTCGACGAAGCAGCGAGCGGCATCCTCGCGGCCGCAATCGCGTACGCGCTCGACAACGACACGCGCGAGCTGTTCCACGCCCTCGCTCCGCGCCGCACGCCGCGCCTCTACCTCGAGACGTGCGCCGACGTGCTCGGCATCGCACCACACGAGCTGCTCCGCGCCGCCGCTCTCGGGGCTCCGCTGCGCCGCGGTCGCCTCGTCGTCTTCGACGGAGATGGTCTCGCGCAGAGCGTCGAGATCATGGAAGCCGCGCTCCTCTGGCTGCTCGGCGACGACACGCTGCGCGCCCCGATCGCGGGAGTGTGCGAGCTGCTTCCCGTCGACGCCACGCTCGGAGTCGAGCTGCCTCCGGCTGCCCTCGCCGCGCTCGATGCTGTCGTTCCGCGCCTGTTTGGCGACGTCGGTCTCACCATTCGCGGACCGCGCGGCTCGGGGCGCAAAGCGTCGGCCCATCGCATCGCGCACGCGCTCGGCCGCCCGCTGCTGGTCATCCCGGCCCCGCTGCTCGTGCAAGCGGAACAGCGCCTGCGCGTCTCGCTCCTCGGCAATGCGCTCGCCGCCGCCCGCTTGCGCGACGCCCTACCGTTCATCGCCGACGCCGATGCGCTGTACACCGAGCGCGGCGATCTCTCGCCGGATCACGTCGACGCGATCAGGCACGCGAGTGGTCCCTTGCTCGCCGGCACGTCGGGCCGCAACGGTCATCTCGAGCTGCATCGCCCTGCCCTCACCGTCACGCTCCCCCGCATGCAGCTCGCCGATCGCGAGCGCGCGTGGACGACCGCTCTCGCACCACACGCGAACGTTCCGTCCTCGTCGGCCAACGAGCTCGCCGCTCGCTACGTCATCGGTCCGGGTGCGGTCGCAGACGTCGTTGCGGAGGCCACGCGCTACTCGTCCGCCGCGGGTACGCCTGTGGATCCGGCGCAGCTCGAGGCCGCCGTCGGGCGCCGCCTCTCTCTTCGCATCGGCACCTACGGCACCGTCGTTCAGCGCAAGTCGATGTTCAGCGAGCTCGTCCTGCCCGACGACGTCATCGACACACTGCACGACATGATCGCGATGGTTCGCGAGCGCGCGCAGATCCTCGAGCGCTGGGATATCCAACGTCACCTCGGCATCTCGCGCGGCGTCTCCGGCCTGTTCTCGGGCGAGCCCGGCACCGGCAAGACGATGGCGGCCTCTGTCGTCGCTTCCGCGCTCGGCCTGGAGCTGGTGCGCATCGATCTCTCGGCTGTCATCTCCAAGTTCGTCGGCGAGACGGAGAAGAACCTCGCGAAGATCTTCGACGAAGCCCAGGACGCGCACGCGATGCTGCTGTTCGACGAGGCCGACTCGCTGTTCGGCAAGCGCACCGAATTGAAGACGGCGCAGGACCGCTTTGCGAACCTCGAGGTGAACTACATCCTCCAGCGCATGGAGACGTTCGATGGCGTCTCGGTCCTCACGACGAACGCGGAGAACGCGATCGATCCCGCGCTCCAGCGCCGCCTCAACTTCCGCATCCGCTTCCCCGAACCCGAGGTCGACGAGCGCGCGCGCCTGTGGCGTCAGCTGCTCCCGCCGTCGACGAACCTCCACAGCGCGGTCGACTTCTCCGCGCTCGCCGAGAAGTTCGACATGACGGGCGGCTACATCAAGAACGCCGTCGTACGCGCCGCCGTCATCGCCGCGCGCGCGGGCCGCGAGATGACCGCCGCCGATCTCGAAGCAGGCGCGCATAACGAGTACGTCGAGATGGGCAAGGTCATGCCCGTGAGCATCCCGCGCCCGAGCGGTCTCTAACCTCGCGGAACTGCGCGAGTAATTCTATCGGTTGTGGCGCGACTGCGCGCGTGGGACTTCGTCCGGACAAGAGCATGTACCTGGACCTCAACACCGACGGAAAGCCCAAAGACAACCGGATGGTCGTGATCATCCTCGCGGCGGTCGCGGGCGTGATGCTCCTGTTCGCCGGCATCTCGCGCCACTGGATCGGGCACCCGCAGTTCGGCGTGTTCTTCGGTCCGCGCGGTTGCGAAGGCTGCGGCACCCTCGTCAGCGGCTTCGACAACGCCGAAGAGCCGAACATGACGAACGGCGCGTTTGTCTCCAAGCTGCGCGCGCGCCTCAATCCTCCGACGGAGGACGCCGAGTACGCCGCGGCGGCGAGCGACGAAGCCGACAAGGTGACGTCGAGCGTGTTCGCGCCGATGGGCTGGCTCACGTTTGCCGCGTCGATCATCGGCGGCGTGTCGCTGCTCGTCTGCGCCTTCCTCGCGTTCCAGAAGAAGAAGGTGGATCTGAAGGTCGCGCCGACGACGATCGCGCTGCTCGCGCTCCTGATCGGCATGATCACGGCCTGCATCTTCGTCGCGACCAAGCCGCTCGGACCGGGTGGCGTGGGCGTCCAGTACACCTTCTGGATCTACGGCGCGGGCCTCGTGATGGGTCTCGCGTCCGCGCAGATGCTCGCCAAGCTGCTCCGCCCCGAGGATCCCGATCTTCTCGATGGCGCGATGCAGCCCGACGCCTACTGAGTGATACGTTCCGCGGCATGTCACTCCGCGGAAAGACTCTGTTCATCACCGGCGCGAGCCGCGGCATCGGTCTCGCCATCGGCCTGCGCGCAGCACAGGACGGCGCGAACGTCGTCATCGCCGCGAAGACGGCCGACCCGAACCCGAAGCTGCCGGGCACGATCTTCAGCGCTGCCAAGGAGATCGAAGAAGCCGGTGGCAAGGCGCTACCGATCCAGTGCGACATCCGCTTCGAGGATCAAGTCTCGGCCGCCGTCGCCAAGGCCGTCGAGACGTTCGGCGGCATCGACATCCTCGTGAACAACGCGTCGGCGATCAATCTGTCGAACACGCCGTCGACGGACATGAAGCGCTACGATCTGATGCACAGCATCAACACGCGCGGCACGTTCCTCGTCAGCAAGACGTGCATTCCGCACCTCCGCAAGGCGGCCGAGAACGGCGGCAACGCGCACGTGCTGAACCTGTCGCCGCCGCTCGATCAGATCACCAAGGAGAAGTGGTTCGCGCCGCACACGGCATACACGATGGCGAAGTTCGGCATGACGCTGTGCGCGCTCGGCATGGCGGGCGAGTTCCGCAGCGCCGGCATCGCGTTCAACACGCTGTGGCCGCGCACGACGATCGCGACCGCGGCGGTGAAGAATCTCTTGGGCGGCGATCAGGTGATGCAGGGCTCGCGCAGCCCCGAGATCATGGGCGACGCGGCGTACGCGATCTTCAACAAGTCGTCGCGCGAATTCACCGGCAACTTCTGCATCGACGACGAGATCCTCGCGTCGGTCGGCGTCACGGATCTCGCGAAGTACTCGATGACGCCGGGCGGAACGCTGTTCCCCGACTTCTTCGTCGAGCCCAAGGCGTAGATCGACGCGTAGATCGACGCTTAGATCGAAGCGGACTTGGGCGGCGCCTTCGCGGCGAGCAGCTTCTTGCACTTCCAGCGCGCAAAGCCGCCGCCGCCGATCAGCACCTGGCAGAGCAACAGGCCGCCCATGAACTTGAACATGGCGACGCGCATCGCGTGCTGCGACCCGATCGTCAGTTCGCCGCGGAAGCCGCTCCTGAACACGCCGCCGAGGCCGTAATAGAAGGCGAAGGGGACCACGACCACGCCCGCGATCATCACCAACAGCGCGAGGAAACGGATCGTCTGAAGTCGAGAGGTGCTCACGCGATGGTCTTCTTTCGCTTGCCGTCGACCTGGAGGCCAGCAGCGGGGAGCCCCAGGTTATCAAGGTTGGGGCCGCTCTTCTTGGCTGTTTTGCCTCGCGAGCCGAGGAAACCGAACGCCGCGCCCGCGATGCCACCGCAGAGGTGCGCCATGTGCGAGATGCCGTCGTTGGAGCTCGCGACGGCCTTGTAGACCTCGCCGCCCAGATACAGCGTCGCGATCGCGATGAACGTCAGCGGGATCTCGCCCTCTTTGATGTTCGCCGTCGACGCGAGGACGATCATCATGAACACGACGCCGGACGCGCCGTAGCTCGCGCTGCCGAGGACGAGACCGACGACGCCGGAGACGACGGCCGTGATGAGGATCATGAACAACAGACCGATGCTGCCGTGGCGCTCCTCGAGGATCGGCCCGATGAGCAAGATCATCGTGAAGTTGCCAATGTAGTGCTGCCAGTTCGCGTGACCGAGGATCTGCGTGACCATGCCGGTGTAGCTGGTCCAGTCGACGATCGCGCCGTGCGACGCGAAGTAGTGCTGACGCATCGACTGCGGCAGACATGTGACGATCGCGGCGAGAATCGCGAACGTCAGGACGACGGGTGCGTTGTACGCGACGCGGAGCTTCACGAGGAGAAGACTAGCACCCCGTGCCTACACATTCCCGTGGCGCCGGAAGTGTGAACAGTTACAGCAACGGCCAGTCGTTCGGACGGAGCAGGACGCGGTGGTCCTCGTATTCGTAGCGGTGCGGCGGCACGTACTTATGGCCTGCCTCGGAGGGCACTTCGACGACCGTCATCAGCTCGACGTGCGGGTAGCCGCTCTGGCGGGCGACCTCGACGGTGCAGTGCGCCTCGCGAACGATACGCTCCGAAACACTGCCGAGCACGAGGCGCTCGAGGCCGGTCAGCGAGTGGCTACCGACGATGATGAGCTCCGCGCCGACCTCTTGCGACAGCAGCAACACTTCCTCGGACGGCTTGCCGATGCGCGCGTGGACGAAGAACGTGATCTTCGTGGAGATGCCCGCCTTTTCACATGCGGCATGGACCTCGGCGGCGAGCGCTTCCTGGACCCTTGCCGCGTAGAGGTAGTCGATGCCGTTGTACGCGGGAATGCTCGGGATCGCGTGCTTGGGGTCGATCGCACACAGAACATGGAGGACGTGCTCGGGCGCCCGCCCGGCGAGCTGAACCGCTCGATCCAGGGCCGGTTCGCTCGAGTGGCTGAAGTCGTAACCAACGACAACCGTACAGTGTTGCGTCGACATGCGACCTAGATGGTGCAGCGGGCATGCCAGCATCCAGCCCGCTCAGGGGGCTTGCAGACTGCCCAGATCGCGGCCAAATTCGCACCGAGATGGCGACCGTCGAAATCACTGGAGAGAACTTTCAAGAAACGATCGAGAAGGGCGGCATCGTCCTGCTCGACTTCTGGGCGTCGTGGTGCGGCCCATGCCGCGCGTTCGCCCCCGTGTTCGACAAGGCGAGCGAGAAGTACGCCGACGTCGTGTTCGGAAAGATCGACACCGAGGCGCAGCAAGAGCTCGCAGGTGCCGCGAACATCTCCGCGATTCCGACGCTGATGCTGTTCCGCGACGGCGTGCTGTTGTTCCGCGAGTCAGGCGCACTGCCGGGCGCCGCGCTCGACGAGCTCGTGACCCAAGCGCAGAAGCTCGACATGGCGAAGGTCAAGGAAGAGATCGCGAGCCACAAGCACGAGCACGGTCCCGACTGCAATCACGACCATGATCACGGTCATGATCACGGGCACGACCATGGCCACGAAGGTCACGACCATGCCCACGCGCATGGCGACGACAAGGGCCACGTCCACGGCCCGAACTGCAAACACTAAAGAAGAGCGGGTTGCGCTGACCAGCGCGCCAGGTACTTCTTCATGCGCAGCTTCTTGATCGTGTTCGCGCTCGACATGTAGCGGATCGAGCCGAAGATCGGCCGGATCGGTGCCCACGGGCGATCGAAGCGGCCCAGCGTCCAGAAGATGCCGCTGTAGCTATTCGGATCGCGTCCGTCGATCGCGTACTTGTTGTTGAGATCGATCAACACCGCGAGCGCCTTCTGCGGCGACGGTGACCACTCGAGGATCTTCTTGCCCCACAGCATGCGCAGATAGTTGTGGATGCGGCCCTCGCCAACGAGCTGGCGCTGCGCGGCGTTCCACACCTCGTCCTTGGTCGCGGCCGCTTCGAGCTGCTTCGGCGTGTAGTGCTCCGGGCGCGGATCGCTCGCGTGATCGCCGAGCGTCTTCTTCACCCAATCCGGCAGTGACGAGTACTTGTCGTAGTCGTCGCGCAAAAAGCAGAACGTGTAGCCGAGCTCGCGCCACGTGATCAGCTCGTCGAGGAAGTTCTCGTGGGACGGCGGCACACCCCACCAGCCTTCGCGCGAGCCGTTGACCTTCGCGTTCACGACGCGCGACGGATCCCACTCGCAGTCCGCCCACACGCGATGGGCGACATCATGCGCGGAGACGTGCCCGAAGTGCAGCCACGGCGAGAGTCCACTCGCGGCGTCGTCATCTGGATGATTGTGCCCGTCGCCGTAGTGCGCGAGCCGCGTCTCGATGAACGCGTCGAGCTGCTTCTGCGCCGCGACGCTGCCGCCGATGATCGGTGCTGGCGCGACGGTGTGATCGATCGGGAGCGTTGCGAGCGCGGCACGCGATGCGGCGAGGAGCTCGTCACTCGCCCGTGGCCACGTGCGCAGGATCGTCCCCGCGATCTCGGCGCCGGCGACGCCCTTCGGCAGACGCGACAGAGGCGTGGCGCGCGGCGCGTGACCGAGATGCGACGGCAGCGTCTTCTGCACGTGCCGCCTGAACACGGCCGCCGTCGGATACGCCTTCTCCGTCGCGCGCAGCGGCAAGAGGCCGTTGGAATCCACTTGCTCGAGCCGGACTCTTAACTGCGCGCCGGCCGCCGCGACCATCCGCGGCAGGAAGAATCCCGGTTGCTCGTCGGTGATGACGAGCTTTGCGCGCGCGGCGAGAGCGGCGAGCAAGCCCGATCCGGCTCCGAGCGCCGGCTCGACGTACGGGAAGTAGGTGACGCCCGCTGCGGCGAATGCGGTCGCATTGTCGCGCATGCCCTGGAGGACGAACGCGTGCATGCGATCACTCGCCCACTCGTAGCCACAGCGCAGCGGTTCGAGAACGAGCAGCGGCACGCCGAGCTCGACCGACTGTGCGATCGCGTGATCGAGCGCGTGATTCCACTGCGCGCGGCGGTTCGCGATCATCCAGTAGAGGACGTAGTCGCCCTTCTTCGCGATCGGCGCGTCGTTGACGGCGGTGACGCGCATCCGGTCTTGGATGTCGCCGGGTGCATCACGGTTACGCCCGCGTGTTACCGTGGTTTTCGTGCAGCGCAGGGTCGTGATCGGGGCTGCGCTCGCCCTCGCGTCGGGCACCGCGCAAGCCGATGATCCGCGCGACATCTTCGGGCTCAAGAAGCCGCCGAAAACCACCGACGTTCCCGATTGCGCGGACCAAGCCACGTTTGGCTGCGCGCAGTCGACCGATCCGTTCACGACGACGTCGCCGTACGCACTCTCGACGTGGCTCTCGGCGGACTACCTCGAGCGCTTGCCCGTCGCTGATTCCACCGTGGATCAGGTCGCGCACTGGGCCACCGGTGCGAGTCGCGACGACGTGGGCGTGTCGTTCGGCGGTGCGACAGGCCTGGAGAATCGGTGGACCGTCGAGGGCGCACCCGTCGACAACGTCCGCAGCGGCGTCTCCGAGCTGCGCGTACCGCTCTCGTTTGTCACCGGCATCCGCGTCACCGCGGGCGGGTTCTCCGCGGCCGATCGCACGAGCCTCGGCGGCACGATAGACGCGACGCTCGTCAAGGGCGGCGACAAGCACGAGATCGAGGCGCGCATCTATGGCGGCGTCAGCGCGGATAGCCCGCAGAAGCCGCGCGCTGCATTCACGTACTCGCTGTATCGGCTGCGCACCGACGATCGCGGGAGCTTCACCGGCAGCGTCGTCGCGAAGGGACCGCTCGGCCACCTCGCGGGCGGCAAGGCCTGGTACGCCGCCGGCATCGCACCGTCGCTATCGCGCACATCGTTTCAGTGGACGGCCTCGCGTCTCGTCGATCAGAACGACGACGGCACCATCGACGGGCTGCCGTTCCCCGCGCTCGAGCCGATCGAGAAGCGCACCGTCGATGCGACCGACTACAGCGTCCCGTACATGGCGCGCGTCGGATGGGATCGCGGCGTTCACCACGTGGATCTGACGCTGATCGGCCAGGTCGACGAGCAAGCGCGCTTCCTCACCAACGCGTCGGCGCAAGCAGCGGGCACCGAGCGCCGCACGATCCTCGCGACGGGCATCGCGACGTGGCACGGCGACTGGGCGCATACGCATGCGCGCGTGCAGCTCTCGTGGCAGCGCTCCGATCGCGACGACCACGCGCGCGATGGCCAGGCGGCGAACATGCCGCAGCTGCTCACGGCGTACGTGCCGACGATGGTCGCCGACGATCCGCAGGTCGCGCAGGGCTGCAACGACAACCGCTATCCCCAGATCAACCAGTGCCCGCTCATCACGGGCTACTACGCGAGCGGCGGCGCGGGGACGCTCGTGCACTCCATCGCGGATCGGCCCGTCACGACCGCCGAGATCTCGCATCAGGTCGGCAATCACGTGCTGAAGGCCGGCGGCACGTTCGAGGACGCGCTGCTGCGTACGACGTCGACGTATACGGGTGGCCAGCTCGTGCGCTCGCTGTTCGACGGTCATGTGGATGCGGCGAAGTTCTATTTCGACACGTGCAGCGAAGACGCGTCTGGCGCGTGCTCGTATCGCGATTCCTCGACGACGAATTGGCGCGCGCGCTACGCGGCCGCGTACGCCGAAGACACGTGGTCCCCGCAGCCGAACATCCGCATCGACGGCGGTCTTCGCTACGAGCGCATGACGGTCGAACCGCAATTGAAGCTGAACGGCCTCGCACCGCGCACCGGCATCTCGTGGGACTTCCTCGGCAACGGCATGTCGCGCGCGTTCGCGAGCATGGGCCGCAGCTACGCCTATCTGCCTGCCGGGCTCGGCGAGACCATCACGTCGCGCGATCGCATCGTGCACGACGTCATCACCGGTCAACCCGGCGGTCACGGCCGCACGCTCGAGGACGGCAGCGTCTACATCGTCGCGGACGGCACGGAGCCGATGGCACAGGACGAGCTGCTCGCCGGCATCCAGGTCGGACTCGCGAACGCGTTTCTGATGACCGGGTGGGTTCAGGGCCGCTACCTGCGCCGCGGCCTGGAGACCACCCCCGAGGGCTTCATCAACCCCGGAAGCAAGGATGGAGATCCCGCGATCCGCACGTCCGAGCAAGGCGGCGTCGAGGTCGCGACCTCCCCGACCGCCCGCACGACCGTTCGCGTCGGCTGGATGTACGGCCGGACGGTCGGCAACTTCGCCGGCCCCTATGACCCCCAAACAGGTGCGGGGCTGTACGACAGTCCGTACCTGAACAACGGTTTCTCCTCGCCCGCCGACTACGGCCGCCTCCCGACCGATCCCGGCCACCGGTTCTACTTCGAGGGCGATCGCGTTCACACGGTCGGGCCAGTGCAGCTCCACCTGGGCATCCGCATGACAGCAGCCTCTGGCCGGCCCCGCAACGTCTACGGCGATACGGATGTTGGCTTTATCTCGTTGATCGCCCGCGGCGATCGCGGCCGTACCCCGATGACGACCCAGGCCAACCTCCGCCTCGGCGCCCGCTGGAAGGGCTTCGACCTGACGCTCGACCTCTTCAATATCTTCGATCGCGGCACCGCGACCGGCGTGGACGACTACTACACGTCTGCATCGGTCCGGCCGATCGACGGCGGGTCATACGAAGACCTCGTGTTCCTCAAGACTGTCACTGAACAGCCGGCCCCCCGCTCGGCCAGGTACGGACTTCCATACGCGTACCAAGCTCCGTTTTCCGCGTTCCTCGGTCTGCGCCGGTCGTTCTAAAAGAACCACCACTCCCGCGATCCAAACGATGGAACGCGTTACCATTTTTCCGCTGGCGCGCTTGCGGGGGACGCAAGGGCCTAGCGCGAGGAACCAATGGCTGATCTGTCTCAGTTCCAGGAAGCCGCTGCAGCGGTCAAACATTCACCTCACGCCGTGAGCGCGTGGGAAGAGGTCGAAGGCCTCGCCGCCGATCTCGACAAGCCCGACGACATCGTCGCGCTCTACACCGAAACACTCGCGGGCAAGCTAGAGCCCGAAGTTGCAGAGATGATCGGCGAGCGCGCCGGTGGTTTCTGTGACGAGTGGTTCGGTGATGATCCGAGCGTGCTCGAGAAGATTCTCGTGCGCGTCACGTCACTCGCACCGTCGTCGGACTCGGCGCTGCAGCGACTGTCGGTCATCTACACCGTCGCCGAGCGATGGAACGATGCGCTCGGTCTCTACGATCGCGCCGTCTCCACGACCAAGGATCGCGCGCGCCGCATTCGTCTGTTGCGCGAAGCAGCGCAGCTCGCGAAGGACGTCGCGAACCAGCCCGACAAGGCGATCGCGTACTACCAGGAGCTGTTGCCGCTCACGCCCGACGACGCGCAAGTGTCGACAGGTCTCGAGCGCTTGCTCGAGCGCCACGAGCGCTGGGCTGATCTCATCTCGTTGTGGGAGAGCCGCCTCGACACGCAAAGCAAGAAGGACCGCGAGCGCAGCCGCGCCCGCATCGCGAGCGTGTGGCTCGACAACCTGAAGGATCCGGCGCGCGCTCTGGCCGCCACGCGTCCGCTGCTCGCGGAAGCCGAGGACGACAAGGAATCCACGTCGCTCCTCGAGCGTGTCATCGAAGCGCCGAACGCGACGGCGAACGTGCGCGACCAAGCGTTGGATCTGCTGCGCGCGCACTACGACGCCACGCAGAAGTCGCGCGAAGTCATCCGCGTCCTCGAGAAGGTGATCGCGCTCGCACCGTCTAGCGCCGGCCTCCTCCACGAGGAAGCTGGATCGCGCCTCGCAGACCTAGATGATCTGCCGGCCGCGATGGATCACTACTCTGCCCTCCTCGCGATGACCCCAGAGTCGTCGGCGACGGAAGAGCGGCTGCGCGGACTCGCCGATCGCGGCGGTCTGCACGATCGCTACGCCGACGGTGTCGCGAATGCCGCGCGCCAGTCGCAGGACCCCACGCGCCGCGTGGAATTGCTCGCGGAAGCAGCGCGCACGCGTCTCGATCGCGCGAACGACGTCGAAGGTGCGATCAAGTTGCTCGTCGAAGCGAGCGACGTGACCGGTGCCGCCGAGCACGAGCAGCTCATCGTTGCTCGCAAGCTCGCCGCCCTCTACGCGCAGACGAACCGCCCGAAGGAGCGCCTCAACGTCCTCGAGCGTCAGGCTCACCTCGAACCCAACCAAGGTGCGCGCAGCTCGATCCTGTCCGAGGCTGCCAAGCTCGCCGAGTCTCTCGGTGAAGCAGAGCGCGCTCTCTCGCTGTGGGAGCGCCGCAGCGACGCCGATCCGAACGACACGTCGGGTCTCGATGCACGCATCAGCATTCTCGAGACGCAGCAGCGCTGGGATGACCTCGTGTCCGCGCTCGAGAGCCGCGCCAACAAGGCGAGCTCGGCGATGCAGAAGCGCGCCGACAACGTTCGCGTCGCGCTCGTTCACCAGCAACAGCGCGGCGACCTCGACTCCGCGATCGCGGCGTGGCAGCGCGTCGTCGCCGATCATCGTGACGACGAAGAAGGCATCACCGCCCTCGCGGATCTGCTCGCGCAGACCAACCGCTGGGGCGAGATGGCCGATCTGCTCGAGAGCTCGTCGGGCCGCGCGACGTCGCGCACCGTCGCTCGCCTCGTGCGCCTCGGCGATGCTCTCCGCGCGCACCTCGACCAACCGGGTCGCGCGCAAGCCGCGTATCGCAACGCGATAGCGATCCTACCCGGCAGCGTAGAAGCCCGCGCCGGTCTCACCGCTCTTCTCGAAGTTCCGGAGACGCGCCTCGGATCTGCCGATGCGCTCGCGCAAGCGATGCGGATCAACGGCGATCTCGGCGGCGTGCTCGACCTACTGCCCGCTCGCCTCGCCGAGGCCAAGGACGATCGCACGCGCCTCGCGCTGTTGCGTGAAGCCGCGCAGCTGCGCCTCGAGCACAAGCACGACGCGACCGGCGCTCTCGCCGATCTCGCGCGTGCGTTCCCGCTCTCTCCGCGCGACCAGCTGATCGAGAACCAGATCATGTCGCTCGCCAAGACGACGGGCGACTACACGACGGCCGCGCTCGCGTACGAACAAGCGATCACCGCGCTCGGCGACGACGCGCGTGAGGCAGCGCGCCTGCGCCTCGCGTACGCCGATCTGTTGAACGATCACCTCGCTGATCCCGCCGGCGCTGCCGACGCGTATCACCAGGTCGCCGCCGTCGAGCCGGGCAACCGCCGCGCCGTCCAGGCGTTCGCGGGTCTCGGTACCCAACTCGGCAAGTGGGACGATGCCGCGCACACCGTCATTCGCTATGCGGGCATCCGCGAGGCGTTCGACGACGAGCTGCTCTCTCGCCTCGAGATGGGCGCGACGCAAGCAAACGCGAACGACGCGTTCGCCGATGCGTTCAGCGGTGCGCTCGAGAAGAACAAGTTGCCGTCGGGCGTCGGTGCGATCTACTTCCACCGTCTCGCGGCCCTTCACAAGAATCGAGGCGACAAGACCGCATCGATCAAGTCGCTCCGCAAAGCGCTCGAGCTCGGTGGCGAGCGTACGGCGTGGCTCTCCGAGCTCGTGGCACTCGAGAAGGAGCAAGGCGCATCGGCCGAGCAGCTCGAAGCACTCCGCCGGCTCGCTGACGCAGATGCGCGCGATCTCGACTCGCTCGTCGGCGCCGCCGAAGTGGCGAGCAAGCTCGGCGATCGCGAGCAAGCGCTGCAGATCATCACGGCCGTCCTCGGTCGTGCGACGGCGGCATGGCGTGGCACCGCGAACGTGAAGTCCGCGCGCTCCGTCGACGCTGTCGCGAAGTGGGCGATCGACGCCCTCGTCGATCTCTATCGCACCGGTGGTCGCGCACGCGCCGCCGTCGATACGCTCGTCGAAGCTGCGCGCCTGCCGTTCGACGCGAACACGCGCCGCGACATGCGCCTGCGCGCTGCGAACCTCGCGACCGTCGAGCTCGGCGACAACTCCGCCGCGATCGATATGTATCGTAGCGTTCTCGCGAGCTCGCCGAATGACCTCGAAGTCATGGAGCGCCTCGGTCACCTCCTCGGTCTCGAGGACCGCGTGCCCGAGTTGCTCACGCTCCGCCAGATCCAGCTCGGTCTCGAAGCGGATCCCGACAAGAAGCTCTTGCTGCGCCTCGAGCTCGCGAAGCTCGTCGGCATCGTCGAAGAGCGCGGTGGTCGTCTCGACGCCCTCAAGGCAAACCTCGACGAGCGCCCTGGTCACGAGGCGTCGATCGAGGCGGTTGCGGATCTTCTGTCCAGCAAGGGCCAGCACCGCGCGCTCGTCGATCTCCTCGACGGTCAGGCGCAGAAGCTCGAGGCCGCCGGCGATACGCCGCGCGCTGCCAAGCTGTGGGCTCGCTATGCAGCTGTCGCGGAGAGCGACACAAAGGAAGTCGAGCGCGCGATCAGCGGTCACCGCCGCGTCGTCGCTCTCGCTCCCACCAGTGACTCGCTCCGTGCTCTCGCGCGCCTCAACCTCGAGGGCAATCGGCCCGCGCAGGCCGTGCCGTGGCTCGAGAGCTTGCTCGGAACGGTGCCGGTGGCCGAACGCCTGCTCGTCGTTTCGCAGCTCGCAAAGGCGCACCTGTCGGCAAACCAGCCCGACCGCGCGATCACTGCCATCGAGGTCAACCTCGACGACAAGGACGCTGCACTCGAGCTCCGCACGCTCCTCGCGGATCTCTACCGCAAGGCAGAGCAGTGGGAACCGCTGGCGCGCCACCTGACGCGCTCGCTGCCGTTGCTCAAGGACGAGAAGCTCGCGCGCGACTTTGCTCGCGAAGCTTCGACGATCTATCTGACGCGCCTCGGCTCGCCGGCAAAGGCGATCCCTGCGTTGGAAACGGCGCTGCAGATCGATCCGACCGACAAGGATCTGCGCACCGCGCTCGCGATCGGCCAGCGCGTCGCCGGCAAGCTCACGGAAGCGCGCACCGCGCTCAACGAGTTGATCACGGACTTCGGTCGTCGCCGCTCGCCCGAGCGCGCCGCGCTGCACGTCGAGCTCGCTCGCGTGTCGCAGGCCGAGGGAAAGCTCGACGAGGCGATGACCGAAATGGAATCGGCGTCGAAAATGGACGTGTCCAACGCGTCCATCCAGAAGGAGCTCGCCGAGATGGCGCGCACCGCGGGTCAGCTCGACAAGGCGGAGCGCACGTATCGCGCGCTGCTCCTCGTCGTGCGCCGTCAGCCGCCGGGTGATGACGAAGCGGCTGTCGGCTCGTCCGAGGTGCTGTTCGAGCTGCACAAGCTCGCTGCGTCGCGCGGCGAGAGCGATCAGGCGAAGGAGCTCCTCGAGTCTGCGATGGAAGCCGCGATCCAGTCCGACGCCGAAGTGCGTCGCCTGCGCCGCTCGCTGATCGCGCACGACGAAGGTCAGCGCTTGCTCGAGGTGCTCGAGAAGCGCCTCGCGACAAACCCCGAACCGCAGAGCCAGGCGCGCTTGCTCAGCGACATGGCCGAGGCGCTCGCGCTCCTCGATCGTGGCAATGAAGCACTCGACGCGCTCATCCGCGCGATCAATGTGGTGCCGACGCGCACTGATCTGCACGAGCGCGCTCGCGACCTGTCCAAGAAGCTCGGTCAGACCAAGCGCTTCGTCGATGCGGTGGACGCTGTCGTCGACAGACTGCGCCGCAAGGACGATCCGCCGCTGATCGCTGGCCTCCTCATGCGCGCGGGTGAAGCCCTCGAGCAGGATGCGAACGATCTCAAGGGCGCGGCCTCGCTGTACCGCCGCGTCGAGATCCTCGGCGAGCGGCTCGCGGAAGCGTTCTACGCCCAGGCGCGTGTTGCGGCGGCCCTCGGCGACACCGCCGAGCAGGCGCGCACGCTCGACAAGATGTTCGAGCTCGCCGGCACCGATGCCGAGCCGACCCCCGCGCAGGTCGACGCGCTGTATCGCCTCTCCGAGATCTTCCTCGGTAGCGATGCTCGCCGGAAGCAGGGCTTCGAGCTGCTCGAGCGCGCGTTCCAAGCGGAGCCGCGGTGGGCACAAGCCGGTCGTCTCTTGCGTGCGGCGGCGTCCGCCACGCCGGATGACGAGCGCGTGATGACGATGTACGAGCGCGTCGCGCGCAACGGCGGAGACGGCGAGCTGCTGCTCGACTTCCTCGAGCGCCGCGCGGGTCTCGCCCACGCCACCCCGCCGCAGATCCGCGAAGCCGTGGATCTCGCCGTCGATCAAGGCCAAGAGCAGCGCGCAGAAGCGCTCCTCGTTCGCGCCGTCGCGGCTGCTCGCGACACCGTCGATGGCCTTGGCTCCGCGCCGTGGGCTGTCCTCGCGCTCGCCGAGCGTCGCCTCGCGGCGGGCGATCTCAACCAGGCCCGCGACCTCACGTACGAGATCGCGCCGATCGTTCCCGCTGACCAGCAGGAGCAGATCGACGGCCTCGCGATGCGCATCGCGACTCGCGCCCTCGCCCACCGCCGCGTCGATCTCGCCGCGGAAGTGTACGAGTTCCTCCGCGAGCGCAGCCCGAGCGACCGCGCCGTGTGGCAGCCGCTGCTCACGATCTATCGCGAGCTCGGCGACGGTGATCGCCTGGGAAGTGTCATCAGCTCGACGCTGCCGAACCTCATCACTCCGGCAGAGCGCAACGCGCTGCGCATGGAGCACGCGAAGTTCCTCATCGAGAACCTCAAGCGCTACCACGATGCCCTCGACGTGCTGCGCGACGTGCTCAGCGACGACGCCGACAACCTGGAAGCGGCGGAGCTGTACGAGTCGACCCTGCGCACGCTGGGCGACGACGACGGCATCGCCGAGTTCCTGTGGTCTCGCTTCGAGGATGCGCAGAAGCGCGGCCACCGCGACTCGACGGTCGACGTGGCGACGCGCCTCGGTGATCTGCTCGAGAAGAACGAGAACCCCGACGCGATCCGCGTCTATCGCTCGGCATTAGTTATCGCGCCCGATGATCGGGAGATCCTCCGCCGTGTCGTGCGGCAACTCGGCGAGAACGACAATCCGCGCGAGGGAGCGATTTTGATGGAGCGCCTCCTCGCCGTCGAGACGCCGGATCAAGCGCCGGCGCTCGCGGGCAAGCTCGCGTCGATGTGGGAAGCCGCAGGCGACATGAAGGGAGTGCAGCGCACGCTCGAGCTCGCGCACGGCTCCGCGCCCGACGACAAGGCGATCCACGATCGCCTCGAGCACTGGTACTCGAGCAACGAGCTGTGGGCCGAGCTCGCAGATCTGATGACGAAGGACGCCGAGCGCATGGAGGACGGCCCTGCCGTCGAGCGTCTGCGTTCAGCGGCCGCGACCTACTCGCAGCAGCTCGGTCAGCCCCTCAAGGCGGCCGAGGTTCTGCGCAAGGCGCGGCAGCGCGCACCGCACGTGCCGGAGCTGGTGACGGATCACGCGACGGCGCTTGCGGCCGCGGGTGAGCTCGATGCTGCGCAACGCGCGATCGGCGAAGCGCTCTCGACGGTTCAGGGCGAGGGACGCGCGTCTCTCCTCCTGCTCCGCGCGTCGTTCCGCCAGCAGCTCGGCGATGACGCATCGGCGGTCGCGGACCTGAGCGAAGCGTACGAGCTCGACAAGGAGCATGTCACCGAGCTCGTCAACGGGCTCGAGCGGCTGCGCTCTCGCGCCGAGCGCGATAGCGACTTGCCGACGGAGCGGACCGCAACCCTCAAGCTCGCGTCGTTGCTCAACCAGCACGGCGAGCTCGAGCGCGGTCGCTCGTTCCTCGTCACGTGGATCGAGCGCGACCCGCGCGATGCAGAACCGCTGTACATGCTGTGTGACCTCGACGAGGGCATCCAGCACTGGGACGGTGTGTCGGCAGCCGCGACGCGACTCGCGTACATCACCGAGGGTGAAGACCAGGTGAAAGCCGCGATGCGCGCGGCAAATGCGGCGACGCAGGCCGGCCGTCCCGCCGAAGCGGTGCCGGTGCTCGAGGTCGTTCACCAGGCGCAGCCCGGTGTTGCGGCGCTGCGCGACAAGCTGCGCGAGACCTACGAGGCAGCGGGCGAGTACCGCCTCCTCGCAGGCATCCTGATGGCTGACGCGGAGCACGGTGACGACGCGGCTCTTCGCTACGCGAACTTCAAGCGCGCGGCGGAGCTGCTGCTCTATCACCTCGAGGACGCGGCGGCAGCGCAGGCTCCGGCCGCAAAGGCGCTCGAGCTCCAGCCCGAGGACAACGCGGCGCTGATGCTCAACGTCGATATCCTCATCGCGTCGCAGCAGCTCGAGGATGCTGGTCGCACGCTCGAGGCCGCGATCTCAGCGCAGAAGAAGCGCACGCCGGAACTGGCGGTGCTCCAGCAGCGCATGGGTCGCGTGTCCGCGATGCTCGGAGACAAGGACGGCCAGCTGAACTGGCTCAAGAAGGCGTTCGACGTGGATCGCAAGAACGCGGAAGTCGCCGCGGAGCTCGCGCAACTCGCCACCGAGATCGGTGACTACGAGCTCGCGCTCAAGCCCCTGCGCGCGATCACGCTCATGGACAACCCGATGCCGGTGACGCGGCCGATGGCGCTCCTCTGGGAAGCCAAGATCGAGCACGCGCGCGGCAACCGTGCGAAAGCGGAACTGTGGGCGAAGAAGGCACTGCGCGAAGATCCGGCGTTTGCCGACGCGCAGACGTTCCTGGACGAGCTCGGCAGCGCGTAACTGTTGGTGAGCAAACGATCACGTAGGTGATCGGAAAACGCCCGAGGTCACTGGCCCGGGCGTTGCTTATTTGGAGGGCATGATGAAAAAAATCGCATCCCTCCTGCTCCTTGTCGGCGTCGCCGGTTCGACGCTGGGTGGCTGCTATGTCCGCGAGACGCGCCGTGGCGGTGGCTATCACCACCACGACGGGTATGCGCGCGGCCCGCACCGCTCGACGACCACGGTCGTTGTTCGCCCGTGATCGTCGTACGTCGGTTCAGGCAGCAAGCACCTGGTACGACGACATCGCGCGGCCCTTGGCCATGACGACGATCTTCGTGATCTGACGCGAATTGCTGCTCAGATCGATCTGCGCACCGCGTTCACCCGCACTGATGCGCTCGTTTAGATCGATCGTCTGCGTGCGTCCGTTGCCGAACGTCACCACCACCTTGTCGATCGCGACGCTGCCCTGCGTCGCCTTGATCTGCAGCTTGGTGAAGCGCTGCGAGCTAGAAACGTTGATGACGTTCCTCGGCGCGCGCCCCGACTGCGTATCGAGCAGCGTCCACCGCTCGTGCGAGCGCTGCATCGGGCGGTAGGCCACGGTCGTGGCGATCGGCGCGTGCACGGCTCCGATCGGAGCGCGCATCGCAGGACCAGGGGCTGCCGCAGCAACACCAGCCGTACCAAGAACAGCAAACGCGAGAGACGCAATCAGTGCTTTGACTTTCATAACGGACTCCTTGGGGAAGAGCGCCAAACCAGCGCTCGAACAGGGGTAGTGCAGCGCGCGGACCAGCACGTAACTGCGCGGAAACGCTCGCGCTAGAGCTGAGATAGATGCAGGGCCCGCAGGTCTTCCGGCGGACTCCGCAGTGCTACGGTTTTTCATGGCCGATGATGCAGTGACGTACGAGGCCCGCGGAGATGTCGGCGTCATCACGCTGAACCGCCCCGACAACCGCAACTCGATGACGCCCGAGTTGCTCGACGCGTTCGCAAAGGCGAGCTGGTCCGCAAAGAGTGATGCGAACACGCGCTGCGTGATCGTCACGGGCACGGGCAACTGCTTCTCTGCAGGTGCCGACTTCAAAGCGACGCTACAGCGCGATGAGGATGATCCGAACGGCAAGAAGCGATCGCCCGACGACAAGTCGTATGCGATGTACGAGCCGTTCCTCTCGCTGCTCGATATCGAGGTGCCGGTCATCGCGGCGTGCCAGGGTCACGCGGTCGGCGGAGGCTTTGGTCTCTCGCTCGTCTGCGACATCCGCATCGTCGCGAAGGACGCAAAGTACGGCGCGAACTTCACCGCGCTGGGCCTCGCGCCCGGTATGTCGATCAGTCATCTGCTGCCGCGCTTGATCGGCGTCGCGCGCGCGAGCGAGCTCCTCTTTACCGGGCGGTTGGTCAAAGGTGACGAGGCCGAACGTATGGGTCTCGCAAATCGTGCCGTCGACGCCGCCGACGTGATGAAGGAAGCAGAAGCGATGGCGCGCGCGATCGCCGACAACGCGCCGTTCGCCGTGAAAGAGACCAAGAAAGCGATCTATCGCGGCCTCTCGTACTCGGGCCCCACTGCGGTGAAGGACGCCGCACGCGCCGAGGCTCACGTCCAGGCCATCTCCGTCGCAATGGACGACGCGCGCGAGGGAACTACAGCGTTACTGGAAAAGCGGAAACCCACGTTCACGGGCAAGTAGCCGGGCTAGAATCCCTCCATGGCCGAGGGTTGTCCGAGCGTCGAAGCGCTCGTCTCCTACGCGGAGCATCCCGTCGGGATCGTCGACACGGATATCGAGAAGCATATCCGGAGCTGTCCAGGGTGCCGACGCGCGGTCGATAGCGCGATCGCCTCGGGCCGCACGGCGCTCGGCTCGAACAACTTCGCGCGCGGTACGGCGCCCGAGTCCGGCGACAAGCTCATCGCGGCGAACGACGTGCGCCTCGGCGAGCGCTACGAGGTCAAGCAGCTCCTCGGTCGCGGCGGTATGGGTGCGGTGTATCTCGCGCGCGATCGCACGCTCGGTCGCGACGTCGCGGTGAAGCTGCACCGCGCAGGCTCCGGCAGCGACCGACTCCAGCGCGAAGCGATCGCGATGGCAAAGCTCGCGCACCCCAACGTCGTCACCGTGTACGAGGTCGCGAGCTTCGAGGACCGCCTGTACGTCGCGATGGAGTACGTCAAGGGCGGCACGTTCACCACGTGGCTGCGCAACGGAGACCGCACGTGGCGCGAGGTCATCGAGATGATGCTCTCGATCGGCGAAGGGCTCATCGCCGCGCACGCTGCCGAGCTCGTGCACCGCGACTTCAAGCCAGAGAACGTGCTCGTCGGCGAAGATGGGCGTCCGCGCGTCGGTGACTTCGGCATCGCCCACGTCGCGCAGCGCACGAGCGAAAAGATCATCCCCGTCTCCACGACGGGTGACTCCGATCCGAACACGCCGATGACCATGACGGGCAGCGTGATGGGCACGCCCGCGTACATGGCGCCCGAACAGATCGTGGGCGAAGCCGTCGATGCGCGCGCAGACCAGTTCGCGTTCTGCGTCGTCGCGTGGGAAGCGCTCTACGGCAAGCGCCCGTTCAAGGGGAGCTCGCTTCCCGCGATCGCGGCCGCCATCGCGCTGCAGAAGTTCGAGCGCACGACCAAGCATGTCCCGCCGCACGTGATCGCGGTGCTCGAGCGCGGCCTCGCGCACGACGCGGAGGAGCGCTATCCCGACATGCGCGCGCTGCTCGATGCGCTGCGTTCGACCGTCGAGCGCGGGCGTCGACGCTGGAGAATGGCACTGATCGCAAGCGTGCCCCTCGCGATCGGAGGGACCGCACTTGCGATGTACGCGTCGCGAGCCGCGGCTCCCGCCAGCGATCCGTGCCTCGGCGGTGCCGAGCAGCTCAGCGGCGCGTGGGACCCCGCCGTCGGCGACAAGATGAAGACCGCGTTCGTCGCCGCGCGCCCCAAGGACGGCGCCCAGATCTACACGCGCGTCGCGGGCACGCTCGACGGGTATGCGAAGTCGTGGGTCGACGAGCACCGCGATGCCTGCCGCGCCACGCGCGTGCTCGGAGCGCAATCCGACAGCATCTATGACCTCCGCACGAGCTGCCTCGACGAGAAGCGCACGGAGCTCGCGGCCCTCACGGCCGGCCTCACCGAGGCACCTTCCGCCGGCATCGTCGCCGCGCCACGCACCGTGCTCGGTCTCTCTTCCACCGCGGCGTGCCACGACACCAAGTCGCTCACCGCTCCGGTGCGTCCTCCCGATCCCGCCGTCAGCGCGCAGGTCGAGGCGCTGAAGAAGCAGGTCGCGGAAGCAAAAGCACAACGCCTGCTCGGCAAGCTCAAGCCCGCGCTCGACCTCGCGAGGACGATCGCAGCCAAATCGACGGAGCTCAAGTACCGCCCGCTCGAGGCCGAGGCGCTGCTCGTCGTCGGCGATCTCGAGGACCGGATGGGCGACACCACCACTGCCATCAAGGACACCGAGCAAGCGATCGTCGCGGCGAATGCGGGCAACGCCAAGCTCACCGCCGCCGAGGCATGGTCGTCCATGGCGTGGATGCTCACCAAGAGCGATCGAGACTTCGATCGCGCGATGCTCGCCGTGCAAATGGGCCAGGCCGCGATCGAGAGTGCGGGCGGCAACCCGATGCTCTCTGCCGAGCTCACGCACTACGAAGGTCTGATCTACGAGACCAAGAAGAAGTTCCCCGAGGCGAAGAAGAAATACGAAGAAGCACTCGCCGCCACCGAGGCGCTCCATGATGACGCGAAGCTCTCCGTCATCCTCAACGACATCGGCGGTCTGCAGCGCCGCATGGGCGATCCAGAGGCCTCGCGCAAGACGCTCCAGCGCGCGCTCGATATCCGCACGCACCTGTTCGGCGAGAACCATCCGTGGGTGTTCTCCACGGTGTTGAACCTGGGAAACGTCTCGTATACCGAAGGCGACTACCCCACCGCCTCCAAGGCTTACGAGCACGCGCTCAAGATCGCCGCCGAGGTCTTCCCGCCCAACCACCCGCAGGTCGCGCTCGCGCTCGGCAACCTCGCCGCTTGCTACACCGAGATGGGCAGGTTTCCCGAGGCGATCGAAACGCACAAGAAAGCGATCGCGATGACCGAAGCGCTGAGCGGTCCGACGAACCCCGACGTGGCGTCCGGCCTCCAAGCGCTCGCGAACGCATATGTCGAGACCGGCGATCACGACAACGCGGTCGCATCCCTCGAGCGCGCGTATACGATCATGAAAGATCACACCGACGATCCGGAGCTCGCGGGCATCCTCGTCGACTACGGCGCCGTCCTGATCAGCAGTGACCCCAAGCGCGCCGAGCAGCTCCTCACGCAAGCGATCGCGATGGGCGAAGCAGAATCCAAGGACGATCCTGGTCTCGCATATCCACTCACCGTTCTCGGCGGGCTCTACGCGAAGACCAAGCGCTTTCCGCTCGCCCGCACGACGCTCGAGCGCGCACTCGCGCTGCGCGCGAAGGGCAATGACATCGAGGTCGAAGAGATCGCGTCGACGGAGTTCGAGCTCGCGAAGGTGCTCTACGAGACGCCTGCCGATCGCACGCGCGCCCTCGAGATGGCGCAAGGCGCGCAGAAGAAGCTCGAGAAGGACGGCTACACGATCAAGAAGACGTACAAGGACATCGCGGCGTGGAACGCTGCGCATCCGAAGTAGCCCGCGAGAGCTGCGTCGAAGAAGCAGAGAACCGCAAAGACGCGAGGACGCGAAAAGAACGATTCAACCTCGCCGGGCGAGATACGCGGGCCGTTTGGTTTTTACGCTCGCCGGGCGAGGTACGCGGGCCTCGCTGCGACGCTCAAGGAGCTTCCGAAAAAGATCCGTCTTTGCGTCTCCGCGTCTTTGCGGTTGTCTGATCTGCGCCGTCCTGTAGAGGCCAGCCGTGCCCCCCGCGAGGGCTACGGAGTCGGCGGCGGCACGTTGAGCACGGACTGCGGCACCGTCGCGTTCGCCGGAACGCACGTCGCGAAATCGGTCGCGTCATGCCCGTGCGCGCGGAACAGGATCGCGCCCCACGGCGTGTCGATCGCGAGCGTCGGCCAGTCGGCGTCGCTCGTCGGATCGACCTGCACGTCCTGATCTCCGACGAGGAAACCGATCGATTCGCCATTCGCGCGCGCGTAGAGGCACGTGCCGCTCGCGACGTGCATGTTCGGCACGATCGGCGCGGGTGCCGCGTCGGGATCGATGCGCTGGCTGTGCGTGCGCCCGGGCGCCGAGTACTGGCGGTAGTAGCCAGCGACTTCGGCGATGCCGGTCTGCCAGGTCACGAACAGCCAGTCGTCGTCGAGCTTGTCGACCTCGTCGAGCCAGTAGCCGCTGTTCACGGCAGCGAGGCGCGTCGAGCCCCAGCGCGGCTCGGCGAAGATCTCCGAACCAGGGAGGGCCGTGATCTGCTTGAGCCCCGAGGGAATGCGGCCGCGCCATCCATGCTGTGCGCCGCCGGTGTCGGCGATCGCGTCGTCGGGCACCCAGCCCTCCATCTCGACTTCGCCGAGGAAGCGGATCTTTGTCTCCTTCGGTCGCTTCTCGACGCGCTCCGCGTAGGCGCCCGCGTGGAGCCTGGCAAACACCTCGCGCTCGCCGGGTCGGGAGAAGACTTGGACGAGCTGGAGATCGTGCTTCGCGATCGCGAGCAGAGCGCCGCGATCGGTCCACAGGGAGAACTTCGCGTGGTCGAGCCGCACCGCGAGGCGCACGCTGTTGCCGCGGCGATCGAGGATCGTGGTGGGGACGGGAGGCGCGTTGGCGAGACCGGAGTCGATCGGGGAGCCCCCGACCTCGAGGCTCGCGCGCGCGGGATGCACCCACGACATCTTGTCGTCCTTCCAGTCGTCCTCGTCGATCGTCAGATCGAGCATCGGATCGAGCCGCGTGAACGGCGTCTCGGACTGCTCGCTGGAGGTCGATTTGGTCGCCAGCGGCACGTCGAGGTCATGCTCTGGCCCATGCGGCGTTACCGTCGGCGCCCCGCAGGCCGCGAGGGCGGTGCTGGCAAGGGCGGTTAACGCGATCTTCACGAGCTGAGTATCGCCCGGACCGTGCTGCGCGTCGCATTGCCTATGTCCCGCGTACGGACCTACGCACTTGCAGCCTTTTGCCGTCGGTGACGGTCGTGATTCCGGACGGTTACGACGCGGTGCGTCTCGCCCGCCTTTTGCACTAATTCAGGTTCGATGGAAATCGGCGTTATCACGAACCCGAACAGTCGTAAGAACCGTAATCGCCCCGACCGGGCGGAGCGGCTCCAGCGCATCGTGGGGGACCTGGGCGAGGTTCACCAGACCACGTCGCTCGACTCCATCAAGCCCGTCCTCCGCGACTTCCTCCGCAAGCGTGCGCGCTTCTGGGTGGCCGACGGCGGTGACGGCGCGCTGCACTGGATGCTGCGCATGGGCATGGAAGTGCTCGCCGAGGACGAGTTCGTCGGCTCCAACACGGCGCTTCCGCTCACGCTTCCGACCAAGGGCGGCACGATCGACTTCGTCGCGAATAACGTCGGCATTCAGGGCAACGCGGAGGGCATCCTCGCGTCGCTCGCGAACAGCGTCGAGCATCACACCGCGATCGAGGACATCGAGGTCGACTCGATGGTCATCGACGGCATCCAGATCGTCGACGGCGTCGAGGTTCCGTTCCGCACGTACGGCTTCGCGTCGGCGGCCGGTGGCGTCGGCCAGCGCTTCTACTCGAAGTACTACTCGCACCAGGATCCGAACCCGCGCACGATCGTGAACATCGTCGCGAACACCGTCGCGTCGGCGCCGATCGCGCTCACGCCGCTCAAGAACCTCCCGTTCGGCGCGCTGCGCACGTACGCGAAGGAAATGTTCGAGCCGACCGCGTGTACCGTGCACCTCGACGGCATGCGGCTGCCCGGCAACTCGTTCACCGGCGTTCACGTCGCGTCGATGTCGATCAACCTCAAGGTGCTGCGCTTCTTCGGCAAGGCCGATCAGCCCGGCCTGATGAATGCGATCGTCGGGACGCCGAGCCCGTGGTCGATCATCCGCAACATCCCGCGCATGGCGCGTGGCGAGGAGATGAAGGGCCGCAACATCCTCGACCGCCCGTGCCGCGAGATGAAGCTCGAGGCGGTCGGCAACGAGCTGATGGCGCCGATCATCGACGGCGAGTTCTATCGCAACGTGAAGTCGATCGAGTACCGCGTCGGACCGCGCGTGCGCATTCCGAAGGTCATCGGCGCCAAAGCCGCCGCCTGATCACTTAGAACAAGAGACGTGCGCGGGGGCAGCGCCCTCGATCTCGCAGTTGTCCTTGGAGCAGCCGGCCGCTTTGCAGGCCTTCTTCTCGGTCTCGTAACACTTGGGACCGACCCGGTAGAAGCACGACGTGCGGTCGCCGCTGTAGCGCCACTTGCCCCAGGGCTTCGCCTTGGGATCCTTGGTGTCGTCGTCGTCTTTGTCGTTCTTCGCTTCGGCGCGCATCTTCTCGCGCGCGGTCTGCGGCTCGTCGGCTTCCTTGGGCTCACCGCCGCACGCGGGTCCGAAGACGCCAGCGAGGGCGGCGATGAGAAGAACCCGAGACAGCGGCATCGAGAGGATCATGCCATAGTCGAGACCGTGGCTGACGACGACAAGGCGCTGATGGAGCGTCTCGCTGCACTCGAGGCGGAGGTGAAAGCCGACGCCGACGAGAAGGATGCGCGCAAGCAGGCGGCGATGGTAAAGATCCGCGAGCAGCAGGCGGCCAAGCAGGCCGACATCGACGAAGCACTCGAGAGTGACCGAGCCGTCGCACGATCGCGTGCCGTGAAGAAGCGCGCGACGGATCTGCCGGACATGAACGACGTAGGTGGCGCACTCGAGCTCGCGGCCAAGGCCAACAGCGTGCGCTCCGAGCTCGCTCAGACGCCCAAGGCGGGGGACAAGTCGTGGCTCAAGTCGATGGCCGCGTCCGTGCTGCTCGGCCCCGTCGGCTGGCTCTACGCCGGTTCCATGCGCGAGGCCGTACCTGCGAGCGCGGCGTACATCGCGTTTGCTGCGCTGGCCGCAAAGATCATCCCTGCGATGCTCCTGTGGCCCGTCATGCTCGTAGGGCTGCCCCTCTCGGGCCTGGCCGGCTTGACCTACGCGTTGCAATACAATCGGACCGGCAAACGCCAACGTCTATTCGGCGATAAGTCCGCGAAGCAGAAGCAGTTGCCCTAACGAAGCTCTCACCCCGAGTGTAGTATTCGATCCGGTTCAGCGACGGGGTTATCGCTACGATGAGTGTCGTGTCCAAAGCTGTCCTCGCCCTCGCCGGGTTCTACGCGGCGGTGAGCGTGATGCCAGGAGAAGTCGCCGCGCAACCGGCGAAAGCTCCTACGGGTCCGCCCATCACTGTCGCCATCGTTCCTGGTATCGCGGTCAACCTCGATGCTGCACGCGTCGATGCCCTCAGTCAGGATCTTGCCGAGGCGCTCAACACCGAGCTCGTGGTCAACGCGACGGGTGGCCTCGAAGTGCGACGCGCGTTGCCTCCCGACGGCCTCCCCGCGGACTGCGTCGCGCAGCCGGTCTGCATCGCGGATGTCGCCAAGCGTCTCGGCGCAAACCAGCTACTCTTTATCGTGATGGTGGACACGGGAGCCGGCGGCGCGATCCAGCTCGACAGCACGTGGGTCGAGCCAGCGACGGGCAAGAGCGCCTCGCGACCCGCCGTCGATGTCGCGTCGATCACGGATGCGCGCTCTCGGTTTGAAGCGGCGGCGCCGCTGTTGCTGCCGGATGCACCCAAGCGCGTCAAGGCGGTCGCGGGGAACGGGAACCCCAACACGCGGATGTCCGACGCGGTCCCGCGGCACTTCACGACCGCGTCGATCATCACGGGTAGCGCTGCTGTCGTGGGTCTCGGCGTCGGCATCGGCTTCGGCCTGTCCGCGCGCAGCAAGTACAACGCGTGCGACGACAACCACTTCGCGTGCACCGACAGCAAGCGTGACTCGATCCGCAGCCGCGACCTCATCGCCGACCTCGGCTGGGTCGTCGCGATCGGTGGCGCTGTCGCGACTGGCTTCATGTTCGCGACGAGCGGCAAGGAATCGCAGCTCGTGATCACTCCGACGGATGGGGGCGCTGCGGCGGGGTTGGTCGGGAGGTTCTAGTGGGCGAAGCGCCGCGCGAGCGTCGGGCGAGCGACAAGATCATCGGCGAGGTCCTGGCCAGCCGATATCAGATCGAGTCGCGGCTCGGCGAAGGCGCGATGGGCGCTGTGTACAAGGCGAAGCACGTCAAGGTGGGCCGACCGTTCGCGGTCAAAGTGCTCCACCCCAAGCTACTCGAGGACGAAAAGACCGCGCAGCGCTTCGAGCGTGAAGCAGAGCTCGCCGGTCGCTTGCGGCACCCGAACGTCATCGGTGTCGTCGACGTTGGCGAGACGCACGACGGTCTGCGCTACATGGTCATGGACTACGCCGAGGGCCCCGACCTCGCGTCCGTCCTGAACGATGCACCGCTGTCGAGCGCGCGCACGATCACCCTCACGCGCCAGCTGCTCGAGGGTCTCTATCACGCGCACGAAGCGGGGATGATCCACCGCGACTTCAAGCCGGAGAACGTGATCGTCGAGCGCGACGCTCACGGTATGGAAGTGCCGCGCATCGTCGACTTCGGCATCGCGATCCTGCGCGAGGGTGGTGACTCGCCGTCCTCGGAAGGTCGGTTGACCACGAACGGTCTCGTGCTCGGGACGCCGCACTACATGGCGCCCGAGCAGGCCGTCGCGGATCCGATCGATCACCGCATCGACCTGTTCGCGCTCGGCATCGTCATCTACGAGATGCTGTGCGGCAAGCTGCCGTTCGACGGCACCGGCGCCGAAGTCGCCCGCGCGAATCTGCTGTTGGATCCGCCCGCGATCTCGCAGCGCGTGCCGTACCTCGAGGTCGATCCGCTGCTCGAGGCGTTCTCGCGGCGCCTCATGGCCAAGAAGCGCGAATCGCGTCCCGCGACCGCCAAGATCGCGCGCGACCTGCTCGATCTCATCGAGAAGGATCGCGACGCTGCCGCCGCTGCTCTCGGGGTACCCGCGCAGAACACGCGCCTCCCGAACGTCACCGCTCCGTCAGCACCGATGCAGCGCCACGCGTACGGCGGTAGCGACACGTTCCCGCCGATGAACGCGCCGACGGACTCGAACAGCGTCCCGATGCAGTCCGCGCAATATCAGACGGGGCCCGTGTACCCGTATCAGACGGGCCCCAACTACCAGCGCGCGCAATCCCCGGCGATGTATCCGTCGGGCGCGGGCCCGATGCGCACGGATGCCGTCGCACCGCTCGCGCAGCGCAGCCGACTGGTGCCGATCCTCGGCGGCTTCGGTGTCGCGCTCGCGGCTGGCGTCATCGCGCTCGTCGTCACGCGCACCAAGACGCCCGCAGCGCTTCCGCCACCAGCGAAACCCGTGGAGATCGCGCCGCTTGTCGTGAAGACCGAGACGCCGCCTGTCGCGAAGGTCGAGACGCCACCGACGACGAACACGACGCCCGAGGTGAAGACGGAGACGCCCACGAATCCGGTGATCGCGAAGCACGATCCGGTGACGAAGAAGAACCCCGTCACGCCGGTGAAGAAGATCGAGAAGGTCGCGGAGACCAAGCAGACCACGCCCGTGAAGAACGTCCCGGCCGCGCAGATGACCGCGCAGCAGGTCGCGAACCTCTACGGCAAGCTCGGCAAGCAGCTCGTCGACCTCGGCGAGCCGGGCGCGGATGTGCTCGCGAAGTGGCGGCTGATCAAGATCCAGGACGCGATGTCGAGCCCCGAGAAGCTCGCCGCCGCCGCCAAGACGCTTCAGCAGCTACAGGGCGAAGTCGCGAATATCCACAAGTAGCGACGGCGCTACTGGCCGTTCTGGAACATGTAGACCACGGTCACGCAGTCGCGCGCCTCGTCGGGCGCCGGGACGGCAGTCACGCCATCGACGACCGCGCAGACGGTGTTCACGCCACGGAACAGGTTCTGCCCCGCGCCGAGGTTCACCGAGTTGGTTCCGTCATCGCCGAGCTCGATCGGCACGTTCTTGTGCGCAGACGAACCGTCGTTCTGGAAACCGTCGATGGTGATCTTCACAGGCGCGCCGGGTGCTCCGTAGACCTTGAGCGTTGGTAGCGGCGTCTTGATGATCTCGGCGAGCGACTCGATCGCGGGTCCGCGATACGCGTCGGCCGGCGTTGGCGCGATCGTCGCGGCGGGCACAGCGCTGTCATAGCGAATGCGTCCGCTGCCCGCCGTCGCGACGCCACCCGACGCGACAACGGTCCCTGCCGAGAGCATGCCGCGCGCGCGCAAAAGGATCGCACCGCCCGAGCCCGCGCCACCTGCTTGAGCATTCGAGTTGCCGCCACCCGTACCCGCCACGCCGTTCGACGTCACGCCACCCGTGAGCGTGAGCGTACTCCCGGCGTCGATCTGGATCGTGCCGCCGCTCGCGCCGCCCGCACCGCCCATCGCGGCACCGAGAGTCAGGAAGCCGGGGGTACCGCCGCCGCCGCCGCCGCCGCCGCCGAGGTTCTTCACGAGCGAGGAGAGATTTGGGTCGGCAACCGTGCAGGTTCCTCCCGTTCCCGCCGTCCCCAGGCCCCCGCCAGCACCCGCCGTGGCTACCGAGCCGGCCGTCTGGGCCGCGCCACCAGGACCTCCGCACGGGCCCGCACCGTTCGGAGCTGCTCCCGAGGTGGGCCCCGCGCCACCGCCGAGGTTGCCGCCCACGCCTGGCATCGTCAGTCCTGTGGCACTGATGTCGATCTTGTCCGCGAGGGCGAACGAGGAAATCGACCGGATCCTCAACGGATTCTTGCCAGTCACCGTCAGCGTCTTCGCGTTGAACTTCGCGTAGACCTTCTCGAACACCGCGGGAGCACCACCGGTGATCGCTCCGGTATCGATCGTCTCGACTGCCGCGGCGCCGTCGACGACGGGTAGACCGCGCAGGATCAGCGCCGGTGATGCGCCGTCTGCGCCGTTCGCAAGCTTGACCGTGAGCGGGCTGCCGTCGACGTTCTGCGTGACCCAGACGTCGAGCTGGATGTCAGAATCGTTCGCATCCAGCGCGACCGTCACCGGCACGGCGATCATCTTGTGATTGCCCGCGACCTCGGTCTCGGCATCCGCGACCGTGAGCGACGCGACCGCGAGCTGGGTCGTGTGATCGACGATCTGGATCTTTGCGTCGGGTTCCATGTTGTCGCCGACCACGACCACGACCGCGCGCGCCGCACCGTCGACACCCTGCCCTTCATAGATCACGGGCGAGGCGACGCTGGCGATGCTCAGTCCGGCAGGGTTCGCGTCGACGACGATCTCCGCATCGATGGCCTGCAGCGCATCCGGATCGGGCTTGTCGATGTTGTTCGGATTGTAGATCAGCGAACAACCGCTCGTGATTACCGGCAGAGCGCAGGCCAGGGCGAATCCCAGTCGCATCAGTCGAGTATATGCGCGTTACGACGTCACTAACGGCAGGCTCACGGGCCGCAAACCTGGTGACCCCGCGCACTTGCGTTGTAGGTGCTCCCTGGGTGAACCTAACGCTCGCATGACCGCGTGTGTGCTCTGCTCCTCACCTCGCTCGATCGGAGTGCTGTGCACGGCTCACGGTGTAGCGATCGCTTCCCCTGGCATCACCAGCGAGCAGATCTTCTCGCGTGTGACGACGCCTAACGCAGCGCTCATCGATGCGTGGGGAGTTGCTCACGCAATCGCCGACGGTGCCAAGGTCGGCCGCGACGCTCGCATGGATGTCGCAGTGCTGCACGCATCGGTGTCGAGCGAGCACGCCAAGTTCGAGCGCGCCGCCAACGTCTGGAAGATCGTCGACAACTCCAGCCGCAACGGCACCGAGGTCGAGGGCAACCGGATCACCACGGATATCGCGCTTGGCAACGGCAACACGATCCGCCTCGGCGATGTGAAGTTCTATTTCTGGCCCGAGGCGCTGCCCAAGATCGAGCCGCCGCGCGGTTCGGGGCGCACGGCTCCCACGCGTCGCGACGAGCTCGTGTTCAGCGCCAAGGTCACCACGCCGCGCGGCCATCAGCTCGATCTGCGCCAGCGCGTCGACGGAGGCGTGCTCCGTATAGGGGAAAGCTCGATCGAGCTGGCCGCCATGGAGTTCGGTCTTCTGCAGCTCCTCGTCGAGCGGCGCCGCAACGTCAGTGATGCCGAGCTCGCGTACGTCGCGTGGCACGAGATCGCCGACGCACTGTCGTTTCGATCCGTGCAGGCCGATAGCGAGAACGTGCGCGAGCTCGTTCACCGCGTTCGCCGCAAGCTCGCGAGCGTCGCGGCTGACGACTTGATCGAGAGCAAGCGCGGCGTCGGCTATCGCCTCGCTGGCGAACCGGCGTAAGGCGCTGATGCAGTGGGCCAAGCGACTCCGTCGTTTGGGCCTCGCGTGGCAGAACGTCCTCGAGATGCGCCGCGCGGGTCGCCTGACGGCGCCGTACGGTGCGGAGTTCACCGTCGTGCACGAGGATCGCGTCGCGCGACTTCGTCACTACGCACCATCGGCGACGGATCGCACCGCGCAGAAGATCGCAGCGCCGCTCCTGTTGGTGCCGCCGCTGATGGTCGCGTCAGAGGTCTACGACATCGCGCCTGACGTGAGCGCCGTGGCTGCGTTGACGCGGATGGGCGTGGACGTGTGGCTCGTCGACTTTGGCGCACCCGAGCGCGAAGAGGGCGGGATGGACCGCACGCTCGACGATCATGTGCGCGCTGTCGCCGATCACATCGATCGCGTGCGCGCCGCGACGGGCAAGGACGTTCACCTCGCTGGGTATTCGCAGGGCGGAATGTTCTGCTACCAGGCCGCCGCGTTCAAACGCAGCAAGAACATCGCGTCTGTGATCACGATGGGCAGCCCCGTCGATCTCCACCGCGGTAGCGCGCTCGACGAGGGAACGGCAGAGCGGCTCGTTGCTGCTGCACGCACGCTGCTCGCGCGCCCGCTCGCGAAGATCGAAGGTCTTCCCGGCTTTTTGACATCGACGGGCTTCAAGCTGCTCTCGGTCCGCAAGGAAGCATCGCAGCTGCTCGACTTCGTGAAGAACCTGCACGACCGCCAGGCGCTGGAGAAGCGCGAAGCGAAGCGGTTGTTCCTCGGCGGCCAGGGCTTCGTCGCTTGGCCGGGGCCTGCGTTTCGGCAGTTCGTCGACGAGATGATCGTCGGCAACCACATGCTCTCGGGTGGCTTCGTGATCGATGGGCACACCGTCTCGCTCTCCGACATCACGTGCCCGATCCTGTACTTCGTCGGCAGCCGCGACGAAATGGGACGGCCGGCGGCCGTGCGCGGAATTCGGCGTGCGGCCCCCAAGGCGGCCTCGCTGCACGAGGTCGTCGTCAAAGCGGGTCACTTTGGAATCGTCGTCGGCTCGACGGCGCTGACGGTGACCTGGCCGAGCGTCGTGGCGTGGATGCGCTGGGTCGCCGGCGACGGCCCCCTGCCATCCGCGATCACCGAGCCCCCGTCATCGTCCGCCAAGCGAGACGACGATGACGACGGTCACGAGGATGTCCGCGGCCTCGATCTCGTCAAGGAGCTGGCCGAGAAGGCGATGCATGTCGCCGTCGAGAACCTCGAAGAGCTGTCGGAGGATATTGGCAGCTATCTCGACAACGCGCGCTGGCAGTTACCGCGCCTCAATCGCCTCCGCAGCCTGCAGGACGATTCGCTGATCTCGTTTGGTCGCTCGCTCGCGGAGCAGGCGCAGAAGATCGGCGACCGTACATTCTTCCTGTTCCGCGGCCGCGCGTTCACGTACGCGGAGGCGAATCGCCGCATCGATGCCGTCGTGCGCGGCCTCATCGCGTGCGGCATCCGCCCTGGCCACAAGGTCGGCGTGATGATGTCGTCGCGCCCGAGCCACCTCTCGCTCGTCTGCGCGCTCAACCGCCTCGGCGCCGTCGCTGTGTTGCTCTCGCCGGAGACGCCTGACTCCGTGCTGCCGACGGCGATCAGCCTCGGCGAGGTCGAGACGTTGATCTGCGATCCCGCGAGCGCGGTTCGTGCGCGCCCGGCGGTGCCCGGCAAGCTGCTCGTCCTGGGTGGGGTCGGTGAAGTTCCGTGGCAGCCGAACGTTCCGCGCACGCTGCCGCCTGGCGTGATCGACATGGAGTCGATCGATCCCAACACCGTCACGCTTCCCACTTGGTACAAGCCCGATCCGGGCCGCGCGCGCGATCTCGCGATGGTGTTTGTCTCCTCGGGTGTTCACGAGCCGCCGCGCGCGACGCGGATCACCAATCGGCGCTGGGCGTTCTCCGCGCTCGGTGCTGCGGCCGCCGCGACGCTCACGACGCGCGACACCGTCTACTGCTGTCTGCCACTGCACCATCCGTCGGGCACGCTCGTTGCGGCTGGCTCCGCGCTCGTCAGCGGTGCGCGCCTGGCGCTCGCCACGACGTTCGCACCGACGACGTTCTGGGACGAAGTGCGTCGCTACGGCGTCTCCGTCGTCTACTACGCGGGCGAGATGTGCCGCCACCTCGTCGACTCGCCGCCCGTGCTCGGTGAAGCGACCAACCCCGTGCGCCTGTTCGCGGGCAGTGGTCTGCGCAAGGACGTGTGGCGCCGCCTCGATCGCTTCGGCACCGTCGGCGTGCTCGAGATCTACGCGTCGACGGAAGCAGCGACCGTGCTCGCAAATGCGCGCGGCAAGAAGATCGGCTCCGTCGGTCGTCCCCTGCCCGGCTCGCCCGACACCGTCGTCGCGGGGTGGGACTTCACGGCGAATGACTTCGAGCGTCGCGACGGCAAGCTC
The DNA here is from genome assembly GCA_036499725.1 of Kofleriaceae bacterium. Lineage (GTDB taxonomy): Bacteria > Myxococcota_A > Polyangia > Haliangiales > Haliangiaceae > JABFXX01. The sequence goes on from DASYDE010000080.1 coordinate 56,324, forward strand.
GTGCGCTCGCGGCTCGACGAGCCCGGCATGTTGATCGCGAAGATGTCGCGCGCCGGCGGCGATGTCGCGCACGTCGATCCCGCTCGTCTCATTCGCGATGCGTTCGACGATGGCGATCAGTACTTCGTGACCGGCGAGATCGCGACCGTCGACACCGAGGGCGACTTCTGGCTCGTCGATCGCCTCGCGAACATGATCCCGACCGAGCACGGCCCCGTCGCTTCGACGCGGATCGAGGACGCGCTGTACGCGTCATCCGGCGTCGCGCTGTGCATCGCCGGCGTGAAGAACGGCGAGATCGTGGCGGCGCTCGTCACGCGCGGGGCATCGGATCTCGATCTGTCGGCGGCGGTCGGCTCTCTGCCGGAGTACGCGCGGCCCAAGCGAGTGCTCGTCGTCGCTTCCATCCCGCTCAGCGACGGCTTTCGCCCGATCAAGCGCGCCCTCGCCGACTTCGATTTCTCCGATGGACAGCGCGTGTACGTCTGGGATCCGCGCACGCAGCGCCTCGACGCGAAGTTCACGCTCTAGCGGCAATGCCGCTAACTTAGTGGCGGGTCGACTCATTAGATCGGGTTGCGCCTCTCCATCGAGCCCGAGCCCAGGCCGAAGGCCGGAGCCCGCGCCCGAGCCCGCGATTTTCGGCGGACCACCGAGGGTGCCCGGTCTGAGACGCCACCAGTTTCGATCGGTTTCTAGCGGGGGCGCCACCGCAGCGAGACGCCGATGACCGGCGACTTCACGTACGACGTGTACGTCTCGTTCAAGTAGCTATCGAGCTCGGTGCTTGCCTTGTCGATGCGCGCCTGGGCCTGCGGGGTGCGACCAGAGACGTCGATGCTCGAGCCGGACGCGAACGGCTGCGTGTACTCGAGCGAGACCTTGAGGATCAGCGACGGCCTCAGCGTGAAGCGCCATGCCGCGCCGATCTGGACGAAGTGCACCGTCGAGTGCATCGGGATGTCGTTGCCCGTGTCGGCACGCACTTGTTCTCCCGTCACGGCTTCCACGGCGGTCGCACCACCGACACCACCTCCGAGCGCGGCGAGCGAGTAGCCAAGGTCGAACGCGAGCGGGAAGCGAAACGGTGCGATGGCGACGTCGGTGCGCGCGATGATCGCGGTATCGAGCGCGGCAGCGATCAGCTCTGCCGTCGTGTCGTCGTAGGCACCGAGCGCGACGGCGGTCTTGTTGATCGCATCGACATAGGGTCCAGGCATCACGCCAATGGCCGCCTCGATCGCGACGTAGTCGCCGAGCCATAGCGTCGCCTCTGCGTCGACAGCCAGCGGAAATGCCGTACCGCCGCCGAGCTCGAGGCGATGAGCGAAGCCGTCGGCGGAGGCGCTCGCCGAACCGAGGAGTGCAGCGACGAGGAGGAGCTTCACGGCGCGAGCACGTGGGCGCGGATCATCCGCGTCAGCTCCTCGTGCAGCTCTGCTCGCGAATACGGCTGCGCATGCCCCATCGCACGCGAGAGCGCGGAGCCGGCAACCGACCAGCCCGCGACGGTCGCGATCGTGAACGCGACCGACATCTCGATGCGCTTGCGTGGAATCCGCGCGCCGAGCGGCCCCATCGCAGAGAGCCGCGCGTGCATCGCATCGACGAGCCTGGCGAGCTGACCATCGGAGAGCGTGCGATCCGTTCCGTTCAGCAAGGACCACGCGAGCAAGCGCATCAGGGTGGTGTCTTCCAGCAGATCGAGCAGTACGTCGAGGAGCGGCGCTTCACCCGTCCCGAACGCGGCCGTCCCCAGCCGCGCGAACGCGACCGTGCGTGCGGCTGCCAGTCGTCGCTCGATGACCTCGGAGACCAGGTTGTCGAACGTCTTGAAGTAGTGGGTCACGAGGCCGTGGCTGATGCCGGCCTCCGCGGCGATGTCGCGAACACTCGCCTTGTCGGGAAGCAGTGTTGCAAATACGCGATCCGCTGCGTCGAGGATGAGTGTCCTCGCAGCCTCCGGAGTGCGCCGTGTGTACGCCTTCGCCACCGCCATGTTCTCCACACTACACTGTTGAACAACTCAACAACAACGTCGAATCTTGCGACGGCGTCTCTCGGATTTGACTGGACTTCGATATTATACACATGGACAATAGCTTGCACGATGGGTCGACGGAGGTTCTGATGACCAAGCTCGCTCTACTCGCCCTCGTGCTCACCGCCTGTACCACCAGCTCCGACGACACCACCGATCTCGCCGAGGAGTCCGTGGACTCGGCGCTCACCGGCCAGTCCGAAGCCGCCGTTCTGGGCCAGCTGACGACCGGTTTGACTGCTACGACAACGACCGAGGCAGCCGCTCAGATCGGTGCAAATGCGAGCTTCGCGCCCACCGGCTGCGCCACCGTGACGACGAGCGGCCTGACCACGACCGTCGTGCTCGACCACTGCACCGGCACGTACGGGCTCGTGATGGTCGACGGCACCATCCGCGTCACTATCACCGCCGCGACCGCAACGTCGGTCTCGTTCACGGCCCAAGCCGACGCGCTGTCCGTGGACGGCGCCACGCTGGATCTCGACGCGAATGCGACCTATCACTCGAGCGGTGGGTCGACGTCGCTCTCGGTGACGTCCCACTCGACCGGGTCGGGTCCCGCAGGACATGCCTTGACGCATGACGCCACCTACACGGCGACGATCGACGCGAGCTGCGCGTCCGTCGATGGAAACTGGGAAACGGCAGGCGACGAGAATGCGAGCCTCGCGATTCAAGTTCGCCGTTGCAGCGCGGGCTGCCCCACGGGTACCGTCGCGCGCGAAAGGGCCAGCGGGGGCGCGATCTCCATCACGTTCGACGGAAGTGCAACGGCCGTATGGTCAAGCACCCGAAGCCGAACCGGTACAGTCCCCCTCGCCTGCACGCCTTGATCGACGAAAGGAATCTCATGCGCACGACGACACTCGTTTCTCTGTTCGCCGCTGGTCTGGCTCTCGGTGCTTGCAGCAACTCGAAGGACCCAGGCCAGTCTGGTGACGACACTGCACCGCCGGACAGCGGCGACGACAGCGGCAACCCGCCTCCTCCTGCGCTCGGCTTCCAGATGATCTCGCCCGACGTCCAGATCGGTGCGGGCGTCGAGGACACGTACTGCTGGTACTTCCACACGCCGAACACCCAAGACCTCGTGATCAAGAAGTGGTCATCCACGATGACCACGGGAAGCCACCACATGATCGTCTACCTGACGACGAACGACGTGAAGGCGCCCGGAACGATCGATGATCAGGGTTGCGGCTCGTTCTCCGGGAACAACCTGCCGGCGTGGACGTACGCAGCGCAGTCGGCAACCGCCGAGCTGGAGCTTCCGCAGGATGACGGCACGGGCAAGCCGCTCGGTCAGCTCATCCCGGCCGGTTCGTCGGGCTACATCCAGATGCACTACCTCAACACCGGAGACTCGGCGGTGACCGCGCACGTCACGCTGAACGCCGACGCGTACGCCGCTGACACCGTCTACACGAAGACGGCACCGTTCATCACGTACCAGACCGACATCTCCATCCCGCCGAACGCGACCGGCGTCACCGTGACCAAGAACGCACCGGTCAGCGCCGACAAGAAGTTCTGGCAGCTGTCGACGCACGCGCACAAGCAGGCGGTCGACACCAAGGTGATGGACGGCTCGAACATGCTGTTCGACAGCACGGACTGGGAGCACCCGGGCGTGAAGCTGTGGGACGCGAACCCGTTCTACTCGTTCTCCAGCGGCTCGATGACGTGGTCGTGCACGTACAACAACACGGGCGACAACCACAACAGCACCGTCAACCAGGGCGGCAGCGCGGCGACCGACGAGATGTGCATGGCGACCGCCTACTACTTCCCGGCGACGAAGGCGATCACGTGCGTCTCGGGCTCCGGCCCCAGCGCGTTCTGCCTCTGAGCTAGCCGGCGAGCGTCAGCCCCTTGGGGCACACTGCGCGCATGCAGGAAGATACGTCCGATCCGCGCCACTGGAAGAAAGACGGCTGGAGCGCGCGCGTCGTGAAGAACGACAGCGACGTGGGCTGGGCCGTCGAGATGAAGCGCGCTGGCGATGACGAGCCCGCGCTGATCACCCCGTGGACGATGGGCCGCGACAAGGTGAACCCCAAGCCGATGGATCAGAGCTCGTTCATGACGCTGATCAAGACGGCGTCGGAGGTGCTGCTGCGCCACGAGCAGTCCGCGCGAGCGCGCTTGCACCGGACACTGTCGTATACCGACGGTGAGGGGCGGCGCATTCGCGTCGACCTGGACATCGTGCCCGACGACGACGATCCGCACGCGATCATCAAAGCGTTCGACGAGCAGAGCAACGATCTGATCCGCGACGGGCGCACGAGCCCGACGTTCAAGCTCAGCGCCACGACGGCGTCGCGATTCGTGAAGACCGGCGAAGCCTAGAGCGACACGATCGCCCACGCGATCAGCAGCTGGCCCGCGAAGTAGGCCGGGATGCCCCACGCGAGGTTGCGCACGGTCTTCTCGATGAAGCGGTTGCGAGCGACGGAGAGATCCGAGATGAAGAACAGGACAGCGCCGACGAGGAAGTACGTGCGCTGAGGGGCTGGCAAGAGCTCGCTGTGCCCGATCGCGATCGCGGCGATCACCATCAGCACGATCGCGATGACGTACGCGATCACGGCGATGCGCAACGCGCCCAGGTGAGGCCACAACCACCACAGCGCGATCACGGCCGCGATGATCGGCACCACGACCGCGATGCCGCCAAACGCGGGCCAGTACTGCGGTGGCGCGAGCTGCGCGACGGCGACGACATACGAGATGTGGCCGAGCAAGAACGCGACGAGACCCGACATGAATGCAGGCGTGCTTTCGCCGAGCAGCGCGACATCTCCGATCGCGCCGAGGACGAGGCCGATCGCGATCCAGTGCGCGAACGACGCGTAGATGGGAGTCGCGGGTAGCGCGTGGATACCGAGGATCACGAATGCGCCCGACGCCACGAGCTTTGCGATCACGCGGCCGACGCGTGCCTGTCCATATTCGGCGGCGATGAAGCCGACGGCACCGATACAGCACGCGATCGTGAGCGCGAGGTTCACAGGTTTGCTTGGATGAACGACCAGAACAGCGGCGCCGCGAACGCATCCTGCCGATCGTGATCGTGGCCCGCCGTCTGACACCACACGACGCGCTTGCCGGCCGCGCAACCGGCGTACTCGACGCACGGCGTCGGATCGATCGGGGATGACGTCGCCGGCATCGCGCACTGGTTGCGCTTGATGTGATCGTCGCGCGTTGCTATGCCAACGGAGATATTGACGGTGTTGTCGTTCGTGTCGTGGATCATCAGCACCGCCGGATCGCCCGTGCAGTTCGGAGCCGTCTGACCACCCGCGATGTTGACCGTCGCCTTGAACTTGTCGCCGCGGATGCAGCCCAGGAGGTGCGTCATGAACGAACCGCTCGAGTAGCCAGCGAGGAAGCGCTTGGAGGTATCGACGCAGAACGCGCTCTCGACGTCCGTCATCATCGCGTCGACGTACGGCACGTCCACGCCCGTCGCCGATGTATCCCAGCAGCTCGCGGCAGCGCGCGCACGCACGACGATCGCGTCCTCGCCGACCTGGTTCTCGACGGGAACGTTGTTCGTCTCGCGCGTCGGTGCGTCGCTACATCCGTGCAGCTGATAGATCACGGGATACGCGCGCGCTGGATCGTAGTTCGTTGGCGTGCGCACCCAGAGGTCACGATTGGTCAGCACGGTCCGCTTCACGAACATCGCAGGCGTATTGGTCGTCGCCATGTCGCAACCGGCACTCCGATCTGCGGCGTTCGGCGCGGAATCAACGGGAGTACCGCCATCCGATCCCGCTGCGTCATCTCCGCTCGCTTGGCCCGCGTCATCTCCGCACGCCGTCAGCAACAACAACGCGATGTAGCAAGTGCGCATCACGCTTGATGATAGGCGCAATCCTCGTCGAGAAACCGCGTGCGTCGCGCGTGCGAGATGCGATGTAGGCGATGGGGCGAGAATTAGAATCTTGGGAAAAAAGATTTTTTCTTGGTGACAGCCCGCACGCAGATGCTTATCGTTTTCTTGTTAGCGCGACACTTCTCGGACACACCAACCGAAAGGAACTGCGTTGCATCAACCTCGAGCTGGTCCTGGCAGCTAAGCAGCCCTCGCTGCTCTGAGTGTGTTTGATCCTAGCGGGAAATCGCCCGCGCCTCGAAACGGCAACCCACGCGCGAGCGTGGCATCGCAAAGCCACGGGACTCTTCGAGTCGGCCGAGCTACCGAAGGAAGGTGCGTATATGCACTGTAGAGACGATCCGCACTGAAGTTTTGGGCTCGGTCCCCGCACGATAGTTCGGAATTCGACCACGAGCGATGATCGCGAGTTCCTCGCCCCGGCCTGTCTTTTAGACTTGCTCGGCTTAGCAACGCTCCGGTTCTCCCCTACTGCGGCCACCTCGCCCCCCGATAGTTCTTCGCAACTAGCCACGCCCCCTTCCCGCCTTCGCGTGGGTTCAGGGGGTTTGGTGTTTTCGGCGTACGATGTTCGCGATGGCCGACCCCAAGGTTCCGCCCGCGAACGTGATCGAGCTCGAAGAGGGCCTGCGGCATCTCCACCGCATGGAGATGCAGACAAAGCTCCGGCTCGACGATGTCGAGGTGAAGCTCGAGGCCGCGACGAAGCTCCTGCACCGCGCCCAGATCATTCACGAGCGCTCGCTGGCCGCCGAGATGACGCAGCAGCGCATGCGCCTCGAGTCCGAGCGCTACAAAGAAACGACGGTCGTGCTCGGTCCCGACGTGGACAAGTACGCGGTCGAGACGTCCAAGGTGAACTGCGCCGAGCGCATGCACCTCTGCAAGGCGCGCTGCTGCCGGCTCGCCGTCGCGCTCGACTTCAAGGACGTCGAGGACGGCCTCCGCTGGGAGTACGCGCGCCCGTACGAGCTCAAGCGCGACAAAGCGAGCGGGTACTGCGTGTACTCCGAGGAGAAGACGCACCGCTGCCACTGTTACGACCAGCGTCCCGCGATCTGCCGCACGTACGACTGCACGCACGACAAGCGCGTCTGGGACGACTTCGAGAAGATGATCCCCGCGAAGTGGATGGACGAGGTCGCGGTCACGCCGCTCGTTCAGATCCGCATTCCCGGGAAGTGATCTACAAAACGCGCTCGAGTCCGTAAGACCGATTGTTGTGTAGTGTGTCGCCCGGTCGAACATCCGGGTCCTGACACGAGGCGGCTCCGGTGCGCCCGTACGCTTGTCGGATGAGGATCTCGAAGGTGGCCGTCGCGGCCGTCATCGCGGTCGCGGGCACGGCGCAGGCCGGATCGCTGACGCTCGACCAGGCGATCCAGCTCGCGATGACGCGGAATGAACGGGCGGAGATCGCCAAGCTCGATGTCACGATCGCGGACGCGCAGCTCGCTCAGGCGCGCACGGCGTTTCTACCGATCGTCGATGCCTCGGGGCAGGCGCAATACCGACCGCGCAATGATCCGAGCGTCACGGCGAACGGCACGCTCGCACTGAGCCAGCCGATCTACCAACCCACGACGTTCTCGCTCTACGCGCAGGCAAAGCACACGCTCGCGGCGAAGAACGCGCAGTCCATCGACGATCGCCGCCGTCTCGCATACGACGCGGCCAACGCGTTTCTCGACGTGCTGCTCGCGGAAGAGGTGCTTCAGGCAGCGCAGCGCAAGCTCGAGACGGCGGAGGTCAACGTGAAGACGACCACCGCACAGAAAGAGGCGCAGCTCGTCAGCTCCAACGACGTGACGCGTGCGCAGGTCGACCTCGCATCTGCACAGCGCGAGCTCGCGAGTAGCAAAGGCGACGTCGATGCGTCGTACGTCGACCTCGAGCTCGTCATCAACCAGAAGGTCACGCCCGGGCTTAGCGCTCCTGTCGAGTTGCTGAGTATCGGCACGCAGGCGGTATCTGCGGATGCGTCCCTCATCGAGCAGAGCATCGGGCGTCGCGCGGATCTCGTCGCGAGCAAGGAAGTCGCGGCCGCTGCGAAGGAGTTCGCGAAGGTGCCGCGCGCGGCGTACCTGCCGTCGTTCGACTTCGGCGCACAGATCACGGCGACGACCGACGACCGCAATGGCAACACCGTCGACGGATTGCTCGCGATCAGCGCGAAGTGGACGCTATGGGACTCGGGCGAGCGCTCCGCGCAGGTCCGCCAGCGCGACGCGCAGACGCGGATCGCGGAGCTCCAGGCGCAGCAGCTCGCGAGAGAGATCGACGCTGACGTTCGCTCCGCGGTCGTCACGCTCAATTCGCGGCAGCAAGTGCTCACCGCCGCTGCATCGGCCCGCGATGCCGCGCGCAAGGGCGCTGACGAAGCCGCGATTCTTTACAAGCAAGGACTCGCCAAGGCGATCGAGCTCGTCGACGCGAACGAGCAACGCTTCATCGCAGAAGTGAACTACGCGACGTCAGAGTTCGACGTGGAGCGCGCGTATCTGGCGCTCCGCCTCGCGATGGGACTCGACCCGGTGGAGGAACAGAAATGAAGACATCTATCCTCGTTGCGGCGATCGCGCTGCTCGGCGCGTGTCACAAGAGCGCCGACGACTCCGCCGGTGCCAAGAAGGGCAAGGGCGGCGCGGGGCGCAAGCTCGAGTATCCCGTCGATGTCGCGACGCTCGAATCGCGGCAGGTGCAGTACACGGTGAACGCGACGGGTACGGTCGAAGCGTTCCAGACCGTGCAGATCACCGCCCGGGTCGCCGGTGCCGTCGACAAGGTCAACTTCACCGAGGGCGAAGACGTCAAAGCAGATCAGGTGCTCGCCGTCATCGAGAGTGCGCGGTACCAGATCGCCGTTTCGCAGGCGGATGCGCTGTACCGCAAGGCGCAAGCGACGCAGAAGTCTGCCGAGGCCGCGCTCAACCGGCGCCTGACCGCCGAGCAAGCATCGCCGGGCTTGGTTCCGGGCGAGGAGATCGAGCAGAAGCGCACCGCCGTCGATACGGCGAAGGCCGACGTCGAGCAGTCGTTGCAGACGCTCAAGGTCGCGCAGCTCAACCTGCGTGATTCCAGCGTGCGCGCGCCGATCGCCGGCATCGTGCAAACGCGCACCGTGCAGCAGGGCCAGTACCTGCCCGCGGGCTACGTCCTCGCGACGATCCTGCAGCGCGATCCGCTGATGCTGCGTTTTCAGGTCACGGAGACGGATGCGCCCCGCCTGAAGAACGACATGCCGGTGACGCTGACGATCAAAGGCGCCGACAAATCATATGCGGCACGGATCAAGCTCGTCGCGGGCTCCGCCGATCCGGCGACGCGACTCGTACCCGTGCTCGCGCAGCTCGATCCAACGGATCACAACTACTGGCTGCGCCCCGGTGCGTTCTCCACCGTGAACGTACCGATCGGCGAAGCGCGACCCGGCATCGTCGTGCCATCGCTCGCGGTCTCTCCGTCGGAGAAGGGCAACATCGTCTGGATCGTCGACGACAAGAATCAGGCGCACGAACGCGTCGTTTCGCTCGGCATGCGCACGCCCGACGGCGGCGTGGAGCTGCGCACCGGCGTGAAGATCGGCGAGGTGATGGTGATCCGTGGCATCGAGCCGCTGTCGGACGGCGCGCCGGTCTCGGTGAAGTCGAAGGTCTCGCTCGAGCAAGCGGCCAAGGATGCGGCGGCCGAAGCAGCGAAGCAGACGCCGACGGAAGGCACGGCTGCGATCGGTGCAGCGGTCGGCTCCGGATCCGACGTTGGCGCGGGCTCGGGGAGCGCTAGCAAGTGAACATCACGGACCTCTGTCTCCGCCGTCCCGTCTTCGCGTGGATGATGATGTGCGCGACGATCTTGTTCGGCGTCGTTGCCGTCACGCGCGTCGGTGTCAGCCAGTTCCCCGACGTGAACAACCCGTCGGTGTCGGTCAGCGTCTCGTGGGCGGGCGCGTCGCCCGAGGACGTCGAGACCGGTCTCGTCGTGCCGATCGAGGACGCGCTCTCGCAGGTCACCGGCGTGCTCGAGCTGTCGTCGCAATCCAAGCACAACGGCGCTCGCGTGACGGCGACGTTCGATATCAGTCGCGACATCGATCTCGCGATGCAGGACGTGCAGGGCAAGATCGCGCAGATCACGCGCCGGTTGCCGACAGGCGTCGACCCGCCCACCGTCTCCAAGAGCAATCCCGACGACACGCCGATCATCACGATCGGTATCAGCGGCCCGTTCTCGCGCCAGCTTCTCGCCGACGTCGCGAAATATCAGCTCGCGAGCGCGCTGCAGACGATCGACGGCGTTGGTGAAGTGCAGATGAACGGCTACCTCGACCGCGCCGTGCGGATCTGGGTCGACGCGGACAAGCTCCTCGCCCGCAACGTCACCGTGAACGAGGTGCAGAGCGCGCTGCGCGAACAGCACGTGACTTCGTCGGGCGGTCAGATGACCAACGGTCAACGCGCGATCGACATTCGCGTCATCGGCGAAGCCTCGGATCTCCAGACGCTGCGCGAGATCGTGATCAAGAAGGTCGACGGCGCGGTCATCAAGCTCGAGGACGTCGCGCTCGTCGAGGACGGCTTTGTGGATGTCACCTCGGTCGCTCGCTCCAACGGCGTCCCCGTCCAAGCGATGGGCGTCCTGAAGCAGCCCGGCTCCAACGCGGTCTCCGTCGCGAAGGAGGTCGAGCGCGTCGCGAAGGACGTCCAGTCGCAGCTGCCCAAAGGCATGAACGTCGAGGTGCTGTTCGACACCACCGTGTTCATCGAGCACTCGGTGAAGGAGATCTTCGTCGAGCTCGGCCTCGCTGTTCTCCTCACCGCGCTCGTGTGCTGGATGTTCCTGGGCTCCCTCTCGAGCACGATGAACGTCCTGTTCGCGATTCCGATGTCGCTCCTCGGCACGATCGCCGTCATCTATTTCCTCGGCTGGACGCTCAACACCTTCACGCTGCTCGCGCTGTCCCTCTCCGTCGGACTCGTCGTCGACGACGCGGTCATGGTGATGGAGAACATCTATCGCCACGCCGAGATGGGCAAAACCAAGATGCAGGCCGCATCGGAAGGCACCAAGGAGATCACGTTCGCCGCACTCGCCGCGACCATCGCCGTCATCGCGATCTTCATGCCCGTCGCGTTCATGTCGGGTGTGATCGGAAAGTACTTCCTGCAGTTTGGCGTGACGCTCTCCGTCGCGGTCATGATCTCGTACGTCGAGGCCATCACGCTCGCACCTGCCCGCTGCGCGCAGATGCTGCAGCTCTCGTCTCACGCGCGTACGGGCCTCGGGGCGATCGTCGAGCGGGGATTCGATGCCCTCACGCGCGGCTACGCCCGCACGCTCAAGATGGGTCTGCGCATTCCGATCATCCTGCTCGTGGGCGCCGTAGGTATCACCATCGCCGCCTACTTCGCCGCCACGCACCTCGCGCAAGAGATGGTCCCCTCGCAGGACCAGAGCCGGCTCGCCGTGCGCCTGACCACCACCGTCGGAGCGGACCTCGCCGAGACCGACTCGCTCGTGAAGAAAGCCGAGCAGATGCTCTACGACAAGCACATGGCGCACGACGAGGATCCCGATCCAGTCATGGCCAAGGTGCAGAAGAAGGCCGAGAAGAAATCGAAATCGCGGCCCGAGATCGAGCGCGTCCTCACATCGACCAGCCTCGGCAGCGCGAACCTGTCCCTCACGCTCGTGCCGGCCGACGAGCGCGACGTCACGCAGCAACAGCTTCAACAGACGCTGCGCCGCGAGCTGTCCACCATCCCGGGCCTCAAGGTCTCGGTCCAAGATCTCTCGCAGCAAGGCTTTGCGACGGGCAAGGGCAAGCCGATCGACTTCCGCATCACGGGGCCGGACTTTCAAAAGCTGATCGACATGTCGCGCAAGATGTCCAACGAGCTCGAAGCATCCGGCCTCGTCGTCGACGTCGACACGGACTACGACCTCGGACCGCCGGAGCTCCAGATCTCGCCAGACCGCCCGCGCGCGGCCGACGTCGGCGTGAATGTCTCCGACATCGCAGACACGATCTCCGCGCTCATCGGCGGCACCGTCATCGGTCAGTACTCCACTGCCGGTCGCCGCATGGACATTCGCATGCGTCTCCAGGCGAACGAGCGCACCCGCCCCGAGGACCTCGAGCGACTCCGCGTCCGCGCGGCGAACGGCACGCTCGTTCCGATGTCGAGCGTCGTCATCTCGCAGGAGAAACCAGCGCTCCAGACCATCAACCACGTGAACCGCGCACGTGCGATCCGCATCAGCGGAAATATCGCGACCGGGCACTCGCAATCCGAGTCGCTCGTCGTCGTGCAGGACCTCCAGAAAGAGCTCCCCGTCGGCTACGCCCTCAAGCTCGGTGGTCAGTCATCGGACTTCGGCAATGCGATGTCGTCGCTCGTCTTCGCGCTCATCATCGGTATCGCGTTCGCGTACATGGTGCTCGCGTCGCAGTTCAACTCGCTGCTCCACCCCGTCACCGTCCTCACCATCCTCCCGCTCTCGCTTGCCGGCGCGATGCTCGCCCTCTGGGTGACGGGCAAGACGCTCAACATCTTCTCGATGATCGGTCTCCTTCTCCTCATGGGCATCGTGAAGAAGAACTCGATCATGCTCGTCGACTACGCGAACGAGGTACGCGCGCACAAGAAGGTCAGCGCGCTCGACGCGATGCTGGAAGCTGGTCCGACGCGTCTTCGTCCGATCCTCATGACCGCGATGGCGACCATGATGGCGGCGATTCCATCCGCGCTCGGCCTGGGCGAAGGTAGCGAGACGCGTGGCCCGATGGCGATCGCGGTCATCGGCGGACTCGTGGTGTCGACCGTGCTCTCGCTCTATGTCGTGCCGGCGTTCTACGTCATCGCAGACCGCGTGAAGATGCGCATCAGTCGCTCCACGCCGGACCCGACGGACCACCCGCCCCTGCCGACCGTCGACCACCAGGCCCCCGTCACGCCACCCGCCGAACATTGATCCCCCTCCTGCCCGAGCGCTCTATACTCGAGGGGTGATCGACACGCACTTCCAGACGATGCTCGCGCGTTGGTTGGGCGACGGCCTCACGGGAGCGGCGCTCGTCGATCGGCGCGGTCAACTCGTCGCGATCGCAGGGAGCATCGATCCGGCGGAAGCGACGCCTCTTGCTGCCCTGGTCATGCACCGGTTGAAAGCGGATGACCTCGCAGAGCGACTGTTCGCGGGCGAGATGCTCACGCTGACGCTGGAGCGCAATGTCGCCGTCGGAGTCGCGAAGCGTCAGCTGTTCGTCGTGGCGATCCTCGCTTCGCTCGCGCCGGCAGCGCTCGAGCTCGCCGCTCGGCTCCGCGACAATGTCGCGACGATGCTCGCCGATGCTACCGACTACGCGCCGCAGCTCTGGCGGGCCAGTGGCGGCGGCGGCTCGGGCTCTGGGCCTGCAGACCTCCCGCTCGTCGAGCTCGGAATCACCGTTCCGCGTGCTAAGGCGTGAGGTAGGTTCGTTGGGTGAGTGATACGGGCCTCCTCCTGTTTGGCGTGTTCACCCTCGCGCTGGGCTACGGCTCGTTCGTGATCCGTGCTCCGTCGCGATTCGCCCCCGTGCTCGCGCAGATCGCGCTGGCTGGCGGAATCGCCGCGGCGGTGAAGAGTCGCTTGTTCGTCATACAAGCGTTCGCCGCGGTTGGTGACGTGGCGCCGGGGGAGAAGGCGACCGCGCTCGCGAACGGGATTGCCCGGGGCATGACGTGGGTCCTGGTCGCGTTCGGAGCGCTCGTCCTCGCCGCTGTCATCCTGATCGTGACGCGGGTGCGGAACGGCAACTCCGACGACACCGTCCCGCCCGCTCGCGTTGTTGGCTAGCGCACAGGCGCACGGCCGAGCGCTGACGACACAGTTCTCGTCGGAAATCAGGCCGTTTTCGAGGCACGCAGCCTGCAATCCAAGGCGCCCAGGAGAATCATCATGGGCGCTATCGCAAACAAGATCGCAGGCAAGTTGAAGAAGGCCGAAGGCCGCATCACCGGTGACAAGGTCCGCGAGGCGCAAGGCGCGGCGGAAGATGCCGTCGGTTCGGTCGAGCTCAAGGCGAAGGAGGGCGTCGCGAAGGTGAAGGCAGGCGTCGCCAAGGCGAAGTTCAAGGCCAAGGCTGGCATGGCGAAGCTCAAGGCCCAGGGCCGCTTCGAGAAGGCCAAGCTCGAGGCCAAGGGCGGGAAGGCCGCGGTCAAGACCAAGGCCGGTCGCAAGGCGATGGCGGCGAAGATCACTCCCTAGCGATCAGAGATACCGAGCGCGCAGGTGCGCTTGGAAGTGGCGCGACGAGAGAGGCTCGCCGGTCGCGCGCTGGATCAGCTCCGCGGTCTCCCAGCGGCTCGCCTGACTCCAGATGTTCGTCTCTAGCCAGTCGAAGATCGGAGCGAGATCTCCGCGCTCGATGCGTGCGTCGAGATCCGGCGTGCGCGCGCGGATCGCCGCGAAGTACTGCGCCGCGTACATGGCGCCGAGCGTGTAGCTCGGGAAGTAGCCAAACGCGCCGTCGGTCCAGTGGATATCCTGCAGGCAGCCGTTCTCGTAGTTGCCGTCGGTGGAGAGACCGAGCGATGCGGTCATCTTCTCGTTCCACATCGCGGGAACGTCGTCGGGCTCGATCTCGCCCTCGATGAGCGCGCGCTCGATCTCGAAGCGCAGGATCACGTGCAGCGGATAGGTGAGCTCGTCGGCGTCGACGCGAATGAACCCGCGCTTCACACGCGTGTAGACGTTGCCAAGGTTCTCGGCGCTGAAGGCGGCCTGCGCGCCGAGGTGCTTTGCGACGAGCGGAGCGATCGACGCGAGGAACGGCCGGCTGCGGCCGAGCTGCATCTCGAACGAGAGGCTCTGACTCTCGTGCACACCCATCGAGCGCGCCTGGCCGAGCGGAAGATGAACCCATCCGCGCGGGAGACGCTGCTCGTAGCGGGCGTGGCCGGTCTCGTGAACGATCCCCATCATCGCCTGGACGAAGTCATCCTCGCGGTACCGCGTCGTGATGCGGACATCCTCGGCGACGCCGCCGCAGAACGGATGCGTCGAGACGTCGAGGCGACCGGCGGCGAAGTCAAAACCGAGGCGCTGCATGATCTCCAGGCCGAGCGCGCGCTGAGCCTCGACGGGAAACGGTCCCTTCGCGTCGACGACTGTCTCGTTCGCCTGCTTCGCGACGACGGTCGCGACGAGGTCCGGCAGCCAGGTCTTCAAGTCGCTGAACAACGGCTCGATGTGCGCGGAGGTCATGCCAGGCTCGAACTTGTCGACGAGTGCGTCGTACCTGGACAGGCCCGTCGCCTCCGCGAGCAGCGTCGCCTCGTGCCGCGCGCACGCGACGACGGGCCGCCAGTTCTCGAGGAAGCCCGCCCAGTCGTTCTTCTTGCGCTGCGTGCGCCACGCGTGCTCGCACTTGCTCCCCGCCAAGCTCTTCGCCTCGACGAGCGTTGCCGGGAGGAGATTCGCGGACTGCCACTGCCGCGTCATCTCGCGGATCGACGCCCGCTCCGTGTCGTCGATCGGCACTGCGCTCGCGAACGCTGCCTGCAGCGACGGAGCGGTGAGAGTCTCGTGCATGAGGACCGCGAGCTCGGCCATGGCGGCTCCGCGCGCATCGTTGCCGTTCTCCGGCATCATCGCGGCCTGGTCCCACCCGGCGATCGCGGCCAGGTGCTGGTAGCGGTAGAGCTTGGTGAAGCTCGCGACGAGCGACGCATACGACATGTCGAGAGCTTACGTCGGGTACGCTGCGCGCATGGACGTTCGCGACAAAGTCTGTGTGGTCACCGGTGGTGCGAGCGGTATCGGCCGCGCGCTTGTCGATCGGTTCGTGCGTGAGGGCGCACGTCACGTGCTCCTCGTCGATCGCGCCTCCGCTCCGAGCACCGACCGCATCACTGCGCGCCAGGTCGACGTCACCGACGAAGCAGCTCTCGCGGCGCTCGTCAGCGAAACCGAATCCACGCTCGGTCCGATCGATCTGTTCTGCTCCAACGCGGGCATCCTCACCGTCGATCCGGACTTCGAGAACGTCGCCTCGCTGCCGACCTCCGAGTGGAACCGCGCGTGGACCGTGAATGTGATGGCGCACGTCTTTGCTGCGCGCGCTGTCCTCCCGTCGATGATCGCGCGCAAGGCCGGCTACTTCCTGCACACCGTCTCTGCAGCGGGCCTGCTGTCACAGATCGGAGCCGCTGCGTACTCGACGACAAAGCACGCCGCGATCGGCTTTGCCGAATCACTCGCGATCACGCACCGCGATCACGGCATCCGCGTCTCTGTGGTGTGCCCGCAGGCCGTCGCGACGCCGATGATCGATGACGTGCCCAAGAATGGCGCCGACGTCGACGGGATCCTCAGCGCCGATGCGGTAGTCGACGCAGTGATCCAAGGGCTTGCGGTGGAGACGTTCTTGATCCTCCCGCACCCACGCGTCGCGGACTACGCTGCCCACAAGAGCGCGAACTACGATCGCTGGATCGGCGGCATGGCCAAGGCGCGCCGCGGCATGCGCCCCTAGGAGTCTGTAGGCCGTAAGCCTAAGCGTAAGCGGGTAAGCGTAAGCGGCTGCTCGATCGGACGTGTCATGCAGCGGCGAGCTGCAGCGTCTGGCGCGATATCGAGCGCCAGAGCTTCAACAGATTGTGCGTGGCGCAGATCAGCAGCCACTCGCATCTATTCTTGAAGAGACCGCGAAACGACATTTGCCGGATGCCGCGTACGCTGCGTATCTGGCCGAAGACCGGCTCCACGGTCGCTTTTCGACGGGAGTAGGCTGCTCGTCCTCGTTCGCTCCGCAGGAGTTCGCGCATCGCGAGGCGTGTCTTCGACTCGAGATTCGGTCCCATGATGACGTCACTGGGGAGGCCGTCTCGCTTGTGACTCCCGATGGCCAGAAACGGCTCGCAGCCCAGATGTTCGGCCGCAAGCACGTTTGCCTCGGAGAAGTAGGCGGCGTCGGCCGTGGCTTTCTCGGGTGCGCGATCGCAGTTGTCGACGACACGACGGAGCATCGGTTCGAAATATTCCGCGTCGGTGCCCTGATTGCTCATCGCCGCCGCGACGATGATCTGCTCGCCTTCGTCGACAGCAATCTGTCCGTTGTACGCCTGCACGTACGTGCCGTCCTTGAACATGATCCGACTGTCCGGATCGGTAAAATTGCGCTGGGCTTTGGGCTTGGGCTCGCCCGACGGCGTCTTCGGCGGTGTGTTGCGCGGTAGATCGCTATCGGGTGCGGGTGGTGGCGGATCGTCGTCGTCGAGATCGGCGGCCTCTTGGTCGTGCTGTGCTGCCAGCGTCGTGAACTCGCCTTGCTTCTTCGATGATGTAGCCGGCGAGGCCGCGCTCGCACGGAGCTCGTCCGCCAGCTCGACGTGCTCGATTGCACGCGCCTTCGCGGTTTCACGCTTCAGCGCACCGAGTGCCTCGCGGATCTTGGCGCGACGACCCTCTCGGCGTTGTAGTTCCGCCGGCAAATCCTCCGGCTGCTTTCCCACGCCGTACTGAGCATCCTCGTCGGAATCGATCTTCTCGGCTCGCTGGAGCAGCTCCTCGATCTCGGTTTTGAGCCGCACATCGTCCTTCTGCATCCGGTCGTAGCTCATCGCCTTGTGTTTACTCGCGTTGGCCTTCATGCGGGTCCCGTCGATCGCAACATGCCCGAGCTTCACAAGCCCGGCTGACATACAGACTTCTAGGACTTGGTGGAAGAAGTTTGCGAAGGCCTGCCGGTGACGAGCTCGAAACTCGTTGATCGTCGTGAAGTGAGGGTGTTCGCCCGCGGCGAGCACGCGAAATGCCACATCGTCGAACGTCGCACGCTCGATCTTTCTCGAGGACAAAACACCGATCGCGTACCCGTACAGGAGCAGCGCCGTCATCATCCGAGGCGAATACGGTCGCTCGCCACGAGCGTCCTTGCGCTGCAACTCGCGTTCGATCTCGCTCAGGTCGAGCTCCTCGACGAGGTCCAGCACGTAGTACGCGAGGTGGCCTTCGGCCAGCCATTCACGAGGCGACGGAGGCAGCAGAAACGATTGCTCGGGAGAGTACGGGCGGTAGCACTTCTTCACCCATCGAGTGGATCAGCTGCCCACCTCGGCGTCGATCCGGATCGAGTGTTCAGTCCGGAACCGCCATCTACGGCCTACAGACTCCTAGACGAGCACGACGGAGAGACCGCGCTCGTGGGCATCTCGCACGAACTCCTCCACGACATCACCGCACTCGGCGGGCCGGAACGTGTGGAGATCGATCGAATCGTCCATCACTGACGCTTCTGGACGGACAACGGCTCGATCGCTGCCTTGTCGAAGCGGAGGATGACGTCGTCGTCGCCTTTCTTTGCGGCGACGAAGACCGCGTCGGGCGTGATCAAGATGGGCCCCGCGTTCGCCAGTCCCTCGGCGAGAACCTGCATCTCGTGACCGTCCTTTGCGATGCGCATGACCTTCCACGTGGTCTCGTCGATCCACGTCTCGCAGTAGATCCACTCGCCATCGGCGGCCAGGTAGTCCGTGGTCTGGAGACCGGTCTTCCAGATGTCCGTGGTCTTGCCGCTCGCGATCGCGATCTTCTTCAGGTGCTTGTCCGCCTCGGACCACGCGTAGATGAACTTGTCGTCGACGTCGAAGCCGGTGACTTGCGCGATGCGCGTGATCACCCGGGTCGCCCCGCCCGCCGTCGGAACCGACAGGATGCGGCCGCTGCGGTAGTCGGAGCCGTACAGCGTCTTGCCGCGAACGACGGGGTCGATCTGACCGGTCAGGATCTTCGTGCGCGTCCCGTCGATCGTGATCTTCTCGACGGTGAGAGCGGTGAAGAGCGACGCGTAGAGGGCCTCGCCGTCGGTCGCGAGCGCGTAGAACGATTCGTTCTCGGCGTTGATCCCGAACGGCCGCTTCTTGAACCGCACGAGATCGATCATCGCGAGGTCGCCCGGGCCCGAGTCTGTCGCAGCGACGAGCTTGTCGCCAAACGCGACGACCCTGTTGATCATGGGATGTCCGGGGTCTTGCTGCCTCGAGAGGGCCACGTATGCGCCGCCATGCGAGGGCATCATCCACAGCTCGTTGCCTCCGTCGCACCAGACGAGGCTGTCACCGACCATCACCATGTCCGTCGGCTCGTCTCCGACCTCGAGCGTGGTCACGCCGTGGACGGGCTTCGGAAGCTCGACGGGCGTGGGAGGTCCCGGCGGCTTCGTCGTCAGAGGTGACGGACGCGTCGGTGCGACCGTGCTCGGCGGAGTGACCTTGGCGGTCGGTGCGACCGTGGCCGGAGCACGCTCGTTCTTGGCCGCGGGCGGATCCTTCTTGGTGCCGCACGCCGCCAACAGCACCAACATCCACGCGCGCATCCAGCGAGGCTAACCTTGCGTCATACCGCCGTCGAGCACGATCTCCTCGCCGGTCATGAACGACGAATCGTCGGTGAGCAGGAACATCGCGGCGCGCGCGACCTCCTCGGAGGTGCCGAAGCGACCGAGCGCGATCTTGCCCGAGAGATCCTTTGCGAAGCCTTGGACGACCTCGGGTGAGAGGCCGAGCTTGCCGTAGAGCGGCGTCTCGATCGGACCCGGGCTCACCGCGTTGACGCGAATGCCTTGGGCGGCGAGCTCCATCGCGGCGACACGCACGAGCGACCGCGCGGCAGCCTTGGAGGCGGCGTACATCGCGGACCCTGGCATGCCGAGCTGGTTGTTGATGGACGTGGTGATCGCGATCGCGCCACCGCGGCGGACGAGCGGAGCGAGGTGCTTGATCGCGAGGAACGGTCCCTTCACGTTCACGCGTAGCACCTCGTCGAGCACGGCGTCGTCAAAGCCAGTGACAGGCGCGAACTTCGCGATGCCGGCGTTCAGGAACAGGCCGTCGAGCTGGACGCCTCGCGCCGTCAGGTCCGCTGCGATCGCCGCGTAGGCAGCGCCGTCGCCTGCATCGGACGCGATCACCCGGGCCGTATCCGCGAGCTCGCGGCGCGCTGCTTCCAGGGTCGTCGGGTTCGTGCCCGTGACCGTCAGGCGGGCGCCCTCGGCGGCGAAGAGCTTGGCGGCGGCGAGGCCGATGCCCGTCGTGCCGCCCGTGATGAGGATGTTCTTGTTCGAGAGCTTGCCGGTGTTCGTCATGCCTTCATTGGTAAGCCGTGGCGGCGCTCCTGGGCAGGTGGCTCGAGAGCGACCCGATGTTGCAAAAAGCTCAACAATCGTGATTCGCTCCTCGCATGGACTTCCTGGGCCGCGCTGCCTCCTTTGTTCGCGTCGTCGAGGCGGGCTCGATGTCCGCTGCCGCCCGGTCCCTGGGCCTGTCGCTCGCTGCGATGAGCCGCCAGATGACCACGCTCGAGGGCGAGCTCGGCGCATCCCTGCTGGAGCGCACGACGCGTCATCAGCGCTTGACGGAGGAAGGGCGCCGCTTTCTCGCGCACGCCACCGCCCTCGTCCGCGAGGCCGACGCTGCCCGCGCGAGCGTGCGCACCAGCAAGGCGATCAGCGGCGACTTCACGCTCTCCGCGTCCGTGAGCCTGGGCCTCCTGCGGATCATTCCCGCGCTGCCTCGCCTCGCTTCTGCCCACCCTGCCTTGCGCCTCGACCTCCGTCTCGAAGAGCGGACCGTCGAGCTCGTGGGAGACGGCGTGGATCTCGCGGTGCGCGCGGGCCTCGCGCTTCCCGATACGTCGCACGTCATCGCGCAGCGGCTCGCGACGTTCCCTCGTCGCATCGTCGCGGCGCCGCGCTATCTCCGCGCGAACGGCACGCCACGCACGGTTGCGGCGCTCGCGAGCCATCCGATGATCACCGGTCCTGCCGCGCCCGCACGGATGGAGCTCGACGGTGAATCGATCGCACTCGATATCCACTATCGCATCGGCACGCTCGTCGGTATTCGCGACGCGGCGATCGCAGGGCTGGGCATCGCGGTCCTTCCCGACTTCGTGACCGCAGAGGCGATCGAGGCGGGCTCGCTAAAGCCCATCCTCGCGAGCAGCACCGTCGCGCCGGTTCAGGCGCACGCGCTGTATCGCATCGAGGCCCGCGGCAATCCGCGTATCGACGCCGTGCTCGCCCACTTGCGCGACACGCTGCCCAGCCGAAAACGCGAACGCCGCCTCGAGTGAGACGGCGGTCCGTTCGTGAAAGCTAAGCTGAGAAAGTAGTGATTACGCCGCGAGCGACTTCGCCATCGCGCCGGCCGCTTCCATGCCGGTCTTGCCACGCACGGACGAGCCAACCGACGCGCCGATGGTGCCGGGGATGAACGTCGCGAAGAACACGATGACCGCGACGAAGATGCCGATGCCGTTACCAACGGCCTCGAACGCCTTGGTCGCAGCGACATCAGCAGCGCTGCCAGCGGTGGGAGCCGCTTCCGCAACAGTGCTGAACAGCTTCGCGATGACGAGGTAATAGGCCGCGGCTGCGCCACCCGCCAACGTCAGGAACGCGAGGACCGCGCCGCCCGTCTTGGCGCGCGTCATATACGTGGCAAGGAAGCCACCGACGACCAGGGACGCGAAGTACGCGCCGCCCATTGCCTTGGAGCCGAGGCCCTTGAAGGCGAAGGAGAGCCCGGCGCCGACCACGAGGGAGAGGAGGGCGAAGAGCCAGGCGAAACCGGGGGAGAGCTTGGAGGACGTCGAGTTGTTCATGCCGGTACCGGACGCAACGGCGTGGCGATCGTCGCATCGTATTCCGCGATGTCTGATCCTATCGGGCGCCTGGGCCGGCGCGGTCATCTCCGGCCTGACCGGCATGGCCCCAAACCACTGATTCCACGTCGGTCCAGCGCTAGTGTTGCCCCATGAGCGACGACGAGCTGGTGACCTGCGGTTCGCACGGGCAGACGCGCTCGACGTTCGTTTGCGAGCACCTCGTAGGCGGTGTCGCGTGCGGATACCACGCTGGCACCGACGGTGACGCGGACAAGTGGCCTGACGCCTGGTGCGATCTCTGCGACGAGGTCGATGAGCTACCCGCCGCGCGCATCAGGCTCCTGTGCACGCACTGCTACGAGGATGCACGAGCGCGCAACGAGCATCCGCCTCTCCACGCGCGCGGTGTGAAGGCACAGATGAGCGCGATCGAAGCCGGCATCTTGCTCCATCACGCGACGCACGTGATGCAGGCGCTGCAGGACGCGGCGACAGAGCGCTGGGGATTGAGCTCGTTCGTGCGCTGGGACTACGACGACGAGACGAAGCTGCTGACGTTCTCCGATCCGACGCGCCCGATGATCATCGCCGATGTTCGGTTGGTCGGGAGCTACGCGGTGAAGGCGCGCGAATTCGAGTGGTCATGGAAGACGTACGAGGCCGAGCCCGAAACTCCCGACGTCGATCAGGTTCGCGTCTTCGGCGAGGTCCGCGGCATCACGCGACTCACGGCTGCGACATTCGACTGCGACACGAGCGAGGGCTGGGAGATGGCCTCGATCGCCGGCTATCTGCTCGGCACGGAGGCGCTCTATCGCGCGCCGATGGATGATCTCCACGTGTATATGCTGCTCGCGAACCTGCGACCGGGTTAGATCAGCGCATGTCTCGTTTGCGCCTCGTCCTCGTCGGCCTGGTGGCGTGCAGCCACTCGGCCGCGCCGCCCGCGTGTCCCCAGCCGCCACCGGTGACCGTCGTCGCGACGTCGCCCACACCTGACAATCCGACGACTCCGATCGCGCTGCCGACCGCACCGCCGAGCGAGCCCGAGGTCTCCGGTTACGACAAGCCGCCGCAGAATGTCCTCGACGTTCTCCACGCGCCTGCGTCGCCCCAACCGAGTATCGATCCGACGCGCTCGCGGATCCTGCTCGTATCGTGGGTGCGCTATGCGTCGATCAAGCAGGTCGCAGAGCCGTACCTCAAGCTCGCAGGCGTACGCGTCGAGCCTCGCACGCGGCGCAAGCACGACACGCCGGGTGGCTACGGCGTCGCGCAGTGCGCGCAGACGCTCGCGCTCGTCGACATCGCATCGAGTCAACAGAAGCAGCTGAGGCTCCCCGCCGACGGTTGCGCTGATGCGTTCTCGTGGGCCGCGGACGGCAAGCACTTCGCGTTCCGCAACACGTCGCAAGATGCTGTCGAGCTCTGGATCGGCGACGCGAGTGGAACGACGAAACGTGCGGGTACGTTCAAGCTGAACCCGATGCTCGGCACGGGCTACGCGTGGCTCGGCGATAGCGCGCGCCTGCTCGTCAAGATCGTGCCCGACGGTCAGCGCCCTCCGCCGGCTGGTAGCGCGGCGGCAGATGGCCCATCGATCCAGGAGTCGCTTGGCTCCAAGGGAGAGAGCAGCACCTACGAAGCACGCGACACGCTGCGGTCCAAGCACGACGAAGCGCTGTTCGAGTACTACGCGACGAGTCAGGTCGGCATCGTCGACGCAGCGTCGGGCAAGCTCACGTCACTCGGTGCGCCGGCGATGTACATGGGCGTCAACGGGTCGCCCGATGACAAGTATCTGCTCGTCGACCGCATCGCGAAGCCGTTCTCGTACGCGGTGACGTATCAGCGCTTCGCGCACGACGTGGAGATCTGGGACGCACACACGGGCGTCGTCGTCGCGCCGATCGCGAAGTTGCCCGTCGCCGATCGCGTGCCGATCGCCGGTGTGGAGACGGGCCCGCGCGGCTTCGAGTGGCGCCCGACGGAACCCAATCAGCTCGTGTGGGAAGAAGCGCTCGACGGCGGTGATTGGAACACGAAGGTTCCCAACCGCGACAAGATCATGACGACCTCGGCTCCGTTCACGGCCGTGCCCCGCGAGCTCGCGCGCACCGAGCAGCGCTTCGCTGGTTACAGCTGGAGTGAGAATCGCTCGGTCGCGTTGCTCGCTGATTACGACGAGAACAAGCACTGGAGTCGCACGTGGGTCGTCAACCCCGACAACGCGGCGGCCAAGCCAGCGCTGCTGTGGGACATGTCGAGCCAGGAGCGCTACAAGGATCCGGGCAACCCGGTGTGGAAGCGCCTGCCGAACGGCGAGTGGGTGATGCGCCTGGAAGGCAACTCGATCTATCTGCGCGGCGAGGGCGCGACGCCGACCGGTGATCATCCGTTCCTCGACAAGCTCGATCTCTCGACGAAGAAGACCGAGCGCCTGTTCGCGAGCGGCGCCGAGGGCATCGAATCGTTCATCGACTTCGCCGCCGACGGGACCAAGCACTACCTGACCTGGAAGCAGTCGCCCGTTCAGCCGCCGAACGCGTTCATGCGCACCATGGGTGCGACCGACCTGCGCGCCGTCACGAACATCCCGGATCCCACACCGGAGGTGCGCAAGATCAAGAAGCAGCTCATCAAGTACAAGCGCAAGGACGGCGTCGAGCTGTCGTTCACGCTCTACACGCCGCCGAACTATGTTGCGGGCACCAAGATCCCCGCGATCCTCTATGCGTATCCCCTCGACTACGCGAGCGCGAAGCAGGCTGGTCAGATCTCGGGCAGCGATCAGGTCTTCGATACGATCACCGACTACCGCCTGCTGCTCCTGTCGGGCTACGCGATCATCGACGACGCAGCGTTCCCGATCGTCGGTGATCCCAAGAAGGCGTACGACACGTACCTCGAGCAGCTCGAGATGGACGCGCAGGCCGCCGTCGACACCGCCGTGAAGACAGGCATCGTCGATCGCGATCGCATCGGCGTGACGGGCCACAGCCACGGTGCGCTGATGACGGCGAACCTGATCGCGCACACCACGCTGTTCAAGGCCGGCGTCGCGACGAGCGGTTCGTACAACAAGACGCTCACGCCGTTCGGCTTCCAGAACGAGCGCCGCAGCGTGTGGAAAGCGCCCGACGTCTACAAGAAGGTCTCGACGTTCTTCGTCGCCGACAAGATCAAGATCCCGCTGATGATCGTCCACGGCATGGAGGATGCGAACCCGGGTACGACGCCGCTCCAGGCCGAGAAGCTGTTCGAGGCGATCCGCGGCAACGGTGGCACGACGCGCCTCGTGATGCTCCCGCACGAGCCGCACTGGTACTCCGCGATGGAGTCGAACGAGCAGCTCGCCTACGAGGAGCTGAACTGGTTCGACAAGTTCGTCAAGAACCCGCCCGCGACTCCCCCGGCCCGCTGACGTGGTCTAGTAGAGCGGATGCGTTGTCTCCTGGTCCTGCTCCTCCTCGCTGCCTGTGGGCGCACGGAGCAAGATCCGCCGCCTCGCCCGCCACCGCGCGTCAGCGAGCCCGAGGTCGAGGCGCCGCCCCCGCCACCCATCTCGCTCGGACGTCCTGCCGTTGCGCTCGGTGGAGCGACCACCTGGGCCGCTGCGTACAACGTCAGCGAGCTGCGCTTCTGCCCCGGCGATGAGGAGTTGCTCGCGCTCGAATCGGCCGGCCACCTGCGGCGCTACAACGTCGCCGATGGTTCGCAGGTCTCGACCGTCGACGTCATGGAACAGCACGGCTCCGTCGATTGCCGTGCCGACGGGACTGCGCTCGCGCTGGACGCGACCGGGGGTCCGCTCCTGATCGATGCGAGCGGCAAGGCAACCAAACCGCCGACGGCGACCATCGGCCAGCGCGCGATGTTCGACGACGACGGCAACGCGCTCGTCCTGACCGAGGAAGGCGTGACGAAGTGGGCCGGCGATCAGGTGACGCCGCTCATCACGCAGAACGAGAAGGCTCTCTACACGAGCCTCGCGGAGCACGGGACGTACTTCGAGGTCATCGTCGGCTCGGCGAAGAAAACCGACGACGGCCTGTGGATGACACGCGGCGAGAAGCGCATCAAGCTCGACAAGACCTCCGTCGATCTCGAGCAGACCGCCGCCGCGCCCGATGGAGCGGTCGCGATCGCGGACATGATGGTCGCGTGGGGCTGGACCGTGAAGGGCAAGGCGGCAAAGCGCGAGCTCCTGTTGGATCAGAGCGGCACGCACATCAAAGCGATCGGTGCGAGCGACAAGTGGTTCGTCGTGATCGGCGCCGATGGAGACATCTGGACAGAGAAGCGTCCCGGCAAGAAGTGGCTGCCGATCCAGCATCCGTGCGGCGAGAACGACGTCCCGACCGCGCTCGCGCTCGCTCACGACGACAAGCGCGTCGCCGTGTCGTGCACGACGATCGGCATACGCATCTTCGACCTCGAAACTGGCGATCAGCTCACCAAGGACGGCGTCAACACCGCCGCGTCGCTGCTCGCGTGGTCTCCGACGGGCGACAGGCTCGCGATCCGCGACGCGACGAGCATTCGTGTGTGGAAGGACAACGCGCAGATCACCAAGCTCGATGCGACCGAGAGCCGCTCGCTGTGGTGGGTCGACGCCAATCAGCTCGGCGGCACCGAGCGCGGCGTGGTGTCGACGTGGAGCGTCGATGACAACCAGAGCCACCCCGGCACGCTCGAGGCAGAGGTCGCGGCGCAGAGCCCGCACGGCGAGATCCTCGTCGCGAAGCGTCAGACCGACGGTCCGAACGCCGTCACCCTCGTGCGCGGGGACAAGCACACGCCGATCACGCTTCCCGACAGCAAGTGGGAGTGGCTCGACGGTGTCGCGATCGACACGAGCGGAACGCACGCGCTCGTGTGGCGCGGTCAGTACAACGGGGAGCCGGCACTGCAGCTCTACTGGATCGATCTCGCGACGCTGAAGATCAGCGCGGTCGAGGACAAGATCACCGCGGCCGCGCTCGGCGCAGGCGGCTACGCGATGGCGACGGTCGGCGGCACCGTCCTGTGGAACGCGGGCAAACCGGTGACGCTCGGCAAGCACACCAGTGAAGTCACGGCGCTCGCGATCTCGCACGACGTCATCGCGGCGGGTGGCAAGGACGGCGCGATCACGTTCTGGACGACGAGCGGCACGAATCTCGGCAGGCTCCCCGCTCACACCAGCGCGCTCCGAGCGATCGCGTTCGCGCCCGACGGCAAACATCTCGCGACGACGGCCGCCGACGGCACGAAGCTTTGGAATCTGACCCCCAAGGGCAGCTAGACTCGCGCGCATGAAGATCTGGTGGTTCGCGCTCGCCCTCGCTGCATGTAGCAAGCACACCGCGCCGAGCGACCCGCCCTCTGACCCAAAGCCGACGGCTCCGACGCCGGTGACCGCGGATGCAGCCGCGCCGGAAGTTCCCGCCGTCGACGACACGCCGACCGCCGGCGACGAGGTGACGGAGATGCTGACGACTGGCTTTCTCCGGATCAAGGATGGCAAGGGAACGCACGAAGAGCAGTTGCCCGGATCGCCGCGCAAACACGGCGAGTTTCCCGAGGGCTGCTACGCGTCCGCTGATGGCGCGGTCTACGCCGTCGGCAAGCAGTACACCGGCGTCGACGGTCCGGATGACGGCGTGGTGTGGAAGCGCGCACCCGACGGTACGTGGTCGACAGCGCTCCGGTTGGAGCTCGTGCAGCTCGCTTCGATCACCGGCCTCGCACCCGATGACATCGTCACTGCCGGTCACGGCGGCTATTCGTGGTGGAACGGTAAGACGTGGGCGCGTACCGACCTCGACGAGAGCTCGTTCTACTACGTGTGGAGCGATGGCAAGGCGATCTACGGAACGGACTTCGAGATGACGAAGACGTTCAAGATCGTGAAGGGCAAGAACGAGCCCGCGCCCCACAGCGATCACAATTGGCGCGACGACCAGTACGCGTGCGCGCGAGGCGCGGTGAGCTACCAGGTGTTCGAGACCGACAAACAGATCGGCAAGCGCAAGCTCTCGGCGAACGAGGCGGCGGAGATCCAGGGCGAGGTGAAGGATCTGAAGAAGCAGGTCGAGGAGCACCCGGAGAACGTTCGCCCCGCCAACAACTAGCTCTGGTGCGCTCCCCTCCTCCATCTCGGCGAGCCACCGTCGACTCCTTTGCGGAGCTCGCGCGCCGTCCATTCTCCGACGGCATCAACGCGCTGTGTTGGCCACGCACGCTCGAGGGTGACTTCGACGAGATCGCGCGCCTGCTCGCTCCGGCCGACGGCGTGCTCGCAGTGGATGCGGAGATGCTCGAAGCGCTCCCGCTCGGCTCCGCTGCACGACTCGCCGCGAACACGATGATCGACGATCTGCGCAAGCTCGACGAGCTGGGTCGCGAGCCGGTGCTCAACTGCATCGCGCGCTACGAGCGTGACGAGCGCGGCCTTCCCATCGCGACCGACGTGCTCTCGTTTCACGCCGATCGCGCTCCCGTGGAGTACGACACGTGGCTCTGCACCTACGCGGGGAAGAGCAGCGAGGGCATCGACAACAACGATGCGCGGCGGCTGATCGATGATCCCGCCATCCGTTCTGCTCTGCGGCTCCACTACGCGGACGAGGACGACGAGCGGTTTGCCGAGCTCGTCCGCGATCAATCGTTCGACCTCCACTACAGACTCGTCGACGGTGGGCAGCCGTTTGCGTTCGGGGTGGGCGCTCTCTGGCGGATCGCCGTCGAGTGGCCCGGCAGCCAGGTTCCCCCCTGTCTGCACCGAGCGCCACCCCCAGAGATCGGTGACGCGCCGCGGCTCTTGCTGATCTGCTAGGCGGGTCGCACCCCGCTCTGGCGGCACGGCGTAACCGTCGTGTCACACGGGGAGAAGAGAAGCCGATTGTCGACGGCAGCGACATTCACTACCCTGCCGTCCGATGAAACGGTTCCTCCCTGGCCTCGTCCTCCTCGCGGCGTGCGGTGCTTCGGCGTTGCCGACGTTGCCAGACCTCAGCGACGTGACGCTCACGACAGCAGAGGACATGCCCGTCACGCAGACACTTCCGATCGACGATCCGAGCTCGCTGATGCTCTCGTTCGGCATGCCCGAGCACGGCACGCTCACGCACGACGGCGCGACGGTCACCTACACGCCCGCCGCCAACTTCAACGGGCCGGATAGCTTCACCGTCACGGCGGACAACGGGAAGCACGATTCCACCAGCACGATCGCGATCACGGTGACGCCGGTCAACGACGCGCCCGTTCCGACGAGCGATTCACTCGCGGCGCTGCGCAACACGACGCTCGTCGTTCAGACGTCCGCGCTCCTCACGAACGATGGCGATCCCGACGGAGATGCGCTCAGCGTGACGGCCGTATCGACGGCGTCGATGGGAACCGTCGCGCTTGCGGGCACGACGCTGACGTACACGCCGCCTGCGGGTTACTCGGGGACGGCGACGTTCGGCTACACCGTCAGCGACGGTACGGCAGACGCCACCGCCATGGTCACCGTGTCGATCACCGGTGACAACGTGGCCCCCGTTGCGACAAACGACACGGCGACGACGGCCGAAGACACCGCGCTCGTGGTGAACGCAACCACGCTGCTCGCAAACGATACGGATGCCGATCAGCAGACGCTCTCGGTGACCGCAGTAAGCAACCCGATCCACGGGACCGTCTCGTTGAGCGGAACGACGATCACGTTCACCCCCGCCGCCAACTACAACGGCGCCGCCTCGTTCGACTACACGACCAGCGACGGTCTCGCGACGGATCTCGGGACTGTCGCGGTCACCGTCACGCCGGTGAACGACGCGCCTGTCGCGAACGACGATGTCGCGAGCACATCTCGCAACCACGCGCTCGCGCTGCAAGCGAGCACCCTCCTCGCGAACGACTCCGACGTCGACAGCACGATCTCGATCACCGCCGTCTCGAGCCCCACGCATGGCACCGTCGCTCTGAGCGGGACAACTATCACGTTCACGCCCACGACGAACTACGTCGGTCCCGCGACGTTCGTGTACACGCTCTCCGACGGCACGCTCACCGACACCGCGCTCGTCACGATCAACATCGCAAACGGCAACGTCGCTCCGGTCGCCGTCGACGATGCCAAGACGACCGCCGAGGACACGGTGCTGACGGTCACGGCGGCGAGCCTCTCTGCGAACGACACGGATGGTGACGGCGATGCACTTGTCATCACCGCCGTCGCAAACGCGACGCACGGCACGGTCTCGCTCGCGAGCGGCTCCATCACGTTCACGCCGACGACGAACTACAACGGTCCGGCGTCGTTCGAGTACACCGTTTCCGACGGGACGGCGACCGACACCGGTCTCGTCTCGATCACCATCACGCCGGTCAACGATGCACCCGTCGCGGTCGATGACACGGCGTCCACGGCGTCCAACACGGCGGTGTCGATCCTCGCCGCATCGCTCGTGACGAACGACACCGATGTCGACAACGATCCGCTCGCGGTGACGGCGGTCGGCAACGCGACGAACGGCACGGTGATGCTCGCCAGTGGCTCGATCACATTCACCCCGACGTCGGGCTTCTCCGGCACGGCGACGTTCGAGTACACGGTCTCCGACGGCGCGCTCACCGACATCGGCCTCGTGAGCGTCTCCGTCGGACCGGTGTGCGGCAACGGGGTCGTCGAGGGCGCGGAGCAGTGCGACGACCACAACACGATGGACGACGATGGTTGCTCGCATACCTGCCAGAACGAGTCCCTCGCGTCGTTCGCGTTCACAGGAGCCGCGGGCAACGAGGCAACGTTCAACGCCGAAGCCGTGAATCCGTTGCTCACCTCGCCCGTGACGTTCGCGCGCGGCGCCGGGCTGACGGCACAGACGGCCGCGGGCGCGTTCAACTCGTCGGGATGGTCGACCGCCAGCGCGATCGACCTGACCGACTACGTCGGTTTCACCCTCACGCCTATGACCGGCGACAAGATGACGATGCTGTCACTCGCGTTCGACCAGCAGCGTTCCGCCACCGGCCCCGCTCAGTGGTCCGTGCGCTCGAGCCTCGACAACTTCACGGCGGACATCATGACGGGGACCGTCCCCACCTCGCTTGCTACCTCGACCGTTTCACTCGGTGCAGCGTTCGCAAACGTGACCACGCCCGTGACGTTCCGCATCTACGCCTGGGGCGCGTCGGCAACGGGCGGAACACTGCGCTTCGACAACGTCAGCGTCGTCGGTAGCGCCGGTCCGTAACCTCTAGTGGTGCGCCGCGTACTGCTCGAGATGCGAGTCGATCTTCGCGAGTAGCGCCGGGGCCGGATTCATCGACCGCGCTCTGGTGCAGGACGCCGTCGCCTCGGCCCAACGCTCGAGCGTGCCGAGCACGACGCAGCCGTTGTACTCGTACCTCGCGTCAGGCAGGAGGGCATTCGCCTGCTGAAACAGGGCGAGCGCGCCCGGCAGGTCGCTGTTGTAGAGCCTGTCCTTGCCGTCGTCGTTGAGCTTCTCGGCGGCGGGGCGCTTGGACTCATCAGGCGCGGTCGTCGTGGTCGTCGCGACGGGGACCGGTGCGGGCGCCGCCCGGGCAACGCGTGGACCCGTACAACCCGATTCCGCGAGCAGATCACCGACGGACTTCGCGATCGCCCCGGTCGCCTCTTGGGTCGGGTCGTCGCCGTTGATGAACTGTCCGGACGACTTTCCTTGAATCGCCGCGGTGCCCACCAACGAACCGTCCACGCCGTCGGTGAGAACGAGCAGCGAGTCGATCGTCACGACGTTGTCGTTGCTGATCCACCCGCTACCGCCCGTTCCGGTGTGCGTGACGGTGAGATCCAAGATCAGATCCGCGGGCGCGCCCGCTGCTGCCTGCCGGAAGCCGCATCGCTGGTTCAGCGTCGCGAGCACGGCCGCCTCCAACGTTGCTCGCGGTCCCTGCGCTGCGAACGCTGTCGAACGGACGCGCAAGACAACCGTCGAGTACGTCTGCAAGTTCGCGACAGGCATCGTGCGCTGGACGGTGGCACTCGGGTGGCAGCCCAAGAGGATGAAGACCAGGAACCCGGCGAAGACGCGCATCGGCAGCCCCTAGTGTGCTCCGAAGCCGTTGCTCCTATCAACTCTGCGACCACGCCAGTGACGCCCCGCACGACGCATGGCAGGTCGCGATCAGTCGCCGAGCGCGTGCCGGATCATGTCCGCGATCCGCACCTCGAGCCGATACGAGTCGCCAGGGGCTTCTGTGGCGCCCTCCCCCACCCCTGCCACGAGCTCGCGCAACACCCCCGGCGGGATCCGGTCGACGACCGCACTCACCTTGGGACCGAAGACCTCCTCGTGACGCTTGCGCAGCGAGTGTTCGCCGATCTGCGTGGCGCCAGGCACTTCCTTCACGGGCGCCCCCTTGTCGTCGACGAGCGGAGCATTCCAGCTGGGCACGGCCGCGAGTGCCTCCGTGACAACCACGCCGAGCCCGACGCCCAGCGCATGACCGCCCCGATGCGCGACCGAATCGACGCCGCGGGACCCTCGCTCGTGGATGACGCTCATCACCGCGGAGAACGCAGCAGGCTTGACGCGTGCGGCGGCCTCGTCATGGCCATACGCTTTCTGCGAAGCGGTTGGCGTCGCGACGGGCGCGGCCTCCCCGACGCCGGGCAGCGCTCCCGCGTGAACGAACCGTGCGTCGGGAGCTGACGCCTCGCGCGTCTGCTGCGAAGACTCGACGCCGGGCGCTTCCCGAGAATCGGCACGCGTGAGAAACATCAGTGTTTCTTATCAGCGTTTCTCAGCAGCAGCAACCGCTGTTTCGGGGCCGAACCTGGTCAGGTCGATTGAACGAACGCGGTGTCAGCGAACACGTAGAGCCGGCCGCCGTCGCCCATATTCACGCGGCCCGCGAACCGGTCGTCGAGCTCGAACAGGAACGCGCCCCGGGCCGGCTGAGCCGACTGCAGCCAGCGCGGCGAGCCGCGGTCCGGTACGAGGAAATCCTCGCGATCGAACAGCGTGCGCAGCTCTGCGATCGGGCCTGACTTCTTGCCGCCGAGGAAGACCTTCTCGGGCACGTCGGCAGTCGCGACGAGCAGGCGGACACCGTCGTCACCCGGCGACGCCGCCGTCGCGACATCGGCCGCGGTCAGCTTCACGATCGCCGCGCGCGGTGACCCCGGCGCGAACGCATCGTGATCGCGCAGGCTCGACAGGAACACGGCGATCGCCGCGCAGTCTTTACCGAGCGCCTTTTGCGCTGCCGTCGACAACAGGCGCGTCTCGAGCGTGATGACGTGCTCCATCTTCGCCTTGCCGAACTTCGGCCACGTCGCCGCCGTCACGCCGATCGGTTGTCCGTACAGCCGGTTGATGTCGGCCTTGAACGGCACCGCGTCCTCGTCGGTGTCACGCACGACGACAGTGCGCGACACCAGCTTCTCGCGAGAGGTCTCCGCGGCGAGCCGTGCGAGCTTCTGTGGGACCGTCTCCTCGAGCGCAGGCTGCCAAGTAGCGACGCGGCTCTCGACCCAGCCCTTGAAGCGCCGGTTCTTTGTCGCACCGAACGCGCGCAGCACGGCGTCCTGCAGTTGCTGCATCTCATCGCCGATCGTGCGGCGGATCGATAACGCGAGATCGAGCCCGTCGGTGAACGCGCGCCCAGCCTGAAGGACCCCGATGCGCTGCGACAGCGCTTTGCCGTCGGGCGCCGCGTCGCCGTAGTGCTCGGCGAGCGCGCCGACAAGCTGCACGAGCAGCGCGATCGGTGTCACGAGCGGCTTCTTGACCTTCTTCTGGACGAAGTCGACCCAGGTGATCCGATAGATCGCGTGCCACACGTTGAGAAGCGCAACCGGGTCCGTCGTCTCCGCCGCCGCGCTGAGCATCGCCACCGGATCCTTGGCCGCACGCACGAGCGTCACGGCCTCGTCCGTCGCGATGCGCGACCAATCGAGCGCGACGGGAACCGCCGTCGCCGCGGCGTCGCCCTTGACGTGTACCCGTAGCGCCGCGAGCTGCGCCGCCGCGTTGTCCATCATGTCAGTGAGCCGCTTGCCCTTGAGCGCTTTCTTCAGCCCCGCGATGATCGCGGCGCCGTCGGTGCGTCCGGCGAACGCGGTCGCGAGCTGTCGCGTTGCGGTCTCGCGATCGCGGGCGCCGGTCCATTTGCCCGCCGCGAACAGTCCGGCGAGCCACGCGACATCCTCCGCTTCTCGCCAGGTCGCGGCGACGAGGAACATGACGTCGGGATCGTCGAGCTTGGTCGCGGCAACAGACGCGCGCACGCCGAGCCACCACTCGCGCAGAGAGGCACCGAGCGGCGCGATCCCTGCGTGCGCGTCGGCGAGGCTCTGCACCCACGCGGGCAGAGACGGCGCGCCGATCGTCGTGCGCTCGCGGGCGGCCTGCACGAAGTGGCGCCACACTTCGTACTGCTCGCCGGTCGCGAACAGCGCGATGCGCTCCTTCAGATCCTTGGCGGTGAACTGGCCGCGCCGCATCAGCTCGAACGTGAGGTCGGGGCTCTTGTCGTTCGCCCACTTCTTGCCCTCGCGAAACGCGCGATGCGCCTCGACGCTCCACTGATATGCGGTGCGCAGCTGCGCATCGGAGAGCGCCTGGAGAGCGTGGGACTCGAGGACGCCGAGCCGACGGACGAACGCGCTCAACGCCTTGTCGGGAACGAGCGGGACGAGCTTCGCCGCCGCCTTGGGCGAAAGAATCCTCACGTCACGCTCGTCTTTCTCGGGCGGGACCGTGATCAGCGCGACAACCTCCTTCAGATCAGCAGCCGACAGCTTCGCGGCGGCGTCGTCGATCTCGAGGCGGTTGGGGTCGGAGTCGAGGCTTGTCAGGTACGTACTGCTCACGCCTCATTGAAACACCGACGCCGCGTCGATGTGAGAGGGCGCGGCACGGTTCCTCAGTCGCAGCTGGTCGCGGCAGGGTGGATCGGAATCCGCAAGTGAAACGTCGTCCCGACTCCCGCCAAGCTCTCGTACTCCAGTGACCCCTGATGGCGCTGCACGACGGCTCGGGCGAGCGCGAGGCCCTGACCTGTTCCGTGCCCGACTTCTTTGGTGGTGAAGAACGGATCGAAGATCCGGTCGCCGATGGCGTCGGGAATGCCGCCACCAGTATCCGAGATGCTCACGGTGATATTCCGGGTCGTGGAACGCGTCCTCACGGTGATCTTGCCCCTCTTGTCCGTGCCTTGAACCGCGTCACTGATCGCATGCGCGGCATTGACGACCAGGTTGAGAACGACCTGGTTGATCTCACCGCCGTAGCACGTGACGAGCGGGAGCTCTTCGAAGTCTGTCTCGAGCTCGGCGACGTACTTGTATTCGTTGTTCGCGATCGCGAGCGTGCTAGCGATCGACGAGTTCAGCTCCACAGAGAGCATCTCGTCGCGGTCCGCGTGCGCGAACTGGTTCATCGAGCGCACGATCGTCGCGACGCGCATCAAGCCGTCCTTCGCACGCGCGAATGCTGGCGGCGTTTCTGCGGTCAGAAACTCCATGTCCGCGGCTTCGCTTTTCTCCTGCAGCACCTCGGCGACCGGGCGACAGTGAGCACACTCGAGCGCTTTCTCGATCAGGTTCACCTGATACGGCAGCACTGCCCTCAGGTCCGTGTTGGCTTCCTCGATGAAGCGTAGCGAGTCCGTCACGTATTGGATCGGAGAGTTGATCTCGTGGGCGACGCCCGCCGCGAGACGTCCGATCGCCTCTAGCTTTTGTGCTTGGCGGAGCTCCGCCTCCATGGCGATGCGCGACTGCATCTCCGTTTCGAGTGCAGCGTTCGCCTCTGCGAGCCGTGCCGTGCGCTCGTCCACCCGCTGCTCCAGGGACCGATTGAGCGCTTCGAGCGAAGCACGCGCTGATGCGCGATCCGCGTCGACCTGTTCGAGGCGGTCGAGCATGCGGTTCGTCCAGCCCGCGAGCTGACCGATCTCGTCATCGTGCTCGAGAGGGAGCCGACCGATCCGCGTGGTGTTCCCGCGCAATGCGATCGTGCTCGCAACGTCGGTCATGTGGGTGATCGGTCGTGCGAGCAACCCACCGAACAGCGTCGAGCACACGACGATATAGAGAACGGATCCGAGCCCACCGAGACCGAGCAAGAGCGTCAGATCATGGAATGTCATCGCGTGCATCTGCGCCGAGGTGGCGATGCTCGCGATGTACAAACCGGGCGCCAAGCCAAGGCACACGCAGAGCACCACGATGCGCTGGCGGAGCGTGCCAGCGCGCGTCGTCACATAGATCCCGACGCGGCGCGATTCGATCGCGAGCGCCTCGCGCACCTGGGAGATCGTGCGGTCGGCGATGACATAGCCCAGCGGCAGCGGCCCCAGCGCGATGGCACAGATGAACAACACGGTCGGCAACGAGAGCGAGTGGCTCCACGCGGCGATGACGAGGACCGGAATCCACCACCCGGCCGTGTACACGAGCGCTGTATGGACCGCGAGACTGCGCACTCGCATGACGGCGCTCAACGCGACACCGTCGGAAGCGGGACCTGTCGCGTCGAGCCACCGAACGACCGGTCGCAATAGATAGGCGACCGCGCCCATCCACCCGAGGCAACCGATCGCGAGCGAGGCGACGATCTGAACGCAGGAGACGCCCCGCGTCAGAGAGACAATGGCGGGGACACAGAGCAGCTTGAACATCACGTCGATCCCGAGGAGGGTCGAGGTGACGCGGCGCCGCAGGGCTTTGCCGGAGTGGGAGGGGCGGGGAGCCGCCATGAAATACGTATCGACCGAAGCGTTTACGAATCGATGCCTTCACGCGACGTCCAAACGGACGAACTTGCAAGTCATGTCGACGAAACGTGGGTGGGGGATCACGCTGGTCGTGATCGCGTGGACGGGGTGCCTGTATGACGATGGAGATCGTTGTGACGATCACATGCACTACCAGGCAGAGGTGCATGCGTGCGTGTGCGATGCCGACTCCATTGCCGTGGCGACCGGCTGTCAGCCGTGCGCTGACGACCAGATCGTCGACAACAATGTCTGCGTTTGCGCGGATGGCTCTCCGGTCACCGACGCCGGGTGTACGCCGTGAAGCGCGCTCTTCGACTGCTCTCGGGCTCGCTCGTCATGTGCGCCGCGATGCCAGCGTTCGCCCAGCCGGCGGATCCGGCTCCGACCGAGCCTGCACCCGCCGCCGAGCCTGCACCCGCCGCCGAGCCAGTCGTCGCGCCTGCGCCGGTCGCCGAGCCTGCGCCGACCGCCGAGCCCGCGCCGGCCGCGCCTGTCGCTTCGAGCGCCGACGAGTTCGACCTGGCGTCACTCGGGTTAGACCCGAACGCGCCCACGGCGGACGACAAGCTGCAGATCTACGGTTTTGCGGACTTTTCCTATATGGCTGTCCGAGGGACTGCCCCGATCGCTCCCAACACGGGAACTTTCGGGGTTGGAAACCTGAACATCTATCTGAAGAAGAACGTCGCGCCGCGATGGCATTCGCTCGCCGAGGTCCGGCTTCTGTTCTCTCCGAACGGCGATAATTCTCCGGCGACGGGCGGCTACATGAGCAGCACGTCGACCGATCCGGCGAACGAAGAGCGCCCGATCCACTGGGGCGGCATCTCGATCGAGCGCGCATACATCGAGTACGAGGCGACGTCGTGGCTCACGATTCGCGGCGGACACTTCCTGACGCCGTACGGCATCTGGAACATCGACCACGGCTCCCCGGTCATCATCGGCGTCGGCCGTCCGTACATGATCGGCGAGGAGCTATTTCCTCAACACCAGACCGGCATCGAGCTCTTCGGGACCCGTCGCGCCGGTGACTACACGGTCGAGTACCACGCGACGGTCTCCAACGGCCGCAACCCCTACGAGGCGACGCGCGATCCCGATCGCAAGCTCGGCATCGGTGGACGGCTCGCCGTCAGCGCCCCGTGGGCGGGCGATCTCAAGCTCGGCATCTCCGCGTACCATGGCAAGGCACTCGAGGAGACGGGCGGCAGCTACACCGAGCTCTCGCTAGGTGCAGACATCGCGTGGGACCACGGTGGGTTCCACGCCCAGGGCGAGCTTCTCTCGCAGCAGCGCGTGTACGGCGCGGGGGAGCGCTCCGCGAGAGCTGTCGGATTCGAGCCCGACGGCCAGGCGTGGGGCGGATACGCGCTCGCGGGCTACCGGTTCTCCACGCTGTGGAACGTGATGCCGTACGCAATTTACGAGCACTACGTCCCCTACGATCCATCGGTGCTCGGCGGGAGAGCCGATGCGTTCACGGCCGGCGTGAATCTCCGGCCGACGGCGACCGTCGTACTCAAGGCCGAATTTCTACGTGCGTCGCTACGCGGTGACTATGGCCTTCTCGCCGGGCACGACCTCGATCTCGCGCGGGTCCAGTGCGCGTGGGTGTTCTAACCATGCACGCAGCACTCCGCTGCCTGGCGCTCGCGTTCGCGCTCGTCGCGTTCGTTGGGGGAAGCGCTCGAGCAGATGGCACCAAGCTCGTCATCGTCGTAGCCAAGGGCTCGAAGCTGACGTCGATCTCGCGCTCCGATCTCAAGCGCTGTTTTCTCGGCGAGAGCATCGAGTCCAACGACAAGCCGCTGGTCCCGTTCAACACCGACCCGAGCACGCCGACGCGCACGGGCTTTGATAAGGGAGTCCTCGGGATGTCACCCGACGAGGTCGGACGCTTCTGGGTAGATCGCAAGGTTCGCGGTCAGTCGGGCGCGCCGCGCTCCCTTCCCTCCGTCGGTCACGTCGCCAAAGTGGTCGCGAAGTTCCCCAACGCGATCGGTTACCTCCCCGAGGATCAGCTCACCGCGGATGTTCAGCCCGTCTCCCTCGATGGAGTGTCCTACAAGGACGCAAATTACCCGCTGAGGTCGCAATGACCGCCAGGGCCCCGCAGATCTCGCTGACGAGGCTGCGCTCCGTGATTCTCGCCGCGCTGATCATCGGCGTCGCCGTGTTCACGGGCGTGATGCTCCGCCTCGTCACGAGCTTGTCTGATCGCTTCGGGCCCCAAGTCCGCGAGGATCTCGAGTGGCGTGCCCTGCGCGGCGTCGCCGAGCTCTCGCACACCGCCGACCTCGGCGTGGC
The DNA here is from genome assembly GCA_036499725.1 of Kofleriaceae bacterium. GTDB lineage: Bacteria > Myxococcota_A > Polyangia > Haliangiales > Haliangiaceae > JABFXX01. Next base: position 94,981 of record DASYDE010000080.1, read on the forward strand.
GGTGTCTGACGAGGGACTCGTGCGCGAAGCGATCGCTCCTCAGGTGAGCTCGGCCGACGTGATGGGTGTCGTCGCGATGAACGCGGACGGCGCGATCGTCGCGAGCTTCGGTGATCTCTCGCTGAGCGCGCGGATGTTCAGCGGTACGCCCGATACCGTGAAGGAGTCGCCGGGTGTGCTCCTCAGCTGGGCACCGGCAAAGATCGAGGGTGCGGTCGTCGGAAAGATCGGCATCGCGATCTCGACGGCGCGGCTGACCCAGACCGAGGAGCTGCTCTCCAGCGTCGCGGATGCCACGATGATCGCCTGCGGCGTCGTGCTCGTGTTCGGCGTGTTCGGTGTGTTCTGGTTCATTCGCGCCGTCGCTGTCCGCGACTCGCAACTGCGCCACCATGCAGCCACGCTCGAGCAGCGCGTCGTGGAGCGAACGCGCGAGCTCGACCAACGAAACGGCGAGATGCGACTCGTCCTCGACAACGTTTCGCAGGGCCTGATCACCCTGGACTGCAACGGAGTGATCGGCGGAGAGCAATCCGCGATCGTCGAGAAGTGGTTCGGTCCGCCACCCGCGTCGCGCCAGTTCATCGACTACGTCGGCGATCATTCGCCGGAGCTCGCGGCGTCGATCATGATGGGTCTGGACATGTTGCGCGACGCAGCGTTGCCGACCGAGGTCATTCTGGATCAGATGGCGCGCCGGTTCTCGGTACGCGACCGCGAGATGACCATCTCGTTCATCCCGATCATGCGCGGCGAAACGGTCGAGCAGTTGCTCGCGATCGTCAGCGACATCACGGATCAACTCGCGAGCGAGCGCGCCGAGAAGGAGCAGCGCGAAGTGTTGGCCGTGTTCCAACGCGTTGCCCGCGATCGCAGCGCAGGACGCGAGTTTCTCGTCGAGGGAGACGTGTTGATGGCGAGCGTTGCGGCTCCCGGCGAGCGCGTGCTCCAAGCGCGCGCAATACATACGCTGAAGGGCAACTGTGGCCTATTCGGGTTCACGCGCTTCGCCGAGCTGTGCCACGAGATCGAAGACGAGCTCGCCGATCGCCAGGAGCCCGATCTCGATGTCGACCAGTGCCACCGCCTCGTGATGGGGTGGACGACGGTGGTGTCGATCCTCCGGAGCCTCATCGGCCATGGCGAACGCGAGATCGTCGAAATCGATCGCGGCGACGTCCTGGCGTTGGCCGAGCGTGCGCGGCGCGGTGCGCGCGTCGACGAGATCGCGAGCGTCCTCACGTCGTGGACGTTCGAGCCCGTCGCCCAACGGTTCGAGCGGTTGGGAGAACAAGCGCAGTCTCTCGCGCAACGTCTGGACAAGGGTCCCCTCGCGGTCAACATCACCGACCACGGCATCCGGCTCGAGTCGACTCGCTGGAGCTCGCTGTGGCCCGCGATGACTCACCTCATCCGCAACGCGATCGATCACGGCATCGAGAGTGCCGACGCGCGCGCGGCCGGCGGCAAGGGTTCTCCGAGCGTCACCTTCACGGCAGCGCGCATCGACCAGGCCCTCGTGTTCTCTGTCGCTGATGATGGGCGAGGGATCGAGTGGGATGCGATTCGTCAGCGCGCCATGGAGCATGGCCTCCCGAGCGCGTCGCACGAGGATCTCGTGGCGGCGCTCTTCGCAGACGGGCTCTCGTCTCGCGATGTCGCGACCGAGGTCTCCGGGCGCGGCGTGGGTCTCGCTGCCCTGTTCGAAGCCGTCGAGCTTCTCGGTGGGTCGATCGGTGTGGAGTCTGAACCGGGACGTGGCTCTCGGTTCGAGATGCGCTTTCCCGCTGACTCTGCGGCTGTGTTTGCGGCAGCCGCCGTTCGTCCACGCACCGTCACCGGTGGAAAGGAACCGTCGTGAAGGTAGCCGTCATCAGCACCGACGCGATCTTGCGCAAGAGGATGGCGGGAGCAATCGCGGACGCGGGATTCAAGACACTGACAGCCTCCGATCTCGCCGGGTTCACGGCGATCCTGATCTCCGCAGCTCCCGACGTGATCGTCGTGGACTGGCGCCTCACCGAGGCCGTCATGCAGAAGCTCCGCTCGGCCCCGCGTCAGTCCTACGTGATCGCGACGCAAGCACAGTGGTCTGCCGAGGACATCACGGCCGCCTACGCGCGAGGCGTCCACGACTTCGTGAAGCACTCCGCTACCAACGCGGAGCTGATCGGTCGTGTCACGGGGTATCGACGCATGGAAGCGTGGGCACGCGCCACGACTGCCTCGTCCAATGATCTGACCTCGGTGGACCTCTCGCGGATCCGCGCCTGGCGTGAGCTAGCCGCGATCGTCGGAACGGACCTCGGCGAGATGTTCGGGTTGTCGTTCGCTCCGACCTCGGTCGATTCGTACAACGTCGCATTCGCGAGCAAGATCGCGCTCACGCTCGCCACGGATCGTGTCGAGGTCCAGCTCGCGATCGGTATCGATAGCGCGGCCGCGGTCCACATCGGCCAGACCCTCATCGGGGATACGAGCACGGAAGCACTCGCCGACGCGCTCCGCGAGATGGCGAACACGGCAGGTGGTGCGATGAAGCGCGCGGCCTTGCTGGAAGGATTGACCTTCACTCTCGGTCTCCCCGAGAACGACGGGCAGTTCAGCTCGCACGAGACGCGCCATCACATGCGGACTCCCGATGGCCTGTCGATCGTCGTGGCCACGACCGTACGTTCGATCGCACCCAAGACAATCTCCGCAGAGGCCTTGCGCGAGGGTATGGTCATCGCACGCGACCTCAAGAACACGGGCGGCATTCTGCTCGCTGCGGCCGGCACCTATCTGACCAGCAGCACCGCAGAGCGCCTCTCGCGAATCGCCGGGCCATCCCGCCTCGTCGAGATCTCCGTAGCGGCGGCCGCGTGAAGGACCGGGAATGAGCAAGAAGATCTTGATCGCCGACGACTCGATGCTGATCCGCCGGCAAGTAACCGCGGCGCTGACGGCGGCGGGGTACGTCGTCGTCGAAGCGGTCGACGGCGAGGACGCCCGCCAGAAGCTGACGCCGGACCTGACGCTCATCGTGTGCGATCTGAACATGCCGCGCATGAACGGTCTCGAGCTGCTGGAGAAGCTCCACGCAGACGCGTCGATGTCGCACGTCCCATTTGTGATGCTCACCACGGAGGCCCGGCCAGGAATCTACGAAAAGGCAAAGATGCTCGGCGCGAAAGCATGGCTGATCAAGCCGTTCAAGCCTGATCTCCTGCTTGCTGCTGTCGACCGACTCGTCCCCCGCTAGCTTGTCCCTTTGCTGGCGGGCGGGGCGAGGCCTGCGTATCGTGCCGAGATGGTGTTGCTGGTGGACGACGACGAGGACCTGGTGGAGATGTTCGTCGTGCTGTTCACCAAGTCCGGCATCCCCCACATGACGGCGCGCTCGCTCGCCGCGGTGAAGGCGCTGGGCCCGCGCGTCGACGAAGCCACGATTGCCTTCATCGACGTGAACCTCGGTCCCAATCAGCCGAGCGGTGTTGCGATCGCGCGCTGGCTCCGCGAGTCCGCACCCAAGCTCACGATCTACTTCATCACGGGACACGCGCCGGACCATCCACTCGTCATCGAGGCCCGTGGAGAGGCAGGCGAGATCCTCGCGAAGCCCATCGACACCCGCAAGCTCATCGAGATCGCGCGCCGCGCCGTATGAGCTCCTCGAGCGTCGTGGATCCCGAGCGGCGAATGCTGGCGCTCATCGCCTCCGTCATCGCGCTCATCAACGCCATTTCCGTGATCTTCGACCCGCGCGACCACGCATCGCTCGCCCTCGGAATCGTGGACGGTGGACACCTCGTCATCGCGCTCGCCGTCGTCGCGGTGACCATTCGATCTCGCGCGTGGTCACCGCGGATCGCCGAGGGGCTCTTCATCCTCGTCGTGGCGCCATTCCTCGTCGGGATCTGGCTTCCGCAGAGCTTCGATCTCGTCCACGGAGAAATGGTCGACCCGTTGCTCGCGCATCGCTTCCTGCTGCTTGGAATCGCGGTGTCGGCGCCGAGCTGGCGCAGCGGCGCTGCACTCGCGGCCGTGTTCATGATTCATGCGATCGCGCTCGCGACATTCCTGGAGCGTCACACGTCGATGACGGCGCTCGATCGCGAGCCGTGGTTAACCGTGTTCTTCGCGCTCGTCGCGGTGTTGCTGCTCTACACGCGCGAGACGCGGCGCCACCTCCGGGAGCGCCTGGCTGCGGCAGAGGCTCGCGCGAAAATGCTGTCCCAGGTCGGTCGCGTGCTACTCGCGCTACGCGACCGCGCGAACACGCCGCTGCAGACGCTCGAGATCGGGATCCATCTGCTCGAAACTCCGGCGGAAGACAACGACAAGACGCTCGCGCTGATGCGGCGTGCCCTCGTCAGGCTCGCCGCCATTCAGACCACACTCGCGCGCGGGGGAGACAGCGACGCGGCGCTGCTCTCTCCGCCCGATCTCGAAGAGGCTCTGCTCGTGCTACGCAGCGACGAAGACCACGCCTCGTGACCCGGACAGTCGGGGGCCCGGAATGTTTTTTTCCCGCGCCGTGGTTAACTTCCGGTCGGCAACAAGCCACCGGAGGTTTTGATGAGCAAACACATGGAGCTCAGACATCTCGCTAGAGAGGTGAAGACCGGCCTCGAGCTGGCACTCGCGGCGCTCGCCCCGAGCGACCTGGTCGATCGCCTCGCGATCGCGGCAGGGCTACTCGAGGCAATCACCGACATGGCTCTCGAGGATGCGACGACGATGCCCCTCGTCACCCGGACGGTGGAGCGTGCAAACCAGGCACTTTCGGAGTGGCACCGGTGGCGAGATGACCACCCGCCAAAAGCAACCGCGTAGCCCTTGCGCGGTCGCGACGCCGGCATTATCGAAAAAAAAGAGGAGGTCTTCATGCGACGTTTCCAAACTTTGCTGATTGCAGCGGGTCTGGCGGCGATGCCTGCAAATGCGGCCGCCGGGCCCTCCACCGAGTCCTGGTCGACTCCACAGCTGATCGAGAAGGACGAGCTTTCCACGAGTCGCCCACGACTCGGCGTCATGGTGATGAGCCTGACGCCCGAGCTGCGCACGCACCTCGGCGCCACTGAAGATCGGGGCGTCTTGGTCGCACACGTCGAAGCGGGCACGCCTGCGGCAATGGCGGGCATCGCTGTCGGCGACGTGATCGTCGCGGTGCACGGGCGTGCGATCGCCACCGCGACCGACGTCTTGACAGCGCTCGCCGACGTCACCAAGGATCAGCGCGTCGCGATCGACATCGTGCGAGACAAGCAGCCGCTGTCCGTTCGCGCCACGCTTATCAACAACGCTTCCTCGCCGGCGACGGTTCCATGGCTGAACGTCCCGCAGTGGCTGCGCGATGCGATGAAGCCCTTCGCGCTGCCCAAATCACCCCTCCGCTCTTGAGGTGACCCATGGGGCAATTGAATAACCGCGAACATCCTCACCGCGGGAGGCGGTTGCCCGAAACGGCAGGTCCCACAACCGATCAAGCTATCGAGAGACTCTGGCCGTCCCACCGGGCGCCGCTTCCCGCGGTGCCACCCTACCGAGGTTGAAGATGAAACGTCATGCTTCCACCAAATCACATCCGATCGCGCACATCACCGTGGAGGATGCCGCGTGTCGCTCGAAGATCGCCGACGCGTTACGCGCTCAGGGATGGACCGTCATCGAGCACCCGACCGGGCTGCACCTGATCCACGCCATCTCCGGTCTCATCCTTGGTGACGAGCCGTGGCGGCGTCCAGGACTGATCGTCGCCGACGCTGCGGCGCGTGGCTGTAGCGGCGTTAGTATCGCCCGCGGGTTGCGCGACCTCGGTTCGCGAATCCCTGTCATCGTCGTCGCGCGCGCAGCTGACGAGCTGGTTGCGATGCGCGAGGGGCCGCTGACAATCGTCAAACCCGAGGACGCACAGCGGACGGTCGAGCTATTCGCTCGATCGCGCCGCCATCGACGCCCGATCCAGCGTCACACAACGCAACTGTTCGAGGCTCGTAAGAGCTTCGCTGAAGCAAAGGAGCAATGACCATGTTTGTCCGACAGATCTGGCCGTCGCGGCCCGCACTCGCAAATCCGTTCGCAGATCTCGAGAGTCGCCACCGCGAGCTGTTGCGGTTCTTGGACGCCGCCGCGGCTGAATCGTCCAACGAAGTGACGGCAGGAGTGTTCCCGCCGTTGAACCTGACGCAAGACGACAACCACTTCTACCTGCGCGCCGAGATTCCGGGGATTCGCCCGACGGACCTGACGATCACAGCGCTCCGCAATCGGATCTCCATTTCGGGGCGACGCGAGATTCCGGCCGAGCACGAACGCGTCAGCTATCACCGCAAGGAGCGCGCGGACGGAGAGTTCAACCGAACGATCGCACTTCCGACGGATATCGATGCCGAGGACATCGAGGCGCGCTGCGCAGACGGAATTCTGTCGTTGAAGGTCGCGAAGGTCGCCGAGGCAAAACCACGGCAGATCACGGTCAAAACCTGAGCTCGTTACACACGAGGAGCACCATGACGACCCAACACAACACCAACATGCAACAGGTCGAGAAGGCAACCGTGGCGGAGCAGACGCGCCCGGGTCCTGTTTACACACCGGCCGCCGACATCTTCGAGACCGAGAACGCGATCACTGTCTTGGCCGACATGCCGGGCGTGAAGGCGCAGAATCTAACGATCGATCTCCACGACAACGTGCTTTCGCTGACCGGCAGGATCACGAGCGTCGAGTCCGCGGGTGAGATCGATGTGCTGCGGGAGTATCGCTCGGGGACGTTCTACCGGCGGTTCACGCTCTCGGAGAAGATCGATCAAGGCAAGATCGATGCGAAGCTGACCGACGGCGTGTTGCGCCTCGAGTTGCCGAAGGTCGAGCAGGCGCGACCGCGTCAGATCGCAGTCCGCACGAACTGACGCGCGTCGCGAGCCGCGTATGATTCGCCGCGTGAAGCTCTACGCGTCGATGATTGCAATCGGGCTCGTTGGTTGCGGTGCGCCGGCGAAACCGCAGCCTCCATCGCTGGTGCATGGCGACTGGGTCACTTCCACGACCGAGCCGTACAAGGGGAAGCAGGACGACATCTTCTTTGTCTCGCCGACCGTGGGGTTCTACGGAAACGGTGCGGGCAAGATCTTCCGCACGAACGACGCGGGAGCCACGTGGACGAAGGTGCTCGAGCAGCCGGGCACGTACATCCGCGCGCTCGGCTTCATCGACGAGCAGCACGGGTTCGCCGGCAACATCGGACCCGACTCGTTTCCGGGTGTGACGGATGAAACGCTGCTCTACCGCACCGACGACGGAGGAGTGAGCTGGAAGCCCGTCACCCTGCCCGACGCGGATGGAGCGCGCGGCGTGTGTGCGATCGATATTCTGTCGACGGACGCGGTGAACGCCGGGCATCCGCTCCACAAGGACCTCGTGCACGTCGGCGGTCGTGTGAACGGTCCCGCATCGTTGTTCGCGAGCGATGACGCAGGCACGAGCTGGAAACGTCTTCCGCTTCCTCCACAGGTGGCGATGATTCTCGACGTCAAGTTCGTCGACAGCTCCGTCGGCTTCCTCTTCGCAGGCACGGATCCCGACGCAGCCAAGTCGCACGGCTTGATTCTCAAGACGCTCGACAGCGGGCGCACATGGAAGACCGTGTACGAGTCCACGCGTCCGTACGAGCTGATGTGGAAAGGCAGCTGCCCGACGCGCACTACCTGTTACGCGACGCTGCAAAACTATTCGGGACAGGTCGCGGACGATCCGGCGCTGGCGTCGCAAGTGAGCCCTCAGCGCTACGTCGTGAAGACCGAGGATGGCGGCGCGACGTGGCGAGAGCTGCCGCTGATCAACGACGTGGCCGTGATGGAGTTCGGCATCGGGTTCGTCGACGAACAGCACGGCTGGGTCGGCGCCGTGCCCAGCGGTTTCGAGACGGTCGATGGCGGTGCGCACTGGACCGCCGTCCCGACCATGCCGCTCGCGGCGAACAAGCTGCGGATCGTTCGCGATGGGACGGGTGCGCATCTCTGGGCGATCGGATTGGACGTGCGGCACCTCGACCTGACCCCGAGTCCGTGACCCGAAAACTGGTAACGTCTAGAGGTGGACGCGTCGGCACGGGTGAGCTTTGCAGCCAGCCTCGATACGCTCGTTCGCGCGCGGTACCCGTTCGTGTACCTCGTCTCGTGGGAAGAGCAGCGCGTAGACACGATCCTGGGTGAGCTTGCCCGCCGCCATTCGAAACAGCTGATGGAGTGGACGTCGACGCGCGGACTCCGCCGCGTCGGTGGCGCACGCGCAGCGCATTCGGTCGATCCGGTCGCAAAGCCTGTCGAGACGCTCCAAGCGATCGGCAAGCTGACGGACCCGTCGCTGATCGTGCTGAAGGACTTCCATCCCTTCCTGGACGATCACCTCGTGGTCCGTGCGATGCGCGAGCTCGCGCAAGAGCTGGAGAACAGCTACTCGACGGTGATCCTCCTCTCCCCCGTCCTCAAGATCCCCGTCGAGCTAGAGAAGGACATCAGCGTCCTCGACGTGCCGCTTCCCGACTTCGGCGAGCTGCTCGAGCTCCTGCGAGGAATCGCGAACGTGCTGCGCAAAGAAGGCCGCGCGGAAGTTCAACTCGATCGCAACGACGTCGAGCGCCTCGTGCGCGCCGCACTCGGCCTGACGCTCAATGAAGCCGAGAACGCGTTCGCACGCGCTATCGCGACGGACAACCGACTCGACGCCGACGACATCCAGCTCGTCCTCGAAGAGAAGCGTCAGGTCATTCGCAAGAGTGGCCTCCTCGAGTACTACCCCACCGATTCAGGCCTGACCGGCGTCGGCGGGCTCCCCCACTTGAAGACGTGGCTCGATACCCGCACCGCCGCGTTTGGCGACGAAGCGCGCAAGTTTGGCCTCCCCGAGCCCAAGGGCCTCTTGCTCCTCGGTGTGCAAGGCTGCGGCAAGTCGCTCACGGCCAAAGCGATCGCAGCCCACTGGCACATGCCACTGCTCCGCCTCGATATGGGGCGAATCTTTGGCTCCCTCATGGGCTCGTCGGAGGAAAACATGCGGCGCGCGATCAAGACCGCCGAGAGTCTGGCGCCCGTCGTGCTCTGGATCGACGAGATCGAGAAGGGGCTCTCGGGCGTCCGTGGCGGCGGTGAAACCGACGGTGGCGTCGGCGCTCGCGTCTTCGGATCACTCCTCACGTGGATGCAGGAGAAAGCCGCGCCGGTGTTCGTCGTCGCGACGGCAAACTCGATCAAAGACCTCCCACCCGAGCTTCTTCGCAAGGGCCGCTTCGACGAGATCTTCTTCATCGATCTACCGTCGCTCGCCGAGCGCGAAGAGATCTTCCGGATCCACATCGCGCGCCGCCAACGCGATCCGTCCACCTACGGAATCCGACTCCTCGCCGAGCTCGCGCGTGGCTTCTCCGGCGCAGAGATCGAGGAAGCGCTTGTCTCCGCGCTCTACCACGCGTTCGAACATCGCGAACAACTCGAACAGAAGCACATCGAGCAGGCACTCACGGAGACGCGCCCCCTCTCGACGACGATGCAAGAAGACATCTCGTCACTGCGCGAATGGGCCAAGACACGAGCGCGCCCCGCGTCCATCGACACGAACGAGATCTGATGGGTCGCCTCGACCGCTTCAAGAAGCTCGAACGTGCGCGCCCCGACGCTCCGTCAGGCGATCGCGACCACGTCGACAAGAGCTCCGATCGGTTCGGCAAGATCGAGGCGCGCAAAGATCCGCCCGCGCCTGTCGCACCAGACCCGTTCGCTCCGCCTCCGGAGCCCGACGCATCATTCGAGGTCGAGCCAGAGAACGAGCGCGATCGCCGACACAAGGCAGAGCGCGAGGAGCACGCGCAGCACGAGCTCGCACTCGAGGCCCAGCGCCGCGCAGAAATCGCGATGCGGCAAGAAGCACGACAGACCGCGCTCGATCGCGCAGCGTCGAATGGCCTGGGTTGGTGGAAGGGGCTCGCGCCAGCTCGTCGGACGCAACTCGCGATCGGCACCGTTGCTGTCTTGGCGCTAGCGCTGCTTCGCTTCTTGATCGCGTGAGGCAGACGAGCTCGACCGGCGCGTAGCCCCGAGAATCTGCTCGGCCCTCGTTCGACGTTATCCGTTCGACCTCTTGATCCACAACACGAGGTCGAGCCCTCGACGAGCACGCTCTTGGCGGACGAGCTCGAAGGTGTTCGGCATCGTATCGCCAAGGCCGTTGTAGGTTACGACGCGGGTTTGAGGGCGCAGACTCGCGAGTCGGTCCTTCGCACGTTCAGCCTGCGTCTGACCGTCGTGCGGCTGCGGAGGAGAGTCCGCGACGTGGCCGAAGAGCGGAGGCTCGAAAGGATTGTAGAAGTAGAAAGCGTCGAAGTCCCTCCAGTCGAGAGCGAATGCATCGCCATAGATGAACCGAGTACGCGCGGCAACGCCGAGCTCGCGACTAAGACTCTCGGCGACTAACGCGAGGCTCTCGTGTTGTTCGACGCCGTACCATGTCGCCTGCGTGCAGAGCGCTCCAACCGCGCAAACCTTACCGATGCCACATCCGACATCTAGCACCCGTTCATCGGGCCTGGGCGCTAGGAGTCGCGCAACGCGGATCGCCACATCGATGGGAGTCCAGTGGTTCTCGGATAGGTGTCTCAGTCCGTCTGGAACGAGATCGTCGAATGCGCGATCAGTTGACGCGTCGACCCAGTGGCGCGGCTTTCGTCGAGGGGGCGTCCTCACAGCGCTGCCGTGCCCGCAAGATCGATGCTCCGGCGGTTCATGCCCGCCTCTTGATCCAGAGCTCGAGGGGTCCCGATCCGACGTCCTCCCAGTGGTCGAGTCTGTATGCCTCCGGCAGGGGCCCCCCGAACCCGTGATACGTCACGACACGCGTTCCCGGTCTCGCATCTGCGAGACGCTTGCTAACGGTCTTGACGTACAGACCGAAGTTCCGAGGGTCCAAGGCAATCGAAGTGTCGATCACGAACGGCTCCCTGCAGGCCTGCTCTGCAAACGGGTTGTAGAGGTAGAACGCGTCGTACTCCGACCAATCGAGATCGAGCGCGTCGCCGTGGATGAACTCGACGTTCGATACTGCGGCCGCACGAGCCAAATGCGCCGCGATCTTTACGAGAGGCCTGCGCCACTCGATACCGACGAATCGAGCGGTCGGAACAACGCGCGCAGCCTCGATACAAAACTTTCCTGCCCCGGAACCAACGTCGAGCACGGTTGTATTTCGTCGCGGCGCGAGCAGCCTCGCCGCGCGTCGAGCAACCTCCAGCGGCGTGAAGTGACACTCCGCCTTGAGCTGCAGTGATCGCGGAAGCTGTCGGTCAAATAGACTGTCCTCATCGAGGCTGTTCCATGTTGGCACCCGTTGGCATCATGCACATCACGAACCACGCGCAGGGGCCATCTATTCGCGTTGTCTCGTCGAGAGGCGGGTCGATTGCGACGCCCCCACGAGATACGGTCGATTCGTCATGACATCTCGCGCCTCGCTGGAGCGTTGAAAGTCACCAATCGCCGAACAACCTGTCGCAAGGCCGGACCTCCAGGTTCGATCGATACGACAACTTGTCGTATTGGTGGATGTTGTCCCTGCTCGAGACGAAGACCCGAGCAAGTTCGCGAAAAGACACCTGCGGTGAGTGGGCCGCTAGGTGCACTCTCCCCTGGCCGTGTCACTACTTTGGAACGCTCCCGATGACGCTGCCTTCGACGAGCAGCTGCCGCCCAACCTGCTGCTCAAGGCGGGTACCCACTTCACGCCTCTCGACGTCGCTCGGCGTGCGGCGATTCTTCTCGCGCATCCTTCCAATGCGAGGGTGCTCGACGTTGGGTCGGGCGCGGGTAAGTTCTGCATCGAGGCAGCGCGCGTCGTACCCAGCGCGCAGTTCGTCGGCGTGGAGTTGCGGCCACATCTTGTCCGGGTCGCGACCCGACTCGCAGCTGCGGCCAACGTAACGAATGCTCGTTTCATTCACGGAGACGCGCTCGATCTCGATTGGTCGGAGTACGACGCGTTCTACTTCTACAACCCCTTCGCAGAGCAAATCATCGAGAAGCCGTTCACGCTCGACAACACGCTCGCGCTCGATCCGCTGAACTTCCACCTTTACGTCAATGCCGTGAGCGAGCGACTCGCTGCGGCTCGATGGGGAACGAGAGTCGTGACGTATCATGGGTTCGGCGGACCGCTGCCTGCCGGCTACGAGCTCACCTGTACCGATAGGATCGGCTCGGATCAGCTCGAGCTCTGGATCAAACGCGAGCGTGCGACGCCGAGCGGCGCCACGGCGAGTCGATGAGAACACCTTCGCGACGACGCAACCACGCGGGGCCGTGATGGTTGGATCGATGACGATCCTGGCGTAGGGTGGGACGTGACTCGGAAGCTCACGCGTTCCAACGTGCTCGATCCGGTCATGGTCTCGCCGGCGATGCGTGGGTTCGAACGCGTGCTCCGCGCCATAGCTCCCAAGCACGTGACCGTGACATTCGTGGGAGAAAGCGGATCGGGTAAGGAAGTGATGGCGCGCTTGTTACACGAGCTGTCTCCGCGGCGCCTCGGTCCGTTCGTGCCGATCAACTGCGCGGCGATCCCTGGTGCCCTGTTCGAGAGCGAGTTGTTCGGCCATGAGCGCGGGTCGTTCACGGGGGCGACCGAGCGCGGTCACGGCAAGATCGAAACGGCCGAGGGTGGGACGCTGTTCCTCGACGAAGTCGCCGAGATGCCGCTCGCATTACAACCCAAGCTGCTGCGGTTTCTTGAAACGCATCGCTTCATGCGCGTAGGAGGTACGAAGAAGGTCGATGTCGACGTCCGAGTCGTGCTCGCGACGCTGCGTCCCCTCGAGGAGGAAGTCCGCGCGGGGCGATTTCGTGAGGACCTCTACTTCCGCATTCAAGGCATCACGCTCACCGTCCCGCCGCTGCGCGAGCGCAGGCGCGATGTCGGCCCACTGATCGATGCGTTCGTCGCCCAGCTGTCAGCAATCCACGATTGCGTACCGCCCAGACTGACGCGCACCGCGCGCGCAGCGCTCGTTGCTCACGACTGGCCAGGGAACGTGCGCCAGCTTCGTAATGTCCTCGAGTTCGTGACGATTCTGCGGTCAGGTAGATCCGTACGCGCCCAGGATCTTCCGCCAGGATTCAATCGCCCGTCCGAAGCTCTTGTCTCCGGCACCGACAGTTTATTGGAGCTCGACCTCGACCAGCCTCTCGCGCAGATCGTCGATCGCGTGATCGAGCACGTCGTAGCCCTCGAGCGTGGAAACCTGACGCGCGCGGCAAAGCGTCTCGATGTCAGCATCCGCACGCTTCAACGACGGCGCCGGGCATGACCGGCAGCGGTGCTAACTAGGTAATTCCCGAAGCGTCGCCTCGACGAGCGTCGATCGAGAACGTTCAGGCGAGTCGCTCGAGCGCCGCGCACACAACAGCGCTCGAGTCGGTCGCCCGGTAGGAATCACGGATGATGCGTGCACGCTCGCGATACGGCCCGTCCGCGATCATCGCGAGGACGGAATCCCGGCACTCCTCGTCGGTGAACGACATCGGATCGAGCGTGGTGCCGGCGCCCGCGCGACGGACAAGCTCGGCCTGTAGCGGCTGTTCCTTCCCGAGCGGCATCACGATCATGGGGCACCCGCGTTCGAGACACTCGTTGACGGTGTTGATGCCACCGTGCGTGACCGCCACTGCAGCGCGGTCGAGGAGCCGCAGCTGCGGCGCATAGCGGGTGACGATACAGTGAGGCGGCACTGCTGACATGAACCCCGCGTCATCCACGAGATGGTGCACGGCGAGCACGATGCTCGCGGCACTCTCGGGAATCGCTCGCGCGATCCTCAGGACGCTCGCCGGGTCAAACGACAGCGACTGGCCGCCGCCGCTCGCCACGTAGACGAGCGGTCGTTCGTGCAGCCGTTCCCAGGGAAACTCGGGCTCGTCGCCGCGCGGCCCTCCCGATCGCGCCGGTCCGACGTACGTCGAATGGGTGTTTGCGGTTTGCGCTCGCGGAGCGAACGCCTCCGTCGTGAAGACGCTGTTGAATGACGGCGATACGACGTCCACGCCTTCGAAGACGATACCGTGCGCACCTTGCGCGTCGAGGAGCTCGCGCATTCGCGGCGCCAACGAGACGGCCACGTCCAGGAACGGGCAGCTCCAGTCAGTGGGTCGCAGCGTGCTCAGCACCGGCGTGACGGCTGCCCACGGAATCTTCTCGCTCTCTGCGACGATCGCTCCGGCCGCGATCAATGGATCGACGCAGATCACGTCGGGACGGAAGTCACGAACCGTGCTCCGGATCGTCTGCACGCTCGCCGGAAGTGTCCTGAGTGCGAGCTCGTACCATCCGCGCAGCCAACGCAGGTTGCGCATGCGCGCCGCCATCTGCTGCGGCGACGCAACGGGCGCATCGGCGACTCCGTCGCGGTACCAGCGCGCACGGACGCCGGCCCGCGCGAACTGCGACTCGAAGCTACGCGTACTGTGGACGGCAACCTCGTGACCGTTCGCCACGAGAGCGCGCGCGATACCAACGAAGGGATTTACGTGACCGACTTCTCCCAGCAACGTGAACAAGATCTTCACGGGTCGACTTCCTCGCTCTCACGCCCCGGCTGGATGATCTCAGCGGACGCGGCCACTCGCGCCGAAGACAGTGTGCCGAGTGCCCGGCGATCGATCTTGCCATTGTCACGCTTGGGCAGCGCTTCCACGACCCGCAGCTCCGTGGGTACCTTCCACGGCGCCATCCGCGCGCCGCAGTACTTGCTCAACCCACGGAGGTCGAGTGTCGCTCCGGGCTGGAGAACCACGATCGCCACCAATGCCTCGCCGCGGATCTGGTGCGGCACGCCTACGACCGCGGCCTCGGCGACTTCGGGAATCGCGGCGACGACATCCTCTACCTCCTGCGGTGATACGCGGTGTCCGCCGGTCTTGATGAACTCGCGGTCGCGACCGACCAGATACACGTCGCCATCGGCGTCGACGCGCGCGCGATCGCCCGTGTAGAACGCTCCATCGCGAAAGCATCGCGCCGTCTCCTCGGGAGCCCCGAGGTACCCGAGACCGACATGACGCCCGCGGACGACCACCTCGCCGACCTCGTCACTTCCCGGGGCAACGGCGACGCCGTCCGGACGCTCGACCGTGAGCGGCGCATCGGCGAGCCCGCGCCCGATCGAGTCCGGCTTGCTGTCGACGAGCTCGGGGGCCAGGCACGAGGCGGCGGCCGTTACCTCGGTGATGCCGTAGCGCAGATACACGCGCGCGTGAGGCAATGCTGCGCGCAGCTCCGTGATCAACCGCGGCGTCGCCTTTCCGCCCGACAACATCGCGTACCGCACGGCCGGCAGTGTGCGATCGCGCAGCCCTCGCGGCACCAGGATCTGGAACATGGTCGGTACGCCGAGCAGCCCGGTGACCCCGGTCGCCTCGGCGAGAGCGACGAGATCCCCGGGCATCGCCGACGAGGCGATCACGACGGCCGCCCCCGCACGAACGTGCGTGTGCAGAACCGAGAGTCCGTAGCAGTAGTAGAACGGCAGCGAAGCGAGCGCCCGATCGTCGGCCGTGAGTGGCGCAAACGAGAGGATCGCCTCGGTGCTATAGCGCAAGTTGTCCGACGACAGCATCACGCCGCGCGGCGTGCCCGTCGAGCCCGAGGTGTACAGCACGACCGCTAGCTCGTTGACGTCGACCGCTGCGGGCTCCGATGCCTGCACAGTCAGAGGCTCGTCCACGACAAGCACGTCGAGCCCGGCCATCCGCAACTGTGGTTGATGCTCGGCGCGCGCGATTGCGATCGTCGCGCCGGTGTCCCGCACGAACGCGGCAAGGCTGGCGTCGCCAAGCTGTAGTAGTGGGGCAGCGACCGCCCCTGCGTACAGCGCTCCGAGATAGGCAGCGATACCCTCCGCGCTATTCTCGCCGCAGAGGAGAACGATCTTCCCGCGCGCACCACGCGTCGTGAGCGCAGCCGCGACCTGTCGCGTCCGCACACCGAGCTCCGCAAATGTCCACCAGCGCCCTTCGTCCCACACGGCTCGGGCGTCAGGGGCTCCGGTCTCCAGCAGCCACGACGCGAAGTTCCTCATCGTGTACGGCGACCGACCTCAGTGCTTGAGGGAGGCTAGCATCGCTGCCACGGTGTCCACCGATTCGAACATGTCGGCGCGCAGCGCGTCGCCCGGGATGTCCATCTCCGCTAAGCGCTCGAGCTCGACCACGAAGTCGATGAGCACCAGAGAATCCATGGAAACCAGCGCGCCATTCTCGTCGAGCAAGCCAAGCCCACCCGCCGCGGTTCGCACGATCTCCGTCCAATTCTGAGACACCACACGACCACGCTATACCTCCGACGATGCTCGCGTCAAATACAGCGGTTACCGCCACGGTGACGATGCCGACGCTTGAATTAACAACTGTGTTCGGAATTCGAACTCCTGATTCTTCGTCGGATTTCTCGCTGGTAGCGCCGAGCTGAATGCTACGGTCGGCGCCTGTGTCGACGAGCACGCGTCCGATGCTCACAACAACACAGTCGCGACGCGCTCGGCTTCCTGCCGCCTTGCGCGGAGTCTTCAAGTTTAACCAGTCGACGACGTCGGATCTGTTCTCTCGGCATGTCTGGTCGGC
Organism: Kofleriaceae bacterium; assembly: GCA_036499725.1. Lineage (GTDB taxonomy): Bacteria > Myxococcota_A > Polyangia > Haliangiales > Haliangiaceae > JABFXX01. The sequence goes on from DASYDE010000080.1 coordinate 111,621, forward strand.
GTGGATCGACGGCCCGCTCGATCTTCGCTTGCTCGAACGAGCAGTGTCCGCAATGCGCGAGCGACACGCGCTCTTGCGCACGCGGTTCTTCCAAGACGGCGAACGCGAGATGCTGGAGGTCCTCGACCCGAGCGAGGTAGAGCGCTTCGGATTACTGAAGTACGCCGACCTGAGCTCGCTACCGGCGGACCAACAACAGCAGGCGGACATCGAGTTTCATCGAGGCGAGTGCTTCCGCCCGCTCGACATAGAGCACGGGGAGGTGATGAGCGTTGCCGTGAGCCGGTCGTCGCCTACACGCCACCGCCTGACGGTGTCGCTCCATAACATCGTCTCGGACGTCGAATCGATGCCGATCTTTGTGAGTGAGCTGTGCGAGCTGTGGCGTGCGTTCGCCGATGAGCCCGATCGGAATCCCAGCGCCATCTTGCCGCCCACCTCAATTCAGTATCACCACCTGGCCGACTACCTGGAGCAGGTTCGCGGATCCGAGATTGGACGCGAACAAGGCGCTTTCTGGAATGCGCGTCTCGAGGGGTTTCAGCCTCTTCAGCTACCGAACGACCTACCGAGGGAGAAGGTCGATGAGCTTCGTCACGCCAATGCGGGCGTGGTCGCCTTTCGGTCCAGCACGGTCACGATGACGATCACGGGTGCGAGCGTGCCCGCCATTCATCGCATCGCGCGGCGCAGCGGCGCCACCGTCATGTCGACGCTCGTCGCAGCGATGGCCGGATATCTCAGCCAACGCACGTCGCAGCGCGATCTCGCGTTCATCACCCGGCTGAGTCACCGATACCTTCCGCGCCTCACACGCACGCACGGCGTTCTCGTGAATCCCGTCCGGCTCAAGCGCACCCTCGGCTTTCTCGTGAACCCGATCCTCTTGCGGGTCTCGACCGAGGGAGCTCCGTCGTTTGGTGAGCTCGTCACGCGGACCCACGCCGTGGTGACCGACGCGTTCGACAACGGGGAGTGCGACCTGCTCGACCTCGCGCCGCACAGCGCGTTTCGATTCTGCATCGTGTACGTGCGGGAAAAGTCGAGTGGCGAGGCTCCGCTGCCGTTACCGGCCCACAACACCGCGACCCCAGCGCCAGTCCCCGGCGCGTGGGCCGAGGGACGAATCGGCTACGATCTGCTGCTCTGGATCAACGACGACAACAACCGCATCAAGCTTCACCTCGCGTACAACCTGGAGCTATTCCGCGACACGACCGCCGCGGCGTTTCTCGAGGGCTTCATCAGCCACGTCACGGCCATCACCCGCGACGAGTAATGCCCGAACCGGACATCGCCAGTGCGGTGATGAGCTCGGCTGTCCGCGCGGCCCCGTCGCCGCCCTCCGTGGCGAGCTGACGCGCGGCCTGGCGTGCGGGCGCGTCTGGCGCTAACAGCGGAAGGAGCGCCGTGCGCGCGGCTTCTACCGTGAGACCCGCGGCCGTGAGACCCACGCCGACGCCCGCCTGTTCGACCAGCCGCGCGAGCAGCGGTTGGTCGTAGGTGATCGGCAGCACCACCATCGGGCAGCCACGACTCAGGGCTTCGAGGACGCTGTTCGCACCACCGTGATTCACCATGACGCTCGCGCGCGCGAGTAGATCGAGCTGCGGCGCGTACTCGACGGTAAGCACGTGCGGGGGCAGTGCCTTCGCAAACGGCTCCTCGAGAAGGTCCTTGAGGACGACGACGAAGAAGGCCTCGTCCGGTCCAAGCGCACTCGTGACCGCGGTGTACACGTCGGGACCGTGCGATAGGTGGCTCCCGAACGCGACGTACACGATCGGCACGTCGGTCGGCAACGCATCGAACGGGAACGGGCGCTCGTCTCCGCGACGGGCGAGCGGCAGCGCCGGCCCAACGGCGTACGTCGCCGCCGGCGCGAGGTCCCCGAGAAGTCGGGCGTATGCGAGCACGATATCGAGATGCGGAGACACGACGTCACTGGCGCGGAAGGTGAGGCGCACGCCCGTGGCGGCAACAGCGGCATCGCGCTTCGCCGCGAGGTCAGGGGGGAAGGTCGCGACATCGGACGCGAAACCCAACAGGGTCGTCGCGACGGTCGCCCACGCCACGCCCTCGAGCTCCGCGGCGATTGCGCCAGCGTACGCCATCGCGTCGGAGACGATCACGTGCGGACGGTTTGCGGCGATTTCGGCGCGCAGCGCTGCGACTTGGGCGCGCAGCGGATCGATCAGGACGGCTGACATCCAGCGCTTTGCCCACGCTGGGTTCGCGAGGCGCTTCGCGATCGCCACGCTGCGCTGCGCTTCTACTTTGCCGGCCGGCACCGCTGCGAGCGCCGCCGTCGCGCACCTTGCGCGCAGCCCTGCCCTCGCGCACCGCTCGGTCACGTCGTCCTGCAAGCTGAACACGACGAGGTCGTGACCGGCATCCTCGAGGCGCTGCATCACCGACAGCATCGGGTTGAGATGCCCTCCGTCGGAGAACACGACAACCAAAACGCGCGCGCTCATCGATCGAATATACTCTCGTACGGTACCTGCGTCGGCCGCTATGAGTGCTTCGCACATCTTGTCGGAGACCGACGTCGTCGAGATGTTCTTGCGACCGCCCTCGTACGAGAGTCGTAGACTCCGCTAGACCGTCGGAAGCTGGAACGTGAACGTCGCTCCCACGCCGGGCTCACCGATCGCGCTGATCTTCCCGCCGTGGCGGCGAATGATGCGCGCGGCGGTCGCGAGACCGATTCCACTTCCCGGGAACTGGGTTGTCGCGCGCCGGAACGGGATGAAGAGGCCTTCTGCTTCTGCCTGCGGAAACCCGATTCCGTTGTCGCGAACGTAGACACCGTCGTCGCTTCGACCGACCTCGATATGCGCTGCCGCCGTCTCGGAGGTGAACTTCCACGCGTTTCCGATGAGGTTTTCGAGAAGCGCGGACATCAAGCGACTGTCCGCACGTACGGTCAGGTCGGCGTCGATCGTGATGCGAACGTTCCGGTCGGGGTCGGACGCTTGGAGGCGGCGGACGATCGACCACGCTTCGCTTGCGAGGTCGACGTTGGAGAGCGTCAAGCTCCCTCGCGTTGTATGCGAGAGGTGCAGCAACGCATCGATGAGAGTGTTCATCTGTGTGGCGGCAGCGGAGATGCGCTCGACGTAGTGGCGCCCCTGTGCGTCGAGGATCTTCTCGTCGACAAGAGCGGACCCAAATGCGCGGAGCGCGCGCAACGGGGCCCGCAGATCGTGAGCCACTGCATAGCTGAATGCCTCGAGCTCGGTGTTCGCCTCTTCGACAGCCTCGACCCTGCTCTGCAACGCGTCGGCACGGGCCGCGCGGATCCGGTCGCTGATGTCGCGGACGTAGCCCGTGAACTGCGGAGGCCCTTCGTCGCGGTTGCGGACCACCGCGAGCTCGGCCGAAAACTCCGAGCCGTCCTTCCGCAGAGCTGCCATCTCGACGCGCCGCCCGAGCACGTGGGGCTCCTTCGAGGTCAGGTAGCGCTGCAGGCCCTCGGTGTGCGCTGCGCGAAATCGTTCGGGGATCAACAGGTCTCCGAGTGGCTTGCCGACGACGTGTTCGCGCGAATAGCCGAACAGGCGCTCGGCGGCGCTGTTGAATTCGACGATCGCGCCGCGTCCATCCATCACGATGATCGCGTCGAGCGCCGCTTCCATGACGGCAGCCTTTCTCGCTTCGCTCATCGCGAGCTCTCGTTGCTTGTTCGAGATCTCCTTGCGCAGCGATTCGCGCTCGATCGCGCTACCTACCGTTTGAAGCAGCACTCCACGATCGAGGCGACTCTTGGTGAGAAAGTCGGCCGCGCCACGTTTCATCGCCTCCACCGCGAGCAACTGATCTCCCTGCCCGGTCAACATCACGACCGGGATGCCGAGCCGCGAGATGTCGCCGACGACATCGATTCCCTCGCGGTCCGGTAGACGTTGGTCGAGGAGGATGCAATCCAACGCTCCCATCGCCGCGATGTCGAGTCCCTCACTAGCGGTCTCGGCCTCGAACACCGCGTACGTCGAACCGAGCAGCCGACGGATGGCCTCTCGGTCCACGACATTGTCGTCGACGATGAGAACGGTTTGAGTCACGTCGGCAACTCGACGATGCGCCAGTAGCGGTCCAGTAGCTCCACGAGGCTGATGAAGCCTGCGCCCACGTCGCTCTTCACGATGTAGCCGGCGACGTTGAGGCTGTATGACGCTACGCGATCCTCGTCGTTGCGCGATGTCGTCAGCACGAAGATGACGCTATCGCTCAGGGCTGGGTCCGCACGCACGCTCGTGATGAGCTCGATGCCGTTCATCCGCGGCATGTTGAGATCGACGAGCAGGATGAATGGACGCTCGATGTGCTGGTCGGGATGTTGCCCACGCAGGATCGCAAGCGCCTCGAGCCCATCCGTCGCGTTCACGATTGGATTTGCAATGCGGTGTTTGACGAACGCGCGCGCGATGGCCTCGCGATCGATCGGATTGTCCTCGACGAGCAGAACCGTCACTGTCTTCACGTTCACGCGACTCTTTCCGGTGGCCAGTGGATGCGGATGGCCGTCCCGCGACCTCGAGAAATTAGCTCGACGCGACCACCGTGTGCATCCACGAGCTTGCGGACGACCGCTAGTCCCATTCCCGAGCCGTCGTGTGCAGCCAATGCCTGAAACATCCGGAACACGCGCTCGTGATGTTCGGGCGCGATGCCAGGCCCATCGTCCTTGACCTCGAGGATCGTCCAGCCGTCGTCAGCAGCCTCGGAGGAAACGATGATCAGCCCCTGTTTGCGATCATGGTGACGGACTGCGTTCGCGATCAGGTTTCGCAGGATCAGCTCGATCGCGGCGCGAGGCGCGCGAAACAACGGGGCCGACGCCCGCACCTGAATATCGAACCCGTGTGGTGTGAGGAGCGCCACGATGTCGCTCACGACTCCAGAAAGGTCGATGTCGGACGGGAGAGCTTCGGCCCGGCCGGCTCGCGCGTAGGCCAACATGTCGTCGAGGAGCCGCTCCATGCGCCCGATTCGATCCTGCAAGAGACCGAGGTGACGCTTGGTGCCCTCCGGTAGAGCGATCGCGCCGAGGTCTTCGCCGATCCACTGCGCCAGGTTGTGGATGTCACGTAGTGGGCTCTTGAGGTCGTGGGACGCGACATACGCGAAGTTGTCGAGCTCGTTGTTCGATCGCTGGAGCTCTTTCGCATGACGCTCGAGCTCGACCTCGACACGACGCTTCTCCGACACGTCCTCGAACCACACGACGAGATGTTCCTCGTCCAGCGGGTAGCAATACGCTTCGTAGTGAACGACCCGAGCGTCGGCAAACTTCCATTCGATGCTCCACGAGCGGGTCGAGCGTGTTCGCCATGACTCGACATAGTTGTGGGCCACCGGCGTCGCCAACAGTTCAGGCGACGACTCGCGAATCGTGCGGCCGAGCTGGTCGGCAGATGAACCGAGCTTGGTGGAAGCCTCGTTGAGAATGATGAGGCGGAGGGAGCCTGGATCGGGTGGTTCGTCCCAGTGATAGACGAGCACTCCCGCGCGTGCCCGAGCCACGATCTCCGAATAGAGGCCGAGGAGAGGCATCGGCCACAGTATATGCGCACCCGCGCCTCCAGTCCGGCTTCGAGCGACGACGTCTCGACTGGTGCAGAACGCTACAGGCAGTCGACTCGGTAGCCGCTCCTCACCCACCCACCGTGGCGTAGTATCGTCGGTGGAATGACCGAAGGCTGGACGCCAGGTGGTTCGCCTGCCATCGAGTCGCCCGCCGTCGCAGCGGAGCTCTCCGTCGATGCGCTCCTCGACATCGTCGGTGCATTTGCCGAGGCGACGACAGACCTGGATCAGCTCTTGAGTACGATCGCGCGCCGACTGAGCGAGCTCGTCGGCGATCTATGCACGATCTTCCTGCTCTCGCCCGACGCAACCGTGCTGCAGATGAAGGCGACGTACGACTCCGATCCGGAGGTGATGGCGCTGGTGGCCCAGGAGTTCGGCACCAAGCCGTTCGCGATCATGCCGATCCAGCAACGCGTGCTCGATACCGGAGAACCGCTCCTGATCCCGCACGTTGCCCCCGTCCAGCTGCGCACGACGACGACAGAACATCGCGCCAACTTCACCGAGCAGATCGGCGTCCATAGCCTGGTGCTCGTCGCTCTCCGCGTGTCCGGTGAGTCGATCGGTCTCCTGAACGTCCTGCGTCACCGCTCCGAACGCGGGCCGTACGGCCCGGCAGATCGAGCTCTCGTCCAGAGGCTCGCGGACCATGCCGCCGTTTCGATCGTCAACGCGCGGCGGCTGGCCCACGAGCAGGAGCGCGTGAGCCAGGCCATGGAGCACGCCGAAGCCGTGAATCAGGAGCTCGAATCGTTCACTGCGACGATCGCTCACGAGCTACGCGGACACCTCCGGGCGATCCATGCCCAAGCCGAGACGCTGCACGAGCAACTCGCTGAGCGGCTCTCTCCTGATGAAAGTCACACGCTCGATCGCATCCAGCAAAATTCCGCGCAGCTCAATCAGCTCGTCAGCGACATGTACAAGTGGACACGCATCGCTCAAGGCGCGCTGACGCGTGAACCCGTCAACATCTCTGGGATCGCACAGTCGATCCTGCAGGAGCTGTCGGCGCAGACGCCGGCACGCCCGGTTGCGATCTCGATCGCGGATCGATTGATCGTCCCGGCCGACTACGAGCTCGTGCGCGGGTTGCTCGGCCACCTGCTCCGCAATGCATGGAAGTTCACGGCCCATCGTGCCGATGCAGCGATCTCCGTCGGTGTCGAGGCTGAGACTGGTGAGATGATCTTCTTCGTTCGCGACAACGGAATCGGGATCAACACCGCGCTCGGGAAGGAAGTGTTCGTCCCCGCGATTCGCGGCAAGGACCCGCAGACGTGGGGTATGAGTCTCGCGAGTGCGCAACGCATCGTGCATCGCCACGGTGGTCGGATCTGGGTAGAGGCAACGCCAGGTGGCGGCGCGACGTTCCGATTCACCCTCAGCGGCTAGCGGACGAACGAGTCTCGTGCACGTTCGTGTACGCCGCGCAGAAATTGCGATGGCGATGCTTCGCTGGTTGATCGAGGTCCCCGCGTCTCCGACTCCTGACAGTCACTCCCCTTGCGCAAGCCATTCGCGCTCGTAGTCGTCGATTACTTTCGTTGTAGAGTCGAGCCTTCCGCTTCCAAAGAACTGCATTCGGCCACTTCTACGGTCGAAAATCACTGGCCCGTTTCCGGCCAATTGGCTGATCGGGTTTCCAGTCTCGATAAACTCTTTCGTGTTGTAGAAGAAGACCCATCCGAATGACCGTTCGACGGTCTCGCCTTCCACAATCAGCCACGTGTCGTCGGGACCGCTCTTCTTCGAGAGCTCGATCCCGACCAGTTTCATGGCGTCTTCCTGGCTGATCACGGTTCCCGATCATAGCTCGGGGCGTGTCCGCAGGGCATCCAGGTGATCGACGTGAGGAGATTCGTGACTGTTCTGTCGTCACGCGCCGCGGTTACTTGATGTTGACGAGGACGGAAGGCGACGGAATGCCGTTCGCGATCACCTGTAGCGACGCGAGTCCCTGGTCGGCCGCGAGCGGAACGTCCAGCAATGTCGTCCCGTGCTTGTCGGGTCCAATGGCGCGGTTGGAGTGCTGGTACGTGCGGCCGTACACGACGCGGCCGCTCGAGGCGTACGTGAGTCGCGCGATCGGGTAGTTCGTGAACGACTGCGAATCGTCGCCGTAGTACGCCCCCTGCGTGACTCCGTTCATCCGCTGGACGGCAAGCTTGTACGTCTGACCGCGGTACAGATCTGCGACCGGTGTCAGCAGCGCCTCGGCGGTCGCCGGCGCGTGCACGTCCGAGGGAGCCCGAAGGCGCGCAGACGTCATGGGCATGAACAGATCCGTGATGACGGGAACCGCGGTGTCGGGATAGCCCGGCGCCGGCGTGTAGAGCTCGACGTCATTGGAGCCATCCGTCAGGAGGAGCTCGCCGGTCGGGAGGACGAGCATTGTCTGCTGGAAGCTCGAGTCGACCTCCGCGTTGGGCGGCGCGGCCACCTCGGTGAACTGGGCGCCGTCCCAGTCGAGCATGTGCGTGGGATAGCCGAACACGCCGGGGCTCGCGGCGATCAGGACGTGGCCGTTGGGCAACGTCGCGGCGGGTCCGTCGGCCGAATCGAGCTGTCCTTCCGCCACGACCGGGAGGTCTGGAACGGTTCGCCACGCATCGGTGGACGGGTCGTACGTGACGTTGTGACCATTGGCGCCGATCGCGAGCACCGTGCCGTCGTTCTGCAGCACGTGCGGCCCGATCTCGTGAGAGCTGTCCGCATCCTCCGAGGTGTCGGAGATCTGGATCGGAGTATGTCCAATCGCGCTCCACATACCGGTCGCCGGGTCATAGGCTTCTGCGAGCGTGACGTCAGCGAGGTTGTTGCAGTCGATGGTGAGGATCCGGTCGTCCCACAGCATCACCCAGCTCTCCTCGTCGTGAAGATCGATCTTTCCCCCGCCCGTCGGCGTCCACGTGAGGGAGCTCGCGTCGAGCAGCGCGGTCGGGCCGGGAGGGCCGTCGCAGCAGCTCGAGAGCAAGAAGCGTCCGTTCGCGAGGACCATGCCCGATGCATCGCCGATGGTTCGCCACCCGGGCGGAGGGGCGACCTCCGTCCACGCGTTCGCGACCGGATCGTAGATCGCGCCGCGCGTCGTGAACGCGGAGTCGCCGGACAGGTACTCGCCTCCCTCGATGATGACGCGGCCGTCCGGCAACACGGCGCTCGCCATGTACAGCGGGCTGTAGTCGGTAGGCATCGGCGCGAGCTCGCTCCACGTTCCTTGCGCGTAGCTCCCTTCGCGATCAGGCGTCAGCCGCCACCAGGTAGGCGTGCCGGACTCCTGCACCATGACGGTGCCGTCGGTGAGAAGGAGCGGCAAACCTGCGGCGGCGATGGGAGGAGACGCGACCGGGCGCCAGCTGCCCGACGCGTGACCGGCCGTCTGCTCCTGCGGCGCGGCGGTGACTTCCTCTAGCTGCTGCGACGCCGTGTCGCCACAAGCGCTGACGACGAATACGAGCGCGAACCAGCGAGCCATCGTGACTGCGAACCCTAGCTGCGTGTAGGGTCCGTGTCATGCGTTTCGTGACCATCCTCGCGCTGTTGAGCGGGGCGTGCGGTGACAACGCCAGCCCGTGCGACTACGACGAGCAGGACGATCTCGCCGACGGCACTGCGGCAGAAGCAACGACGCTCTCCGCCGGATCGTCTACGCAGATGGTGTGCGGCCGCATCGAAGGCGGTCACTACGACGCGGTCGAGAGGATCGTCGACGTCGATCGATATCGCATCGCCATTGCCGGGTCCGGCGGGTTCTCCGTGGCGATGGCACCGTTGGAAGGCCGGCAGTATCTGACGAGCTTTGCGGTGAAGCTCTTCGACACAGCGCCGAACCCTACCCTGGTGGCGGATGCACATATGGACCTCGCGCATGACCATGGCGCGTTCGCGGCGAGCGTCGCGCCCGGCGATTACGATCTCGTCGTCGCGGCGGGGACCGATGGAGACATCTCGGGCGGCTCCATTGATTACAGGGTCAGGATCGCGCCCGACCCGTCGATCGCATGCACGGCCCAAACGAAGGCGACCTACACGGAGCGCGATGAGCAGGGGAACGACGCGGTGACCGTGAACTTCGCCCGGACACCTCTCGCCGCACCCGGTCCGGGGACTGCGGAGGCGACAGCGATCACGCTCGCTCCGTATGGTCGTTATGCGGTGAAGGGGGCTGCGCACTCGGGCGCCGACACAGACGTCTTCGCGGTGAAGACGGCGAAGGGCACGAACGAGCTGACAGTCAGACTCGACTGGACGGAGCAAGCAGACCTCGACTACCTGGTCGTCGAAGCGGACACGCTCGTTCCCGCGGGTGTCGGCGTGATCTCGGGTGTCGGTCAGCTCGAGCTCGCGACCTTCGCGGTCAAACCCGACACGCGCTACTTGCTCGTCGTCGGCGCCGCGGCGGGCGCACCCGCGGACGCGTCGTACACCGCGACCGTATGCACTGACCACGTCTCGCTTTGACTCGGTCGGGAGCGCAGTACGCGCCGGAACGAGCGCACGCGTTAGTTCTTCGACGGATACTTCTGCGCGCAGGTCTGTTGCTGCACTTGATCGATCGTTGCGGGCGGCAACATCGGAACCGATAGATCCGGATGATCGAAGTCGAAGAGGTCGAACGGCGGAACCGCATTGGCGTCGCGACGGCTCAGCGCCTGCAGGCCGAACCGAGCCTCGATGAGGCGCAGGATGCTCGTATGCTCGGTCACGACGTGTGAGACGTAGCCTCGCTTCGCGTAGGGCGACACGGCGATCAACGGCACGCGCAAGCCCGTCTGATCATAGGCCGCGACGACGTCGTCGGGTGTCAGATCGGGCGGCGTCTCGTCCGGCGCGCACGCGGGCTGCGGCGGCACGTGATCATAGAACCCGCCTTGCTCGTCGTAGGTGATGATCAGCGCCGCGTGCGGCCACTCCGGCGAGCTCGTCACCGCTGCGACGATGTTCGCGACGTCGGCCTGCCCCACCTGCATGTCCGCCGGTGGATCCTCGTCGGGTGAGAGGCCGCCCTTCATGTCCGAATGCTCGACGAACGTCACCTGCGGCAGGTCGCCGGCCGCCGCGTCGATGAAGAACTGATCGTACGCATCGATGTGGCTGATGTTCTTCGCGTAGGTCTCGTCGAGGATGCCGATCGTCGGGAAGTCCTCGGCGTACATTTTCCACGTGACGTTTGCGTCGTTCAGCCGGGTGAATAGGTTCGGCAGGATCGCCCCCATCGCGTCTTTCTGCGGCGGGAACACGTTCGAGACGATGCCGTACGACGTGCCCGCCATGTAGAAGCTGCGGTTCGCCCAACTGTTCGCCTGCACCGACGCGAAGTGGCGATCCGAAATCGCGAACGCGCGCGACAGAGCATAGTAGTAGGGCAGATCGCCCTCGTCGAAATATCCCATCGCACGCGCGCCGGTCGGGTCGTTCGTCGGATCGCTGAGCCCATTCTCAGCGGTGAACCCATCCATCGCGCCGCCGTTCACCTCGCGGTGGACCTGGCTCCATTCCTCCGCCGGGTTATCGAAGCAATACGCGGTCTGGTGAAAGCGCGAGATCGTGCCGCCGGGCGTCGTCGGATCGGGGTTCGTCGCGTCCGCCGCCGCGCCGTCGACCGTCTGCCCGGGCACGGTCAGCGTCGAGAAAAAGTGATCGAACGTGCGGTTCTCTTGCATCACCAAGATGAAGTGATCGACCGGAATCTTCGAGCCGACGCGCGCCTGATCCGCGAGTGACGCCGACGGCATCGTGCCTGGCCCGAACGAGCACGCTGCACGGCACTCTTCCGCCGGCTTGCACTCGGGAGGCGCGTCTTCGCCGGAGCATGCGGCGAGCACCACGAACCAGATCCATCTCATCGGGGCGATTCTATGCCGTCGCCGCCGCCTTACGCCCGCAAGAATGCGCCCCGTCCCCTCAACTGCGGTCAGCTCCTGGAGGAGCATCGAGTAGTTCACGAGCCGCTGAGCTGCGAGGTCAGCGCCAATTGTGGTCGACGACGTAGTTCCTTGCCGAGCCTTGTTGGCCGCGCTCCGTCACCAGTACCCGAAAGATCGGGTTGCCCGAAAACATGCCCTCGTAGTGACGCTGGCACGCCACGAGGATCTCGCCGTTGCCGCGATCGAACGGAACGCGCTCGTATACCGCGGCTACCTCGCCCGTCGGAGAGAGGATTTCCACGTCGATGTGTTCTGCATGGGCGAGATCGCCGCGCAAAGCGAAGACGTGGAGATCGACGTCAGGCGTGAACCGCATGCTCGCTTGAACGCCCGCCTGCACCTCCGTCACCTGGATCCGCGTTCCCGACGCAGACAAGCGTTCGCGTTGGTTGTGCGAGATCACGAAGGGGATCGCCCCGCGCGTTGCTTCGAAGAGCCGCGCGAGCTCTTCGTTCGCGGCAGCGCACTTGTCGCAGGAGAACAGGTGCTCTTCGAGCTCGGCGCCCCGCGCAGTGTCGACATCGCCGGTCCAGTAGTCGAAGAGGTCTTCGTCGGAGACACAGATCACGACACACCTCCGTCCATACAACCGCGCAGCTTGCCTAGCGCTCGATGTCGGATCACGCGAATGTTGCCGACAGAGAGCTCCATCGAGGACGCGATGTCGTCGCTGTCTCGATCGTCGATGAACGTCGCGACAACGACCGCTCGCTCTCGCGCCTCGAGCTCACCGAGGCAGCGCTCGAGATTTCTGGAGTCGAGCGGCTCCCAGCGCGAGTCGTTCGCGGTCGGAAGCACGGCCAAGCTCTCGCCGAGCCGTTGCCGACGGGAGGTGCCCCGCCGGATGTCCATTACCGCGTAGCGGCAGGTTCCGAGCACATATGCATCGAGCCGGCTGGGATCGTCGACTCGGTTCTCGCGAACCGCTTGGAGCACCGAGAGCAGGACGTGCTGCACGAGGTCCTGAGCTGCTGCGGACTCTCGCAGGTGACGAAGCCCATACGCCCGGATACGCCCCTCATAGCGCACCCACAGCGCCTGTTCCGCTGTCTGTCGTTCGTCGCTCACCTGGAAGCCCCTCGCCTGCCAGTACTTTGGCATGCACGGCGCTGTCGAGGCGAGCTGCATCCCCCTATGTGTCCGTGGGCGTGTGGGCGTTACACGAATTCTTTTTCGTAACGCCGGAGAGCGCATCGCCACATTGCGTGAAAGGGGCTCGATGGACCCGCGTGAGCGGCGGTCGATCGTCCACACCAATTTCTCGAACTACCAGGAGATCATCATGACGAAGAAAGTTGCCCTCATCACGGGCGGAGCTACCGGTATCGGAAAGGCGACGGCACTGATTCTCGCCAGCAGAGGCGTCAACATCGTACTGAGCGGACGTCGCGAGGCGCTCGGGCGCGTGGCCGTCGATGAAATTCGCGCGAAGGGCGGCGAGGCCGCCTTCATGACTTCCAACGTCGACAGCGAGGCTGACGTTCGCCGAACCGTCGACTTCGCGGTCGAGAAGTTCGGTCGCCTCGACCTCGCGGTCAACAACGCTGGCATCGCGAACGAGACCAAGGCCATCGGTGAATCCGGATCCGCCGAGTTCGAAGCGATGCTTCGCACCAATGTGATGGGCGTGTATCTCTGCATGAAGTACGAGATCGAAAAGATGAAGAAGGTCGGAGGCGGCGCGATCGTGAACCTCGCGTCGATCGCGGGGCTCAACGGCATTCCGTGGGCGGGCCCCTATGCCGCGACGAAGCACGCTGTCGTCGGTCTCACCAAGTCGGGCGCGCTGGACTATGCGACACAGAACATTCGGATCAACGCCGTTGCACCCGGCGCGATCCTCACGGACATCATCACGCAGCAGCTGGAGCTCGGGCAGTACGACGAGGCATCTGTCAAAGCGATGCATCCGATGCAACGCATGGGAAAGCCCGAAGAGATCGCGTACGGCATTGCGTGGCTGCTCTCGGATGAGGCTTCCTTCGTGACAGGACACGTCCTGAACATCGACGGCGGCTTTCAGGCGAAGTAGCCCATCAGAGCATGAGCAATCGCGTCGCTTCCCGAAGGATCTGCGTTGGGTGCCGTTTGCGGCCACTCGTTCGGCAGTTGGGCGATCCGCGGACGTTAACAACTCCCGGCATCTACGCGCGGCGCTGTGAAGATTGCGCGGTGAAGTTTGTGACATCGGACATTCAACACGGCGGAAGAAGCTCAACGCTTCGCCGGAGAACCAGCAAAAGCAGGAAGGCATCCCAAACCACGTTCGCAGTGGAATGATGTCGAGAAGCGACTCCGCGATGACGGCTTCAGTTACGGCGATCTCGCGGATCTCGTCGTCGGCAGCGATCACGATTGGTCAGTCCCACCGTGTTCTAGCTTCGTCGATCTCTACAAGCGCGATTTGCGCGGAACCGTTGGTCGCGAGCGCCTGGTCAGAATGCTCAAACAGGTGAGCCGTCGAGCGACGACGAACGATGGGTCTCGCAAGATCGTGCCCGCGAGGGGGAGACGATTTCTGTTCGGGTGCCGCTGGTGATTGTGTGCGGAGCGACGACGTTGCGAAAGGCGCTTGATCCTCAGCGTTTCAAACGACCTCCGACGAACATTTGCCACGTGGCTCAAACAGAACGGCGTGGACAGCCGTGGTGGCCGCGATGATGGGCCACAGCTCGACGGCGATGGTCGACCGGGTCTACGGCAAGCTCGACGCCTCGAACTTCCGCCGGTCCATGGCCCGTCTGCCCGGTGCCGGCTTACACGCCGGTGTCACGCACATTGACGCGTCGCCTGGCGAGAATGGCGCTGGAGGCACGCATGGCACGCGGCCCGAAACGGCGAAAGCCGTAAATTCCGACGAGGAATCTACGGCTTCGACGAGTTTGCGGGTGAGGCAGAAGGGCTCGAACCTTCAACCAGCGGATTAAGAGTCCCCGCGCCGCCGGCACCCAACGTGCTGAGATCGCGACTAAAACCTCGGTCGGCCAAGTAGTCCTTACACGCCGGTGTCACGCGATCCCATCGCAAGACCTCGGTCGACCAGGCCGCCTCCCAGCGAGTACGCTTGCAGCATGGGGGGGCCGCAACAGCTTCTCCAGCAGCTCCTTGCGCTCGACGAGAGTGTTCGGCGCGAGCTCGGCCACGCGCTGCTCGCCAGCCTCGACACTTGGGTAGACGACGATCTGACTGCCGATGAGCAGAAGAAGCTCGAGGCCGTGATCGAACAGTCGGCCAAGGAATCGGAAGCCGGTCTCGGCATT